>CABPCG010000004.1 GCA_902405995.1 uncultured Collinsella sp.
GGCTGTCCGACCGCGTCGCCGACCCCGAGGACAGGCTCACGCAGGTCACGGTCGTCGACGACCAGCTGGGCCGCCTGACCTTCACCCGCGACATGGCCGGGGCCATCTTCCACGTGCTGGGCACGCACGCCCCCTACGGCACCTACGACTGCACCGGCTCCGGCGCCGTCAGGTCCTGGGCCGACATCGCCCGCGCCGTCTTCGAGGCCGCCAACGGAAACGGCGACAGGGTCGTGCCGGTTTCGACCGCCGACTACTACGCGAACGCCGCCGGCCCCGTCGCCCCGCGCCCGGTCCACTCCGCGCTCGACCTGTCCAGGCTCGAGTCGACGGGCTTCCACATGCCCGACTGGGAGGAAGAGCTGGGGGAGTACCTCAAGACGCTCTAGCCGTTATTAACTTTTCGAGAGAAAAAGCCGCCGCTTGTTAACGGCGGCTTTTCTTATGCCTGGCGTATAGACCCGCTGCAACAAGGGCGGCGGCGGTCGCCAGACTCACTGCAAGCCCCGCAAGGGCGCCCGGAGTCTTGTAGGTCATCACGATCCTATTCGCGCCTTTCTGCATGTTCAGGGATGACAAGCCCTTATCGGCGGCGGGCGTTAGTTCTGTGGCGGTTCCGTTTACCGTTACGTTCCAGCCCTCATCGTACGGAACGCTCAGCAGTAGGTTGCCGTCATCCTTGGCGGTGTACTCGCCTTCTATCCTTCCGTCCTCAAAAACCGTCGGAACAAATTCGCTCATCTTAAGCTCGTTAATAATCTGCTCGAAAACGTCCAGATTGAGGGCGTAAAAGACCGGATCATTGTCTTGGGGCATGTCTGTATAGCCCTCTGCGACTCCGATTGACGCCGTATGCTGGCTCGGGGAGTCCGATGCATCCGCAATCTGGCGGATATTATTGTCGAATCTCCAGGCCTCGTTTCCGATCGTTCGCTGGTCGATGGTAAGGGTGACGGGCCAATAACTGCCGGCGGTCGCATCTTTGTTGATGTAGAGATACCCGATGGAACCCGACGGCACGGTGGCGTTCCACTGCCTTAAGTTCTCGTCATCCTCCGTGTTTTTGGCCTCGATTTTGGTATAGAGCATTACCTCGCGGCCTAGGATTTTGCTGTAGAGGTCGTTTTGCTTTTCGAAGGGGTTCTCGCCCTTCAACGTGCAGTTTTGAATGTCATTGGATGCCATGACACCAACGCTGAGCGCATAGGGGTTCTCGTACACCGCACTTGCTGTATCGGCTATTTCAGTCATTGCCGCGTATCCCGAAGGCGCGTGCTCGGCGATGGCGTACTTGACTCCCAACAGGGCATCAACGGCAAGAATGGGCTCGGCATAACGGGTCGAGAATTCGCCGACGCTGCTGTATCCAAGGGAGTTGAGCAGTGCGATGGCCTGCGGGTTGTTGGCAGACGAATACGAAGACAACTGGTTGTACCCAAGCGCCAAGCCTTCGTTGAGGGCGGCGCTGTCGACGCGTGTGGTTGTGCGGTCAATGCGATAGAACGACGCCGAAGTCTGGTCTTGAATGGTCGTGATAGTGTCGGTTGCGGTGGCGACATAGGCGCTGTTGGCTTTTTCGGAATAGCCTGTGTACAGCTGGTTCCACATAACATGGGCGTTGGCAAACAACTCAATGGCGGTTAGTGCCAGGAGGAGCATGATGACGACGGGGCGATAGGCTTGACGCAATTTGGGCTGGTTTTTGAGCGCCTGCAGCGCGTGTCCTGCGGCCCACAGCGCAAAGAAGCTCAGCAAAAAAGCCGTGCGCGAGTAGAAGCCGTTGGGAACGCGCATGCCGCACCAGATGTACTCGAGCGGGCTCAAAACGGAGCTTGCGACCAGGATTATCGTGACGACGAGTGTTGCGATGCGCGTCTTGATCGAAACCGTGCGGTTAACCAGCAGGCTCACCGCAAGCAGCATCATGACGATGCCGCAATAGAACTGCGGTGTGCTTTCGTTGCTTACCCACATGCAGGGAAGAAAGCCCCTGATGAGCGACTTGAGGCTGGTTTTAAGTAGGGGGCCGAGTGCTAGAACGGGACCGCCCTTGGACATGGCAAGGATGGTCGGCAAAAAGGTCCAGGCGGACAGAAGCAGTCCGAGCGCGATAGCTCCGGCGAATCGCAGGGCCCGATCGAGCATGAGCTTCCAGCTAAAACCTTCTTCTGCAACATAATCGACAAATTCGACCAATACGAAGATGCAGAGGAACAGGATGCTGATGTAGGCCGTATACCAGCAGAACATGACATTGAGCGCCGTTGCGATGACGAGGCGGATCATGCGCTGCTTGCGGATGAGCTCGTAGCATCCGTAGGCGCAGATGGGCAGCAGGATGAGGCAATCGATCCAGAGTGGGTTGCGCAGGTTGCTGATGGTCCAGCTGCAAAACGTGAACGAGAGGGATAGCAAGAATGCGGCGGGCTTGGAAAGGTCAAAGCGCTTTTGCACATACCAAGCGCTGCTGATGTGGATGCAGCCAAGCTTGAGCGCGGTTATGGCAAATACGAAGAGCGTCAGCTTGTCTGCGGGAAACAGCACGCAGAGCAGGTTGAAGGGGCTGGCGAGGTAGTAGCTATAGAGCCCCCATGTGTTCATACCGAGGCCCTGTGAGAAGGAATAGCGAAGGTTTGCCTCGCCTAAAAGGACGCGGCGAAACCACGCGAAGAAGTCGATGTATTGGTATTTGAGATCGTTGGTGAGAAACGAGTTGTCGCCAAAGGGGTAGACATGCCCCGCCTCTGCAAGTGCGACAAATAATGCGATGGAAAACGTGAAGCAGGCGGCGTAGAACGCCACATTCTTGAGCGTGCTGTTATTGGGCCGTGTCATCAGATTCCTCGTTGGATTCTCGAATGATATAGATGGGGCGGCGCTTGGCCTCCAAGTAGGCTTTTGCCAAGTACTCGCCAATGATTCCTAGGCACAGGAGCTGCATGCCACCAAACAGCGTTATGAGGCAGGCGAGCGACGGCCATCCGCCGACGGGATCGCCCCAGACAAGCGTCTTTACTAGGATGACGACGAATCCCAGGATGGCGATGAGACAGAAAACGATACCCGTGAGGGCGGCGAGGGAGAGCGGCGCCGTGGAAAACGCGACGATGCCGTCGATGGAATAGAGGAGCAGCGACCAAAAGCTCCATTTGGTCTCGCCGGCCACGCGGTTGACGTTTACGTAGGGGAGCCATTTGGTCTTGAAGCCAACCCAGCCGTAAATGCCCTTGGAGAATCGGTTGTATTCGCCCATAGAGATGATGGCGTTGACCATAGGTCGCTTCATGAGCCTAAAATCGCGTGCTCCGTCGACGATGTCGGCCTTGGAAATGCGGTTGATGATCTTGTAGAACATACGGGCGCAGAACGACCTGATGGGAGGCTCGCCTTCGCGGGTGGTCCTGCGTGTGGCGACGTTATCGTAGTTTTCGGTCTGCAGGATCTCGTACATCTGCGGCAGGAGCGAGGGCGGGTCCTGCATGTCGGCGTCCATGGTGGCGACATAGTCGCCCTTTGCGTGCTGGAGTCCGGCGAGTAGCGCCGCCTCCTTGCCAAAGTTGCGCGAGAAAGAGTGCCAGCGGATGGCGTATGGATGCGCCGCCGCGGCTTCTGCTTTCATGACGGCGAGCGTTTTGTCTGCCGAGCCATCGTCGATGAGGACTGCCTCAAAGGAGATGCCGGGGTCTTGCTGCGTCATGGTGCGAACGACGTTGTCGAACTCTTTAAGAAAGATCGGAAGCGATTCTTGCTCGTTGTAGCACGGCACGACAATGGAAATGAGCGGCATGCGACTTACCTCTCGTTTTTATTTGCGCTGGAGGGAATGCTGCAGCCATATGTGTTATACACGTTGACCTCCCACTGTTTACGCTCAACCTTTGCAACGGAATCAAGGATAAGCCCCGTCGCGAGACTCAGGCCACAAAGGAACATGAAAGATGCGGCGAGCATTGCGGTGGGGAAGCGCGGAACGAGGCCGGTCTGGAAATACTCGACAACGATGGGCATGCCCAGGGCGAGGCCGATCACCGCAAACAGAAGCGCGACGAGGCTGAAGAACTTCAGCGGGCGGTAGTCCTTGAACAGCGTGCCGATCATCGCGACGACTTTAATGCCGTCGCTCACAGTATTGAGCTTGGACTCGGAGCCTTCCGGACGGTCGCGGTACTCGATGGGCACATCTTTGATGCGCCAGCGGTGGTCGACGGCGTGGATCGAGAGCTCGGTTTCGATCTGGAAGCCCTCGGAAAGCACAGGGAAGGTTTTAACGAACGGGCGGCTCATGGCGCGGTAGCCGGTCATGACATCATCGAAGCTGTAGCCATAGATCCACTTGATCATGGCGCGGACCAGATTGTTGCCAAAGCCGTGGAAAGCACGCTTGTTTTCCTCGGCGTAGGTGCCGTTGGAAAGGCGGTCGCCTACGGTCATATCGGCCGCGCCGTTGAGGATAGGCTCGCAGAGGGCCTTTGCCGCCTCGGCGGGGTAGGTGTCGTCGCCGTCGACCATCAGGTAGCAATCGGCGTCGATATCGCGAAACATCTGGCGGCACACGTTGCCCTTTCCCTGACGGGGCTCAAAGCGGACCGTGGCGCCGTGCTCGGTGGCGATGCGTGAGGTATCGTCCGACGAGTTGTTGTCATAGACATAGACCGCCGCTTGCGGAAGCTCGCGGTGAAAGTCGTCGATGACTTTTCCGATGGTGACTGCCTCGTTGTAACAGGGGATAATAACGGCAATCGTTTGCTCGGCCATGAAGGTTCCTTTGGTCGCGTACAATCGAATCGTTTGTTTCGTGGTTAGGATGGGCGCATTGATTCGAGAGTTCAGGTTATTAGATGTGACACGTGCTGTTTTGCTGTTTGCAGCAAGCATCACTACGGTGACGTATTGTAGTGGTTCCTTCGACCTGTTTCCATCTGTCTTGGCATGTGTTGCGATAATCGCATCATTGGTTAATTTCAATAAGTTTACGTGCAGGGATTTTGCATTTCCGTCTGTTGTTGGTAGAGCTTGCTGCTTAGTGATTTCCCTTGTATTTTCGTTTGTTCTTGTGCTGGGAGCGCATATTCGCGTGACAGAACCGGTGATTGCCGGCGGGATTTACGAGAACTATATTGAGCCGTATTCCGCGATTGATTGTGTTGCTTTTTGGGTGATGTCGGCGCTGGTCTTTTGGGTCTTGTCGGTGCTTGTTCAGCTGTCTTGTCGTTGCCGCTGCTGTGTTTTCTGCGAAGACTCGCCGCGGGCGAATGATGGTGACTCGTCCATTCGATTCCTATCTGTTGCGGTCCGTGCTCTAGTGATATTTCTTTTATATCTGCCGTTCTTCCTGAGGTATTTTCCTGGCCTGTTTTTTGGGGATACCTTCTCATCGTTTGCTCAGATTATGGGGTGGAACCCTTTGAGCAACCATCATCCGGTTGTATTCACCATGATGATGGCTGCTTGTATCAAAATTGCAGGCCTCATGGGGATGAGCCCTTCGGTGGGCGTTGCCTTGCTAACGGTGCTTCAGATGGCCTGTGTTGCCAGCGCGTTTGGCTATCTTTCAATTTGGGTGACTTCCCGCTTGGGGGTCTCCTCTCGCTGGTCTTGGCTGCTCGTAGTTTATTTTGGCTTGTCTCGGTATTGCGCTCTATATTCTGTGGCGCTCTGGAAAGATCCGTTGTTTTCCTGCTGTCTTGTCTTGATGGTGACCATGCTTGCCGATGCCGTCATGGGAAAGGATTCCTGGTCGAGCGCGTTGCGTTTGCTCGTTTTTGGGGCCCTGGCGTTGGACGCTATGCTTCTGCGGAATAACGGTTTGTATATTTGCGCCACGCTATTCGTGGTGCTTGCGATAATTGCAGTTTTGGGCCGACTCGGCCGTATTGGCCCGATGGGGTCGGGTTCCCGTTTGACTATTCCTCTTGGAATTGCAATTGCTGCATGTTTGGCTATTACGGGGCCCGTGTACTCGGCTATGGGCGTTGTTCCATCGGAGGATGTTGAGGCAGTGGGTATTCCGCTTGCTCAGATGGCTCGCGTTGCCGCACTCGATGGAGGTATGTCCGAGTCCGATCGTTCTTATATGAACGAGCTGCTTCCGCTTGATCGTTACAAAGAGGTGTATCTTCCCAGTTGTATCGATTCGCTTAAATGGAATGAAGGCTTTAATGCGGAGCGTCTAAAGGATGAATTTTGGACCCATTGGGCCTCGATGCTTTCGCGTAACCCTTCGATATACTTTGAGGCGTGGGAACTGCAGACGTTTGGTTTTTGGGCCCCAAATGTAAAGGGCGCTGACGGTCTGCCTGAAAACTTTCTCATGGGCGTTCCGTATAACCTTGTGGCCGACGCAAAGGCTTCTACGGGAGTTACATTTCGCAACTTGCTTGCACCTCTCGGCGATGGTGTCGATGTAGCGATTGGACTGAGCGCTTGGTCTATTTCTGGCGCCGTTGTCTTTTGGTTGCTTATGTTTTCGGCAGTTCTTTTGGTATCGCGTGGGCGTTCGCGTTTCGCATTGCCGCTTTTGCCTTTTTTGCTGTTGTACGGAACGCTCTTTATTGCGAGTCCTATTTGGTATTGGCCTCGTTATATCGTGGCTGCTCAATTTGGTCTTCCTGCCGTGCTTGTGGTTGTCGCTCGCGGCATGCTGTCTGGTGAAAGACGTTCCGAAAACGATGTTGTGAGATAGTTCTCCAGTTTCGCAACGCCGCCTTATGGCGTTGAGGGCGGGTCTATACTGTTCGTTTGTCAACGATTACGAGTAAAGGAGTTGCATCCGTGTCGGATCAGACAAAGCAACAAGAAACTCGCAGTCTGCCTGCGACGTTTGCTAAGAACGAATTTGAGAAGGATGCGTTTATCCTTCGTCAGCTGGTTACCAAGGATTTTAAGATCAAGTATCGCCGTAGCGTTCTGGGTGTCGCATGGTCGGTGCTCAATCCGTTGCTGATGATGATCGTCATGGCCATCGTGTTCTCGACGATTTTTGGCCAGGGCCGCAATGGATCAATGACGCCCGAGATGTACCCGCTGTACTTGATCGTGGGTAACATTACTTTTGCCGTCATGTCCGAGTCTACGAACCAGGCCCTGACGTCTATCGTGGGCGCTGCCCCTCTGCTCAAGAAGGTTAAGGTGCACCGCTGGGTCTTCCCGGTGCAGAAGGTGCTCTTCTCGCTGGTCAACTTTGCCTTCTCGCTGGTCGCCGTCGCCATCGTCATGCTGTGGTTCCGTGTTATGCCTTCTTGGCACCTCATTCTGCTGCCGGTTTGCCTGCTGCTGCTTATGTGCTTCTGCATGGGCCTGGGCATGATGCTCTCTGCTCTTACGGTCTTTTTCCGCGACGTTATGCATCTATGGAGCGTCGTCATTACGGCGTGGACTTACATTACGCCCATCTTCTGGACGACTGACTATATTGCGCAAATGCCGCATCTCGTGCGTATCTTGATGTATGCGAACCCCATGTATAACTACCTGCAGTTTATGCGTGATATCTTCCTGTTCCAGACCACGCCCTCGCTTTTGACGTTTGGTATGTGCGTCGCTTGGGCGGTCCTTGCGCTTGTTATTGGCTACACCGTGTTCCATAAGTCCGAGCGCAAGTTCATCCTCTACATCTAAGGAGTGCTGTGATGACTGAATCTGTTGTTGATTACAGCGAGCAGCCTCTGGCTGTCGAGGTCGACGACGTCACCATGATCTTTAACATGGCGTCCGAGTCGCTGACCAACCTCAAGGAGTACTTCATTAAGCTTGCCAAGCACGAGCTGTTCTTTGAGGAGTTTAGGGCACTTAAGCACATCTCGTTCGATATTCATCGCGGCGAGGTCGTGGGTCTGGTCGGCACCAATGGTTCCGGTAAGTCTACTATGCTCAAGATTATCGCTGGCGTGCTTGAGCCTAGCGAGGGCAGCGTTAAGGTCCATGGCAACATCGCACCGCTGATTGAGCTCGGCGCCGGCTTTGATCCTGAGCTGACGGCCCGCGAGAACATCTATCTGAACGGCGCCCTGCTCGGCTATACCAAGGAGTTCATCGACGCCAACTTTGACGGCATTATCGAGTTCGCTGAGCTTCAGAACTTTGTCGACATGCCGCTCAAGAACTTCTCCTCGGGTATGGTGGCGCGTATTGCCTTTGCAATCGCGACGATTACCGAGCCAGATATTCTGATCGTTGACGAGACGCTGTCCGTCGGTGATGTGTTCTTCCAGCAGAAGTGCGAGGCCCGCATCCAGCACTTTATCCAGAGCGGCGACGTGACGGTTCTGTTCGTTTCGCACTCCATGGAGCAGGTTGAGCGCATCTGCCAGCGTGCCGTTTGGATTGAGAAGGGTGACCTTCGCATGGACGGCCCGGTCGATGAGGTCTGCAAGGCGTACCGCGAGCAGTTCAACTAGGTTATAATTACTTGCGCCTGACAGGTTTGCGCTTGCTTGGGCGTGCGGTTATTTGCTCCATTAGCTCAGTTGGATAGAGCAGGGGACTTCTAATCCCAAGGTCGACGGTTCGAATCCGCCATGGAGCACCATCGTTTATTAAGCCCGGACCGCTTGGTGGTCTGGGCTTTTTTCATCTTGTGTGCTGCGATTTTGAAGGGTTCGCCATGGGAAGCAAAAGGCTCGACTGGATCGATATTGCAAAGGGAATTGCAATGATTCTGGTCATTGTGGGGCACACCGTCCCAAATCCTTCTCCCTTGCGGCACGCGATCTTCTCGTTTCACATGCCGGTGTTCTTTATTCTTGCCGGGTATACGTTTAGGCCGAAGCCGTGGCGCGAGCTGCTGAGTGGTTCGGTGTCGCGCCTGCTGGTGCCGTATGTGGTTCTTGCACTGGCGTGGCAGGTGCCGACGTTCTTGATGAGCGGCGCTCCTTTGACGAGCGGTACGCTGGTTGCGGGGCTTAAGACGCTTGTGTTTGCCTCGGGCGTTGATGTGCCTGGGCTTGGCGTTACCGCCGTTGGCATGGCATGGTTTTTGGCGGCGCTGTTTACGTCGCGCCTGCTGTTTAATGTGCTCGTGCGGTTGTTTGATCGCCGCGGAATTGGGGTTGTTTGGCAGGGCGTTGTCTGTGCCGCGATTGCCTTTTGCGGATTGAGCGTGTCTCGATTAATGGGTGTTTACCTGCCGCTCGATTTGGATCTGAGCTGCTATATTTTGCTGCTGATGTGGGTTGGCTATACGGCGCGCCAAAGGGGGCTGGAGCCGAGCGTGAACAAGTCCCTGCTGTTTATTGGAGCCGGTGTCGCTTGGCTTGTCCTTGCCGCGCTGAGTGGGCTTGAGCTTTCGAGCCGCCGCGTGGATGGGTTTGTGGCTGCAACAATTGCCGCTCTTGCCGGCAGCTACTGCGTGTGCTGGGTTTCCATGGCGCTTGAGAAACTGAAGGACGTTTCAGTTTTGGGATCCTTTGAACGAGCACTCGTGTTCTGCGGACAGGCTAGCCTCGCCATCTTTGCAATCCACGCGGTCGATTGGTTTATTCCCTGGCAGACCATGCCTCTGCTTATGACGCTGTCAGCATCGTGGCTCTTCGCATCAATTGTGCGTTGCGCCTGCGATATTGGATTGGCGTACGTAATCAAGAGGGCGTAATAACGGCGGGGAGGACCAACTTGGCCCTCCCCGCCGTATCTAGTCTGCCCTCAGGCACTCGGGCAAGACGCTTGCAACTGCATCCATCGCCGGCGGCTTTAGGTACTGCTCGTTGAGTTTCGCCTTTCTGTAGGCGTAGCGAGTGTCTGCCGAGTACTTGATCAATACGTCGGTGAAGAATCGCTCCCAGCTTAGGTAGTCGCGGCTTTCGATATAGCTCGAAGGATCCTTGAGAATTTTTGGAATGTCGTTACTGGGAATGAGGTCAGATTGCAGAAGTGTCCACTCAAATGATTCCGGGAGGAACAAGCGAACGTTCTTGTAAACGCGCTGTCCGATCACCTTTTCGATGTAGGGACCAAATGCTGC
This sequence comes from uncultured Collinsella sp., assembly GCA_902405995.1. Lineage (GTDB taxonomy): Bacteria > Actinomycetota > Coriobacteriia > Coriobacteriales > Coriobacteriaceae > Collinsella. The sequence continues at coordinate 9,959 of CABPCG010000004.1, forward strand.
GCCGTCTCCAATGGCAAGAACGTTTTGCTCGGGGCATTCGTGAATTGTCCGCTTTAGATTTGCTACGCCGGTGGCGGTATAGCAGGGGATCCCGAGCCGGTTGCAAAGAGCGTCGTAGAATTGATAGCCAGATTTGCTATCCTCGACAACTACGGCGTCGGGTACCTCGAATCCAGCATTTAGATCCTGATACAGCATACTTGCTGTGTGGTCATATAGCGGTTTGGTCACCGAGTAGAAGCGCCTGTCGCTCTTGCGGCCATTGATTGTTTTACTTGTCGTGTTGACTAACTTCAGGATCTCATCAACGCTGTAGGGGAGCTCGTTGACATCGCGACGAGATATCAGAACAAAATAGTTGGACGAGCCGTTTACGGCTTTGGCGAAGTCCTTTGAGTAGATAAACTCGTTGCCCTCATCTAGAAAGACGATTGAATCTTCGATGATCGACAGCTCGCGCTCCCAGCGTCTGCCGGAAAGCGTTTCGCAAGGTACGTCGCAGCTGAGTGCAACGCCGCTTTCCGGTCCTCGGTCGTTGTAGTCGCGAATCATCGAGATGAGCGTCGTTTTGCCCGTGCCGCTGTTGCCGCGTATAAAGGAAATATTGCGCTTAAACGTGAGTGTGTATTTGACCTTTGCACGCTCTACGACAACGGTATGCGTTCCCTTCATTACTCATCAACATCCAAAAAGTCATTCGTGGCGCCGACAAACTCCTGCATGTTTCTAACGATGCGGCCATCGTTATTGATGCGAATCTCAAAGCTCTTCCAGGGGAATTTCATGATGTGGTATAAGGTCACCAGCACATCCTGCTCTTTGCCGATCTTGAGTAGCCAGCGGGCACAGTTGTCTCCGCAGGTGGATGCGTTGAACACCATATTTGGGAGATTGCGCACCAGCAGCAGCGTCTTAACGCCGCCGGACAGTTCGAGTGGAGTGATTGAGCCCAGCTGCTTGCTTACGATGTTGTGGGGACCGATGAGCTCTGATCCGTCCACGCTTTTAATAATCTGTGCGGCCATAGGGTCTTCGAACCATGAGTCCAAGTATGAGTTCCTAAAATAGGTTTCGGTATCGTAGATGGAACCGGGGTAATCCCCCAGGTGAATGCTCAGCATGTGGGTCTCCAGACGTAGTGTGACTGCAACGATTATATGCCAGTAACAAAATGCCGGCAGCAGCGAGGTGCTGCTGCCGGCGCTGGAGTTTTGTTCGTGTGAATCGGTGCTAATGTATTGATCCGCGAGGCTTACTTTTCGAGATGCTCTTTCAGCAGCTCCAATGCGTGGGCGTAGCCTTGGAGGCCTTCGCCGGTGATGGTGGCAAAGCAGGCTAGGCGTGCATAGCTCACCTGACGGAAGTCCTCGCGGGTCTCGACAGCGCTGATGTGGACCTCCACAGCCGGGATGGCGACGGCCTTGAGGGCGTCAAGGATTGCCACGCTGGTGTGCGTGTAGGCTGCCGGGTTGATGACGATGCCGTCTACCTTGCCGTAGGCCTCCTGGATCTTGTCGACGATGCTGCCCTCGTGGTTGGACTGGAAGACCTCGACCTCGTCGAAGCCCTGCGCGGCACCTGCCTCCTGGCAGATCTGGACCAGGCGGTCGTAGTTGTCACTGCCATAGATGCCCGGCTCGCGAATGCCGAGCATGTTGAGGTTGGGGCCGTTGATGACGAGTGCGTTCATGGTTGCTTCCTTTGCGGTTGGAAAACCACCACAAAGGTGCCTGTCCCCTTTGTGGTGGTTTTGGTTAGAGAGCGGATGGGAGGGTGTCGAGGAGGGCTTGGGCGGTGTTGGCGGCGCAATCGCGTGAGTCGATGATGTAGTCGGCCCAGGCGCGGTAGCGTGGCATGCGCTGCTTGGCCAGCTTGTCGATGCCATCGCGGGCGGTGATGGGGCGACCCTTGTGGGCGAGTTCGTCGAGCTTACGGTTGAGCATCACGATCTGGCTGTTCTGGTGCAGCAGCGGGTAGTTCTCGTCGCGTGTGACCACGCCGCCGCCGGTGGAGAGCACCAGGCCGCTGCGCTTGGAGATGTCGGCCAGCGCAGCCGTCTCCTGTTCGCGGAAGGCCGCCTCGCCGCGCTCGACGATAAAGTCGGCACAGGGCATGCCCAGACGCTCCTCGAGCGCGCGATCCAAGTCGATGTGCTCGCGACCCGTGAGCTGGGCGATCTGCTCGCCCACGCGGGTCTTGCCCGAGCCCGGCATGCCAATCAGCGCGATGTTCTGCTCGCGGCGGGACAGACGCTCCGTTACGTCCAAGATACGCTTGCGCGGGGTAGCTTGGCCGGTGTAACGCTCTACAGCCTGTGCCGCCTGGGCAACAAGCATGAGCAGGCCGCCGATGCAGGGGATGCCGCGGCGCTCGGCCTCGAGCATCAGACCCGTGCGGGCGGGGTTGTAGACAATGTCGATGACGCCCTCGAGCGCATCGAGGCCTTCGAGCGTGCAGGGAGCGTCGGGGCAGTGGGGGAACATACCGGCGGGCGTGCAGTTGACGAGCAGCGTTGCATCGGACTGCTGAGCGATGTTGCTGTAATTGACCTCGCTCGTGCGACCCACGGGTACGACGATGGCACCCAGATCTCCGAGCACCATACTGGCCGTAGTACCCGCGCCACCGGTGGCACCGAGCACGAGGGCCTTCTTGCCGGCAACCTCTACGCCCAACTCCTCAACTAGGCACTGAAAACCGAAATAGTCAGTGTTGTCACCGCGCAGGCGGCCGTCGGGCAAGCGTGTGATGGTGTTAACGTTGCCCATGCGCTCGGCCAGCGGGCTCAGCTCGTCCAGGTATTCCATGACGGCGCGTTTGTAGGGGATGGTCACGTTGGTGCCCTCCCATTCGTCGCCCGTCATAAAGGCCTGGAGGTCCTCGGGCTCGCGCTCAAAACGCACGTATTCGAGCCCCGCGAGCTCTTTGTAGATGGTCGGGGTGTAGCTGTGGCCCAGCACACGGCCCAGCACGCCGTAGGGACGGGTTGCGGCGGTATCGGTCATCTAGAGCACCTCCGTGTAGCTGCCAAAGTAGGTGAAGCTCTCGCACACGTCATCGATGGAGTCGAGCAAGTCGTCGAGGGCCTTGCTACCAAAGGGGCAGTCCAGGTCAAAGTAGAACATAAACTCAAAGTCATGCCCGGGGATGGGACGGCTCTCGAGCTTGATGAGGTTGATATTGAGCGCGTAGAAACGCTCGAGTACGCGATAGAGCGCGCCCGGCTCGTTGGCCGTGGTAATCATAAGCGAGGTGCGGTTGGCACCGGGGTAGACGCGTGGCTCGCGGCTGATGACGACAAAGCGCGTGTAGTTGTTGTCCGAGTCCTGGATGTTGGGCTCCAGCACCTCCAGACCATAGAGTGCCGCGCAGCTGCGCGATGCGATGGCGGCAACATCGGTGCGCTCGGAGCTGGCGACCATCTCGGCCGACATGGCGGTGTTGGGGTACTTGGTGGCGTGCAGGCCGTGCGCCTCGATAAAGCTAGCGCACTGCGCGATGGCCTGACCGTGGCTGTAGACCTCGCGTATGCCCGCGAGCTTGGTGCCGGGCTTGACGAGCAAGTTGTGGTCGATCTTGAGGCGCAGCGAGCGCACGATGTGGAAGTCGAACTGCGCGAGCAGGTCGTAGACCGCGTTGACCGAGCCTGCGGTGGAGTTTTCGATGGGCAGTACGCCAAACTCGCAGAATCCGTCGCGCACAGCGCGCATGACACCTTCGAAGGTGTCGAAGAACGCGATATCGGGCACGTCGAAGAGCTTGCACGCGGCGATCTGGCTGTAGGCGCCCTCAACGCCCTGGCAGGCGACGCTGGCCGTCTGGGGGAAGGGCGTGTCGAAGGCCTCGGCAGTGGCGTGGGCCTTTTGCGAGACCGTGATGCCCTTGAGCCCGTTGATATAGCGCTGCTGCTCGGCCTTGCTCATGCTCATGAGGAGGCGGAACAGCGTGATGGTCTGCGCCTCGTAGCGCTCGGGCGCGCGGCCGGCAAGGTTGTTGAGCTTGGAGCGCTCGCGGGCGGGGTCGAAGACGGCCTTGCCCATCTCGATTTTTGATTTGGCGACCTCGGTGGCAATGTCCATGCGCTCGACAAAACTGTTGAGGAGCGTGGTATCGATGCCATCGATGGTCTTGCGGATGTCAGCAAGGTCCATAGGGACCCCTTTCACTGGGTGGGCGTGGGGGCTGGAGTTGGCCCCCGGAGTTTTTTAGCGCTGGGCGGCGTCTTCTAGGAAGGCGTCCCAGATGGCCAGCGCTGCGGCTGCTTCGGCTACGGGGACGGCGCGCGGGACGATGCAGGGGTCGTGGCGACCGTGGACCGAGAGCTCGGCATTTTCCATAGCGTCCATGTCCACCGTCTGCTGCTCGCGGCCAATGGAGGGCGTCGGCTTCACGGCCATGCGCCACATGACGGGTGCACCGGTCGAAATACCGCCCAGGATGCCGCCGGCGTTGTTGGACTCGACCTCGATCTCGCCGGTCTCGGCATCGATGCGATACGGATCATTGTTCTCGCTGCCGCGCATGGCGGCCACGGCAAAGCCCATGCCAAACTCCACGCCCTTTACGGCGGGAATGCCAAACGCGATCTGCGCGATGCGGTTCTCGATGCCGTCGAACATGGGGTCGCCGATGCCCGCGTGAAGCCCGTAAATGCCGCACTCCACGATGCCGCCGATGCTGTCGAGTTCGTCGCGCGCGGCTAGGATTTCCTCGCGCATGCGGCCGGCTGCGGCGGCGTCAATGCACGGCAGATCGTTCGTAAGGATCGCCTTGCGGTCGGCCTCGCGATAGACCATGTCGTCCATCGGCAGGTCGGAGATGCCGCCGATCTGCGCGACGTGCGCCATGACCTGAATGCCGCGGGCCTCGAGTGCCTGCAGCGCAATGCCGCCGGCGATGCATAAGGGGGCCGTTAGGCGGCCGGAGAAATGACCGCCACCGGCGACATCGTGCATGTTGTGATACTTCACGCGCGCAGGGAAGTCCGCATGTCCGGGGCGGGGCTTGCGGCGCAGCTCGGAGTAATCCTTGGAGCGCGTGTTGGTGTTCTCGATAATCGCGGCGATGGGCGCGCCGGTGGTATGTCCATCGACCACACCGGCGATGATGTGGGCGGCGTCGGCCTCGCGGCGTTTGGTCGCGGTCTCGTCGCGACCGGGGGCACGACGGTCAAGGAAGGCCTGCAGCCGCTCCTGGTCAACAGCGATGCCCGCCGGGATGCCATCGAGGGAGCAGCCGATGGCGGGGGAGTGCGACTGGCCGAAGATGCTTAAGTGCAAGACGTTGCCAAAGGTCGAGGACATGCTATTCCTCCTCGAGTGTGACCTTGCCGCCCAGCAGGCGGTAGTGGTCGAAGAAATCGGGATAGGACTTGTTGACGGCCTCGGCACCGTGGATCACGACCTCGCCGGTGGCGCGGCTCGCGGCGATAGCGGCCATCATGGCGATGCGATGGTCGTTGTGCGAATCGACCTCGCCGCCGGTAAAGGCGTCGACGCCCTTGATGATGAGGTCGTCGCCGGCAATGCGCACCTGCGCGCCCAGCGCGGTGAGCTCGCGGGTGGTGGTGACCAAGCGGTCGGATTCCTTGATGCGCAGACGGGCACAATCGCGGATAAAGGTGCGGCCCTGTGCCAGCGAGGCCACGGCCGAGATGACGGGCACCAGGTCCGGAATGTCGTGGGCACTCATCTCAAAGCCGGCGAGCTTGTCGGACTGCACGGTGGCGGCGTTGGTGGAGCGCACGATGCGGGCGCCAAAGCGCGAAAGCGCGGCAAGCACGTTACGGTCGCCCTGTGCGGAGCTTAGCGACACGCCCTCGACGGTGATTGGGTCGGTACCGATGGCGCCGGCGCACAGCCAAAAGGCGGCGTTGGACCAGTCGCCCTCGACGGCCACGCTGCCGGGCGTGCGGTACGAGCCACTGCTCACGCGGAAGTTCGTGACCTCGGGCTGGCCGTCCTTGGCCGGAATGCGCTCGACGTTGACCTCGACGCCAAAGGCCTTCATGGCCTGTATCGTCAGGTTGATGTAGGGGCGGCTCTCGATGAGGCCGGTTACCTGCACGCAGGAGGGCTGGGCCAGCAGCGGGGCTGCCAGCAGCAGGCCCGAGATGTACTGCGAGCTCACGTTGCCCGGAAGCACAAAGGTGCCCGGGCGCATGCGGCCGCTCGTCTTGAGCGGAAAACCGCCCAGACCCTGTAGGTCGCAGCCGGCGGCGATGATCTCGTCCGAGAGCGGGGAGAGCGGGCGGGCGCCCAAGCGCCCCTGACCCACAAAAGTTGCTTCTGCGCCCAGCGCGCAGGCGACGGGCAACATAAAGCGGAGCGTGGATCCACTTTCACCGCAGTCAAGCGTGCTGCCGGCAAGGGCCTTGAGCAGGCCAAACTCAACACTCTTCATGGTGGGGTGGACCTGGAAGCCGTCCTCGACGGTCTCGATGCGAGCCCCCAGGGCCGTAAGGCAGCGCACCGTAGCCTCGATGTCGGCGCAGGTGGTGTTGCAGGTGACGTGTGTCTCGCCGTTGGCAAGCGCAGCGCAGATGATCAGGCGATGCGCCATCGACTTGGACGCGATGGCGGGAACGGTGCCCTTGAGCGGGGACGGGGTGATGCGGGCTAGCATGCGGATGCGTCTCCCTTCTGGCCGAGGCCCTCGGCAATGAGTTCGTGGAAAGTGGAAAGCGGTGTGCGGTCGATGCTGCAGCGGCCAATGCCGTGCGGAATCACTAGATCGATGGTGTCACCCGCGCGCTTCTTGTCGTGGAGCGCCTCGGCAAAGACGGTATCGGCATCTAGGTCGCAGCGGGTCTTGAGGCCATGGCGGGCGCAGAGTTCCTCAATACGATCGGGCAGTGCAGCATCGCAAATGCCGTGCAGGGCCGCGGCGCGCGTGATGATGCCCATGCCGATTGAAACGCAGTTGCCGTGTCCGAGCTCAAAGTGCTCGCAGGCCTCGACGGCGTGCCCGGCGCTGTGTCCAAAATTGAGGAGCTTGCGCTGGTTGGTTTCGCGCTCGTCGGCGACGACCACGGCGCGCTTGATGTCGATGTTGCGGGCGATGATGAGTGCTACGCGGGCCACATCGCGGTTGAGCAGCTCCAGCGTGAGCGGGGTCTTCTCCAGCTCGGCGAAAAGCTCCGGGTCGGCGATCACGGCGTGCTTGACGACCTCGCCGCAGCCGTCGGCGAACTGCTCGGGCGTGAGTGTGGCCAGACACCCCACGTCGGCGATAACCACGCTCGGCTGCCAAAAGGCGCCGGCCAAGTTCTTGCCGGCAGCCAGATCGATGGCGGTCTTGCCTCCCACCGACGAATCCACCATGGCGAGCAGGCTCGTTGGGATCTGCACAAACTTGCAGCCGCGCATGTAGGTGGCGGCCACAAAGCCCGCCACGTCGCCCACGACGCCGCCGCCGAGCGCCACGATCACGTCGGAGCGCGAAAGCTCGTGCTCGGCCACAAACTCCAAAATGGCAACATAGGTTTCGGCGCGCTTATGGGCCTCGCCGGCCTCGAAGGTGCAGATGCTCACCTCGTAGCCTGACGCCTCCAGGCTCTGCTTAACGGGCATCTGGTAGAGCGGGCCCACGTTGGTGTCCGTCACGATGACGGCCTTGGTGCCGCCGGCAGTGGCACGCACGAGCGGTCCCGCCTGCTCCAGCAAAAACGTGCCAACATGCACCTGGTAGGGGCGTGCAGTGTCGATATCGATGGTAATCGCCATAAGCTTCGGTCCTTTCGACCTGGCGTGATGGGTTGTCTAGTGGGAGGCCTCGTCGTCGAGTGCGCGCTTAATGCGGTCGCCCTCGGCAAGGAGATTCTCCAGATAGCGCTGGTCGCGGTCCTTGAGCGCACGGCTGTAGGCGCCAAGCGATTCGATCAGATGGTCGATCTCAAAGGCGAGCGCGTCGGCGTCGTCGATCATGAGCTCGGACCACATTTGCGGGTTGAGGTGCGCCACGCGGGTGAGATCGCGGTAGCTGCCGGCCGAAAAGCCGTGGTGGACCTGAGCGGTCGGGCTCTTAACATAGGCGTTGGAGACGACGTGCGCGAGCTGGCTCGTAAAGGCGATGACGCGGTCGTGCTCGGCGGCGCTGGTCACGCTGAACTTGCCAAAGCCCAAGGGGCGTACCATCTCGCGCACCTGGCCCAAAAGCTCCAGTTTGAGCGCATCGTCCACCGCGGGCGGTACGAGCACGAGCGGGGCGCCCTGGAACAGGTCGGCGCGGGAGTGCGCATAGCCCGAGTACTGCGTGCCCGCCATGGGGTGCGCGCCCACAAAGTAAAAGCCGTGCTCGCGGGCTAGCTCAAAGGCGCGCTCGCACACGATGCCCTTGACGCCCACCGTGTCGATCACCACGGGGCCCATGATGGCCTCGGTGTCGGTGGCGTCGGCGAGCGCCTGGGCGTGCGCCTCGAGCCACTCGATGCATGCCTCGGGATAGCAGGCAAGGACGATGATGTCGCATTCGCCGAGCGTCTTGTCGTTAAGCTCTCCGGCGACAGTGCCCATGCTGGCGGCCGTCATGACATCGTCATCGGGGTCCCAGGCCAGCACGCGGACGCCCGCCTGCGCATAGCCGCGGGCAAAGCTGCCGCCGATGAGGCCCAGGCCGACGATGCCGGCGCACTTGGGGCCGCCCTGGTTAACGCGCGCGTTTCTCACTGTACCCATGGGCTACTCCATGGTCTCATGGCAGACAACCTCGCGAATGGCTCGGATGCGGCGCATGGTGTCGTCGAACTGATCGGGGGTGAGGGCCTGAGCGCCGTCGGACCATGCGCGGCTGGGCTCGTCGTGGACCTCGATCTCTAGGCCGTTGGCACCGCAGGCGGTCGCGGCGAGCGCCATGGGCTCAACGTAGCGGGTGTAGCCGGTGGCGTGGCTGGGGTCGGCGACGACGGGCAGGTGCGACAGGTGGTGCAGCACCGGCACGGCATTGAGGTCGAAGGTGTTGCGGGTGCGGGTCTCGAAGGTGCGGATGCCGCGCTCGCACAGGATGACGTTGTCGTTGCCCTCGCTCATGATGTACTCGGCGGCCATGAGCAGCTCATCGATCGTGCCGGACATGCCGCGCTTAAGCAAGATCGGAGTCTTGGTCTTGCCGACCTCTTTGAGCAGAGGGAAGTTCTGGGCGTTGCGGGCGCCGATCTGCATGACGTCGATCTTCTTGTCCAGGAAGACCTGCACGTCGCGCGGGTCCATGATCTCGGTGACGATCGGCATGTCGAGCTCGGCAGACGCCTCGCACAGCAGGTCCAGACCGGCGGGGCCCATGCCCTGGTAGGCGTACGGGGAAGTGCGGGGCTTGTAGGCACCGCCGCGCAGCATCGTGGCACCGGCGGCCTTCACGCGGCGGGCGATGCGGATGAGGTTCTCGCCCTCGACGGAGCACGGGCCGGCGATGACCTGGAACTGATCGCCGCCGATCTTGACGCCGTGGCCGCAGTCGATGACGGAGTCCTCGGGGTGGAACTTGCGGTTGGCGCGCTTGAACGGCTCGGAGACGCGCTGCACGCGCTCGACGACATCCATGGACTCGAGCAGGAACGGGTCGATCTTGGTCGTATCGCCCACCAGGCCGATGATCGTCTCATTCTCGCCGCGCGAGACATCGGTCTTCAGGCCCTTTTTCTCAATCCAGCTGACGATATGGCTGACGGCCTCGTCGCTGGCGCTCTCTTTTAAAATTGCAATCATGGTGTGCCTCTCACCTCGATGGATAACCCTTGCAAAAACGGCCCGCATCGCGAGCCGTGTACATATGGTGCATGAGAGTTTATACTATCTGACTCGCTTTTGCCTTCTAAAGTGGGCCGTTGAGCCGCGTCTTCCTCGGAATTGCAAAGCTTTTTCTTTTATTTTGATAGCCCGTGGTGCACTTGGGTATAATGCCAAACGTTGGCCCTATTAGCTCAGGGGATTAGAGCGTCTGCCTCCGGAGCAGAAGGCCGTTGGTTCGAATCCAACATGGGGCACCATCGAACGTAAGACCGTCCGAACCTCGCATGGTCCGGGCGGTTTTTCTTATACCGACGCGACGTGATGGGACGTGGTATGGCAGCAACGGATATCGAGCGCGGACTCTCGACCGCCGAGGTCGAGGAGCGCATCGCCGCCGGTAAGATCAACCGCAACATGGAGCTCAAGACCAAGTCGGTCAAAGAGCTCATCATCGAGAACCTCTGCACGCTGTTCAATTTGATCAACGTGATCTTGGCGTTCCTGGTCATTTTGACCGGTTCGTTTAAGAATCTGACGTTCTTGTTCGTGGTGTTCCTCAATACCGCTATTGGCGTCATTCAGTCCATGCGTTCCAAGAAGATGGTCGATAAACTCACGCTGCTGACCTCCAAGAAGGCCATCGCGGTGCGCGACGGCGCCGAGGTGGAGCTCGACCTGGACCAGATCGTGCTCGACGACATCATCCGCCTGGGGCGCGGCGACCAGATTCCTGCTGACGCCGTGGTGGTTTCGGGCGAGGCACTCGTTAACGAGAGCCTGCTGACGGGCGAGAGCGACCTTATTAAGAAGCAGCCCGGTTCCGAGCTCATGAGCGGCAGCTTTATCGACTCGGGCCTGCTGCGCGCCCGCGTGATCCATGTCGGCGCCGACAACTACGTGGCTAAAATTAATAATGAGGCCAAGTACGTCAAAAAGGTCAATTCCGAGATCATGAACGCGCTTAATGCCATTGTGCGCTTTGCGAGCATCATCATGATCCCGCTCGGTTTGGCGTTGTTTGCCTCGAGTGTGAGCGAGCTGTGGGATGCCGCGGGAACCCCGGGCGATAGCGCGCTTTCGTGGTGCTTCTCCGAGCTGTTGGCTGGTCATGTGCCTTCGTCGGCGCTGCTGTCCACGGTGGGCGCCCTGCTGGGCATGATCCCGCAAGGCCTGGTGCTGCTGACCTCGTCGGTGCTCGCCATCGCCACGGTGCGCCTGGCCCGCCGCAAGGTGCTGGCGCAGCAGCTCTACTGCATCGAGACGCTCGCTCGCGTCGACGTGCTGTGCCTGGACAAGACGGGTACCATTACCTCGGGTCGTATGGAGGTCGAGGGCACGTATCCGCTGCCGATCGAGGGCTTTGGCATGGGCTCGGGGGAGGGCGAAGCCGCCGTTCCCGTCGATACCACGGTGCTCGATTTTGCCCTGGCTAACGTGGCGCGTGCGACTTCGGCCGATGCCAACGAGACCTGCCAGGCGCTGCTCAACTATTACGCCGATCGACCGGTCGAGGTGTCCGAGCCGCTGTCGGTCATTCCGTTCTCGTCGTCCAAAAAGTGGAGTGGCGCTTCGTTTGCGCAGGGCTCCTATGTGATGGGCGCTGCGCAGTTTGTGCTTTCGGAGTGTGTGTTTTCGCAGGTCGAGAACCGTGTCGCCGAGCTTGCCGATACCTGCCGCGTGCTCGTGGTGGCGCGCGTGGACGGCTTTACGCCCGATGGCGATATGGTGGGCGAGGCCGAGCCCGTGGGCTTTGTGACCATCCGCGACGAGATTCGTACCTCGGCGGCCGAGACCATCGGCTACTTTAACGAGCAGGGCGTGACCCTTAACGTGATCAGTGGCGACGACCCGCGTACGGTGTCGTCGATCGCGCGCGTGGTGGGCGTGCCAGGGGCGGACGCTTATGTGGACGCCACGACGCTCGATACGTCGGCCAAGCTCGATGCCGCAGTGGACCGCTACCATGTCTTTGGTCGTGTGACCCCGCAGCAGAAGCGCGAGCTCGTGCAGGCGCTCAAGCGCCGCGAGCACACCGTGGCCATGACGGGCGACGGCGTCAACGACGTGTTGGCGCTCAAGGAGGCCGACTGCTCCGTCGCCATGGCGGCCGGCTCCGATGCCGCGCGTAACGTGGCCGAAATCGTGCTCGTCGACAACGACTTTGCCTCGATGCCCGCCGTGGTGGCCGAGGGCCGTCGCTCCATCAACAACCTGCAGCGTTCGGCTTCGCTGTTCCTGACTAAGACGCTGTTCTCGATGGGCCTGGCGGCGCTGTGCATCGCGCTGCCGCCGTACCCTTTCGAGCCGATTCAGATGACGCTCATCAACTTCTTCTGCATTGGCGCGCCGGGCTTTGTGTTGGGCCTGGAGCCCAACAATGCTCGCGTGAAGGGGTCGTTCCTGACGAACGTGCTCAAGCGGGCACTGCCGGCGTCGCTTGCGGTCATTTTGGCCGCGGCGCTCGATATCTTTGTGGCGCGCGTGTTCGGCTTTAACCAGCTCACGCTGTCTACGATGTGCCTACTTACGTCGTGCGCGGCGAGTGTCAGCCTGATCTGGCGTATCTCGCAGCCCCTCACGCCCTTACGTGTGGCGCTCTTTGTGTTTGTAGTTGCCGGCATCCTGACGGGCGTTATCGGATTCCCGAAGCTGCTGTCTATTGCCAACCTGTCGATGGGCCAGATGGTTATCTTGGCTGTCATCGTGGTCATCACCTGCTCGGTGTTCTTTAAGCTCGCCACGATGATGGATTCGCTCAAGCCGCGTCGTCGTCATGCCGCAACTGGTTTTGGCCGCGGTGTGCGCGTCCGCTTGGGTCGCGGTGGCGGCAAGGTGAGCTCGACGGGTTCGACGGCCGAGCGTTTTGCCAAGCGCGTCGCCGCCGACATGGCGCAGCGCCGCGAAGCTCGCACCGTTCGTGAGGCCGAGGCCCGCGCACTCGAGGGCGTGGCCCAGGCCCAGCCCAAGAAAAAGAAGAGTACCGGAGTCAAGCGCTCCCGCGTAACCAAGTCCGCCCAAGGCATCAAAGTCTCGATGCCGAGCAAAAAGAAGAAGTAACTACGCGCCCTGGCGATGTTGAATTGGTGCCTTGCTCCTGTGGGGCCTTGGCGATGTTATGCTCTAACCTCGATTGTTTGAATTGCTTCGAAAAGAGGATGCCGTGATCTGTCCGCATTGCCTTAAGACCATCGAGGACGGCGCCTCGTTCTGCCCCTACTGCAACGCCTATGTGGGTCCGGGCGATGGTCCCGAGCACACCGAATTCGTGTTCTGTGAGGGCTGCGGTGCCCGTCTTTCTCCGCATGATCGTACGTGCCCCAAATGCGGACGCCCCGCTCCGGGTATCCTCTCCGAGGACGCGGCCGCATCCGACCTGGCAGCGGGCCGCACGGCGGGCTTTCCGCGCCTAACGCAAGAGCAGATCGATACCGAGGTGCCGCATGCGCCGGCCTCTGCCGCTGCGGTGCTTTCGGACGCCGCCGACCCCAATGAGACCTGCGTGCTGCCGGCTTTCGATAAGGATTTCGGTATCCCCAAGGTCGATATTCCCATGCCCGTTTCCCTGCATGACGATGCTCAAAAACCCAAGCGCAAGGTGCACCCCGACGAGGACGCCTATCACAAGCACAAGCGTCATATTCCCAAGCCGCTTATCGTCATCGCGGTCCTTGCCGTCGTTTGCGGCGGTGCCTATTGGTTCGTGACGACCGATCCCATGGGTGTTATGCCCGGCTTCTACGACCAGTTTGGCCAAGCTGCACAAACCACCTTCCCCACGCGCCAAAAGGGCGAGGCGACTGAGGACGATACCAAGCAGGGCGATTCTGCCGAGGTGGTCCAGGAAGAAACCGTGCTCACCGATGATCAGCTCTATACCAGGCTCGACGGTCTGTATCAGACCATCGTGTCCTACGCTGACGAAGACCAGATCGGCGAGGTCATCGATTCCTTTAACAACGGCTATCTCCGAACGCCGCTGTCCACCCGTCAGGAGCTGTCGCAGAGTGCCTACGCCCTGCGCGACCAGATCAAAAAGACGCAAGATGAGCTCAACAACCTTAAGTACCAGGACGATTCGGTCTATGCGGATGACATCGCCCACTTAAAGCAGCTTGCCGAGTGGATGTATGAGCGCGTCGACGTGATCTGCCAGAGCTGGGATATTTCGCTGGCCATTCCCGATGGCGAGTCGATGAGTTCCCACCAAAGCGAGATCCTGGCGCCCATCGCGCAGGGCGGCAATAGCGCGCTGAACCAGTACGATGCCAATGTGGGTTCCTGGAAGCCGCAGCAGCGTTCCTAAAACTAGTTCGCCATAGTCGGCATAACCTACGTACGCAATTGATGTAAGCCCGTGCTTATTGCTACAATTCGTACAAATATGCTTTAAACGCACGAGGAAGGAACCACATGTTTGGTTTTAAGAAAGAGCTCTACACGCCCGAGTATCAGCTTGTCGGCGACGAGTGCGCCGTAATCGAGACGTCGAAGGGTACCATCAAGGTCAAGTTTGACGGCGAGGGCGCTCCCATTCATGTCGCGAACTTCTGCGAGCTTTCCACGATGGGTTTCTATGATGGCCTTAAGTTCCATCGCTATGTGCCCGGTTTTGTTATCCAGGGCGGCGACCCCAATACCCGCGACATGTCCGGCGCCGACGTCGCTGCCGGTCTTGAGGGCCCCGACGGTATGCCCGGTACCGGTGGCCCCGGCTACTGCATCAAGGGCGAGTTTGCCACCAATCCGCGCAACAGCCATGTCGATGGCGCCCTTGCCATGGCACGCTCCATGGACCCCGATTCCGCGGGTTCGCAGTTCTACTTCTGCCTGGGTGCCCAGCATAACCTCGATTCCGGTTACACCGTCTTTGGTACCACGGTCGAGGGTCTCGATGTGATTTCGCAGCTGCGTGCCGGCGACGAGATCGTCCATGTCGAGATCGTTCACGAGTAAAGGGGACTTCCTTGAATAGCCAGCTGATCCAACAGGGCCGCGCCGCTTACCGCGCGGGTGATTTTTCCGCTGCAGCCCAGATGCTTGGGGCGGCAAAAACTCCCGATGAGATTATGGGCGAGGCCGATCACCTTCGTGGTAACGCCTTGATGCACCTGGGCATGTATGCCGAGGCCGCCGAGGCCTATGCCGCCGCCCTCAACGACGGCACCTACGGCAAGCGCGGCGCGCTGCTCACCAACCGCGGCAAGGCGCTCGCCGCCGTGGGCGACTACACGACGGCCGCCCAGGCGTTCTCTGCTGCTACACAGGATGCTTCCTATGCCACGCCGTTCAAGGCCTATCTGGGCCTGGGCAATGCGCTGTTCCAATCGGGCGACTATGCCAACGCGGGAACCGCCTTCCGTCAGGCTGCCATCGATGGCGCCAATCCGGCTCCTGCCGCCGCACTCGGCGAGCTCGGTCGTTGCTTCATTAAGCTCGGCCGTCCGGCGGATGCCGTGGAGACCTACCGCACGGCTATCGACTTTGCCGGCCCCCGCGACGACACGCGTGCGCTCAACGCCGGCATGGGTCAGGCGCTTTCTGCCGCCGGCCGTCCCTCCGACGCACTCGATGCCTTTAACGCCGCTACTGCCGATGGCATCTACCAGCTCACCTCCGAGCAGGCCGATGAGCTTGCCCGCGTGCAGGATTCGCTTGCCGCGCTGTCTGCCCAGACGGCTATGGCCACGGCTCCGGCGCCCGCGATGGACGCTCCTGCCGTCGATCCGCTCGATCCTACGGGCGCGACCGGTCAGTTTATGCCCGATCCCTCGGACACCGGCTTCTTTACGCTGTCCGAGTCCGAGATGGTCCAGCAGGACCGTCAGGATCGTAAGCAGGCCAAGGTCCGTCGTCGCCATCGCCACACGGGTCTCAAAGTCTTCATCGTGCTGCTTCTGCTCATTTTGATCGCCGCGGGCGGTCTGGGCTTTGCCTACACGCGCGGCTTTGGCTTCCCGTCTCAGGAGTCTGTCGTTACCGATCTGTTCCAGGCTGCCGGTGACGGTGACACCGCAAAGGCCGAGTCTTGCCTGGCCTCGAGTCTGTCCGAGGACGCTAAGTCGATGATCATCTCCTCGATTCCGCAGGGTGCCACCGTGTCCGTCGAGGGCATGGATCAGTCCATGACCGAGACGACCGCCAAGGTGAAGGCATCGCTTTCCAAGGGCGGCGAGCAGGAGTACACCGTCAAATTCGTGCGCTCCGACAACCATATCGGCTGGACCGTTTCTTCGCTCGATATGGATTTCTCGGCTGCTGACAACCAGTAGTGACCTTATGGGATTTAGCTTTGCCCGGCGCTTCACCGCAAGTGAGGTGCCGGGCTTGCGCTAGTATGATGGGCTAGTAGTTTTCCAGCAATCATCCAACACATCAGGAGTTGCGTTGTTTTCTTTGATGGATATGTTCTTCGGTAGCTATGCGGGCGATCTTGCCATCGACCTCGGCACCGCAAATACGCTTGTCTCCGTGCGCGGCAAGGGCATCGTCATTCGCGAGCCCTCTGTTGTCGCCATCGACAAGAACGACGAGCGCATCTTGGCGGTCGGTATCGAAGCAAAGCGCATGCTCGGCCGTACGCCCGGCAACATCGTGGCCGTTCGTCCCCTGAAGGACGGCGTCATCGCCGACTTCGATGTTACCGAGGCCATGCTTCGCTACTTTATCGATAAGGCGTCCGAGAAGCGCTATCCGTGGACTCCGCGTCCGCGTGTTGTCGTCTGCGTTCCCTCCGGTGTCACGTCGGTTGAGAAGCGCGCTGTCTTTGAGGCCACGATCCAGGCCGGGGCCCGCCAGGCCTATCTGATCGAAGAGCCTATGGCAGCCGCTATCGGCGCCGACCTGCCCGTCGAGGAACCCACCGGCTCCATGGTCATCGACATCGGCGGCGGTACCACCGAGGTCGCCGTTATCGCTATGGGCGGCATCGTCGTCTCGCAGTCCATTCGTATTGCCGGCGACGAGTTCGATCAGGCCATCCTCACGCACGTTCGTGATGCCTACAACCTGGCCATCGGCGAGCGTACGGCAGAGGACATCAAGATCAAGGTCGGTTCCGCCGTGCCGCTCAAGGACGAGCTCGACGTTGAGGTCAACGGCCGCGACGTGATCACCGGTCTGCCCAAGACCGTGCGCATCGAGAGCGAGGAGATTCGTCGCGCGCTCAACAAGCCGCTCGACGAGATGGCCAAGGCCGTCAAGGACGCACTCGACGCTACGCCTCCCGATCTTGCCTCGGACCTTATGTACTACGGCATTTTGCTGACCGGTGGCGGCGCGCTGCTGCGCGGTCTCGACGTGCGCCTGCGCGATGAGACCGGTGTTTCGGTCAACGTCAGCCCCACGGCGCTCGATAACGTCGTTAACGGCTGTGCCCGCGTGCTCGAGGCCAATGCGTTTGATGGCGGCTTCGTCCAGACCAATGCTTAATTTCCAAAAGGTGGATTCCATTTGGCACGATCTTCGGGTTTCTCCACAAATCTGAATACCAAGCGACAATCAACGGGTATGCGCCCGTTGATTGTTTTCAGCCTGATTTCGGTGTTGCTGCTCACGTTTTACATCCGCGAGGGCGAGGCAGGACCGATTCATGCCGTGCGCTCGGGCGTGACGACGATTACCTCGCCGGTGCGCTTTGTGGGCTCGGCTGTGGCGGCTCCCTTCAATGCGATCGGTAACGTGTTCTCTAACCTTACGGCGTCGCAGGACACGCTTGACGAGCTTAAGAAGCAAAACGAGGAACTGACCTCTAAGGTTGCCGAGCTCTCCGAGGCTCAAAAGACCGCCGAGCGACTGGAGGGGCTGGTCGGCCTGCAGTCGACCTACAACCTCAAATCAACCGCAGCTCGTATCGTCGGCGCTTCGGGCGATGCCTGGACCTCGACCGTCACCATCGATAAGGGTTCTGCCGACGGTCTTACCATCAACATGCCTGTGACGAGTTCTGCCGGTGTCATAGGTCAGATTATCGAGGTCTCGGCCAAGACGTCCACCGTGCGCCTGATTGGCGACGAGAACTCGGGCGTGTCCGCTATGGTGCAGGACACGCGCGCCCAGGGCATGCTGCAGGGTCAGGCTGACGGCACGTTGCGTCTTGAGTACGTGAGCGTCGACTCCGACGTTAAGGTTGGCGACATCATCGTGACCTCGGGCATTGGCGGTGTGTTCCCCAAGGGTCTACCGCTCGGCACCGTCTCGTCGGTTGAGAAATCGGCAAACGACGTGTACTACACCATTGTGGTGCGCGCTCAGACGACGGCCGAGAACAACGAGGAAGTGCTGGTCATCACCTCGCTGACCGACGAACAGTCGGCCTCGGATGAGGACGTGAACACCGCTAATAGCACGCCGCAGGGAACGTCGCGCGATGCTGCGACCAAGACGAAGGACGAGAGCTCGGATGACGGTTCCGACACGTCCGAGACGACCGATTCCGGCTCGAGCGAATAGGGGGCATGTCCATGGATCTACACGAGCAGGGGATGAGCTCCCGCACGTTTGTAATCGCTGCCATCGTGTGCGTGCTGCTGCAGGCAGGCCTGGCACCGCAGATCTCCATTGCGGGCGGTCGCGTCGACTTTATGATTATCCTGGTGTGCCTAAGCGTGTTCTCGGGCGACCCGACCCGTGCCGTCGCGTGCGGTTTTTGCAGTGGCTTGTTCTATGACCTTTCCGCTGCCGTGCCGGTGGGCGTTATGTCGCTCCTGCTGACCGTGGGTTCTTTTGCCCTGGTGCATAGCGCCGCCGGTCAGACGGGCGGTACCCCGAGTGCGCGCGGCATCACGGTGGGTGCCTTCGCGCTCGTCATTAATGTGATCTACAGCATCATCTTGCTGTTTATGGGTTTGGAGACGAGCTTTGTCGTGGCGATCTTCGGCCATGCGCTGCCGTCTTCGATCTTGACGGGTCTGGTTGCCATTCCGTTTTTGATGTCCGGCGTCGTGCCGCAGTCCGGTTATGGATTCTCCGCACGTGGCGGACGCCAGACGGGCATGCGCTTTAAGCCCAAGACCCGTAAGCTCAAATAGGGGAGGCCTGTAGATGTCTTCCCAGATGACGGTTATTATCGCCGGTATCGTGCTGGTTGTGGCCATCGTGGTCGCGCTGGTCATCATGCGTCGCGGCGATTCCCGTTTTACCTACGATACGCAGCATGGAACGGCCCCGCGCGCCACCGAGGGCGAGGGCAATACCGCGGCGACCGCCTTTAAGGGCCGCTTCTCCATCCTCACCACGGGTGTGGGCGCGATGTTCGCGGCGCTTGCCGTCAAGCTGTGGGGCATGCAGATGGTCTCGTCGGACTATTACGAGAAGCAGGCTAATAGCAATCAGACGCGCACCGTTACCACACCCGCTGTGCGCGGCCGCATCCTCGACCGCAATGGCGTGGCGCTTGTCCAGAACCGTCCCTCACTTGCTGTCGTGGCCTACCGCGACCTTGCCGAGGATGAGGTTCTGGTTCGCCATCTTGCCAACGTGCTCGGTATGCCCTACGTGGCGGTGCTGCGCAATATTCAGGACAATTCCGAGGGCGCTCAGAGCCTGCATACCATCGCGACGGACGTCCGTCGCTCCACGGTTGCCTATATTCAGGAGCACGCCGGCGAGTTCCCGGGCGTCAAGATTGCCGAGCGTACCGAGCGCCAGTATCCATATGGCGAGACGGCATGCCATATCTTGGGCTATACCGGCACCATTACCTCCGAGCAGCTCGAGGCCCAGAATAAGAAAACCTCTGGTGATGATGCTTCTGCTGGCCGGATTACGTACCAGTCGGGCGATATCGTGGGCCAGGCGGGTGTTGAGAGCTACTACGAAAACCTGCTGCAGGGTATTCGTGGCGAGCAGACCGTCAAGGTCGATGCCTCGGGCAATGTGACCGGTCAGGCCGGCGCCGTGCCCGCCAAGGCCGGCTCCGACATTAAGCTCACGCTCGATCTTAAGATCCAACAGGCCTGTGAGACGGCGCTGGCGAGCGCCATCGAGCTTGCCAAGACCACTGGCTACAGCAATGCCGGCAACGGCGCTGTGGTGTGTCTCGATCCCAACAATGGCGAGATCCTGGGCATGGCGAGCGAGCCCAAGTTCGATCCGTCCGTCTTTATCGGCGGCGTCTCAAATGACGTGTGGACCGAGCTCAATGATGACAAGGGTTCGCACCCGCTGCTCAACCGCGCCATTAGCGGACAGTACATGTCGGCCTCGACCATCAAGCCGCTCTCGGCACTGGCCGGTCTTGAGTTTGGAACCTACACTTCAACGCAGACAACTAACTGCACGGGCTATTGGACGGGCCTGGGCAAGGCTTGGGGCAAGCGCTGCTGGCTGACGTCTGGCCACGGCACCATGACGCTGCAGTCGGGTATCGCCAACTCGTGCGACCCCGTCTTCTACGACATGGGCAAGGCCTTCTTTTATGACGAGCAACATTCCGAGGGCCTGCAGGAGGTCTTTCGTCGCTGGGGCCTAGGCAAGACCTGCGGTATCGATCTGCCGAGTGAGGGCGCGGGCCGTATTCCCGATGCCGAGTGGAAAGAGTCGTACTTTACCGACGCCTCTGCCGAGGACCGCAAGTGGAATGCCGGCGATATGACCAACATTGCCATCGGCCAAGGCGACATCCTGGTGACGCCCCTGCAGATGGCGTGCGCCTATATGGGTCTTGCCAACGGCGGCAAACAGTACGTGCCTCACGTGTTTTTGTCTGCCGTGTCGCGCGATGGCGACGGCGATGCCTATAAGTACAACGGCAAGGGCAAGAAGAAGCGCCTGGAGGCCAAGATCAACAGCGATTCGGATTTGACTCTTGTTCGCAACGGCATGCACGACGTGATTTACACGGCATCGACGTCCCTGGCGGCTCACTTTGGCACCCTGACGCCGCAGGTGTACGGCAAGTCGGGCACGGGCGAGAAAAGCGGCGAGGACGAATACGCGTGGTTCTGCGCCTATGCACCGGCCGATGATCCCAAGTATGTCATCGCTACTGTCCTGGAGCAGGGCGGCGGTGGTTCGGATACCGCGATGCATGTCGTGCGCGACGTGCTCGGCGTGATTTATGACGAGCCCGATACCTCTTCGGCCTCGGGCGATTCTTCGGTTCGATAGGAGGTTGCGATGGATTTTTCTCCGGCGGATCTGTTCCGTTCAACCAAGACCGGCTCTCGCAGCAGCCTGGACCGCGTCAACAAGCAACTTTCGGCCTCGCGCGGTACGTTTCGCCAAAAGGTGCATATCGGTGTGCTGCTGGCTACCGTCGCGCTCGTTGCCTATGGCGCCATCATTATTTGGTCGGCGTCACAGTTTAAGGCCGACGCCTCATTCTCGCGCCACCTGCTGGGCATTGGCATTGGCGCGGTGCTTGCGGTGCTCGTCTGGCGTACCGATCTGCGCGGTATTTCCAATTTTTCGACGGCGTTGCTCGTCATCGACCTGATCGTGATCTTCTCGCCCAAGATTCCGGGTCTGTCCTATACGGGCGGTCTGGGCATGACGGGCTGGATCAAGATTCCCGGTATCGGCTTGACATTCCAGCCGGTCGAGCTTGCCAAGCTCATCACCATCTTCTTTATCGCCACGCTTGGCTCGCAGTATAACGGCCGCATCGATACCGTTCGCGACTACGTCAAGCTCTGCGGCATGCTGTCCATCCCGTTTTTGGCCGTCGTTGCCATGGGCGACCTGGGCTCGGGCCTGGTCGTGCTGGTCTCGGGCGCCATCGTCATCTGCATGAGCGGTGCGCGCCGCGAATGGGTGCTGTCGACCCTGGCCCTGCTTGTGGGCCTGGTGGCCCTCGTCCTGGCGCTCGATTCGGTCTTTGATTCGTTGCTCGGCCACGATGTGCTCATCAAGCAGTATCAGATGAACCGCCTGACGGTCTTTATCGACCCCGATAATGCCGATTCGGACGATGCCTACAACCTGCAGCAGTCGCTTATCGCCGTTGGCTCGGGCGGCTTCTTTGGTAAGGGTTTGGGCCATGCGACGCAGTCGGCCGGCGGCTTTCTGCCTGAGTTCCACACCGACTTTGTCTTCGCCTTCCTATCCGAGACCTTTGGCTTTTGCGGTTCCTTTTTGCTCCTGTGCCTCTACGTGCTGCTGATCTTTTCGACGATTCGCGTCGCCTTTAAGTGTGAGTCGCTGTTCTTGCGTCTTTCGTGTGTGGGCATCGTTGGCATGTGGGCGTTCCAGACCTTCGAAAACATCGGCATGTGCATCGGCATGATGCCGATTACCGGTATTCCGCTACCGTTTATTAGCTTCGGTTCGTCTTCGATGATGATTCAGCTGCTGACAGTGGGTATCGTACAATCCATATGGCGGCATCGTTCGGGCGCCGCGTAACCGCTGGAGGGGTTTGCTATGAAAATTCCCGTAGATAAGCTGACCCGCGCTTTTAAGATGGGCGCGTCCGTTAAGAAGGATTCCGATACGCCGGTGCGCGTCTCGGTCTATCTGGATTCGTCCGCCTCGCGCTTTCTGGCCGAGACGGTGCGTGACGCCTTTGTGCCGCAGACGACCTCGGGCATTGTGCGCGTCGAGCGTCTGGGGGAGGAGCGAATTGCTCCAAAGACCGATACCGATGTGGTACTGGTGCTCTCGTGTGGTTCCGACCGCCTGGAGAGTGCCGTGCAGGAGCTCGTGATCGCCGGCGCGCCCGTGTGCGTGCTTGCCGAGTCTGCTGTGGAGGTGCCGTTTATCGAGGAGTCCACGCCCATGCTCGGCGTGGTGGCGGCAACCGATAAGACGTTTCTGCTCGAGACGCTTGCCCGCTGGATTCTCGATCGCACCGACAAGGAAACGGCTTTTGCGGCGAACTTTGCCTTTATGCGCATCGCGGCGGCCAATCGTATCATCACCTCGTGCGCGCTCACCAATATGGCGACCGGTGCGCTGGTGTTTTTGCCGGGCGCCGATTATCCCGTTATGGCGGTGGCTCAGGTGGGAATGCTCTTTGAGCTCGCTGCCGTCTTTGGACGCGGCATTAAGCCTGAGCGCGGCTACGAGGTCGCGGGCGTGCTTGCCGGCGGTCTTGTGATCCGCGCGGTCACCCGTGCGCTCGTCAAGCAGACGCCGCATATTGGGTTTGCCGTCAAGGCGCTCACTGCTGCCGCGGGCACCTATGGCATGGGCCGTGCGCTCGTTTCGCTCTACGAGCGCGATGTCGACTACAGCCGTGCCAACGAGGTGGTCACTGCCACGTTCTCCCGCGTTCGCGATCTGGTGACCACGGTCGCGGGCGCTATCCGTCCTATGGCGTCCTACCAAGACGCATCCGATCTCGCTGCTTAGGGGTTTTCCGTTGCGCGTTCCGTATCAAGACTGCTTTCATTTAATTGAGCCGCTGCTCGCCAAGGTCGAAAAGCCGAGCCGCTATATCGATCACGAGTGGGGCACGCTTTCCAAGGCCGATGCCGACTACCGTTGCTGCCTGATCTACCCGGATGTGTACGAGGTTGGTCTGCCCAACCAGGGTATCGCCATCCTCTACAACATCCTTAACCAGGCCGAGGGCATCTCCTGCGAGCGTGGCTATGTGCCGTGGCCCGATATGGGTGACGCTATGCGCGAGGCAGGCATTCCGCTGCTCTCGCTCGAGGGTGCAGCGCCGGTCGCTTCGTTTGATATCGTCGGCCTGCATGTGCCGCACGAGATGGCGGTGACGAACTTCCTCGAGGCACTCGACCTCGCTGGCATTCCGCTGTTAGCGGCCGACCGAGGTGAAGACGACCCCATCATCATCGCCGGCGGCCCCTCGGTGTACAACCCCGAGCCGTACGCGGCCTTCTTCGATGCCATCCTCATCGGCGAGGGCGAGGAATCGCTGCTCGAGACCTGCCAGCTGCATCGCCGCCTGCGCGACGAAGGAGTCCCGCGCGCGCAGATTGTTGAGCAGCTTGCATCCATTGCCGGCAACTACGTGCCGTCGCTCTATGAGGTTCGTCACGACGAGCCCTGCTCGCCGCATGGCTACACCGTGCCGCGCGAGGGCAAGGATGCGCCGACCGTGGTCTACAAACGCGTCGTCGAGGATTTCGGCGCCACGAATCCGCTGTCGCAGTCGTGCGTGCCCTATGCGCAGCTGGTCCACGATCGCCTGTCTATCGAGATTCTGCGCGGCTGCGCCCGCGGCTGTCGTTTTTGCCAGGCCGGCATGACGTATCGCCCGGTGCGCGAGCGCTCGGCCGACCAGATCGTCTCGTCGGTGATTCAGGGTCTGGAAAAGACCGGCTATGACGAGGTGTCGCTGACCTCGCTCTCCACGACCGACCACTCCTGCATTCGTGACGTGCTCGGCAGGCTCAACCGTCGCCTGGAGGATACGGGTATTCGCGTGTCTATTCCGTCGCAGCGCCTGGATTCGTTTGGCGTGGATATGGCCGAGTCGGTCGCCGGCGAAAAGAAGGGCGGCCTGACGTTCGCGCCCGAGGCCGGCAGCCAGCGCATGCGCGACATCATTAACAAGAACGTGACCGAGGAGGACCTGGACCGTGCGGCCAAGGCGGCCTTCGAGGCCGGCTGGAACCGCATGAAGCTCTACTTTATGATGGGCCTTCCCGGCGAGCGCGACGAGGACATCGTGGCCATCGCCAATCTGGCCGATCACGTGCTGGAGCTCGGCCGTTCCGTGGTGCCCAAGGCTCGTCGCGGCTCGATCTCGGTGTCGATCTCGGTTTCGGTCTTTATTCCCAAGGCTGCCACGCCGTTCCAGTGGTGCCCGCAGCTCGACTACGACGACGTCAAGCGTCGCCAGAAGCTGCTCATCACGAGCGTTCGCAACCGTGCCGTCCGCGTGCATTACCACGATGCCGAGACCTCGCTCATCGAGGCCGCTCTGTCCCGCGCCGGTCGTGACATGACGCCCGTCATCATCGATGCTTGGCGCGCGGGCTCTCGCTTTGACGCCTGGGTAGAGCATTTCACGCTCGATAACTGGAAGGAGGCTGCTGCCAAAAACGGCATCGACCTCAATGAGCTCGTGCACCTGCCCTACGAGTTGGACTGGCGCCTGCCGTGGGAGCACGTGAGCCCCGGCTGCACGCGCGGCTTCCTCGAGCGCGAGTACCGTCGCTCGCTCGAGGGTGTCACGACTCCCGACTGCACCCGCACGTCGTGCACCGGCTGCGGAATCTGCCCCACGCTCCACGCCAAGAATGTATTGATGGGTGATCGCGCATGAGTGAGCGCCTGACCGACAACCCCACGCTCTTTAGACTTCGCGTTCGCTATGGCAAGCGCGATCGCCTTAAGTACCTGGGCCATCTCGAAGTAATCCATACCATTGAGCGCATCGTGCGCCGTGCGGGACTTCCCTATGCCGTCACGCAGGGCTTCTCTCCGCACATGCGCGTGGGCTTCTCTTCGGCGTTACCGGTGGGTACGTCGTCGACCTGCGAGTGGTATGACCTGTTTATGACCGAGTTTGTGGCGCTCGACGAGGCGTTTGGGCGTCTGGCTGCGGCGTCTCCGGCCGATCTGGCGCCCATCGAGGCGGCGTATATCGACGTGCGCACGCCGGCGTTGACGGCGCAACTCACGCGTCTGTCGTATCGCATCGACCTGCACTTGGATCCCGAGGCGCCCGTAAGCGCCGACGAGGTGCGTCGTGCGATCGACACGCTGCGCGCGGACCATGGCATCGACTACGCGCGCGGCAAAAAGAGCAAGCGCTTGGATTTGGATCACACGCTCGTGGGCTATGAGCTCACGGCGGGGGAGCGCCCGGACCATTTGGTGCTCATGCTCGACACCCATGCCGACAACGAGGGCTCCATGCGTCCGGAAATTTTGCTTTCTGCTGCTGATGTTTTGTTGCAGGGCTTGACCCCGGGCGTGGATGCACCTATTGTTTCCACCGGTATGCAAGACCTCGTGACCATCTGCTCCTACGATGTCGAGCGTCAGAATCAAGCATGCGAGGACGACGAGGGCCGACTCGTCAGCCCCATACCTGTGCGAACTTGTGGATTTGCTCCACATACTCGTTGACGGGGGTATTTTCGCCTGCTACTATATTCGGCTGTTGCACTAACTGATGCATGAAGGGCAAGTAAACATGTACGCAATCGTTAACACGGGCGGCAAGCAGTACAAGGTCGCCACCGACGATGTCATCACCGTCGAGAAGATCGAGGGCAATGAGGGCGACAAGGTCACCCTGCCGGTCATCTTCCTCAACGATGGTAAGAAGATCGTCACCGATCCCGACAAGCTGGCCAAGGCCAAGGTTACCGCTCAGATCGTTGAGCAGTTCAAGGGCGAGAAGCAGCTGGTCTTCAAGTTCCACAAGCGTAAGCGCTATCGTCGTCTGAAGGGTCACCGTCAGCAGCTCACCAAGCTGAAGATCGTGAAGGTCCAGGCTACGTCCCGCGCCAAGAAGGCTGTCAAGGCAGAGGCCGAGGCTGTTGCCGAGGCTCCCGTCGCCGAGTAGATTACACTCGTAACGAAAGAGTAGGTATACACAATGGCACACAAAAAAGGACTCGGTTCCTCCCGTAATGGCCGTGACTCCCGCGGTCAGCGCCTTGGCACGAAGCGCTATGCCGGCCAGACGGTAACCACGGGCACGATTCTCGTCCGTCAGCACGGCACGCACATCCACCCGGGTGAGAACGTTGGCCGTGGCAAGGACGACACGCTGTTCGCGCTGGTCGACGGTACCGTTGAGTTCCACAGGGGTATCAAGCACAGGGTCAGCGTACGCCCGCTCGCGAACGCGTAATTCACCCTTCATAGAGCACATATGTGGGAGGCACTTGAGTTTTAGGATTCAAGGGTCTCCCTCTTTTTGTAGGAGGCGATTCTGTTGTCACAGTTCACCGATATCAGCCGCATTAACGTGTGCGGCGGCGACGGCGGAGCCGGATGCATGTCGTTTAGGCGCGAGGCATTTGTCCCCAAGGGCGGCCCCGATGGCGGCGACGGCGGTCGTGGCGGCAATGTCGTCATCCAGGCCGATGCTCAGCTGTCTTCGCTGATCGATTACCGCTTTAAGCATCACTTCCGCGCCGAGCGCGGCACGCACGGGCAGGGTGCCCGTCGTAACGGTAAGAGCGGCGAGGACCTTATTCTCAAGGTTCCCATGGGTACCGTGGTGCGCGAGCTCGACCCCGAGACGCAGACCCCGATGTTCGAGATTGCCGACTTGGTGCATGATGGCGAGCGCGTCGTTGTGGCGCCCGGCGGTGCCGGCGGTCTGGGCAATACGCACTTTGTGACGTCGGTGCGCCGCGCGCCCGCATTCGCCCAGCTGGGCGAGCCGGCCGAGGAGCACTGGATTGAGCTCGAGATGAAGCTCATGGCTGATGCCGCGCTCGTGGGCTTCCCCTCGGTGGGCAAGTCCTCGCTTATCGCGCGCATGAGTGCCGCCCGACCCAAGATCGCCGACTATCCGTTTACCACGCTCGTGCCCAACCTGGGTATGGTGCGTGCCGGCGAGTACTCCTATGTCGTTGCCGACGTCCCCGGCCTCATCGAGGGCGCGAGCGAGGGCAAGGGCTTGGGCCACCAGTTCCTGCGCCACATCGAGCGTACGGCGCTCATCATGCATGTCGTTGACATGACGGGCGGGTTTGAGGATCGCGATCCGGTCGAGGATTACCGTATCATCAACCGTGAGCTCGAGCAGTATGGCGCCGAGCTTTCGGAGCGTCCGCAGATCGTCGTCGCCAACAAGTGCGATGCGCCGGGCACGGCCGACAAGATTGCCGACCTCAAGCGCGCCGCGCTCGACGATGGACATATGTTCTTTGCCGTGTCCGCCGTGACGGGCGCCGGCCTCAACACGCTGATGCTTGCCGTGGGCGAGCAGGTGGCTAAGCTGCGCGCCGAGCTGGCGGTCTCCGATGAGCCGGTCGATCTTCGCGACGAGGAGTGGGAGCGCCGCCGTCTGCAGCGCGAGAAGCGGTTCCGCATTGTCCAGGAGGAGCCCGGTGCCTTCCGTGTGGTTGGTCGCGCCATCGAGCGCATGGTTATCCAGACCGACTGGGAAAACGAGGAAGCCGTCATCTACCTGCAGCACAAGTTTGCGCGCATGGGTGTTGACGACGCGCTCGAGAAGGCCGGCTGCCGTGCGGGCGACGAGGTCCGCATTTGCCAGCGCGCCTTTGACTTTGAGGGCGCCGAGGACTTCTCGGAGTACGAGGAGCTCGAGGACGCTGGCGAGGACGTTGCCGTTGAGGCCCTTGACGTGACCGATGCTCCGGATGAGGGCGTCGAGGTTGTCGATGCGGCGGATGCCGCGGACGATGCCGAGACCTCGGAGGGCGAGTAAGCCATGTCGCTGCGCGGTGGAATCGGTTTGCCCGAGCTGCCCATAAAAGAGGGCAAAGAGTTTCGGCTTGGCATTATGGGCGGCACCTTCGACCCGATTCATTACGGGCACTTGGTGACTGCCGAGCAGGCGCGCGAGTCGCTCGACTTGGACGCTGTGCTCTTTATGCCGGCCGGCTCTCCTGCCTTTAAACTCGACAAACCGGTGACGCCTGCTGAGGACCGTTATGCCATGACGGTCCTCGCCACCGCCGCGAACCCGGCCTTTTTGGCGAGCCGGTTCGAGATTGACCGTCCGGGTGTAACCTATACGGCCGATACGCTTCATGCCCTTCGCGATTTTTACCCGCCGCAGGTAAAGCTCTACTTTATTACGGGCGCCGATGCGATTATCGATATTGTGACCTGGCATGATGCCGAACGAATCGCTGAGCTTGCTACCTTTATTGCGGCGACGCGACCGGGCTTTGATATCGATACGGCGCGTGCCCGAATCAAAGAGTCGGGGCTGCCGTTCGACGTGCGCTATATTCAGATTCCGGCGCTGGCGATCAGCTCGACGAACATTCGTAAGCGAGTTGCCCGCGGCATGAGCGTGCGCTATCTTACGAGCGAGTCCGTGCTCGGCTACATTCGCAAGCGCAGGCTATATGCCGATTTGGGCCAAGAAGATTTTGAGTGATGGGGGCTACGTTGTCGGTAGAGGATCAGTTTGAGGGCGATGAGCGCGCGCTGCTCAAGCGCATTCAAGAGCTGCTCGATGTTCGCATGAAAGATAAGCGCAAGCGCTATGTGCATTCGCGCGGTGTTGCCGAGACCGCACTTCATCTGGCCGAGGTCTACGGCGTTGACCGCTTTGATGCGGCTGCCGCCGGCTTAATTCACGACTGGGACAAGGTTCTTTCCGATGACGAGCTCGTGGCCCGCGCGCTTCACTATGGCATCAAGGTTGCCGGCTCTCCTTCCGCCGCGACGCCGCTTTTGCATGGCCCTGTTGCCGCCTATGAGCTTCCGCAGCTTTTTCCCGAGCTGTCACCGGCCGTTTTCCAGGCTGTCGACCGTCACACCGTGGGTGCCTGCGACATGACGCCGCTCGATATGGTGGTCTTTGTGGCAGATGCCATCGAGCCCAACCGTCACGGCGACTATGCCCATGCGCTGCGCAAGATGGTGGGGAAGTTCTCGCTCGATGAGTTGTTCTTCTCCTGTTTTGCGCAGGGTCTGGTCTATGTGATCCAGTCCGGGCGCTATCTTTATCCCACGGCTATTACGATTTACAACCATTACGCCCAGCTGCGCTAGCTCGGGTGTGTCTAGAAAGAGGTATTCCATGGCCGACGAGACCATGACTGATGAGCAGATTCTTGAAGGTGTGGAGCACAAGAGTTTCGTTGCCACGTCCGACCGCACCGCCGCCTCGCTGTCCGCGAGCGGTGTCGCCGCCGAGGATGTCGCCCGCGCCGCCGCGCAGGCCGCCTACGACAAGAAGGGCGAGGACGTGCAGGTGCTCGACCTGACCGAGCTTTCCGACGTGTGCGACTACTTTGTGCTTGCCACCGGTACCAACAACCGCCAGGTCGATTCGATTGTCGACGAGATCGAGGAGAAGGTTGCCGAGGCTTGCGGCGAGCATCCGTTCTCCATCGAGGGCCGCGAGCAGAAGACCTGGATGCTCATGGACTACGGCTCGGTTGTCGTCCACGTCTTCACTCCCGAAGCCCGCGACTTTTACCGCCTAGAAAAGCTCTGGGGTGACGCCCCCCAGCTCCCCCTCGACCTCCTCTAGTGGCTCATTTGATATGGGGCTTTTAGCTAGCCTCGCGCATTTCGCCGGGCAGTTGCGGTTTTCCGCACCTGCCCGGCTTTCTTTTTGCCCAAAGGCGGTTAATCGTTGAAGCGGGATTGGCGGCCGAAGGATAGGGCGGTGTCGCCGAACTTGTCTCGGACGGCGTCGATAGCAACCGAGAGGTCGCGTCGGTCGCTGGATTGGGCTCCGCGGTCGTCGACTTCGCAGAACAGGTCGGTCTGGATGCCGCCCTGATGGTCAAAGTCGCTCATCCCGATACCCGCCAGACGCACATGCATGCCTTCCTGCCAGATGTTGTCGAGCAGTTCGAGCGCAACCGCCACAAAGATGTTCTCATCGTCGGTCGGATGAGGCAGCCGGCGCTGTGCCGTACGCCCGCTGCCATACGAATACTTGAGCTTGAGCGTTACCGTGCCGCCCGTCAGTCCCTGACGGCGCAGGCGGCGTCCAACTGACTCGCCCAACAGTGCAATCGCCGCTTCGATGTCTCCGCGCTCAGTTAAATCTTTCGCAAAGGTGCGTTCATTGCTGACCGACTTGATCTTGCGCTCTTCATCGAGACTCGTGACTTCGGAGATTTCAAGTCCCAGCGCACGCTGACGCATACGTTCGCCGTTGACGCCAAAAATAGAGGCCAAGGTGGATTCCGGCGCGCGTGACAGCTCGCCGAGCGTGTAGATGCGCATACGGCGCAGTCGCTCCTCGGCCGAGCGCCCGATGCCGCTCATGGCAGATACCGGCAGCGCGGCCAAAAAGCGCTGCTCGGTTCCGGGGCGCACGATGGTCAGCCCAAACGGCTTATCCCGCTCGCTTGCGATCTTTGCGACCGTCTTGTTGCAGCCCACGCCAATGGAGCACGTCACTCCCAGCGCTGCCACACGGTCGCTTATACGCCGTGCAACCAGCAGTGGGTCCTCGGGCGCAAAGCGACCCGGTGTGATATCGATAAAGGCTTCGTCGATGGATACGCGCTCAACGCGCGGCGTCTCCTCGGCAAGAATCGCCATGACCTGCGCGCTCACCTCGCGGTAGCGATCAAAGTGCCCGTGCGTCCAAATGGCTTGCGGGCACAAGCGCCGCGCCTCAGCCGAGGCCATGGCAGAGCGCACGCCAAAGCGACGTGCCTCATACGAACACGTGGACACGACGCCACGCGAATCGGCGTCTCCGCCCACGATGAGCGGCTTTCCGCGCCATTCGGGATGATCGAGCATCTCCACGCTCGCAAAAAACGCATCGAGGTCCATGAGGCCCACCGCCGAACCCGTCCAGGGAGGCGGTGTGACGCCCATGGCATCCTCATAACCGTATGTATGTTCGCGTCTTTCCATGTCATGAGTATACCGCGCAGCTCATGTGGGGTGCGTGTATGTGCTTGCAAATCCCGAATTCTTGTCTAAGATATGGATTTGCCCTCGACTACACCGAAGAAGTTGGTCTCACGGACTTCACCTGCCCGCGTCGATGGCGTATTATATTCAACTGTTTGTTTGTAGTTGCAGCCTAAAGCTGCTTGGTTGGAGGAGTTTCCTTTGGCAGTCAAGATTCGCCTTGCTCGTCACGGCGCTAAGAAGCGTCCGTACTACCGTGTCGTCGTCGCCGATTCCCGCGCCCCGCGTGACGGTCGTATCATCGAGGAGGTTGGCCGCTACAACCCGATGACCGCCCCCAAGACCATCAACCTCGACCTCGAGAAGATCGCCGACTGGCAGTCCAAGGGCGCTCAGCTCACCGACGCCGTCGCCGCTCTGGTCAAGGCCGCCAACGAGGGCGAGAAGACCGAGACCGTCGTCAAGAAGTCCAAGAAGCAGCTCGCCAAAGAGGCCGAGGCCGCTAAGGCTGCCGCTGAGGCCGCTGAGGGCGCCGAGGAGTAAATCGTGCCTGAGGTTGACGCTGCACAGCTCGAGGGTGAGGCAATGCTCTCAGATCGCATCGCCGATCTCGTCGAATATCTCGTTGTTCAGATCGTCGACGACCCGGATTCCGTGAGCCTTGAGGTCATCGATGGTGACGACGCCTCTACGATCGAGGTTTCTGTCGCCGAGGATGACGTCGCTAAGGTCATCGGCCGTCGTGGCCGTACCATCAAGGCCATTCGCACGCTCGCCCGTGCACTGGCCGCTCGCCTCGACACTGCTGTCGAGGTAGAGGTTCTGGGCTAGGACCTTGAGGTCCCAGTACAAAAACATCGCCCGTGTGGTCAAGCCGCACGGAAGGAAGGGGGAGGTCCTCGCGCAGCCGCTGCGGGGGCTTCCTTCTGTATTAGAGCCGGGTATGCGCGTCGCCCTGACGCCGCCGCCGCTCAAGCGCGACCGCTTTTGCACGGTCGTGTCCGTCACCGATACGGGCGATGGCGATCTGGTCTCGTTTGAGGGCATTGACGACTTGACGGCCGCCGAGGGCATCACGGGATGCTATGTGTTGGCAAATCGTGACGATTTTGAGCTCGATTCACTCGACGCCGCCTATACCGACCTGATGGGTCGCGAGGTGGTCGACGAGCGCTTCGGTTCACTCGGCACGATCGTCGAGATCATGTCGACGCCCGCTAACGATGTTTGGGTTGTCGAGGGTGATCGGTACGGCGAGGTACTGATTCCCGTGATCGAGCAGGTTGTGCTCGATCTTCCCGACACAGGAACAATTTCCGTCCACGTTATGGACGGCCTGATCGATATGGACAAGTAGGGAGGACAACATGCTGATTGAGACCCTTTCGGTCTTTCCCGAGATGTTTGAGCCCGTCATGTCCACATCGATTTTGGGCCGCGCCCGCAAGGCCGGCCTTTTTGATTTTAAGGCGTATAACCTGCGCGACTGGACGCACGACCGCCATCGTACCGTCGATGACGAGCCGTACGGCGGCGGGCAGGGCATGCTCATGAAGGTCGAGCCTATTGCCGAGGCCATCGAGGCTATTAGCTCCGAGGGTCCTAAGCCCACCGTGGTGTTTTTTACCCCCTGTGGCGAGCCCTTTACACAGCATGTGGCCGAGCGCCTGCTCAAAAGCGAGCGCTTGCTGTTTGTGTGCAGCCGTTACGAGGGTGTCGACGAGCGTGCCTATGCGTATGCCGACGAGCGCCTGTCGATCGGCGATTACGTGCTCACGGGCGGCGAGCTTCCCGCTATGGTCGTTGCCGATGCCGTCGTACGCCTGATTCCCGGCGCCCTTGGTGACGAGATGAGCAACGTCGACGAGTCGTTCTCGACCGCCGAGGACGGTGGCCTGCTCGAGTACGCGCAGTACACCCGCCCCGCCGAGTTCAACGGCGATGGCGTGCCTCCTGTGCTCGTGAGTGGCGATCACGCCAAGGTCGATGCTTGGCGCCGTAAGAATGCCATCGAGCGCACCTGCCGCTGGCGTCCCGACCTGATCGAGACGGCACGGCTTACGCCCCAGGAGCGCGCATACGCGCAGGAGATTCTGGACGCTTCGTATTCGCAGAGCGAGGAGTGAGAATGGTTCCATCGCAGCATTCCGCGTTGAGGGGCGCTTTTGAGTGGGTCGCGGTCATCGCAATCGCGCTCGTGGCCACCTTCCTGATCCGCACCTTTGTGGTCGAGCCCTTTGTGGTGCCCACCGGCTCCATGGAGGACACGATCGAGATTGGCGACCAGATCCTGGCACAAAAGGTGAGCCTCGAGCTCGGTCAGCCCGTCAAACAGGGTGATATCGTGGTGTTCCATAACCCCGATGCCACGTCCGAGCATGACGTGCTGGTAAAGCGCGTCATCGCCACGGCCGGTCAGACGGTCGACCTTCAGGACGGCAAGGTCGTCGTCGACGGCCAGGCGCTCGATGAGGACTATACGACCGGCATGAGCTGGCCGCTTTCGGTCCAAGCGCCTGGCGCCCAGGTGAGCTATCCCTACACCGTCCCCGACGGCTGCGTGTGGGTGATGGGCGACAACCGCGAGAACTCAGCCGACTCACGCTACTTTGGTCCCGTTGATCGCTCTGATTTGATCGCCGTGGCGCTCGTGCGTTACTGGCCGCTTAACCGTCTGGGCGCTATCGACTAAAAACCGCTATAGTACAGTACCTAACCGTGTAATCGTTTCGACGAGGGGATATTAGAGGCATGAACGCTTCATCGCTTTCCTTCCAAGACATCATCCTGCGCCTCCAGCAGTACTGGGGCGAGCAGGGCTGCGTCATTATGCAGCCCTATGACTCCGAGGTCGGTGCCGGTACCTTCCACACCGCGACCACGCTGCGCTCGCTCGGTCCCGCCGAGTGGCGCACCTGCTATGCGCAGCCCTGCCGCCGTCCCGCCGACGGCCGCTACGGCGAGAATCCCAACCGCATGCAGCACTACTATCAGTTCCAGGTGCTCATCAAGCCCTCGCCGGTCAACGCCCAGGAGCTTTATCTGGGGTCTCTTGCCGCCATTGGCTTGGACCCCAACGACCATGACGTTCGTTTTGTCGAGGACGACTGGGAGAGCCCGACGCTCGGCGCCTGGGGCCTTGGCTGGGAGGTCTGGCTCAACGGCATGGAGGTTACGCAGTTCACGTACTTCCAGCAGGTGGGCGGTATCGAGGTCGACCCCGTGCCCGTCGAGATCACCTATGGCCTGGAGCGTATCGCTATGTACGCCCAGGGCGTCAACTCGGTCTACGATCTGGTGTGGAGCTATCTGCCCGACGGCACGCCCATGACCTACGGCGACGTGTTCCTCGAGAACGAGCGCGAGTTCAGTGCCTATAACTTTGAGGTCGCCAACGTCGAGATGATGCGTCAGAAGTTTGACGACTACGAGGCCGAGTGCCATTCCTGCCTGGAGCGCAAGCTGCCGTTGCCGGCGTACGACTGTGTCATGAAGTGCAGCCACGCCTTCAACCTGCTCGATGCCCGCGGCGCCCTGTCCGCGGTCGAGCGTGCCAACTACATCCTGCGCGTCCGCGCCGTCGCCAAGGCGTGCTGCGAGGCCTACATGGCCGAGGTCGCCGGAGTCAACGAGAATGCCGACCAGGAAGGCGAGGTGGCGTAAGCCATGGCAGACGCTAAGGATTTCCTGTTTGAGATCGGTACGGAGGAAATGCCCTCTGCACCGCTGAACAATGCCGTCAAGCAGCTTGGTACCATGATCGCCAAGGGTCTCGACGAGGCCGGTCTGGCCCACGGCGAGGTCCGCGTGATCTCGAGCCCGCGTCGCCTGGCTGCGCTCGTTGCCGACGTTGCCACCGCGACCGATGAGGTTCACGAGGTCAAGCGTGGCCCCGCGGCAAACATCGCCTTCGACGCTGACGGTAACGCCACCAAGGCCGCCCAGGGCTTCGCCCGCAAGTGCGGTGTGGCTGCCGAGGATCTGGTCCGTCGCGAGGACACCGACGGCCGTGAGTACGTCTTTGCCGAGAAGAATATCCCTTCCGCACCGGCTACGCCGATTCTGACCGCTCTGTGCGAGAAGACCATCGCCGGCCTGCAGTGGCCCAACTACCGCTCTCAGCGCTGGGGTCACGAGCACGCGACCTTTGTTCGTCCGGTCCGTTGGATCTGCTGCCTTCTGGGCGAGGATGTTGTGCCCGTGTCGTTTGCCGACGTGACGAGTGGCAACACCACGCGTGGCCATCGCGTGCTTGGCCCCGGTGACCATGTGGTCGCCAGCCCCGCTGTTTACGAGCAGGTGCTCGAGGATGCCGGCGTGCTTTCTGCCGAGCGCCGTCGCGAGGCGATTCTCGCCGGTATCGCCGAGGTCGAGGCCGCTCGCCCCGGCTGCCATGTCGATACGCCCAAGAAGGTCTTTGAGGAGGTCATTAACCTCTGCGAGTGGCCGACGGTGCTCGTCGGTACTTTCGACGAGGAGTTCCTCAAGGTCCCGCACGAGATTATCTGCGAGTCCATGCTCACCAACCAGCGCTACTTCCCGATCTATGACGGCGAGGGCAAGCTGACGCGTGAGTTCGTGGTCGTCTCCAACAGCAAGCCCGAGAACGCCGAGCGAGTGATCGACGGTAACGAGCGCGTCGTGCGCGCCCGTCTGGACGACGCTAAGTTCTTCTACGAGGAGGACCTGAAGATCTCCCTCGACGAGTTCCGTGAGCGTCTGTCCAAGGTTGCCTTCCAGGAGAAGCTCGGTAGCGTGCTCGCCAAGTCCGAGCGCATCGAGCAGCTCGCGCTCGCTATCGCCCGCGAGGCTCACCTGGGCGCCCATCTTGCCGCCGACGCTGCTCGCGCCGCACACCTGTGCAAGGCAGACCTGGTGTCCAACGCCGTCGTCGAGTTCACGAGCCAGCAGGGCGTGATGGGCGGTTATTACGCGACCGCGATGGGGGAGAACGACGAGGTCGCTCATGCTATTCGCGATCACTATCGTCCCCGTTTTGCCGGTGACGAGCTGCCCGAGGGCACCGCTGGCTGCATCGTGGCCTGCGCCGACAAGCTCGATACCATCGCCGGTATCTTTGCCATCGGCGAGCCCCCGACCGGCTCCTCCGACCCCTACGCGCTGCGTCGTGCCGCTATCGGCATTATCAACATCCTGCGCGACCGTCTGCCGATCGACCCCACGTCGCTCATCGACTTTGCCCTCGAACTCTACAGTGAGCAGGGCATTGAGTTCGACGCCGCCGAGCTCGCCCAGCAGGTTCGTGACTTCTTCCATGGCCGCCTGGTGAGCATGGCCCGCGACGAAAAGATTCCGGCCGATACCGTCGCCGCCGTCTCCGCGGTGCACATCATCGCCCCGTCCGTCTTCTTCGCCCGCTGCGCCGCCCTCGACGAGGCCCGCAAGAACGACGCTGAGACGTTCGACAACCTGGCGACCGCCTATGCCCGCGCCGCGCATATCTCCAAGCCCGAGCTGGGTGCGGAGTATGACCGCAGCCTGATGGGCGAGGTCGAGCTCGCGCTCGCCGACGCCTCCGAGGCTGCTCAGACCGCCGTCGATGCCGCCCTTGCTGCCGAGGACTACCCGGCCGCATTTGCCGCGCTTGCCGCTCTGCGTGCCCCCATCGACCGCTTCTTCGATGAGGTCATGGTCATGGACAAGGACGAGCAGCTTCGCGATAATCGCCTTAAGCTGCTCAACCGCTTCGAGGCCGTTTTCTCCGGCATTGCCAACATCGGTGAGCTTGCCCGCAAAAAGTAAGCCAGCCTGCGCATAAGCGCAAAAGGAGCCCCGCATGGATTGCCCGGTCACCGCTCGTCCCACCGTTATCGTTATCTCCGACTCGCTCGGCGATACCGCTTGTGAGGTGGTGCTTGCGGCGTCCGGGCAATTTGATGAAGGGGCTTTTCGCGTTTTGCGTCTGCCTAAGGTGACCTCTGTGGAGCAGGTCAAGTCATTTGTGGGGCCGCGCGTCGATGCGGACCATCGCGATATTGCCGTGTTCCACACCATTGTCGATCCGGCGCTTCGCGCCCGCGTGCTCGATTACCTGGGTATGCTGCATATCCGTTCGGTCGACCTGATCGGCCCGACGCTTGCCGTGCTGTCGTCGCTCATCGGTGTGCCGCCCAAGGGCGTTGCGGGCGTGATTCACAAGACCGATGACCGCTATTTCCATCGTATCGAGGCCATGGAGTATTTCGTTGAGCACGATGACGGTCGTGGTTGTGACGATCTGTCGGGTGCCGATATCGTGCTGCTGGGTGTGTCGCGTACATCCAAGACGCCGCTGTCGATGTATTTAGCCTATCAGGGTTACAAGGTTGCCAATGTCCCGTTGGCACATGGTATGGAGCCGCCGAAGTCGATTTACGAGGTCGACCCCATGCGTCTGTTCGGCCTGATTTCGACCGTTGACGTGATTTCTGAGATCCGCGATAGCCGCTTGGGCGATGACTACGCTCGTGCCGTTGCCGGCTCCTATGCCGAGCCCGAGAGCGTGCGCGGCGAGCTTGAGGAAGCTCGTGCCCTCATGAAGCGCTTAGGCTGCTTTGTTGTGCGTACCGACGGCAAAGCCATCGAGGAAAGCGCTGCCGAGATCATTGCTCACCTCGAAGAGATTCAAGAGGCAAGAGCCCGCCGTGCCGCCCGCCGCGCTCAACAAAAGTAGCTCACTTGGGACAAGGTTGTTTGGGTAGCTAATTTGGGCCGGGGCTCTTTTAGCTAACCAAAGAGAATACTTGGAAATAATGCTGATAAATGGTAAAGCGATTTAGCAAAAACATCGCATCCGACCTGCACTTTCCTTGTAGTGGTATCTTCATAAGGTAACCACCTTTACCTACCGTTTACCGCCGGTTTTAGCACGTTTACCAAACCGCGCACCCTCTGCTCAAGCCTGTCCAAAACCCGCCGTATAGTTCCCTCACGGCCCGCATCCGGCGGGTCGATTCGTTACCACGGTCGTGCGCGTAAGCGCATGGAAGGGGAAGTATCGTGAGCGACTGCAAGAGGGTTTACCGTTTTGGAACCGACGCCCAGGGCACCTGTGTCACTGAGGGCGACAAATCCATGAACTTCGTGCTTGGCGGCAAAGGCGCAAACCTTGCCGAGATGAGCCGCATCGGTCTGCCGGTTCCCGGTGGCTTTACCATTACCTGCCAGACCTGTGTCGAGTACTCCGGTGCCGGCAACGTCTGGCCCGAAGGCGCACTCGATGAGATCGTTGCCGCCGAGGCGGACCTCGAGGCCCGTTGCGGCAAGAAACTCGGCGATGCCTCCGATCCGCTGCTCGTGTCGGTTCGCTCGGGCGCTCCGTTCTCCATGCCCGGCATGATGGACACGGTCCTCAACCTGGGCCTCAACGACGATTCCGTCCAGGGCCTTATCGCGCAGACGCAGAACCCGCGCTTTGCCTGGGACAGCTACCGTCGCTTTATCCAGATGTTCTCCAACGTCGTCATGGGCGTCGACGCCGACCTATTCGAGAACGCCCTGACCCAGGCCCGCCTGGTCGCCGGCGTTCGTGTCGATTCCGAGCTTTCGGCCGAGGACCTGCAGGAGCTTGTCGAGACGTTCAAGGGTATTTTCTCCGATAACGTCGAGGCGACCCTGTATCCCGAGCTTGAGGTTGCCGACGGCAAGCCCGTCTTCCCGCATGATCCGGAGCTCCAGTTGCGCCTTGCCATCCAGGCCGTCTTTGGCAGCTGGATGAACGAGCGTGCCTGCATTTACCGCAAACAGCACGGCATTTCCGACGAGCTCGGCACCGCCGTCAACGTCCAGGCCATGGCCTTTGGCAACAAGGGCGAGACCTCTGCGACCGGCGTCGCCTTTACGCGCAACCCGGCCGACGGCACCAAGGAGTTCTATGGCGACTTTTTGGTGAATGCCCAGGGCGAGGACGTCGTCGCCGGCATCCGAAACACCGAGCCCATCGCTGACCTCAAGACCACCTCGGGCCTCGAGTCCGCAGGCGAGGAGCTCGATCGCGTGTTCCTGACGCTCGAGGATCATTACCGCGATATGTGCGATATCGAGTTCACCATCGAGCAGGGCAAGCTCTGGATGCTTCAGACCCGCGTGGGCAAGCGCACCGCCACTGCCGCCCTGCGCATTGCTATCGAAATGGTCGAGGAGGGCCTGATCACCCGCGAGGAGGCTGTGAGCCGCATCGATCCCGCGCAGCTCGACCAGCTCCTGCACCCGCAGTTCGACGCCTCCAAGAAGTACGAGGCCCTGGCCAGCGGCCTTAACGCCAGCCCTGGTGCCGCCGTGGGCGAGGTCGTGTTCTCGAGCGATGACGCCGTCGCGCGCGCCAACGAGGGTCACAAGGTTATCCTGGTTCGCTGGGAGACCAACCCCGATGACCTGAAGGGCATGGTCGCCGCCGAGGGCATCCTGACCAGCCACGGTGGCAAGACGAGTCATGCCGCCGTTATCGCCCGCGGCATGGGTACGCCCTGCGTCTGCGGCGTTGAACGCTTCCATATCGACGCCGCCGAGAAGGTCGTGCGCATCGAGGGCAGCGACCGCGTATTGCACGAGGGTGATGTCATCTCCATCGACGGCACCCAGGGCATCGTCGTCGACGGTCCCGTCGACCTGGTCTCCGCCGAGCTTACCGGCGACCTGGACACTATCCTGTCCTGGGCCGACGAGATTCGCCTGGACGAGACCTGTGGTCATGCCAACCATGTGCGCGTCAACGCCGACAATCCCGAGGATGCCGAGCTTGCCCTCGAGTTTGGCGCCGAGGCTATTGGCCTGTGCCGCACCGAGCACATGTTCCTGGGCGATCGCAAGAACATCATCCAGAGCTTTATCCTGTCTGACGATGAGGCCGTGAAGCAGCAGGCCCTGTCCGACCTGCTTAAGGTCCAGACCGAGGACTTCCTGGCGATGTTCAAGACCATGTCCGGTCGCGATGTGGTCGTCCGCCTGCTCGATCCGCCGCTTCATGAGTTCCTGGATAATCCTCGCGAGCTCGAGGTCGCCATCACCAAGAAGGAAGCCGCTGGCGCCAGCGAGGAAGAGCTTGCCGTCCTGCGCACCCGCCTGCGTCGTATCGACGGCATGGTCGAGTCGAACCCCATGCTCGGCCTACGCGGCGTGCGCCTGTCCGTCGTCTTTAGCGATCTGCCGCTCATGCAGGTCCGCGCCGTCGCCACGGCTGCTGCCCGCCTTATCAAGGAGGGCGTCGACCCGCGTCCCGAGATTATGGTCCCGCTCGTTTCCGTCACGGCCGAGCATTTCCAGACCCGCGAGGTTATCGAGCGCGTGATCGCCGAGGTTTCCGCCGAAGAGGGCGTCGAGCTCAACATTCCCGTGGGCACGATGCTCGAGCTGCCGCGCGCCTGCATGGTCGCCGACGAGATCGCCCAGCACGCCGACTTCTTCTGCTTTGGCACCAACGACCTCACCCAGACCACCTTCGGCTTCTCCCGCGACGATGCCGAGGCCAAGTTCATCCCGCTGTACATGCACAAGAAGATCTTGAAGGATAACCCCTTCGAGACCATCGACGCGGCGGTGCTCGAGCTGGTGCGCATGGCCGTCAAAAAGGGTCGCGCCATCAACCCCGATATGCACTTTGGCGTGTGCGGCGAGCACGGCGGCGACCCCAAGTCCATCAAGGGCCTGTTTAACGTGGCCGATGTGGACTACGTGTCCTGCTCGCCCTACCGCGTGCCCCTCGCACGCCTGGCCGCCGCTCAGGCCAAGCTCGAGGCCAAGCGTTCCGCCTAACGTTTTGGGTTTAGACGCCTAGCGTAGCCCCCCTTCATGCCGCCCGTCTCATTCGTGAGGCGGGCGGTTATCATGTGCGGGTTTTGTCTTTTTGTCTGCGTAAAAAATTGTTCTTGCAGCGGAAACCCGCGCGTGTATACTCGAATACGTTTGTTCAACTACGTGCCGGCCAAGGTGGTACGGCACCTCTAGAAGAGTAAGGAATTGCACATGGATTACATCCGCGCAATCGAGCGTCAGCAGATCCGCGAGGACATTCCTCAGGTTCGCGTCGCCGACAACGTCAAGGTTCACTACCGCATTAAGGAAGGCGACCGCGAGCGCATTCAGGTCTTCCAGGGCGACGTCATCCGCATGGCCGGCGCCGGTGCCCGCGAGACCTTCACCGTCCGCAAGATGTCCTTCGGTGTCGGTGTTGAGCGTACCTTCCCGCTTCACAGCCCCAAGATCGCCAAGCTCGAGGTCGTTCGTCATGGTCGCGTCCGTCGCGCCAAGCTGTACTACCTCCGCGACAAGGTGGGCAAGGCTGCTCGCATCCCCGAGAAGCGCTAAGAAGATCGCAGCGTCTGTCCACTCGTTTGGACACAAGGGTCACCTTCGGGTGGCCCTTCTTTTTATCTGATTTGCATGCAAGGAGGGCCTGGTATGGCCAACATGACGAGCTCGGTTTCGGCATCGCAGGTTGCCGGTGAGCTGGCGAGCGCTACGTTTGAGGAGATTCCCGCCCTCGTGGAGCATTATCGCGAGGACCCGCGCCAGCAGGTGATCAAGGCTTGTGAACGCGCCCTCAAGCGCCATGCCAAAGAGCTTGCCGAGCGCGAGCGCGTCAATGACATGTACGAGCTTATGCATGAGCTTGGCGGCGATGGGGTGGTCGTTGGTGTCGATGAGGTGGGTCGCGGATCGGTAGCCGGTCCTTTGACGGTGTGCGCCGTCTGTCTTCCTATGGAGCCGCGCGTTTGGGGTATCAACGATTCCAAAAAGCTCACGCCGGCGCGCCGCGAGCTGCTCTCGGTGAAGATTGCCGAAGTGGCGACGGCGATCGGTTTTTGCCATATCGCGCCTAAGGATATCGATGAGATGGGCATGGCGCGTGCCATTCGTGCCGCCGTCGCGGGCGCCGTGGCCGATACGAGACTTGAACCCGACTGTGTCCTCATGGATGGTAACCCCTTGGGCGCCGTTCCCAACGAGCGCGACGTGGTGAAGGGCGATGCCAAAATCGCCTGTATCGCCGCGGCGTCCATCATGGCCAAGGTCACGCGTGACGAGATGATGATCGAGTACGACGCCGAGTACCCCGAGTACCATCTGGCCGAGTCGAAGGGCTATGCAAGCCCCGAGCACATCGAGGCCATTCGCAAACATGGACTTTGTCCGCTGCACCGCGTGAGCTTTTGCGGAAACTTTCTGCAGACTGAGCGCCTTTTCTAGGTCAATTGTGGAGACAGGGACCTCTGGAGTTTTATAAACCTGCTGGTAGCGGGCCGTATGCAACACCATTGCTGCGTACGGCCCGTTTTTTGACGGCATTTGGTCAGCTTTTGGTTTGCTTCCGGTACTTACCCGCATGAAAGGTGCCCTCATCATCGGGGCAATGCAGTGTGCGGGAAAGGAGACCCCATGAGTGCCGCAAGCAAAAAGAGCAAGACGCAGCAGCTCAAGGAGCGTTGGGAAAACGGCGAGCTCGACTGCGGGGCGATGACGCCCGAGTTTATCAAGGGACTCAGTCCCCGCGAGCTGGGTATGCTGGGCGAGCTGATCACCATCGACTACTTTAACGAGCGCGGCTACACCTTGCTGGAGCAGGGCTATCGTTGCTCCGAGGGCGAGGCCGATCTGGTGCTGCTCGATGAGCTCGACGATGTCGTGGTGATGGCCGAGGTCAAGACCAGACGCGTTGCGCCGGATTGCAGCACGCGGGTCTTTCCCGAGGAGGCTGTGGACGCCCGAAAGCAACGCCGCTACCGCCGCATCGCAAGTTGCTATCTCATGGAACATTATCCGCTCAAGGCGATTCGCTTCGATGCCGTGGGTGTCACCATTCGCGGCGGGCATATCGCCGAGATCGAGCATCAGTACAACGCGTTCGATTGGCAGGTGTCGTGATGGCGTTCGAGACGTTTGCCGTTCACGCGGCCTGC
The DNA here is from genome assembly GCA_902405995.1 of uncultured Collinsella sp. GTDB lineage: Bacteria > Actinomycetota > Coriobacteriia > Coriobacteriales > Coriobacteriaceae > Collinsella. The sequence goes on from CABPCG010000004.1 coordinate 52,986, forward strand.
ATCCGTGGCGTCGAGGCGATTCACGTCACGGTCGAGGTCTCGCTTGCCGGCGGCGTTCCGGGCATTCAGATGCTCGGCATTCCGAGTATGGAGGTGATGGAGTCACGCGGTCGTATTCGCTGCGCGATGCGCTCCGCCGGGTTCGAGATTCCGCGCTCGGGCATTACGGTCAATCTGGCGCCTGGCGATATTCGCAAGACCGGTAGCGGCTTTGATCTGCCCATCGCCATCGCGGTATTGGCGGCCGATGGTCAGATTCCCCGCGACAACCTCGATCGTTGTCTTATCGCAGGTGAGCTTGGCTTGGACGGTACGGTGCTTCCTGTCAAGGGCGAGGTGGCGTTTCAGCTATTGGCGCGTGATATGGGGCTGTCTTTTATCGCCGGCAGGTCAGACCAGCATGTGCCACTCGCGGGCGTGGATTGTGGATTCATCGATCATTTGTCTCAGCTTGCCCATGGCATGGGCGATGCCGCGCGGCACTACTTGGATTCTGAAGTGCTCGAGGCGACCTTTGAGCCCGAACTCGACTATGCCGACGTACTGGGGCAGGAAGTCGCCAAACGCGGCATGGCGCTGGCGGCAGCGGGTGAGCTCGGTTTGCTTATGGTCGGGTCCCCGGGATCGGGCAAGACGATGCTCGCCCGTCGTATGACCGGCATCCTGCCCGAGCTTTCCGTTGAGGACCAGCAGGAGGCGCTGTGCATCCATTCGGTCTTGGGCGAGAACATCGATGGCTTATTGGCAGGTCATCGGCCATTTCGAAGTCCCCATCACAGCATATCAACGGCTGGCCTCATTGGCGGAGGGCGCCCGGTGCATCCGGGTGAGATCAGCCTGGCTCATGGCGGCGTGCTCTTTTTGGACGAGCTTGCCGAGTTTCCCACGAGTGTGCTGCAGACGCTGCGTCAGCCCATCGAGCGCGGCTATGTGAGGATCGTGCGCGTCGACGGGGCCTTTACCTTCCCGTCGCGCTTTCAGCTGCTGGCTGCGAGCAATCCCTGTCCCTGCGGCTTTTTGGGCGACCGTGAGGTGCCATGCCGCTGCTCGGCGGCGATGGTCGAGCGCTATCGGTCAAAGCTGCGCGGTCCTTTGGCCGACCGTATCGACATGATGATCGATGTGACCCGTCCCGACCCCCAAGTGATTATCGAGGGTGCGGAGGGTATGTCGTCTGCCGAGTTACGTGACTACGTTGTGCGCGGTCGCGCTTTTCGCGCTTGGCGCGAATCCCGTATGGACGATGCGGATGCCGAGGTCGAGGATGACGAGACGCGGTCCATTGACGGCGTCGTTTCGACCTTTGAGCTCGATGATGCGGCGGAGAAGTGTGTACTCGGCCTGTCGAAGCGCACACATCTCACGGGTCGCGGTATCGTGCGCCTGGTGCGTATCGCTCGTACAATCGCCGACGTCGCCGAGAGCGAGCATGTGACGCAGGACCACGTGCTCGAGGCGGCGATGTACCAGGGAAGGAGGGACCAATGATGGCCGAGGGGACCTTTGAGCTGCATCCAGGTGATACGTTGTATCCCGAGACCGTTTTGGAGCTTTCTGATGTACCCCAGACGCTCTATGTGCGCGGCAACCCCGAGGTGCTTTCGACGCCCGCGCTCTCCATCATCGGCGCGCGCAAGGCCTCGCCGTATGGTCTTGCCGTGGCAGAGCTTGCGGCAAAGGTGGCGGTCGAGGCGGGAGTGACGGTAGTTTCGGGCGGCGCGGTCGGTTGTGACCAGGCCTCGGGTTGGGCTGCGGTCAACGCCGGCGGCAAACACGTCGTGGTGCTGGGGACGGGCGCCGACGTGGTCTACCCGCGTTCGAGCGCGGGGCTTATTATGCGCACGCTCGATACGGGTGGCGCGGTCGTGTCGATCTCTCCGTGGGGCATGGGTCCGCGCAAGTTTGCCTTTCCGCGCCGCAATCGCGTGATCGCGGCCCTGTCGCAAGCCCTCTTTGTTTCCGAGGCGGGTATGCCTTCCGGGACGTTTTCTACAGCCGAGGCTGCTATGGATTTGGGGCGCGAACTTCTTGTCGTGCCGGGGTCGATCCTATCGCCCGAGTCGCGTGGCACGAATTACCTCATTGCGAACGGTGCTTGCTGCATCATCGACGAGGAATCTATCGAGATGGCTATCTCACGCATCTACGGCACCCTGCGCTACTCGCGCCCCGATGCTCCCGGCATTGCCGACCTGGATCCAACACAGCAGACCGTGATGCATGCGCTCATCGCCTCTCCGCTCAAGGTCGACGACATCGCGGCGCTCGTCTCGCTCGATGCCGTCGGCGTACTTAAGCTCCTGGGTTCGCTTGAGCTCGAGGGTCTTATCGAGCGCATGATGGATGGAAGGTATGCGCCCTCCAAGTTTGCCCTTCACGCCCAGACACCCTTCGGTCACAATGGAAAACATGTCAATTAGAAAGGTGTTTGCAGATGCTGTTTGATCAGGTGACGGTTGTCGGTGGCGGTCTGGCGGGTTCGGAATGCGCGATCCAGCTGGCAGACCGCGGTTTTGCCGTAAAGCTGTGCGAGATGCGCCCCCAGGTTAGCTCCCCGGCTCACCATACCGATCACTTGGCAGAGCTCGTCTGCTCCAATTCGTTTAAGTCGACCCGTCCGGATTCCGCGGCTGGTTTGCTGAAGGCCGAGCTTGAGCGCATGGGTTCAGTCCTGCTCGATTGCGCCCATCGCGCGGCTGTTCCCGCCGGCGGTGCCCTGGCGGTCGACCGCGTCAAGTTTTCCGAGCTTGTCGAGGCCGAGGTTGCCGCCCGTCCCAATATCGAGGTCGTGCACGGCGAGGTCACACAGATTCCCGAGGGCCACGTGGTCATTGCCGCGGGCCCGCTGTGTTCACCGGCGCTGAGCGAAGAGGTCATGAAGCTCGTCGGTGGCGACGCCCTTGCGTTCTTCGATGCCGCGGCGCCGATCGTCGATGCCTCCACGCTCGATATGGACGTGCTGTTTTCGCAGTCGCGCTACGAGGAGCAGGGGAGCGGCGACTATCTCAACGCTCCGCTCAACAAGGAGGAGTACGAGGCCTTTATCGAGGCACTTACCACGGCCGACCGCGTGGTGCTCAAAGACTTTGAGGGCGGCGATCTGTTTCAGGCCTGCCAACCTGCCGAGGAAGTTGCGCGCACCGGCAAGGACGCCATTCGCTTTGGCGCCATGAAGCCCGTCGGCCTCACCGACCCGCGTACCGGACGTCGCCCTTGGGCGGCGATTCAGCTGCGTGCCGAGAACAAGGAGAAGACCGCCTATAACCTGGTGGGCTTCCAGACCAACCTGACCTTTGGCGAGCAGAAGCGCGTCTTCCATATGGTGCCGGGCCTGGAGAACGCTGAGTTCTTCCGCTACGGTGTCATGCACCGCAATACCTTTGTCGACGCCCCGCACGTGCTCGATGGCACCTTTGCCGTGCCTGGTACCGGCGTGCGCCTGGCCGGTCAGATCACCGGCACCGAGGGGTACATGGAAGCCGTGGCGACCGGTCTGCTCGCGGCGCTCAACACCTATGCCGAGGCTATCGGCGCCGCGGGCGTCGAGTTGCCCCGCGTGGGCGCCCTGGGCGCGCTCGTGGGCTATGCGACCGATCCTGCCACCGTGGGCTACCAGCCCATGCATGTCAACTTTGGCCTGGTGCCGCCACTCGAGGATGGTAAGCGCCGCAGCAAGCGCGACCGCTACCAGGCCTATGCGGACCGTGCGCTCGAGGCCCTTGATGCCTATCTGGCCACTCGCCCCGATCTGTTTGGAGGCGACCGGTCATAGCCTTTGACCTGTACGACACCGTCGACTCGTTTATCGCCTATATCGCACGTGTCGAGGGGCTTTCTCCCAATACGGTGACGGCCTATGGCTCGAGGCTGGAGCGCTTTGCTGCCTGGTGCGAGCGCGAGGATATCGATGCTTTCGCTGCCGACGTGCGCACCATTCGTCGCTATCTTGCCGAGCTTTCGCGTGAGCAGGTGGCTCCCCGAACGCTTGCGGCGCATCTGTCGGCTATCCGATCGCTCTATCGATGGATGGCTGCCGAGGGGGTCGTGGAGGGCGATGCAGTCTCGGCGATCGCATCGCCCAAGCTGCCGCGTGACCTGCCGGGCGTCCTTACGACCAAGCAGGTCGAGGCGCTGCTCAAGACGCCTGATACCTCAACACCCGCGGGACTGCGCGATGCGGCGATGCTCGAGCTGCTCTATGCCTCGGGCGCCCGTATCTCTGAGCTCGCAGCACTCAATGTGGAGTCCATTGCGTGGTCCGAACGCACGCTGCGCCTGTGGGGCAAGGGGAGCAAAGAACGTATCGTCCCTCTGTATCGTCGTGCGCTCGAGGCGACGCGTCTCTATATTGAGGAGGGAAGGCCGGAGTTGCTCGCTCAGGCAAAGCGCCGTGACCCCACTACCGGGCCGCATCCGCTGCTTATATCGGCGCGCGGTAATCGCATGAGTGCCGCCATGCTCAGGCGGCGGTTCCATACTCTGGCGACACTCGCCGGCATTCCGGCCGACATCGCCCCGCATGCGATGCGCCATACCTTTGCGACCGACTTGCTCGAGGGCGGTGCGGACCTGCGCTCGGTTCAAGAGCTGCTGGGCCATGCGAGCCTGTCCACGACGCAGATCTACACGCATCTCACACCCGATCGGCTTAAGCGGGCTGTGGCTCAAGCCCATCCCCGCGGCGAATAGTGGCTGGGACGTCCCGCGCCGCGCTCAGGTGTGTGGTTTTGATTGCGGGTTGGCAGGAAGATGCATTCCTGCTATCATTCATCGGGTTGCTTCACGGCAACAGGTTTTTATCACGCACGCGCGGCTACTTCATACCGTGGTGCCCGGGCTTTGGTAGCACATGTCCGGGTTGGTTTTGGAGGATGACCCCGCGCGGAGGCAAACCACAGGAGGTTTAACATGGCTACCAAGATTAATATCCGCACCCTGCTCGAGGCCGGCTGCCACTTCGGTCACCAGACCCGTCGCTGGAACCCCAAGATGAAGCCGTTCATCTTCGGTGAGCGCAACGGCATCTACATCCTCGACCTCAAGCAGACCATCCTCGACGCCGATCAGGCCTACACCTTCGTCAAGAACGTCGCCAAGGGCGGCAATGTGCTGTTCGTCGGCACCAAGAAGCAGGCTCAGGAGGCCGTCAAGAACGCTGCTGAGCGCGCCAACATGCCTTACATCAACCAGCGTTGGCTCGGCGGTATGCTGACCAACTTCGTCACCATCCGCTCCCGCATCAACCGCATGGAGGAGCTCGAGGCCATGGTCGAGGACGGCCGCATGGCAGTGCTCCCCAAGAAGGAGCAGGCTGTGCTCGGCAAGGAGCTCACCAAGCTCCAGACCAACCTCGGTGGTGCCCGCGACATGAAGGGTCTGCCCCAGGCTCTCTTCGTCATCGACACCAAGCGCGAGGAGAACGCCATCAAGGAGGCTCAGCGCCTGAACATCCCCGTCGTCGCTCTGATCGACACCAACTCCGATCCCGACGAGGTCGAGTACGGCATCCCCTGCAACGATGACGCTATCTCTGCTGTCACCCTTATGTGCGAGCTCATGGCTGACGCCTGCCTCGCTGGCTCCGGCAAGGAGCAGGTCTCCGAGGCCGAGATGGCCGCTGAGCCCAAGGCCGAGTAAATCAGTCTTAGTTAATTCTTTTTCATCTCTTTGAAAGGAACCACAATGGCCCAGATTACCGCCGCTATGGTCAAGCAGCTCCGCGAGATGACCGACTCCCCGATGATGGAGTGCAAGAAGGCTCTCGTCGAGGCTGACGGCGACATGGACGCCGCTGTCGACGTTCTGCGTAAGAACGGTCTTGCCAAGGCTGCCAAGAAGGCTGGCCGTGAGACCAACGAGGGCGCTGTCGCCGCGTTCGTCTCCGAGGATGGCAAGACCGGTGCTCTGCTCGAGCTCTCCTGCGAGACCGACTTCGTTGGCTCCAACGCCAAGTTCACCGGCTTTGCTTCTAAGGTCGCTGAGGTTGTCGCTACCACCGAGCCTGCTGACGTCGACGCTCTGCTCGAGAAGCCGTTGGGCGAGGAGACCGTTTCCTCCGAGCTCACCGAGATGATTCACATCATGGGCGAGAACATGAAGATCTCCCGCTTCGCTGCCCGCAAGGCCGAGAACGGCGCGCTCGCTTCTTACATCCACATGGGTGGTAAGATCGGCGTCCTCGTCGAGTTCGCCTTCGAGAAGGCCGAGACCGCTCAGGCTGAGTCCTTCAAGACCTTCGCTCACGACGTTGCCCTTCAGGTTGCCGCCGTCGCCCCGATCTGCGCTACCCGCGATCAGGTTCCGGCCGAGACCGTCGAGCACGAGAAGCAGATCTACATGGCTCAGGCTGCCGAGTCCGGCAAGCCCGAGGCTATCCAGGAGAAGATGGCTGTCGGCCGTCTGGAGAAGTTCTATAAGCAGTCCGTGCTCACCGAGCAGGAGTTCATCAAGGACAGCTCCCTCACCATCAAGAAGTACGCTGAGCAGGTCTCCAAGGAGCTCGGCGACACCATTACCGTCGTTGCCTTTGACCGTCTGGTCCGTGGCGAGTAAATAAGCTCTTGTAGCTGGTAATGAGCAGGCTGTGGGTTTTACTCACAGCCTGCTTTTTCATGGCTCTTCTTAGAGCCTTTGATAGAATGTTGAGAGTTCAATCTAAAGGAGGATCGCTTTGTCCGACATCCGATATAAACGCGTGCTTCTGAAGCTTTCCGGCGAAGCACTGATGGGCGACGGCCAATATGGCATCGACCCCAAGGTTACCGACCATCTTGCCAAACAGGTCAAGGAGCTGCTCGCCGTTGGCCATGAGGTCGGCGTCGTTGTCGGCGGCGGCAATATTTTCCGCGGCATGGCCGGCGCTGCCGGTGGCATGGAGCGTGCTCAGGCCGACTACATGGGCATGCTGGCAACCGTTATGAACGCGCTCGCCCTGCAGGATGCCTTCGAGCATAACGATGTTCCCTGCCGCGTGATGAGCGCTATCCAGATGAACGAGATCTGCGAGCCCTATATTCGCCGTCGCGCCATCAATCACCTTTCCAAGGGCAACGTCGTTATTTTTGCCGCCGGTTCGGGCAATCCGTACTTTACGACCGACACCGCCGCGGCTCTTCGTGCGTGCGAGATCGGCGCCGAGATTCTGATTAAAGCCACCAAGGTTGACGGCATCTACGACAAGGATCCCGTCAAGTGCGCCGATGCCGTCCGCTTTGACAAGATCACCTACCACGAGGTTCTCGTCCGCGGTCTGCAGGTTATGGATTCCACGGCTACGGCACTGTGCCAGGATAACCGTATGCCGATTTTGGTCCTCAACATCGATGGCGAGGACACCGTCAAGCGCGCGCTTTCGGGTGAGCCCGTCGGCACGCTCGTCTATCAGGAGGATTAAGCATGGCAGAGAACATCACCGCCCATATGGACAAGTCGCTCGAGTCCCTCAAGCATAACTTCTCCAAGGTCCGTACCGGCCGCGCCAACGCTAACATTCTATCCGACATCACCGTCGATTATTACGGTGTTCCCACGCCGGTCACGCAGGTTGCCGCCGTCAAGACCCCCGAGGCCCACATGCTGCTCATCGAGCCGTGGGACAAGGCACTCATCAACGCTATCGTCAAGGCCATCGGCGCTTCCGATCTGGGTATTACCCCCAACTCCGATGGCACCGTCGTTCGTCTTCCGTTCCCGGCTCCCACTGAGGAGCGCCGTCGCGAGCTCGTCAAGGAGTGCCGCGAGTACGCCGAGCAGGCCAAGGTGTCTATCCGTAACATCCGTCGCGACTTTAACAACAAGCTCGAGCGCGATGAGGAGCTCACCGAGGACGATGTCCGTCGCGAGCAGGCCAAGGTCCAGAAGCACACCGATGAGTATGTCGCCAAGGTCGAGGAGCTTCTGAAGGAAAAAGAAGCCGAGGTCATGGAGATCTAAGGTGCAATACGACGAGCATAAACTGGTCGAGTACTTTGCCGACGCCCCTGCGGGCGTCGGTTTTTCCGACCTTGACCTCAATAACATTCCGCACCATATCTCGTGCATCATGGACGGCAACGGTCGTTGGGCCACGTCGCGCGGTCTTGCGCGCACTGAGGGCCACAAGGCGGGTATCGTCTCCCTTCGCGAGATCATTACCGCCTGCGTGCGCCTGGGCGTCGACGTGCTTTCTGCCTATGCGTTTTCTACCGAAAACTGGAACCGTCCGCAGCATGAGGTAAACGTCTTGATGCATCTGTTTGCCAAGACGTTTATCGACGAGCTGCCGCTTCTGAAGCGCGAAAATGTGCGCGTTGTCTTTTTGGGTGACATTTCCGCGCTGCCCAAGAAGACCCGCGACGTTTTTGAACGCGGTCTTGCCGAGTGCGCCGATCACACCGGTATGACGCTGGCGCTTGCCGTCAACTACGGCGCGCGTGCCGAGATTACCCGCGCTGTCCGTCAAATCGCACTCGACACTGCCGCCGGTAAGATCGATCCTGCCGCAATTGATGACGACATGGTGGCTTCCCACCTCTATACCGCCGGCCTTCCCGATCCTGAGCTTGTGATTCGCACTTCTGGTGAGCTGCGCCTTTCGAACTATCTGCTGTGGCAGGTGGCTTATTCCGAATTCTACGTCACCGATACCTATTGGCCCGACTTTGATCGTTGGGGCCTTGTCGACGCCATTTTGGCCTATCAGGGCCGTGACCGTAGGTTTGGTGGACTGAGCAAGACCGAGGAGGCTTAATCGTGTCCGATCGTCCCAAGGCATCTGCTCCCAAGACGCCAGTTTCCGCGGCGCCTGCGCGCAAGGCTGCCGCTGCGGGAGCACCTGCAGCAAAGAGCGGCACCGGTTCGTGGCTGGCGGGCTTTATTACCCGTGCCGCCGCCGGTATCGTCTACGCCGTTGTCTTTATCCTGTGCCTGGTTTTGGGTATCGTGCCCACGGCCATCTTTGTTTCTGTCATGAGCGGTCTGTGCTGCTATGAGTTTTTCCGTATGACAAGGCTCGATGGCAAGATGGCTAACGAGCGCATGGGTATCGCTGCCGCCGTACTCTTTCCGCTGTCGGCGTTGGGCGATTCGATGTTGCTGAATGCCCTGCTTTTTGCCTTGATGCTCGCTGTGGGCATTTGGTATGTCTGGTCGCCGCGTACCCGCATCTCTGATGTGGCCGTGACGCTCATGGGTCCCATCTACACTGGCTTTATGCTGTCGGCTATCGTGCTGCTGCGCGATGCCGTGCCCGGTTTTGCCGGCGCCCTGCTTTCAGTGGGCGTTTGCGCGTCCCTTTGGGTCTCCGATTCGTTTGCCTACATCGTGGGCAGCCGTATCGGCAAGCACAAGATGGTTCCCAAGATCTCTCCCAAAAAGAGCTGGGAGGGGTTTGCCGGCGGCATCTTGGGCTCGGTTTTGATTTGGCTTATCCTGTGGGCGACGCACTTCTACAAGCTCAGCCTGCCCTATGCGCTGCTGTGCGGCGTGGTCGTGTCCATTCTGGGCGTTATCGGCGACCTTATCGAGTCGCGCATCAAGCGCGGTGTGGGCGTCAAAGATTCCGGCAACCTTATCCCGGGCCACGGCGGAATGCTCGATCGTAGCGATTCGCTTATCTTCGGCTGCATCACCGCGCAGCTGTTGCTGATGATCGGAGGCGTGCTGTAATGTCCTTCCAGACGACGTATGGCCCCGATGGACGCCTTCGCGTTGCCATCCTGGGTTGTACGGGCTCTATCGGCACCCAGGCGCTCGATGTGTGCCGTCAGCATGCCGATCGCCTGCAGGTGACGGCGCTGTCCGTTAACTCCAGTACCTCCGAGCTCGTTGCCGCTGCCCGCGAGTTCTCGGTTCCGGCGGTTGCCGTGGCCGATGTCGATCATGGCGATGACGCCGTGCTGCAGGAGTTGCCCGAGGGAACGAAGCTCGGCGTTGGCGCGCAGGCGGTTTGCGAGCTCGCGCATCGCGACGATGTCGACTGCGTGCTTGTCGCTATTGTGGGCGCCGCCGGTCTCGAGGCGAGCCATGCGGCCTTGACCTCGAATAAGCGCCTTGCCCTTGCCAACAAGGAGTCCCTCGTCGTCGGTGGCGACTTGCTTATGCCGTTGGCACAACCGGGCCAGCTTATTCCGGTCGACTCTGAGCATTCCGCCATCTACCAGTGCTATCTGGGGGAGAACCCGCGCGAGGCCCACTGCATTTGGCTCACCTGCTCGGGCGGTCCGTTCTTTGGCCGCACGCGCGACGAGCTCGATCGCGTGACGCGTGCCGATGCCCTCGCGCATCCCACGTGGGCCATGGGTGCCAAGATCACCATTGACTCCGCCACCCTCATGAACAAGGGCCTGGAGCGCATTGAGGCCATGCATCTGTTTAACTGCGACCTCGATTTCATTAACGTGGTCGTGCAGCGTCAGTCCAAGATTCACTCTATGGTCGAGTTCGCCGACGGCTCCGTGATGGCGCATCTCGGCGCATCCGACATGCGTATTCCCATCCAGTTCGCGTTCTCGTATCCCGAGCGTTGGGATACCCCGGCGCCTCGTATCGATTTCCGCGAGCTGGGGCAGCTCACGTTTGATGCTGCCGACATGGATACCTTCCGCTGTCTGGCACTGGCCGAGCGTGCCGGCAAGACGGGTGGCACCATGCCGTGCGTGCTCAATGCCGCCAACGAGGTCGCCGTCGATGCCTTCCTGCACGATGGCTGCAGCTTTACCGATATCGATCGCATTGTGGAATCCTGCATGGACGCCCACGATATGCAGGTGGTCGATTCGTTTGAGCAGCTTCGCGACATCGATGCGTGGGCGCGTGAAAAGGCTGCGCAGGTGCTCGCCGCAACCCGTTCCTAACCCATAAGGATTGCTTTTTCGTTTTATGGATACTGTTCTGAGCGTTCTCTCATCGGTCTTTTGGGGCCTGCTGATGCTTTCCGTCCTCGTGTTTTTGCACGAGGGCGGCCACTTTTTGGCGGCGCGTGCCTGCGGCGTCCGTGTGACCGAGTTCTTTTTGGGTCTGCCGTGCCGCTTTGACATCCATTACACGTCGCGTCGCATTGGAACCAAGTTTGGCGTGACCCCGCTGCTGCTGGGTGGCTACGCTGCCATCTGCGGTATGGATCCGACCGATGTTTCGTGCGCCGATCGCGTGCTCGCGGCTATCTATCGTCATGGTCGCGTGACCGTGGCCGACCTTGCTGTCGAGCTCGAACTTTCCGAGGAGGATGTGCTCGAGGCATGCGCCCTTTTGCTGGGCTGGGGCTCCATCGCGCCCTGGTATGAGGAAGGGGAGAAGCCCTCGCCGAGCTACTATCCCACCAAATATCAGACGTTGCCACGAGACACGGCAGGCTATACCACCTTTGATGGTCGCCGTTTCGATCGCGAACATGCGACTGCCGAGGGCGATGTGTGGGAGCTGCCGTGCGGCGAGGCCGAGTTCCTTGCGCAAGAACGCTCGCACACCTATCTTGGCCAAGGCTTTCTCAAGCGCGCCTTTATGCTGCTCGCAGGCATTATCGTCAATATCTTGACGGGTTTTTTGCTTCTTATGAGCATCTATTCCATTGCGGGCGTCACCGTGCCGATGGATACCAACGTGATCGGTCAGGTTGACGAGGGGTCTATTGCCGCCAAGGCGGGTATCGAGGCCGGTGATGCGATCCTTTCGGTTGACGGTGTCTCATGTTCTACTTGGATGGATGTCTACGATGCCATCGGCAAGGCCGCCGGTAAGGGCGATATCGCCATCGAGTACGAGCGTGACGGCAAGCAGCATTCGACCACGGTTGCGCTCAAAGAGGACGAGCGCCTAGGTGTGTATGCCTCTACGCAGGTGGTCCGTATAGACCCGATCACCTCGGCGCGTCTGTCATTCTCCTATGTTGTACAGACGGCGGATGGCGTGATGCGCCTACTCCAGCCGCAGCATACGATGGAGATTCTCGATCAGTCTTCTTCGATCGTGGGTATTAGCGTTATGTCCTCACAGGCTGCTGCTGCCGGCCCTGCCACGTTCCTTTCGTTTGCCGCCCTCATTTCATTCTCGCTTGGCTTTATGAACCTGCTGCCCATCCCGCCACTCGATGGCGGCAAGCTAGTCATCGAGATCATTCAGAAGATTGCGGGCCGCGAGCTTCCGCTCAAGGTCCAGACGATTGTGAGCTATGTGGGCATCGCGCTCTTTGCGCTGCTGTTTGTCTATATGCTTCGTTCCGACATCCTTCGATTTATTCTGTAGGGGAGTGTTTGGATTGTCTTTATCCCATCCTTTGCCTCGCGAGCTGACGCGCCCCGTGCATGTGGGCGGCGTGCAGATCGGTGGCGGCGCGCCGGTGGTGGTCCAATCTATGACCTGCACCGATACCGCTGATGCCCAGGCAACGCTTGCGCAAGTGTGCGCGTTGGCGCAGGCTGGCTGCGATATCGTGCGCGTGAGCGTGCCCTCCGAGGCCGCGCTTGAGGGCTTCCGCACCATCTGTGCCGAGTCTCCGGTGCCGATTGTCGCCGATATCCACTTTAACCATAAGCTCGCCATTGGTGCCGTTGAGGCCGGTGCCGCCAAGCTGCGCATCAATCCCGGCAATATCGGCGATTGGGCCAAGGTTGACGCGGTGATCGATGCTGCGGGTGCCGCGGGCTGTGCGATTCGCATTGGCGTGAACGCGGGCTCGCTTGAGCAAGATATTGCCGAGCGCGACGACCTCACGCAGCCCGAAAAGCTCGTGATGTCGAGCGAGCGCTTCGTCAAGCACTTTGAGGATCGCGGCTTTACGAATATTGTGCTTTCGGCCAAGGCCCATAGCGTGCAAACGACGCTCGATACCTATCGAGCCCTGTCACGTGAGATTCCCCACGTTCCGCTTCACCTGGGCGTGACGGAGGCGGGGACCAAGCTTCAGGGCACCATCAAGAGCTCTGTAGGCTTGGGTATCTTGCTTTCCGAAGGCATTGGCGACACCATGCGTGTGTCGCTCACGGCCGATCCGGTTGAGGAGCCGCCGGTCGCCTGGGGAATTCTACAGTCGCTGGGCCTGCGTCGCCGTGGTCCCGAGATTGTCTCGTGCCCCACGTGCGCCCGCTGCCAGGTTAACCTCATTCCCATCGCCGAGGAGGTCACCGAGCGGCTTAAGAACTATTCCGCGCCGCTTTCGATTGCCGTCATGGGATGTGCCGTTAATGGCCCCGGTGAGGCTTCTGATGCCGACCTGGGCGTTGCTTGCGGACGTGGTCAGGCCTTGCTCTTTTCGCATGGCCAGATCATTGGTAAAGTAACTGAGGACCAAATTGTCGACGCGCTTATGGCAGAGGTCGACAAGCTTATTGAGGAGAAATAAATGACCCGAGCAATGTATATGTCTAAGCTCTATGCGCCGACGCTTAAAGAGGATCCGGCGGACGCTGAGCTCGCCAGCCACCGCCTGCTGCTCCGTGCCGGCATGATCCGCAAGGAGGCCGCCGGTCTGTATTCCTACCTGCCGCTCGCATGGCGCTCGATTCGCAAGATTGAGAACATCGTGCGCGACGAGATGGACACCGCCGGCGCCCAGGAGCTTATGATGCCTATCATGGTCGATGCCGAGTTGTGGCGTGAGTCCGGCCGTATCGATGCCTATGGCAAGGAGCTTGTGCGCTTTGACGACCGTCATGGTCGCGAGTTCGTGCTGGGCCCCACCCACGAGGAGACTGTCACCGCCCTGGTGCGCAATGAGCTGCGCTCCTATAAGCAGCTGCCCGTCAACCTCTACCATATCCAGGATAAGTTCCGCGACGAGTTCCGCCCCCGCTTTGGTCTGATGCGCGGTCGCGAGTTCATCATGAAGGATGCCTACAGCTTCTCCGCCACGCAGGAGAGCCTGCAGGAGGAGTACGACAAGATGAAGCAGGCCTACGCCAACATCTGCGAGCGCTGCTACATCAAGGCTCTACCCGTTGTCGCCGACTCCGGCGAGATCGGCGGCGACACCTCCGTCGAGTACATGGCTCTGGCTGACGCCGGCGAGGCCTCGCTCGTCTACTGCGACGATTGCGGCTTTGCTGCCGATGACGAGGCTGCAAGCACCAAGGTCGTCGTGACTGAGGGTCCCGGTGACGGTACGCTTACCAAGGTTGAGACTCCGGGCATGGGCACCATTGAGGCTGTTGCTAAGTTCTTTGGGTTCCCCGAGAACGGCACGCGCAAGTCCCTGGCGCTCATCGATGCCGAGGGCAAGCCCGTCGTGGCCATCGTCCCGGGCGATCATGAGCTCAACGACTGCAAGGCCGAGCATGTCTTTGGCAAGGGCTATCGCATGATGACCGACGAGGAGCTCCAGACCTACGGTCTGCACAAGGGCTTTATCGGACCGGTTAACTTGCCCGAGGGCATCCGTCTGGTGTGCGACGAGAGCCTGCGCGAGTCCAAGCAGTGGGCCTGCGGTGCCAACGAGGTCGATTATCACTTTACCGGTGCCTGCCCCGAGCGCGACTTTACCGTCGATGAGTGGGCAGATCTGGTCACCGTCGTTGCCGGCGATCCCTGCCCGCACTGCGGCAAGCCGCTCTCTGCTGCCCGCGGCATCGAGGTCTCTCAGGTGTTCCAGCTGGGCACCAAGTACTCCGAGGCCATGGGTGCCACCTTTATGGACGAGGACGGCAAGGAGAAGCCGCTCATCATGGGTTGCTACGGCGTTGGTGTGTCCCGCTCGCTTGCTGCCGTCGTGGAGCAGCACAACGACGAACACGGCATCGTCTGGCCGGTCTCCGTTGCCCCGTACGAGGTCGCGGTGATTCCGCTCGATCCCAAGAAGGAGGAGTGCGCTAACGTTTGCGACCAAATCGTCGAGGGCCTGTGCGCCGAGGGTATCGAGGTTGTCGTCGATGACCGTGACGAGCGTCCCGGCTTTAAGTTTGCCGATAACGACCTCATGGGCTTCCCGTATCAGGTCGTTCTGGGTAAGCGTGGTCTCAAGAATGGTACTGTGGAGCTCAAGGACCGTGCCACGGGCGAGCGTGAGGACGTGGCGATCGACGAGGTCGTCGCCAAGGTTGCTGAGCTTGTTAAGGCGGCCCGCCGTTAATCGACGATTTCGCTTGTAGTTCGATATACGGGACGGCCCCGCATTTCTCCAGATCGGGGAGATGTGGGGCCGTCCTTCTATCTTGTGGCATCCTCGATATCTGAAAGAAAAACCCCACAGCCCATATGAGTTGCGGGGTTTTCTTGTGCCTCCGATGCGAAATAAATCGCTCAGATATTACTGATAATCGACGACGTCGATCCAGTTCTTCAGGAACTCATCGTTCACGTTGCGCTTACGAGCGAGCTCGGAAGCGGCGACGATGCTCGTCCACTGACGCACGACCTGCATGGGCATGTCGGCGCGGTCGCAGTAGAGCTCCAGGTAGGCCTCAGCCTGGTCCTTGCTGTTGAGGGCGAAGAGCAGGTAGGTGGTGGCAACGTCGGCAGCAGGGGAGCCCTGGGTGGCGTGTGCCCAGTCGCACACATAGAGCTGGCCGTCGTCGCCGACGATGACGTTGGAGGGGTTGAAGTCGCCGTGGCAGACCTTGAACTCCTTGGTCATGCCGTCCAGACGCTCCTGAAGGTTGTAGCGCGTGGTGGCATTGAGCTGATCAAGGCTGTCGATCATGCGGGCGAACTTGTCGCGCTGACGGTTGAGCAGCGGGGAGGTGTAGCCGTGGATCTCGATCTGGAGGTCGACGAACATCTCGAGATACTCACCAAAGCGCTGAGGCTCGGCAGTCATCTTCTCGGCAAGGGTGGTGCCCGGAACCTTCTCGGTCAAGAGCGCCCAGCCGTTGGCGTTCTCGAGCTGGGAAACCTCGAGAGCCTTGGGGCTGCGGATGCCGCACTCATTGATGCGGGCAAGATTCAAAGCCTCGTTGAACACGTCGGAGACGGGCTTGGTCTCGTTAAAGACCTTGACGATCTTGTCGCCCAGGTCGTAAACGACCTTGTTGCCACGGCGGACGAGCTCGGTCTTGGAATCGGGTAGCAGCATGGTTGCATCCTTTCAACGATGCGATAGAAGCGACGGCGGGGGTGTGTGAAACACCCGTGCACCCCCGCCGTTAAAAACCGTGCTAAAACTAGCAGACGGCGTAGTCCTGAGGCTCTCGGCCGTAGTAGGCGTCCAGGTAGAGCTCCTTGATCTCGCTCATGAGCGGGTAGCGCGGGTTGGCGCCGGTGCACTGGTCGTTGAATGCCTGCTCGGTCATCTCGTCGAGGGTGTCGAGGAAGTACTGCTCGTCAACACCGTAGTCGGCGATGGTCTTCTTGACGCCGATGAAGTCCTTGAGCTCCTCGAGCTTCGTGATGAAGTTCTCGAAGACCTCCTTGTCGTCCTTGCCCTCGATGCCGCAGTACTTGGCCATCTCGGCGTAGTTGTGCAGCGCGTTGGGGTAAGGATACTGGGAGAAGGTACCCATCTTGACGGGAGCCTCGGCGGCGTTGTAGCGCATGACGCGAGTCAGGATGACAGCGTTGGCAAGGCCGTGGGGCAGGTGGTGGAAAGCGCCGAGCTTGTGAGCCATGGAGTGGTTGAGGCCCAGGAAGGCGTTGGCGAAGGCCATACCGGCCATGCAAGAGGCGTTGTGCATCTCCTCGCGGGCATGCGGGTCCTTGGCGCCGTTCGTGAAGCTGGAGGGCAGGTTCTCGAAGACGAGCTTAGCAGCGCGCTCGGAGAGGCCCTTGGTGTAGTCGGAAGCCATGATGGAGACGTAGGACTCGATGGCGTGGGTCATGACGTCGATGCCGGAGGCAGCGGTCAGACCGCGCGGGGCGGTCATGCAGTTGTCGGCGTCGACGATAGCCATGTTGGGGAGCAGCGCGTAGTCGGCGAGCGGCCACTTGATGCCGGTCTCCTTGTCGGTGATGATGGCGAACGGCGTGCACTCGGAGCCGGTACCCGAAGAGGTCGGGACGGCGACGAAGTAGGCCTTCTTGCCCATCTCGGGGAAGGTGAAGATACGCTTGCGGATGTCCATGAAGTCCATGGCCATGTCCTCAAACTTGCACTCGGGGTGCTCGTACATCATCCACATGATCTTGCCGGCGTCCATAGCGGAGCCACCGCCGACGGCGATGATGACGTCCGGCTCAAAGAGAGCCATCTGCTTGGCGCCGCGACGTGCGCACTGCAGCGACGGATCGGGCTCGACGTCGTAGAAGCAGTCGTGGGCGATGCCCATCTCGTCGAGCTTGGCCTCGATGGCGCGGGTGTTGCCATTCTTGAAGAGGAACTGGTCGGTGACGATGAAGGCGCGCTTCTTGCCCATGACGTTGCCCAGCTCGTCGAGGGCGACGGGCGTGGAACCCTTCTTGAAGTAGACCTTCTCGGGAGCGCGGAACCACAGCATGTTCTCACGGCGCTCGGCCACAGTCTTAACGTTGATCAAGTGCTTCACCCCAACGTTCTCGGAGACGGAGTTGCCGCCCCAGGAGCCGCAGCCCAGGGTCAGAGACGGCTTCATGCCAAAGTTGTACAGGTCACCGATGCCGCCGTGCGAGGACGGGGTATTGATGACGATACGGCAGGCCTTCATGACGTGCTCGAACAGGCTGATCTTCTCGGCCTGGGCGGGGTGCACGTACAGAGAGGCGGTGTGGCCCGGGCCACCGGCGAGCACCAGGTGCTCGGCCTTGTCGACGGCCTCCTGGAAGTCCTTGGCGTGGTACATGGCCAGGACCGGGGAGAGCTTCTCGTGGGAGAACTCCTCCTTGGCGGGGTCGGTGGAGGTGACCTCGGCGATCAGGATCTTGGTCTTGGCGGGAACCTCGATGCCTGCGAGCTCGGCGATCTTGGCGGCAGCCATGCCGGGGATGCGGTGGTCGAGAGCGCCGTTCTTGAACATGGCGGCACGCAGGGCCTCCATCTCGGCACCCTGCTTGACGAAGTAGCAGCCGCGCTTCTGGAACTCGGCCTTAACCTGGTCATAGATGGTGTCGATGACGGTCACGGACTGCTCGGAAGCGCAGATCATGCCGTTGTCGAAGGTCTTGGAGTGGATGATGGAGTTGACGGCGAGCAGCACGTCGGCGGTGTCGTCGATGATGACCGGGGTGTTACCGGCGCCAACGCCCAGGGCGGGCTTGCCCGAGGAGTAGGCGGCCTTGACCATGCCCGGGCCACCGGTGGCGAGGATGATGTCGACGTCGCGCATGACCATGTTGGTCAGCTCGATGGAGGGGACATCGACCCAGCCGATGATGCCCTCGGGGGCGCCGGCCTTGACGGCGGCGTCGAGCACGAGCTTGGCGGCGGCGATGGTGCACTTGGCGGCTGCCGGGTGCGGGGAGATGATGATGCCGTTGCGGGTCTTCAGGCTGATCAGCGTCTTGAAGATCGCAGTGGAGGTGGGGTTGGTCGTCGGGATGACGGCGCCCACGATGCCGATGGGCTCGGCGATCTTGGTGATGCCGTAGGCCTCGTCGCGCTCCAGGACACCACAGGTCTTGGTGTTCTTGTAAGCGTTGTAGATGTACTCTGCGGCGTAGTGGTTCTTGATGACCTTGTCCTCAAGAACGCCGCGGCCGGTCTCCTCGATGGCCATCTTCGCCAACGGGATACGAGCCTTGTTGGCGGCCATGGCGGCCTCATAGAAGATCTTGTCGACCTGCTCCTGCGTGTACGTAGCAAAAAGCGCCTGGGCCTCTCGCATCTGAGCGAGCTTAGCCTCAAGCGCCTCTACGTTGTCCACAATTGCGGGAGTAGTGTTTTCCGGTGACTTTTTCACCATTTGTGTCTCCTTGCGATCGGAGATTTACCCTACGTCTTGCATGATAGCAAGAAATTATTCGGCGAACGGTAAGATTCCCGTAAAAGGCATACTAAAACGCTTCAATCAACTGAAACGTTTCAACTATAACTATCTGCCTATTGCATTGCCCCGCTCATTGGGGACAGACTTACATGAGTGCTTTCACTCATTTGTGACAGACATGGATTTGTCATTTTGCCGTTCTGGGCCTGTTTTTGGCGCAGATTGGATATAAATAGGTCACAGGCTCAGCATTTCGCGTTCCTTCTCTCCTTTTAGGTGTTGCCTGTACGGCTTTGAAAGGAGAGACCATGCCCCGATGCGCCCGCGAAATATCGCTCACCGGCTATTACCACGTCTTTGACCGCGGCAACTCCAAACAGATCATTTTTGAAGATGATTCCGACCGCTATCGTTTCTTATCGGACATCTCAGACAGGTTTGCGTGCCATGACGTGGCGGTGTTGGCCTGGTGCCTTATGGATAATCACTTCCATTTGATGGTTGATGACCCATATGACAACCTTTCAAAGGCAATGCAGTGCGCGCTGACGGCCTATGCCAAGTATTTCAATGGAAAAACGGGAAGAACGGGTCACCTGTTTGATAATCGCTATTCGCGGATCGCGGTCGAGTCGGACACGCAGGCGGTGCAGTTGCTCGATTATATCCATCTCAATCCTGTGAAAGGTGTGCTCGACTCGCTCGATGCCTACCGCTGGTCAAGCTACAAGGCATACCAGCTGGGATACGATCCCTTTGATATCTGTGACGCGGCCCCTATGCTCGATATTGTCGGAGGCTCTCGTTGCTATTGCGAGCATCTCGAGGAAGTTGCCGGGCGCATCTGGTCAGTGGAGATTCTTCCGCGCCGACGGATCCCCGATGAGGACGCCCTTTCCGTTGCGCGCGAAGTTTTGCCGAGCATTGATCCTGCGCTGCTCAAGGCCCTGCCACGCCCCGAACGCGATGCCTGTCTGCTAAGGCTCAGGCGGGCCCATCTTACGGTCAAGCAAATTGCCCGTATCACCGGTATCGGCGCTACAAGCGTAACCAAGGCCACCACAGGCTGGAACGAGGCGGCCTGAGGTATGGATTGGGGCCGATCGATGCACTGTGAGCTTAGGAAAGCATTCATCTAAGTCTGTCCCCAATGCGTGAAAACACTCATGTAAGTCTGTCCCCAATGAGTGCAAAAAAGGCGCCCTCCGTGGGGGAGGACGCCTTTGGTAAGTTCTATATGAACGCGAGGTCTTTGACCCGGAGAGTCCGAGGTACTTGTTGGTAAGACCTTATTTAGGAGCGCGCAACCTTGCCGGACTTGAGGCAGGTGGAGCAAACGTTCATCTTGCGACGGTGACCATCGACGACGACGTAGACGCGCTGGATGTTGGGGCGGAACTTACGGTTGGTGACGCGGTGAGAGTGGCTGATGGAGCGACCGGCAACGGGGTGCTTACCGCAAACTTCGCAAACTTTGGACATAACTGACCCTCCTTGGGCGACAAACGAACATGTCGCGTTAACAAACAAGCCTGAACTATAGCACAGAAGTCGCTCCCTGTGCGCAATCTACACAGAGATATTCCTCTTTTGGCGATAGTGCTCACGCTACGGCCCTGGACGTAGATCCGATTTGCGTGCAGCAGAGGCGATTATGCCAGCTCGTGCGTGCGTTTTCAAGCTCGTCCCACAAATATATATAGGTTTATGGAGCGCCTGCGCCCGTTTACGGATTGCTCTGTATTTATGCTCGCAATTAAGCTCGAGGTTGGCTACACTATCCCTTGACCATTAAAGGGGTACGAGATACCCACATGGAATTACATAGCTGCCAAAGAGCAGCCTTTCCTGTGGGTGTCTGGTCCGCTTAAGCGGTCGGGCATCTATTTTTTTTGACTGTGTCAGCAGTCAAGACATGTGAGGAAGGAGATCGATGGGCACGACTTCCCCCAAGGCGGTCATCATGGACGAGACCGCCGTCAATCGAGCGATGACCCGCATTGCGCACGAGATTCTCGAGCGCAACGAGGGCTGTGAAGACCTCGCTCTGGTCGGCATCGTCACGCGCGGCGACCTTCTGGCAAAGAAGCTCGCCGAGGAGATCAAGGAGATCGAGGGCGTCGACGTTCCGCTCGGTAGCCTCGACATCAGCTTCTACCGCGATGACTATGCGACCAATTTCGCTCCCGCGATCCACGCTACCAACATTCCCTTCAGCGTCGACGGCAAGCGCGTCGTGCTGGTGGACGACATCCTGTATACGGGTCGTACCATCCGCGCCGCTCTGGACGCCGTCATGGACCTGGGCCGTCCGAGCCGTATCGAGCTGGCAGTCCTCGTTGACCGCGGCCACCGCGAGCTCCCCATCTCGCCGGACTTTGTCGGCAAGAACGTTCCCTCGTCGCATGAGGAGAACGTGCACCTATATATGAAGGAAGTCGACGGCCGCACCGCTGTCGAGATTAACGACGTCGCGCCGGGTTCCCACGTGGGCTCCGCGCCGCTGGGAGGTGAGTAGTACCGTGGCGTTCAACCATAAGCACCTGATCGACATTACCGAGTACTCCGAAGAGGACATCAAGCTCATCCTCGAGACCGCCAAGGCGTTCTCCGAGGTCAACGAGCGTGCGATCAAGAAGGTCCCCACGCTCAAGGGCAAGACCATCGTCAACATGTTCAACGAGCCCTCGACGCGCACCCGCAGCTCCTTCGAGCTCGCCGAGAAGCGCCTTTCGGCCGACAGCCTCAACTTTGGCGGCTCCTCGACCTCCACGGTCAAGGGCGAGAGCCTCGTCGACACCGTCGAGACCCTCAACGCCTACAAGATTGATTGCATCGTCGTTCGCGATAAGCACGCCGGTGCTCCCTACATCGTCACGCAGAACTCGCCCGCGAGCGTCATCTGCGCCGGCGACGGCAAGCACAACCACCCCACGCAGGCCCTGCTCGACCTGTACACCATCTGGGAGCACAAGGGTGACTTCCACGGTCTGAAGGTCGCCGTCGTCGGCGATATCGCGCACTCCCGCGTGTGCGGCTCGCTGATCCCCGCACTTAAGATCATGGGCTGCGAGACCTACGCCGTCGCCCCCGGCACGCTGCTGCCGCCGGCGCCCGAGGTCCTGGGCTGCGACCACGTGACGAGCGACCTCGATTCCGTCCTGCCCGAGCTGGACGTCGTCTACATGTTGCGCGTGCAGCAGGAGCGCCTCGAGGGCGCACCGTTCCCCACGATTCGCGAGTACCACAAGCTCTTCGGTCTGACCAAGGACCGCGAGAAGCTCATGAAGCCCGATGCGATTATCTGCCACCCGGGCCCCATCAACCGCGGCGTCGAGTTCGACTCCTATATGGCCGACCACCCGCAACGCTCCGTCATCCTGGAGCAGGTCTACGCCGGTATCTGCGTGCGTATGGCTATCCTGTATCTGCTGCTTGGAGGTGCCGATAATGGCCTTGCTTCTTAAGAATGCCCACGTCGTCGATCCGTCCGTCGAGCTTGACGGTGTCGTCGACGTCCTGATCGACGGTGACAAGATCGCCGAGGTCGGCGAGAACCTCGCCGCCGAGGGAGCCGAGGTCCGCGACCTTTCCGGCAAGTATCTCGTCCCCGGCCTGGTGGATATGCACGTGCATCTGCGCGAGCCTGGCTACGAGGTCAAAGAGGACATCGAGAGCGGCACCCGCGCTGCTGCCAAGGGCGGCTTCACCGGCGTGTGCGCCATGCCCAACACCGATCCCGTCACCGATAACGGCACCGTCGTGGAGTTCGTCAAGTCCCGCGCTGCCGAGGTCGGCCACTGCCGCGTCTATCCGTCGGGCGCCATGACCCGCGGTCTTAAGGGCGAGGCCATGTCCGAGATGGGCGATATGGTCGCCCACGGCGCCGTCGCCTTCACCGACGATGGTCGTGGCGTGCAGGGCGCGGGCATGCTCCGTCGCTGCATGGACTACGGCAAGATGTTCGGCAAGGTCTTTATGAGCCACTGCCAGGACGAAGATCTGGTCGGCCACGGCCAGATCAACGAGGGCAAGGTCTCGACCCGTCTGGCCCTCGAGGGTTGGCCGGCCGCCGGCGAGGAGCTTCAGATTGCCCGCGACATCGAGATTGCCAAGCTGACCGGTGCCAAGCTGCACATCCAGCACATCTCCACCGCTCATGGCCTGGAGCTCGTGCGTGCCGGTAAGTCTGCCGGTGTCCAGGTGACCTGCGAGGCCACCCCGCACCACATGTTCCTGACCGAGAACGACCTGGACGAGACCTACAACACCTCGCTCAAGGTCAATCCGCCGCTGCGCACCGACGAGGATGCCGAGGCCATCCGTCAGGGTGTCATCGACGGTACCGTCGACGCTATCGTCACCGATCACGCTCCCCACACTCCGTGGGAGAAGGCCCGCGAGTTCGAGCTTGCGCCCTTTGGCATGATCGGCCTCGAGACCTCCCTGTCGCTCGTGCTCACCGAGCTGGTCAACACGGGCAAGATGAGCATGGGTCGCATGGTCGAGCTCATGGCCATCAAGCCTCGTGAGATCCTGGGCCTCGACCAGGTTCAGGTCAAGGCGGGCTCCGTTGCCGACCTGACTGTCTTCGACGCGTCTGCCACCTGGACGGTCGGCGAGGACGGCTACGAGTCGCGTGCCGAGAATTCCGGTTTTGCCGGCCGCACGCTCACCGGTCGTGCCACCGATGTGTTTGTCGGCGGCAAGCAGACGCTCGCCGACGGCTGCATCTGCTAGCATAGCCTTATCGCTTTTGTGCGCGGCGCCCTTGCGGTGCCGCGCTTTCTGTTCGCCTGAACCATGCAACCGCATGGGGGATTGGAGCGTCTATGCCCACACCTTCCACTGCACGCATGCACGACTTCGAGGTCGTCTCGAACAAGGAGATCGCCGAGGGCATCTTCTCGCTCGTAATCTCGGCCCCCAAGCTTGCAAGTGCGCTCAAGCCCGGTCAGTTTGTGAACATCGCCGTGCCCGGCGATGCCTCTTCGCTGCTTCGCGTGCCCCTGAGCTTCTATCGCGCCGATGACCAGGCCGGCACCGTCGAGCTGTGGTACGCCGTCGTGGGCGACGACACCCGCCGTCTGTCGCAGATGGCCCCTGGCTCCACCTCCAATCTGCTTGGCCCTGGCGGCCGCGGCTGGTTGGTGCCCGAAGGTACCAGGAAGGCACTGCTCGTTGCCGGCGGCATTGGCGTTCCGCCCGTGCTCTGCCTGGCCGACATGCTTGCCGAGCAGGGTGTGGACGTTGACGTATGCCTGGGCTTTGGCACCGCGTGCAAGGCCGTGGGCGTCGATGAGTTCCGCGCGCTGGGAGCCACGGTCAACGTGTGCACCGACGACGGCTCACTGGGCACGCACGGCTTCTGCACCGATCCTGCCGCCGAGCTGCTCGGCGAGGGCGGCTACGACTACGTGGCCAGCTGCGGCCCTGCCGTCATGATGAAGAAGGTCGCCGCCGCTGCCGCCGAGGCCGGTGCGTACTGCGAGGTGTCCCTCGAGCGCATGATGAGCTGCGGCTTTGGCGCCTGCAACACCTGCAATGTCGAGACGGTCGACGGTATGAAGGGCGCCTGCATGTGCGGCCCCGTGTTCGATGCTTCCAAGGTGGTGGTCTTCTAGTGGGTACCGTGAACATGGCCGTCGATTTCGGCGGCGTCAAGATGCAGAACCCCATCAACACCGCAGCCGGTACCTTTGGCTACGGTTGGCAGTTCCAGAACTTCTTTGATGTTTCCCAGCTGGGCGCCATCACCACCAAGGGTTGCGCTGCCGAGCCCTGGCCCGGCAACCCCGCGCCCCGCATGGCCGAGATCCCGGGCGGCATGATCAACTCCGTGGGCCTTCAGAACCCTGGCGTGGCTGCCTTTGCCCGTGAGTCCGGCCCGTGGCTCGAACAGCTGTCCAAGGACGGCTGCCAGGTCATCTGTCAGGTTGCCGGCCACTCCGTTGACGAGTTTGTCCGCGCGCTCGAGATGTATGTCGAGCTGTGCCCCTGGGCTGCCGGGTACGAGATCAACGTGAGCTGCCCTAATATCGCCGCCGGCGGTGCCGCCATGGGCTCCACGCCCGAGGGCGCCTCTTCCGTTATGGCTGCCTGCCGCAAGGTGACCGATAAGCCGCTGTTCGTAAAGATGGCTCCGGTTAATGTCGCCGAGATTGCCAAGGCTCTCGAGGCCGCCGGCGCCGACGGCCTTTCGGTCATCAATTCCATCCAGGGCATGGCCATTGACGTGCACACCCGCAAGTCCCGTGTTGCCAAGCCCAAGGGCGGCCTTTCGGGCCCGCTGTGCCACCACATCGCCGTTCGCATGGTCTGGGAGGTCGCTCAGGCCGTCGATATCCCCATCAACGGTGTCGGCGGTGTCATGACCGGCGAGGATGCGGCTGAGTTTATCCTGGCCGGCGCCACCTGCGTGTCGGTCGGCATGGCCAACTTCGTCGATCCGTGTGCTTCGCTTAAGATCGCGCATGAGCTCGAGGCCTGGGCCGAGTCCCAGGGCGTAAAGGACATCAACGAGCTGGTGGGTGCTTTCGAATGCTAGAGACCGATGCCCGCGACCGTGTTATCGTCGCCCTCGACTGCGACCGTAAGCGTGCGCTCGAGCTCGCCCACGAGCTTTCGGGCCATGCCGCCTGGCTCAAGGTCGGCATGACGCTCTATTACGCTGAGGGTCCCCAGATCGTCAAGACCTTTAAGGACCTTGGCTTTAAGGTCTTCCTCGACCTTAAGTTCCATGACATTCCGCATCAGGTGCGCGGCGCTGCCCGCTCGGCCTCGCTTGCCGGTGCCGACCTGCTTTCGGTCCACGGCCTGGGCTCGGGTGCTATGCTCGCTGCCTGCCGCGAGGGTGCCGAGGAGGCGCGTGAGGACCGCGCCAAACTCGTCGCCATCACCGTGCTCACGAGCATGAATCAGGATGCGCTGGCCGAGATCGGCGTCGAGTCGCCCGTTGCCGAGGAAGCCGCCCGTCTGGCAAAGCTTGCCCAGACCAACGGCATCGACGGCATCGTGTGCTCGCCGATGGAGGCTCACGACATGCGTGAGCTGCTGGGTCCTGATGCCCTGATCGTGACCCCGGGCGTGCGTCCGGTGGGTGCCGCTCTTGGTGACCAGTCTCGCGTGGCGACGCCTTCCCAGGCTATCGAGCGTGGCGCAAGCCACATTGTGGTGGGCCGTCCCATCACCGGTGCCGACGATCCGGTTGCCGCCTTTGACGCCATCGTCGCCGAGCTGGTCGAAAACGTCGCGTAAAAGATTCCCCTAAGTCACCACTTTTGGGTCTCATTAGCACAAAATAGCCCCTGTGCCTGCGTAAACTTTCCCATCCTTTGTGTGGAATCGCAGGTCAGGGGCTTAACTTTGGGCGCAGTATATTGCACTTTTTGCGGGTATCGTCTAACCTATGGAGCCGCGATTAGGCATTTTGTACGTTCTACGTGCTAAAATGCCAATTATTGAATCAGATATAACCCAACTATTTGGAGGTACGAATGGCACTCCCTCAGCTTACCGACGAGCAGCGCAAGCAGGCTCTTGAGAAGGCTGCTGCCGCACGTCACGCCCGCGCTGAGCTTCGCGAGCAGATCAAGAAGGGCGAGAAGTCCCTCGAGTCCGTGCTCAACTCCGATGACCCCATCGCTTCCCGCATGAAGGTTTCCACCCTCATCGAGTCTCTCCCCGGTTATGGCAAGGCCAAGGCTGCCAAGATCATGGAGGAGCTCGGTATCTCCGCTACTCGTCGCGTCCAGGGCCTCGGTGTCCGTCAGCGCGAGCAGCTCCTCGAGCAGCTGACCAAATAAGTGAGCGCTCAGGATTCCAAGCTCTTTGTGATTTCTGGACCGTCAGGCGCAGGCAAGGGTACGCTCGTCACTCGTGTGCGCGAGCGCCGCTCGAACCTGGGTCTGACGGTTTCGGCTACCACGCGAGCACCACGCAAAGGTGAGGTCGACGGCGTCAACTACTTTTTTCTGACGCGCGAGGAGTTCGACCGCCGCGTGGCAAACGGTGAGTTTGTTGAGTGGGCCGAGGTCCACGGTAACTGCTACGGCACGTTGGTGAGCGAGGTCACATCCAAGCTCGCCTCGGGCGCGTCTCTGATTTTGGAGATCGATGTCCAGGGCGCCCTGCAGGTGAAGGAGCGTTTCCCCGAGGCCGTGCTGATCTTTATCAAGCCGCCTTCGCTTGAGGTGCTCCGCGAGCGTCTAGTCGGTCGCGGTACCGAGACGCCCGAGACGATTGAGCTGCGTATGGCAAACGCCGCCGATGAGCTTGCCCTTGCCGACCGCTACGACGACGTCGTGGTGAATGACGATCTCGACCGCGCGACCGATGAGCTCGTTCGCGTTCTCGATATGCATGAAAGGATCTGAGGTCCGTGTCCGTTGTAAAGCCTTGCATTGACGATCTTCTGGAGAAGACCGATCACAACCGCTTCCTGCTCGCTTCGCTTGCCTCCAAGCGCGCCTGCGACATCAATAGCATGCTGCGTGGCCAGCACAACCGCGTGCTTGCCGTCCAGGATGTCGATGACATCACCATCGGGCTTTCCGGTGCCGATACCATCTCGATGGCTATGGACGAGATTGTCGACGGTGACATCTCTTACGACGAGGCCCGTTACGAGAAGGCGCTCGGCCACAAGGTTGCTGAAGCCTAAATGGCGGCTCGCGTCTGCCTAGTCCACTATCACGAGGTTGGGCTGAAGGGCAAGAACCGCGCACATTTTGAGCATATCCTCATGGATAACATCAAGGCGGCCTTGGCCGCCTTTTCCGTGAATGCCGTGTCTCGAATTTCCGGTTATATCCTCGTGACCTTTAACGAACATCAGGCCGACGAGGCGGCGCGTGTCATTCGCAACGTTCCCGGCGTTGCCCGTGTGTCTTTGGCGTATCACACCAACCGCGACCCGCAGGAGTACTGCGCCGCCGCCGTGAAGGCGCTGCGCGAGTTTGGTTCCTTCGATTCGTTTAAGGTGCACGCCAAGCGCTCCAATACTGACTATGAGCTCACCTCGATCGAT
This sequence comes from uncultured Collinsella sp., assembly GCA_902405995.1. GTDB lineage: Bacteria > Actinomycetota > Coriobacteriia > Coriobacteriales > Coriobacteriaceae > Collinsella. The sequence continues at coordinate 80,754 of CABPCG010000004.1, forward strand.
ATCAATCGTCAGGTGGGCGAGGTACTGTGTGAGGCCTTCCCCGATAAAAAGGTTCAGATGCACGACCCCGACGCGATGGTGCACGTTCTGGTGGTTCAGGGTAGTGTCTACGTGTATGCGCGCTCCGAGCGCGGCGTGGGCGGTCTGCCGGTGGGTTCTGCCGACAAGGTCGTGACGCTGCTGTCGTCGGGTATCGATTCTCCGGTGGCGACCTGGATGCTCGCGCGTCGCGGCGCGGTGTGCGTGCCGGTGCATTTCTCCGGTCGTCCGCAGACGCCTGATACGAGCGAGTATTTGGTGCAGGACATCATCCGTGCGCTTGAGCCGGGTGTCCAGATCGGCCGCCTGTACGTGGTGCCGTTTGGCGACTGCCAGCGTGAGATTTCGGTCACCTGTCCCAGCAATCTGCGCGTGATCATGTATCGCCGCATTATGTATTCGGTTGCCGAGCGCATTGCGCACATCGAGGGCGCCAAGGCCATCGTTACGGGCGAATCGCTTGGGCAGGTTGCCTCCCAAACGCTTGAGAACATCATGGCCGTCAACGAGGCCGTGAAGATCCCCGTGTTCCGTCCTCTCATCGGTTCGGATAAGCAGGAGATCATCGCGCGTGCTGAGGAGATCGGTACGTTCGATATCTCGACTGAGGCCGCTCCCGACTGCTGCACGCTGTTTATGCCGCGCCGACCCGAGACGCACGCTAAACTCGATGCCGTGCATGAGGCCTGGGAACTGTTTGATCACGAGGAGATGATTGAGCGCCTGCTCAAGCAGACCGAGTACATCGACTTCGAGAGCAACACATATAAGGCCCCTAAGACCTTAAAACGCAAACATTCGGAGCTTGCTCCGCGTGAGATTTACCAAGATTACGAGTAAATTTGTGCATAGACCGACGATGCGCCTGCATCGTCGGTCTTTTGCTATCTGGGCATTTTGCGGCTAAGCGTTCATTTGCTGACGTGTGCCTGAATAAATGGACAGATTTGTGCAAGGTTTTGGTCGGTTTTTGGTTTGACCGCAAAAACCGGTTTTGGGGCGTGGCTGTTGTGGAGCTCCTTTCCTGACACGATGGTGTTGGGAGGTTTTGCTATGGCGCAGCGCGAACAACACGAACGAGTCAAAAAGATGGACCGCTGGGCGGGCAAACTGCTCGGTCATAAGGCAGTGGTGATGGCGATACTGGTCGTCATTGCGATGGCGAGTGGGCTGGCGATGGCGAACCTTGGCGGCGGTGCCGGCGGTGTGTCGTTTGAGCGCACTGATGGTTCGGGCACGTTAGTGGAGCCGGGATCCGGCGATGCTTCGAGCGGAAAGACATCCGAAGGCTCTTCGCCTAAGGCGTCTGCCGCGGCAGAGGTCTATGTCGATGTTGATGGCGCCGTGGTGTCACCCGGTGTATATCGCCTCAAAGACGGGGCGCGGGTGGCTCAGGCGATTGATGCCGCCGGCGGGCTGGCGCCCGAAGCAGACGTTACGGGGCTTAATCGTGCATCCAAGGTCACTGATGGACAAAAAATTCACGTTCCAACGGTAGGGGAGCAGCAGGCGTCCATTGCGGAAGCCGGTGTTGATGGTGGGACTTCCGCATCGTCGGGCGTTAGTGGCGCAACAGGCCTAGTAAACATCAATACGGCAAGCGCAGAAGAGCTGCAGACGCTTTCGGGCATCGGCCCCTCCATGGCCCAGTCGATTATCGATGAGCGGACAAAGAACGGTGCTTTTGCTTCGGTTGACGATCTGATGCGCGTGTCGGGAATCGGCGAGAAGAAGCTTGCCAAAATCAAAGATTGCATCTGCGTATGAGTGCGACCGAGCGAGAGCACGTGATGCCTCCGCGGCCCCTGATTCCGTGGACGATGGCCATTTGTGCCGGCTTGTGTGCGAGCTGCGGATTGGTGCTTAACATGGCAGCCGATTTGCTGCTGGGAGAGCAGCCAGCGCCCGTCACATTGCTTATAGCCATTCCCATTGCGGCTGCGGTATTCGTTGTGCTGGCTCAATCTTGTGCGCGGCTTGCCCCTTTGAAGCGGTGGCTGTATGCCGCGTCCGTCGGTCTCATAGCGGGTGCGGTCGTTTCGGCGTGGTGGGCCGTGGGTGCGCTCAACGCCTCGAAGACGCTCGACGGTCGAGCGGCAAGCGGCCTCAAGTTTGTCGTGCAGGGTGATCCATCCATAAACGACGACGTGTATTCCTATACCTGCGAGGCACGCGCGGACGGTAAGAACTTGGCAACGGTTCGCCTATCGTGTGATCGTGAGCTCAAGGTCGGGGCGCACGTGCGTGTTATCGGTCGCGTTTTACGTTTTGAGAACGATGCGTATGGTCGCTCACGCGTGCTTCGAGGCGAGCTCCGAAAAGTGAAGGTCATCCGGTTGGTGTCGGTCGATGAGGGTTCTCCGAGGCCGCTGCTTCGGCTGCGAAATGGGCTGCTTGCGTCCATCGCGCCTGCGACCGACCCGGCGCGTGCGCTCATAGCCGGTGTCGTCTGCGGTCGTTCGGCCGAGCTGCGCGCCCAGCCGGCGGGCGACTGGTTTTCGGTGACGGGAACGGCGCATCTTATCGCCGTCTCGGGCAGCCATTTGGCTATCGTGGGGTTTGTAATCGAGGGTGTATTGCAAAAGACTCGGTGCTCACGTGGTCTTCAGCGGGCGATATTGGCGATAACGCTTGTGGGCTACGCTGCCTTTACGGGCGCGTCTCCCTCGGCCGTGCGCGCGTGCTGCATGGTGTTCGTGACGCTTGTCGTAAACGGCGCGGGGCGTCGTCGGCACGGCCTTTCGGCACTCTTCGTAACCATGTCCATCTTTGTGCTACTGCGGCCGACGGTGCTGTTCGAGATGGGCTTTCAGCTTTCATGCGCCAGCGTCTTAGCCATTCTGTGCTTTTGTCCCTATGCGACCTACGCTTTGGGTGAGCTAGGTGTGCCATCGGGCGTTGCCAGCGTGCTTTCCGTCACGCTGTGCTCGCAACTGGCGACACTTCCCATCACCATTCCTGCCTTCGGTACATTCTCGCTCATTGCTCCGTTGGCAAATGCGGTCATCGGTCCGGTGGTGAGCGTTCTGCTCGCTGTGTCGATCGTGCTGGCTCCCTTTTCGCTCGTGGGACCGTTGCGGACTTGGGCGCTCGTTGTGCCCATGATTGCCGCCCGTTGCGCGCTGTTCTTCGAGCAGCTGTTTGCCGCCGTGCCGGGTGCATACGTGAGCGTGCCGCCCGATAGCATGTGGATTTACCTAGTGCCGTGTTTTCTGGCGGTTCTGCTGGTCTGGTGGCCGCGTCCCCGTGCACGTCCTATGGCGGTGGGGCTTGCATGCCTGATGCTCTTGGCTGCGATTCCGTACGTCTATTGGGATCGATTCGCTCCGCCTTCGGTGACGGTGCTCGATGTGGGCCAGGCCGATGCGATTCTTATCCGCCAAGGCGGCGCAGTAGCTCTCGTCGACTGCGGGCTCGACGAGCGTGTGGTTGCGGCGTTGGTTCGCAATAACGTGCACCATATCGATGCCGTTTTTGTGACGCATTGGGATGAGGACCACTGGGGTGGTTTGCCTGCCGTGCTCGAACAGTTTTCGGTCGGAACGATTGCCGTGGCGGCGGATGCGCTGGAGGATGCTCCTGCCGAGGTATTGAACCGACCTGGCGTGGAGTATCGGCAGGTGCGCCATGGGGATACGGTCGACATCGGCTCATTTTGCGCCCGCGTGATGTGGCCATTCGAGTTCGTGGATGGCGAGGGAAATGAGGACTCGCTTGTCCTGCTGCTCTCTTATGTTCAGGAAGGCAAGGGCCTGCGAATACTTCTCACCGGTGATGCCGAGCTCGACCAAGAGCGGGAATTCGTGCAGGAGGTGGGGGATATCGATGTCCTTAAACTTGGGCATCACGGCTCCAAGGTTTCAGTCGATGGCGAGTTGCTGGACGTCCTGAAGCCCGAGCTTTCCCTCGCAAGCGCCGGTGAGGGGAATCGATACGGCCATCCGTCCGATGCCTGCATCGATGCCGTTAAGGAAGCGGGTGGTGTGTTCGCGTGTACTATCGAACACGGCGACATTACCGTCACACCGACTGCGAATGGCTTTGCGATGCGATGCCAGCGACCGTGACGACGTCGTTGGCGTGTGGTGGGCCCCTGGGCTAGAATGGCACGGAACGAATACGAAGGCCTGCGGGAGGGGAGCGCAATGTCCGAAACCGGTTTGCTGCCGGCATATCTGATTGTCGGTACCGACGGAGTTAAGCGCGACCACGCCGTCTCGCGTATGAAAGCGCGTCTGGAAAAATCGGGTATGGTCGAGTTCAACCTCGACGAGCGAGACATGACCAAGGACCCCGATATCGAGTCCATTATCGGATCGCTTAACACCTTTCCCATGGGCAGCGAGTTTCGCCTGGTAATCCTTGACGGCTGCTCCAAGCTTGCCAAGGCGGTTTCCGAGCCGCTCGTCGAGTATCTGGCGAGTCCAAGTCCCACAACGGTCTGCCTTATTATCGCCGATTCGCTCGCCAAGAATACGCGCCTGTACAAGGCGATCGCCAAGATTGACAAGAAGGCCGTCATCGATTGCTCGGGCACCAAGCGCTGGGAGCTCCCACGCCGCGTGCAGCAGATGGCGACGCAACACGGCAAGTCCATCTCGGCGGCGGCCGCCGAGGAGCTCGTCTCGCGCTCGGGCGAGAACACCCGCATGCTCGATAACGACTTGGCTAAGCTTGCCCAGATGGTCGAGGCGCCCCAGATTGAGCTTGCCGACGTTGAGCGCTGGATTGTACGTACGGCCGAGGTTCAACCCTGGGACTTTCTCAATGCGGTCTCGGCCCGTGACATGCGACGCTCACTCGAGCTCTTCAATCTACTGCCCGCCAAGAGCTACGTGTGGACTTACACATTGCTGTGCGGCCGCATCCGCGAGCTTATCGTTGCCAAGGCGCTCGATGCGCGCGGACAGGGTCGTGAGCTGGCCGCAACACTTAAGCTCCAGTCCTGGCAGGTCAAGAATCACCTGACCTGGGCACGTCGCTTTTCGATGGCAGAGCTCGTTGCCGCGCTCGAGGGTGCGGTCGATGTGGAGCTCGCGCTCAAGGGTTCGGCCGATTCTCAGACGGCGCTTTTGCTCTGGATTACGAACATCTTGAGAAAATCGTGATGATACCTGCCTATTTGACAAATTCGTTCTATCCCTTTGAGAGGGAGCGTGCTATAGTAGGCGCTTGCATGACCTCACCGTGTCTCAGAGGTGTCATACATTTTTTGCAAGGAACTCGAAAGGAACTCCAGAAGTGGCAAACATCAAGTCTCAGAAGAAGCGTATCCGCACCAATGAGGCAGCTCGCATGCGTAACAAGGCTGTCAAGTCCGAGCTCAAGACGCTGACCAAGCACGTCCAGTCCGCCGTCGCCGAGGGCGACGCCGAGAAGGCCCAGGCTGCCCTCAAGACCGTCACCAAGCGTCTCGACATGGCTGCCGCCAAGCATGTTATCCACAAGAACCAGGCTTCCAACCGCAAGTCCGGTCTTGCCAAGCTCGTGAACAGCATCAACGCCTAAGTTGTAAATTTCACACCACACAGATTACGCGCATAAATGGAGCCTGTTTTATGGAACAGGCTCCATTTTTTGTACCGCTCGGGTAAGATAGTCCGCATGAATACTTCAATTGACATTTCCCACATCCGCAACTTCTCGATTGTTGCGCATATCGACCATGGCAAGTCCACGATCAGTGACCGCATCCTCGAGCTCACCCATACCGTCGACGAGCGTGACATGGAGTCGCAGCTGCTCGACACCATGGATATCGAGCGCGAGCGCGGCATCACGATCAAGTCTAATGCCGTTCGCGTTTCCTATGACGCCGACGATGGCGAGACGTATCAGTTCAACCTGATCGATACGCCGGGCCACGTGGACTTTACCTACGAGGTCTCGCGTTCGCTGGCCGCCTGCGAGGGCGCAGTGCTCGTCGTCGACGCCACGCAGGGCGTCGAGGCACAGACCGTCTCCAACGCGACGCTCGCCATGAACGCCAACCTGGATATCGTGCCCGCCATCAACAAGATCGACCTGCCGTCGGCACACCCCGATGAGGTCAAGACCGAGATCGAGGATGACCTGGCGATTCCCGCCGACGATGCCGTATGCGTATCGGGCAAGACCGGCGAGGGCATCCACGATCTGCTGGAGTCCATCGTCTTTTTGATCTCACCGCCCAAGGGCGATGCAAACGCGCCGCTCAAGGCGCTCATCCTGGACTCGTATTTTGATGAGTACCGCGGCGTCGTCGCCACGGTCCGTGTCTTTGACGGCTCCATCAAGAAGGGCGATACCCTGCGCATGATGCAGGCCAAGGGCGATTTTTTGGTCGATGGCGTGGGTGTCAAGCGTCCCGCCGAGACGCCGGTCGACGCGCTGACCGTTGGCGAGGTGGGCTACGTGGTCACGGGCCTGAAGGACCCCGAGGCCGTGCGCGTGGGCGATACCCTCACGTGGGCCTCGAACCCCTGCCCCGAGCCGCTTCCGGGCTACCGCGAGGCCAAGCCCATGGTCTACACGGGCCTGTTCCCGATCGACAACAAGGACTACGAGAATCTGCGCGACGCCCTCGATAAGCTGCACGTCAACGACCCGTCGTTGGTGTGGGAGCCCGAGACCTCGGTGGCGCTCGGCTTTGGCTTCCGCGTGGGCTTCCTGGGCCTGCTGCACATGGAAGTCGTCAAGGAACGCCTGGAGCGCGAGTTCAACCTGGACCTCATTGCCACGAGTCCCTCGGTCGACTATCACGTCTACAAGACCGACGGCGAGATGATCGATGTCCGTAGCCCGCAGGATCTTCCCGAGGCCACGCGCATCGAGCGTATCGAGGAACCCTACCTCAAGGCAAAGATCATCTGCCCGCCCGAGTATACGGGTGCCGTCATGCAGCTCGCTATCGAGCACCGTGGCATTACAACCGACATGATCCATCTCACGAGCAAATCGGTCGAGATGCGCTTTGACATGCCGCTCGCCGAGCTCATCCTGGACTTCTTTGACCAGCTCAAGAGTCGTACCAAGGGCTATGCCTCGCTCGACTACGAGTTCAACGAGTACCGTCCCTCCGAGCTCGTTAAGCTCGATATCTTGCTTTCGGGCGATGAGGTGGACGCGCTGTCGTTTATCGTCCACAAGGACAAGGCCTATGGCCTGGCCCGTGGCCTGTGCGACAAGCTTAAGGAGATCATCCCGCGTCAGCTGTTCGAGGTGCCCATCCAGGGTGCTATCGGCAATAAGATCATTGCCCGCTCCACCGTCAAGGCGCGTCGCAAGGACGTGCTTGCTAAGTGCTACGGCGGCGATATCTCGCGTAAGCGCAAGCTGCTCGAGAAGCAGAAAGAGGGCAAGAAGCGCATGAAGGCCATCGGATCGGTCGAGGTCCCGCAGGAGGCCTTTATGGCGATCCTCAAGGTGGACGAGTAGGTCTATGGCGCTTTCTGAATACAGCAAGCGGCTGCTGGGCGCCTATGCCGAGCAGCCGTTCCTTATGGCTCCCATGGCGGGCGTGACCGACCCTGCCTACCGCATCATGTGCCGCCGTCGCGGTGCCAACCTTGCCTACAGCGAGATGGTGAGCGTGGCGGGCCTTGCCTATGCCAGCAACAAGACCTGGCGCCTGGTGCTACCGGCCGACGAGGAGCAGCAGATTTGCGTGCAACTCTTCGGCTCCAAGCCCGATCAGTTTGCGAGCGCCGTCGCTGCCGTCGAGGAGCGCGTTGGCGATCGCCTGTCGCTCATCGATATCAATATGGCATGCCCCGCCCGCAAGGTTGTTACCAAGGGCGAGGGCTCGGCGCTCATGCGCACGCCCGACCTGGCGGAGAAGATCGTCGAGGCCACGGTGGGCGCGGCGCACGTGCCCGTGACCGTCAAGATTCGCAAAGGCTTTTATGCCGAGGACCGCAATGCCGCGACATTTGCCCAGATGCTTGAGGGCGCAGGGGCTGCCGCAGTCGCCGTGCATGGTCGTTGCGCCACGCAGCTCTACACCGGCCAGGCCGATTGGTCGGTCGTCGATGAGGTCGCAGATGCCGTTGAGATTCCCGTGATCGGTTCGGGTGATGTGTTCACCGCCGAGGATGCCGCGGTGCATCTGCGAAACTCGGGTGCCAGCGCGGTGTTTATCGCGCGCGGCATCTACGGGAACCCGTGGGTGTTTGGCGATGCTCGCGCTCTTGCGCTCGATGGCACACCGGTGCCGGCGCGCAGCTCTGTCGAGCGCCTGGACGCCCTGCGTGAGCACCTAACGCTGACGCATGAGCTCCTGCCGCTCATGTCGCGTGCCCGTACGTACGCAAGCTGGTACTTAAAAGGCATGCCCCATGCCGCCGCTTGGCGTGCCCATGTGGTGCGCTGCTCCACGTATGAGGAGTTTATGGCGCTGGTCGATGAGATCGAGCATGATGTGGTGGCCTGCGAGGCTGCCCTTGCCGCCGGCGAATCGGTGCCCCCTCATCCGCTGGAGGCTTAAGGGTGGCCGTTACCGCGCTGTACGTGCACGTGCCGTTCTGTGCCCAAAAGTGCCGCTACTGCGACTTCGACTCGCGCAGCTTTGCTTCGTGTGATTTGGATGCCGCGCTCGATTCCTATTTTGAGCAGTTGTTCGCGCGTCTCGATGCTTTTGGCAAGGCTGGGGCCCTCGACCAGATCCGCACCGTCTATGTTGGCGGCGGCACGCCGTCGCTGGCGGGGGAGCGCCTGGTGGAGCTGGCGCGGCGTATTCGTGCGTGGTGCGCCCCCGTTGAGTTTACCTGCGAGGCCAATCCCGAGTCGCTGACCGCCGAGCTTGCTACTGCGCTTGCCAAGGTTGGTGTCACACGCGTTTCTCTGGGCGTGCAAACGCTCGATAACACCGAACTTACCGCCATCGGCCGCATTCACGATGCCGATCGGGCGCTCGCCGCCATCGCGACGGTCAAGGACGCTGGGCTTGACGTGTCGTGCGACCTTATGTGCGGACTTCCCGGGCAGACCGCAGCGAGTTGGAAGCGTACGCTCGAGGGCGTGCTGGCGGCGGTTCCGCATCATGTGTCGGTTTACCCGCTCACGCTCGAGGTGGGGACGCCCCTCTATCGCATGGCGTGCCGTGACGAGTCGCTCGAGCCCGACGAGGATTTTCAGGCCGCCTGCATGGACGTGGCGCGCGAGCTCCTGGGTGCCGCCGGCTATCACCCGTATGAGGTGGCGAGCTACGCGCTCGACGGCCATGAATGCGCCCATAACATTGCCTACTGGACCGGACAGGGTTACCTGGGTCTGGGCCGCTCTGCCGCCGGCATGCTCGATGCTGGGGACTTCGCTCGCTTGGCCGGGCTGTTTTGCGGCGCACTTGCTCGAGGCGACGCGTATCGCGTGCGTCTGGTACAGCGCGACGATGCTGCGACGACGTTTGATGCCGAGTGTCTGTCGCAGCGCGAGGCAGCAGCCGAGGATTTGATGCTCGCCTGTCGCATGACGCGCGGCGTTGGGTCTGACCTGTTGGTTCGCTCGGCAAACATTATCCCCGAGGACGAGCTGGCGGCGGCTTGCGACCGCGCGCTCGAGTTGGGCCTTGCCTCCTGGGTGTCCGATGATGCTAAAGGGCATGCGGGGCGCGTTACATCGAAAGATGTTATCGAAGGTCGCACTCGCGCCCGTCTGGCTCCCACCCACTTGGGTTGGCTCGATGGAAATGTGCTGTTCGAGCTGTTTTGGGGTCTAGCTTAGGCCGCTCGGGTAGAATGACCGCATTATATACGCTGCTGTGAGCAGGAGGTTGCCGCGCATGGCGACGATGAACGAAAAAGATTACTACGAGATCCTGGGCGTCTCCAAGGACGCCACCTCGCGTGATATACAAAAGGCTTTCCAGCAAAAGGCCCGCAAGCTCCATCCGGACGTCAATAAAGAGCCGGATGCCGAGGAAAAGTTCAAAGAGGTTTCCGAGGCCTACGCCGTGCTTTCGGACGAGCAGAAGCGTGCTCGCTATGACGCCATGCGCTCGGGCAATCCCTTTGCCGGTGCTCCTACGGCTTCGCCCTATGGTGGCGGCTACGCCGGCAGCACGGGTTATGGCAATCCCTTTGAGGGCGGCTTCCCCTTTGGTGGCGCCTGGGGCCAGCAGCGTCGTGGGCAGGCTGCCTACAATCCCGAGAACGGCGCCAACGTGGTCGTCGACATCAAGCTCGACGCCAAGGAGGCCAAGGGCGGTGCCCGTAAGACCGTCCGCTATACGCGTTTTGATACCTGTGGTCACTGTGGCGGCTCGGGCTCCGTCTCGTCCGAGCATGCGCATACCTGCCCGAGCTGCGGCGGTCGCGGCCACATCGATGTCGACCTGTCCTTCCTGTTTGGCGCCGGCACGTTCCAGTCGGTCTGCCCCGAGTGCGGCGGTTCCGGTAAGGTCGTCGCCGACCCCTGTCCCGATTGCGGTGGCAGCGGTCGAACCCGCGTGACCTCCGAGCAGACGATTGAGTTTCCTGCCGGCACGCACGATGGCGACGAGGTTCGTATTGGCGGCATGGGTCACGCCGGCACCAACGGTGCCGCGGGCGGCGACCTGGTCGGCCGTGCCCATGTCGAGGCCGAGCGCCTGGAAGGCAAGGCCCGTACCGGTTTTTACCTGATGGGCATCGTGGCGCCGTTTTTGGTGCTGTCGGCCATCTCGGGCGTGTTCTCGGCCTTTGCCATGATGTGCTTTATTCCGTTTGCCATGGGCCTGTTCATGGTGCTCTCGGACGGCGTGCTTCATCGCAGCCTGCTGTGGTGGAAACGCGGCGCGATGCAGTTTGCCAACGGTTTTGCCAACGGATTTATGTTTGCACTCGTGTCGGTTTGGTTTGCGAGCTGCTCGCAGCGTGCCATGCTTTCGCCGTACGGAATGTACTAACATCAAACCCTCTGTTTGCGGCCGCCCCAGCTTGGGTATAGGACGCACTGTGACAATAATGAAAGTCGGAAGGATTCGGTCGTGTCGGAAAATAGGGATTACTACGAGGTACTTGGCGTCGAAAAGGATGCCGACGCGCGGACGATTAAGCGCGCGTTTCTAAAGAAGGCCCGTACCGTACACCCGGACGTTTCGGACGACCCCGAGGCCGAGGCCAAGTTCAAAGAGCTCAACGAGGCATATTCCGTTCTTTCCGATGAGCAGAAGCGTGCAAACTACGATCGCTTTGGCTCTCCTGACGGCCCCGGTGGCTCTGGCTATGTCGACATTAACGACATCTTTGGCGGCATGGGCATGGACGACCTTTTCTCGTCGTTCTTTGGCGGCGGCGCCGGCGGTGGTGCCCGCGGCCGTCGCGAGCGTCGTCGCGGTCGTGACATGGCCATCTCGCTTTCGGTGACGCTCGAGGAGGCGGCGCTCGGCTGCAAAAAGACTATCAGCTATGACCGCCTTGCTCCTTGCGAGGACTGCAATGGCACCGGTAGGGCAGAGGGCGCACAGGAAAAGCAGTGCGGCCGCTGCCACGGTACGGGCTACGTCACGACGGTTCAGCGTTCGTTCCTGGGCCAGGTTCAGTCTTCCTCGCCTTGCCCCGACTGCCATGGCGAGGGTACGGTTATCGACCATCCCTGCGAGACCTGCGACGGTCAGGGTCGCACGCCTTCGCATGAAAAGATCGACATCGATATTCCCGCCGGCGTTTCGACCGGTCGACAGCTGCGTGTGAGCGGCTTTGGCGAGGCCGGCCTTCGCGGCGAGCCTTCGGGCGACTTGATTGTCAACGTGCGCGTTGCCGACCATGAGCGCTTTAAGCGCAACGGTGACGACTTGTACCTGGTGAGCGATATCTCGATTGCACAGGCTGCGCTCGGCTGCGAGATCGAGGTCGAGGGCATTATGCCCGACGAGGTCGTTAAGGTGACGGTTCCCGCCGGCGCCCAGTACGGCGACACCGTGAGCGTCAATAATTACGGCATGCCGCGCATTGGCGGTGGCGGTTCGCGTGGCCGCCTGATCGTGCAACTGCGCGTGGTCGTTCCCACCAATCTTTCCAATAAGCAGCGCGAGCTGCTCCGTGCTTTTGCCGATGAGATGGGCGATGACGTCGCTTCCGGTAAGAAGTCGGTGACCGACCGTATCAAGAGTGCCCTCGACGATATCCTCGATTAAGGAGCCCGCGTGCTCGCACCCCATATTTCCGTCGTCAACCTCGGCTGCCGTGTCAACCGGGTTGAGTCTGACCGTATCACTGCCGATCTTATGCGCCTGGGCTTTGCTATTGTGGAGCCCCAGGATGCCGACTTGATCGTCATTAACACCTGTGCCGTTACGGGCGAGGCCGAGGCCAAGACCCGTAAGGCCGTCCGCCATGCGCTGGCCCATCAAAACGAGCCCTATGTGGTCGTGACCGGCTGCGTGGTCAACCTGCATCCCGAGGAGCTGCTGGAGCTATCCGACCGCGTGATCGCCGAGCCGTCCAAGATCGATGTCGCCGAACGTGTCTGCGAGGTGTTGGGCGTTGAGTCCGATAGCGTTCCCGCCTGCAGTGATGGCGAGGTTGTCGATGCGCTCGGTCGCTCTCGCCTGGGCGTGAAGATTCAGGACGGCTGCAACCATCGCTGCACCTATTGCATTGTGTGGAAGGCACGCGGCCCCGAGCGCTCCGTGCCCGTCGAGTCCGTGCTCGAGCAAGTTCGCGAGGCCCAGGAGGCCGGCGTGCCCGAGGTCGTGTTGACCGGCGTGAATCTGGGTGCCTATGACGGCAAGAGCGCGACCGACGAGCATGTCGAAATCGATGAGCTGCTCGAGGCCATTATGGAGCGCACGACTATTGCGCATGTGCGCATTTCCTCGGTCGAGCCCATGGATATCTCTGAGCGCCTGCTTAAGGTTATGGCGCGCTATCCGCAGCGTATCGCCCCGTTTTTGCACCTGCCCGTGCAGTCTGGCTGCACGGCGACGCTGCATCGCATGGGCCGTCCCTATAGTGCCGAGGCCTTTGAGGATACGGTGCGCATGATCCGTGCGAACCTGCCACAGGCCGCACTTTCGTGCGACGTTATCGTCGGTTTTCCTGGCGAGACGGACGAGGAGTTCGAGGAGTCGCTGGCGCTGTGCCGTCGCGTGGGCTTTTCGCGCATGCACGTGTTTCGCTATAGCAAGCGCCCCGGCACCCTCGCCGCCGACATGCCCGACCAGGTACCGCCTGAGGTCATGGCCGAGCGCAGCCGTCGCATGCGCGCGGCGGCTCAGGAGCTCGCGGTTGCCGATGCCCGCCGTCGCGTGGGTACCGTCGAGCGCGCCGTGCTTGAGTACGGTGATAATTTGACGCTTGGCTCGTTCCATCATGCCCGTCTTGATGATACCTGTGGACTCACAGCCCCGTGCCTGCTCGATGTTGCTATCATCGGAGTCGATGATTCCGGCTTGGTCCATGCACGCAGGGAGGTTCATGGAAGCCTCGAAGATTAGACTTACCGTTCCCGAGGGGATTGATCCCTCGCGCGTTTTGGGCGCCGGCGACGGCGTCCTTCGTGCGCTCGAGAGCTTGGTTCGCGCCCATGTGGTCGCCCGTGGCGATAGCATCGCCGTGAGCGGTGACCCGGACGAGGTCGAGCTCGTGGCGCGCTTTTTCGAACATGCTTTTCGCGAGGCGGCGGCCGGCCGTACCCTTTCTTCCGACGATGTCTCGCGTTGCCTGGCCGTCTTGCGCGACGGCGAGCATGAGGCCACATCGCTTCGCGATGATGTGCTGCTATCGTACCGCGGTCGCGTTATCCGCCCCAAGACGCTCGGTCAAAAGCGCTATGTGGATGCCATCCGCTCTTCCACCATCACGTTTGGCCTCGGTCCCGCCGGTACCGGTAAAACCTATCTGGCCATGGCGCTCGCCGTTGCCGCGCTCAAGCGCCATGAGGTGGGCCGCCTGATCCTGACGCGCCCGGTTGTCGAGGCGGGGGAGAACCTGGGCTTTTTGCCCGGTACCCTCGAGGAAAAGATCGACCCGTATATGCGCCCGCTCTATGATGCCCTCTTTGACATGATGGATCGCGAACGCACCGATGAGCTTATGGAGCGTGGCGTGATCGAGATCGCGCCGCTCGCCTACATGCGCGGTCGAACGCTGAGTGATGCCTTTGTGGTGCTCGATGAGGCGCAAAACACGACGCCCGAGCAGATGAAGATGTTCCTGACGCGTCTAGGTTTTAATTCCAAGTTTGTGATTACCGGCGACCTGAGCCAGCGTGACCTGGTGGGTCGTCGCGGCGGTCTTGCCGATGCCGAAAGGATTCTGGGTCGCGTCGACGATGTGGCGTTTTCTCACCTGGAGCGCGCCGATGTGGTGCGCCATGCCCTGGTGGGCCGTATTGTTGAGGCCTATGATGCATACGACGATGCGCGTGAGCAGCGCGCACACGATCGAAAGGAGTCCCGTTGAGTGTATTGATCAGCAACGATGCCGAGCTCGATACGCTGCTCGATGCCCAGGAGGTGGAGCACATCTGCTCAGTTGTGCTTGCCGCCGAGGGTGTTGAGCGTGAGGTCGAGATTTCCCTTTCGTATGTCGATGAGGACGAGATGCACGAGCTCAACCACGAGTGGCGCGGCATCGATCGCACGACCGACGTGCTCTCGTTTGAATGTGACTCGGCCTTTGACGAGGACATTCCCGCCGACGAGACGCTCGAGCTCGGCGATATTATCCTGGCCCCGCAGGTTATTGCCCGCCAGGCCCCCGGCTTTGGCAACAGCCCCGCCGATGAGTGCCGACTGATGCTCGTGCACGGAATGCTGCACCTGCTGGGTTACGACCACATCGAGGACGATGAGGCCGAGGTCATGGAGGCCCGCGAGGATGCCATCCTGCGCGACCTGGCGCTTGAGCGCGGCGAGGACCCCAAACTCGTCCACGTCGGCCCCATAACCAATCATGCCCACGACTAGGAGCCGTCTATGATTCCCGGATCGAACAAGGACCATCCGTCCTTTTTAAAGTCGTTCTCATACGCGATGGAGGGCTTCGTCACTGCCGTCAAGACCGAGCGCAACATTAAGGTCATGCTCGTGGCGGGCGTGTGCACCGTCATTGCCGGCTGCATCGTGGGGCTCGATATTGCCGAGTGGGCTACGGTCATCATCTGCTGTGGCCTGGTGATTCACGGCGAGTTGTGCAATACCGCCATGGAGGCGATTGTGGACCTGGCGACCCAGGAGCTGCATCCGCTGGCCAAGCGCGCGAAGGATATCGCCGCTGCCTCTGTATACGTTCTTTCCATTACAGCCGCGATCGTTGGCTTGCTTGTCTTTGCCCACGCGCTCGACTTTATTTAGAAAGGGATTCCCATGTCCGACAATATGCAGCCTACCGATGGAGTTTTGGATGACGAGGTCCTGGACGAGGCTGAAGGTGCCGATTTGTTTGACGAGGTCGAGGAGTTCGATCCGTTTGAGGGTATGAGCGACGAGGAACTCGATGCCCTGTGCGACGAGGATGAGAGCCTCGTGGGCTTTGGCGACGTGGAACCCGGTTTCCGCAGCGGCTTTGTGGCCCTGGTCGGTCGCCCCAACGCCGGCAAGTCCACGCTGCTCAATGCCTGTTACGGCAAGAAGGTCGCCATCACCTCTCCGGTGGCCCAGACGACCCGCCGCCGTATGCGCGCCGTGGTCAACCGCCCCGGTTACCAGCTGGTCTTCGTTGACACTCCGGGTATCCACAAGCCCAAGGACGGCCTGGGATCCGAGCTCAACAAGAGCGCCCTGTTTGAGCTCAATGACGTAGACGTCGTCGCGTTTCTGATCGACGCCACCAAACCCATCGGCAGGGGAGACGCCTGGGTTGCCGAGCGTGTCAAGAGCGCCCGTTCCAAAAAGGTCCTGGTGCTTACGAAGGCCGACGAGGCCGATCCCGCCCAGGTTATGGAACAGCTCAAGGCCGCTCACGAGCTCATGGAATATGACGACGAGATCGTGACGTCGTCGGTCAAGAACTTCAACGTCGATGCGTTTATCGAGACCGTCGCTCACTTTTTGCCCGAGGGCCCGCGCTGGTTCCCTGAGGACATGGGCACCGACGCGTCCGACGAGACCCTCGTGGCCGAGTTTGTACGCGAGAAGGTTCTGCGTCGCACCCGCGACGAGATCCCCCACTCCGTGGGCGTCATCTGTGACGCGCTCGAGCAGACTAAGAAGGTGCTGCGCGTGCACGCCACGATTTACGTCGAGCGCGAGGGGCAGAAGGGCATCATCATCGGCAAGGGCGGCGAGATGATTAAGCATATCGGCATCGATGCCCGTCGCGACCTTGAGCGTATCTTTGGCACGCAGGTCTTTTTGGAGCTCGACGTGAAGGTCAAGGCCGGCTGGCGCGATGACGAGGCACAGATCCGCCGCTTTGGCTACAATGCCGAAGATTAAGCCTCGGCGTTCATGGCAGGCTCTCGCACATATCGCACAAAGGTGCTCGTCCTCGACAAGACGAAGCTCAAGGAAACCGACCTGATCTTGACCATGCTCGACGAACGGGGACGGCAGGTGCGTGCCGTGGCTAAGGGCGCGCGTAAGCCCGGCGGTCGCCTTGCGGCCCGCTGTGAGCTTTTCTGTACCGTCGATATGCTGCTCGCGCGTGGTCGCTCGCTTGACGTGGTTTCTCAGGCGGAGCTTATGGAGGCGCCACTCGGTGCCGCTCCTGACTACGAGACGATCTGTGCCGCCAGCGCGATTGCCGAGGTTGCGCGCGTGTGCTCTTTCGAGGATGCCGAGGATCCATTTACCTTTGCCATCACGCAGCGGGCGCTCACGCTTGTCGGCTGCGGGCTCGACTCGGCACATATGGACCTGCTCGTGGCAGCCTTTGTCTTTAAACTGCTGTCGCACGTTGGTTACCGCCCCGATTTCTCGGCATGCGTCTCGTGCGGCGATCCCATGCTCTCGCATTTCTCGGCCCAGGCCGGCGGGCTTCTGTGCGGGTCGTGCGCCTCGAGCGTGCCTGGCGCCGAGTTGGTATCGGTCGGCGAGGTCGCATGGCTGCGCGCTCTGATGTCCATGACATTCGATGCCCTTATGGACGAGCTGATCGATCCGCATACGGCTACGTTTTTGCTGGGGCTTTCGCATGTTTGGGCCGCCACGCACACCGATCAGCGGCTCCGTGCGATGGAATTCATGTTGGGTCGGTGATGATGCGCAGGCGCGCGCCGCTTGTGGTAACATACCGACCTGTTGGTACCTCGACCTTGGATGTTCGCTCCACCGGCGGCTTCCCAGTCCGAGGCGAATGGAGTCGCCCGATGGCGACGCAAAACGAAAGGTGAAACAATGACTGTTTCCAAAGAGCGCAAGGCGGAGCTGACTGCCCAGTTCGGTAACACCCCGGTCGACACCGGCAACCCCAAGGTTCAGGTCGCCATCCTGTCCGAGCGCATCAAGGAGCTGACCGAGCACATGAAGTCCCACCAGAAGGACTTCCACACCCGTCGTGGCCTGCTCATGCTCGTCGGCCGTCGTCGTCGTCTTCTCTCCTACATCAAGAAGAACGACATCGTCGAGTACCGTGAGCTCATCAAGGCTCTGGGCATCCGCGACAACATCCAGTAGGATTTGTACATGCTAAGAGCGTCCTGCGCAGCGGGGCGCTCTTTTTGTGTAAGGGCGCGAACAATCACGCTCTGAAGCGTGGCGGGGGCAGGGGGCCCGCGTTACATGAGAAGCCCGCAGGCAAGGGGCCTGTGGGGTAAAGGAGAACAATGACACTCGTATCCAAGACCTTTGAGCTGTACGGCAAGACCTACACCTTCGAGTCGGGCGAGCTTGCCAAGCAGGCCACCGGCGCCTGTCTTGTCAAGCAGGGCGACACCACGATGCTCGACACCGTGGTCGTCTCCAAGGAGCGCAAGAACTACGACTTCTTCCCGCTGACCGTCGACTTCAACGAGAAGATGTACGCCGCAGGCCGCATCCCGGGTGGCTACCTCAAGCGTGAGGGCCGTCCCAGCGAGAAGGCCACGCTCACGGCCCGCATGATCGACCGTCCGATTCGCCCGAGCTTCCCGGACGGCTTCCGTAACGAGGTACACATCGTCGCCACCTCGCTCGTCGCCGACCAGGTCAACCCCTTCGATGTCATCAACGTCATGGGTGCATCCCTGGCCATGACGCTCGGCGGCGTGCCCTTCGAGGGCCCGCTTGCCTGCGTGCGCATCGGCCGCAACGTGGAGACCGGCGAGTTTATCGTCAACCCCACCTATGAGGAGCGCGAGAACTCCGATCTGGACCTGGAGCTGGGCGGATCCGCCGACTTCATCTCGATGGTCGAGGCCGGCGCCGAGGAGATCTCCGAGGACGACATGCTCGCCGCTATGAAGTTTGGCCAGGAGGCCCTCGCTGCCTTCTGCCAGGCCCAAGACGAGTTCGTTGCCGAGTGGGAGCAGGTCAATGGCGCCATCGTCAAGAAGGAGTACCCGCTCGACCAGCCCGTCGAGGGGGTCCAGGAGCGCATCTTCGCCCACTACGACGAGATGGCCGCCGCCCTGCGCGATGCCGACAAGCTCTCCCGTATCGGTAAGGTCGAGGCTCTGAAGGAGTCCATCCGTGCCGAGTTCACCGAGGAGGAGCAGGCCGCTTGGGAGCGCGAGATCCCCGTGGCGCTCAAGAAGCTCGAGAAGAAGGCTATGCGCACCATGGTCGTCGAGACCGGCGAGCGCGTCGACGGCCGTGCCGCCGATGAGATTCGCCCCATCATGGTGAAGGATAACTACCTGCCGCTCGTTCACGGCTCCGGTCTGTTCCAGCGTGGCCAGACCCAGGTGCTTTCCGTCCTGTCGCTCGGTATGCTCAACGAGGGTCAGCGTCTGGATACCATCGAGCCCACCGAGGGCAAGCGCTATATGCACCACTACAACTTCCCGCCGTTCTGCACCGGCGAGACTGGCCGCATGGGCAGCCCCAAGCGCCGCGAGATCGGCCACGGCAACCTGGCCGAGCGCGCCCTGCTCCCGGTGCTCCCCGACGAGAACGAGTTCCCCTACGCTATTCGCGTGGTCTCCGAGGTCATGGAGTCCAACGGCTCCTCTTCGATGGCTTCGACCTGCGGCTCCACGCTCGCCCTTATGGACGGCGGCGTGCCTATTAAGCGCCCGGTCTCCGGTATCGCCATGGGCCTGATCCAGGAGGAGGGCAAGACCGTGGTCCTGTCCGATATCCAGGGTCTCGAGGACTTCCTGGGCGACATGGACTTTAAGGTCACCGGCACCACCGAGGGCATCACCGCCCTGCAGATGGACAACAAGGCCACCGGTCTTACCTTCGACATCTTGGCCCGCGCCCTGCAGCAGGCCAAGGAGGGTCGCGCCTTCATCCTGCAGAAGATGCTCGATGTGATCCCCGAGCCGCGCCACACCACGCGCAGCACCGCTCCGCGCATCGTCTCCATCCAGGTTCCGACCGACAAGATCCGCGACGTTATCGGTTCTGGTGGTAAGGTCATCCGCGGCATCCAGGACGAGACCGGTGCCTCGGTCGACATCCAGGAGGACGGCACCGTCTTTGTCGGCGGCACCGGCGAGTCCGTCGACCAGGCTGTCGAGCGCATCAAGCTCATCATCAAGGTTCCCGAGCCGGGCGAGGAGTACACCGGTCGCGTTGTCTCCATCCAGCCCTTCGGTGCCTTCGTGAACCTTCTGCCCGGTAAGGACGGCCTGCTCCACATCTCCCGCGTCGCCAAGGGCCGCGTGGAGAAGGTCGAGGACGTCCTCAACGTGGGCGACGAGGTCAAGGTCGTCGTCATCGAGGTCGACGACCGTGGCAAGATCTCGCTCGATCGTCTTGACAAGCCTGAGGCCCCGGCTCGCGCCGAGGGTGCCTCCGAGGGCGACGGCGAGCACTTCCAGCGTCGTGAGCGTCCGCGTCGCGAGCGCTCCGAGCGCAGCGACCGTCCGCGCCGTCCCGGTGACAACGGAGGCCGCAAGCCCCGCCGCCACCACGACGCCGAGTAACAGCCGTACATAACCAGCACCGCAAGGGCGACTCCGGACAGGGGTCGCCCTTTTGCTTGCGCCCGGGAGGGCCGCATATGATGTTTCCTGCTCTACAGTCCTGCGCAAGATGGAAAGCACATTAAGTGCTTTCCTTTGCGTGCGGAACTCGCGATAAACTTCATATGCGGCCCTCCCGGGCGCAAGCAAAAGGACTG
>CABPCG010000005.1 GCA_902405995.1 uncultured Collinsella sp.
GCGGGCCGTGTTCCGCTATGCGGTTGTCAATTTGCGAAAGAAATTATGCGTCACCCCCTTGATGGGCATATTCTTGTTGGCGACGTCGACCACGACCACACCAAACATGGTGCGCGAGAGAACGAGCACCCTGAAGGGGTCTTTTTCGTCGGCATAGGCCGCGGTGGGCGCGAACGGCAGCAGGAAGGCATTTTCGCTTCCCGGCACGCGAGGCAACATGATGCTCGCTAGTGAGGACGCTCCGGCAACAAGTAACGAACGGCGATCAAGCATCTTGGGCTCCCATCCCGCAAATATCGGTGGAAATAATCCAATTTTGCGAGAAGACGCTTCGTGGCGGTAGTGCCGTTCAAGGGTCAAAATGTCCAAATTGATCGAGCGAAGCGCCGGGTTCCGGAACGCGTTCGATGCGCTTGGCAGCCCGGTCGCTAACGCAACATGTGCGCGACCAGCTCGGCGCGTGTGCCGATGCCAAGCTTTGCGTATACGCCGGATAGGCGGTTTTTGACGGTGCCCGGCGATACTCCCATATGGCGTGCGATTTCAGCGTTGGTCCATCCGCGGCAGGCGAGCATGGCCATGGTGAACTCTGTGGTCGTTAAATCGTCGGCAACGTCCTCGCCCGAATCGGGGTTGTGGATGCGCCGCCAGCCGTAGCTGAAGCGGTACGTGATCTCGATGATGCGTGCGAAGTCGTCAGGGTATTGCGTTTTTAGGCATGCCTCGATGAGCCCCTGCAAAAGGCCGTGGTGCTCGCCAATGAGCTCGATAAGGCCGTCGGGGCGCGCAATGTCCCAAGCGGCTCCAAAATGCGCTTTTGCGGCGTCGATGTCCTTGAGGCTCATGCATGCCATGGAAGCTGCCAGGTGCAGGAACAGTTCCGAGATGGGATAGCTTCCCTGTTTCATAATTAGGGCGTTTTCCGCCATGCCCAGGCTGCGGCCGTATTCGCCGCGCAGATACAAGGCGTGCGCCATCACGTAGCTGGCGAACAGTCGCAGGCCTTCGGGTAGGTGCGCCGCAAGTGGATAAAATTCTTCGGCAGAATACGGGGAAGGCAAGTGCAGCAGGACGCTCGCGGCCGAGGCGAACAGGATATGCGTGGCGTGGACGGCGGGCGATTCCTCGTCGGCCGGCGTATCGAGGATGCCCGCAAGGCACCGGCGGGCGTCGGCGATACGGTTGAGCGACAGACTGGCGTATCCGCAGATAAAGCATGCGGAATAGCGCAGCGCGGGATCGGTGACGTCAAGATAGGGGTGCGCCGTCTTGGCGGCGAGTGCGGCCTGTCCGCGAAAGTACAGCGCTTCTGCCGTGGCGATGGCGCGTGAATCGGGGTCGGAAATGCCTGCAACCGCAGCGTCAATCTGCCCCGGCACAAAGGCGGTGCACATCAACGGCATGGGAACGCATGGGTAGCCATCGCAGTCCATCTTCCATCTCCCAACAGCTGGCAACACTAGCAGCAATTGTACTCTTGTTGCTCGGGACTGGAATTTGTGGGTATCGCCTACGATTGTGCCGAACGTATAAAGGAAGAGTCTATTGGCGATGCTCCCAAGGTGGCTACCGAAGTCTAGCTGACCTTGGGATATAGAAAAACTGCCGCCCCTGCAAAAAGCTCTGTCGCAGCGATGGGAAACGTATCTCGTTCTGCATATAATGAGGTCATATGACGGTGCGTCTGCATACGCGCGGCGCATTTCCATCGAACCGAGAAGGAGCTCTGCATGGATCCCAACAAGCGTCCCGACGACATGGTGCGTATCACCACTCCCGAACTTGCCCAGGTGTTCATCGATGAGCAGGTCGCTGCAATCCGCGAGCAGATCGGCGACAAGAAGGTCCTGCTGGCTCTTTCCGGCGGCGTCGACAGTTCGGTTGTCGCGGCCCTGCTCATCAAGGCCATCGGCAAGCAGCTCATTTGCGTGCATGTGAACCACGGCCTGATGCGCAAGGGTGAGAGCGAACAGGTCATCGACGTCTTCAAGAACCAGATGGACGCTAACCTGGTCTATGTGGACGCGACCGATCGCTTCCTGGATAAGCTCGTGGACGTCGAGGAGCCCGAGGCCAAGCGCAAGATCATCGGTGCCGAGTTTATCCGCGTGTTCGAGGAGGAGGCCCGCAAGGTTGGCGACGAGGTCAGTTTCCTCGCCCAGGGCACCATCTATCCCGACATTCTTGAGTCCCAAGACGGCGTGAAGGCTCACCACAACGTGGGCGGTCTGCCCGAGGATCTGCAGTTTGAGCTCTGCGAGCCCGTCAAACTGCTGTACAAGGACGAGGTCCGCGTCGTGGGTCGCGAGCTCGGCCTGCCCGAGAACATGGTCGAGCGCCAGCCGTTCCCCGGTCCCGGCCTGGGCGTCCGCTGCCTTGGTGCCATCACCCGCGACCGTCTTGAGGCGCTGCGCGAAGCCGACGCGATCGTGCGCGAGGAGATCGACAAGGCGGGTCTGACCATCTGGCAGTATTTTGCCGTCGTGCCCGACTTCCGCGCCACCGGCGTGCGCGAGGGCAAGCGCGCCTACGATTGGCCCTGTATCATCCGCTGCATCAACACCGTCGATGTCATGACCGCCGAGGTGCCTGAGCTCGACTGGGCGTTGCTCAAGCGCATTACCGCCCGCGTCACCGCCGAGGTTCCCGGCATCTGCCGCGTGTGCTACGACCTCACGCCGAAGCCCGTCGGCACGGTGGAGTGGGAGTAGGCTTCTACTCTTTTGGGCGAATTGCATTGACAGGGAGGGGGTCCCGCGCAAACGTGTGCGGGACCCCTTTCGTTTTACTGTTCGGTTAATGCTGCGGATCGTTTTGGAAGGCTTGCGAGCATAGTGGTCCCGTTCTCGGAACTTGCTTCGACCTCTACAGCGCCACCGTGAAGCGCTGCAATCTCCCAAACGAGCGCGAGTCCGAGTCCTGCGCCGCCGTATGCCCTGCTGCGGGATTTATCCAGGCGAAAGAACGGTTGGAAGATGCTCTCGTGGTACTGCTTGGGTATTCCCGGGCCCTGGTCCTCGACTCGCAGGAACACGCGGCTGTTGTTGTCGCAGATGGAGACGTTGACAGTCGAGCCGGGGCGGCTGTAACGGATGGCATTTTCGACCAGGTTAAACACCAGCCGATAGAGGAGCGTGTCGCTCCCGATTACTAAAGCGTCTCCAGCACAATTGAGGGCTATGCCCTTATTTTCGGCAAGTGGCGCAAGGTCGGTGAGGACCTCTTCGGACAAGGGACCAAGTTCAACATCGTCCTCGCAAGGAACGCTGCGGAGCTCACTCATCTCGAGCAACACCTTGGTCATCCGCGACATCCGCTCAGTTTGTTCTTGTAGCAGGCCGAGCAGCTCGGCTGTTTCGGGTTGCAAACCGGAGTGCTCGGAGATGAATAGTTCAATCTGTGCTTGCATAAGGGCGAGCGGGGTGCGAAGCTCGTGTGCGGCGTTGCCGGTAAACTGACGCTGTGCAGAGAACCCTTCGCCAAGACGAGCGATCATGTCGTTGAAAGAGGCGCTGCATCGTTGTAGCTCGGTGGGCGCATCTTCATTGAGTCTGATTTCGCTTAGGTTGTCAGGCTGCACACGCTCAACCTGAGCTGCAAAAGCCCGTAGCGGTTTGAGTGCACGGCCGCTCACAAAGTATGCCAGCGCGCCGCCAAGGAGTGTGACTCCAGCCGTGATGTACCAGGCTGTCGTGCCAAAAGACTCCTGTGCGTCATTTACGACGATTGTGACCTTGTCATCGAGGGCCGCTTTCGTTGGGTCGAACGCCTGGAGCGAATCTTCGCCGGTTGCGTTAAAGGCCGAGATGTCGCTGCCGATGGCATCCATGTAGCGCATGCCCGTATAGCCGACCAAGCAGTTCGTCAGTACGCATGCCGCACACGTCAGCAGTGCCGTCATAATCGTTATGCGCCATTGCAGCGAAAGCCCTTTCATTCTCCATCCTCCATAACGTAGCCCTCTCCAATCCGATTGCGAATCGGGTCGTATCCCAAAGCGCTGCGTAGCTTTTTGCGGAGCGACGAGATATGAACGCGGGTTGCGTTGCTAAAGCTGTTGACGCTGCTGTCCCATACATGCTCGATAAGCTCTTCCTGGCTCACCGGCCGCCCCTGGTTAAGCATCAGGTATTCCAAGATGCCGGTCTCCTTGCGCGTGAGGGATAGGGTCTCGCCGCCCACGGAGGCGAGGCGCGCCTTGGTGTCAAAGCTCAACAATCCACAGGCTAGAACAACGTCGTTTTGCGTAAAGCGCCTGAGCGTGAGACTGCGTATGCGTGCCGCCAGCTCGTCAAGATGGAACGGCTTGGTGAGGTAGTCGTTGGCGCCCGCATCGAGCCCCGCTACCTTGTCGGAGACCTCGCCACGTGCCGAGAGCACAAGCACCTTGGTCTCACAATCAGTTGTCCTGAGTTGCCTGAGCACGGTCATGCCGTCGACATGGGGGAGATTGAGGTCGAGCACGACAAGATCAAAGGTCTCGACATCGAGCAGATCGAGGGCCTGCTGCCCGTCGTAGCAGCATTCGACGCTATAGGCTAAGTTGCGCAGGCTGCGTGCGATCGCATCGCACAGCGCCCGCTCGTCCTCGACGACCAAGATACGCATAACGTTCTCCTTGCATAGTCATTCGCGCTTAACACGGATTTTATAGTCGGTATGGTCCAATGGGTCGCGAAACGAAAGGAGTGGTCAGATTGTTCAAAGCGATTAAGCCTGTGGCGCAGGTGGCTTTGCTGATCGTTGGGGTAGCCATGGTTGGCTTTGGCATTATGCGCGGCGAGGCAGATGCCGTGCTGGCCAAGGCAATCAGGCTGTGCTTGGAGTGTATCGGAATTGGTTAAAAGAAAAAATACCGTATCGCATCTTTTGGCGAGATTTCGCGGATTGATTCAGGCGGCGGCAACGCTTGCGACCAATATTCACCTGCCTAACTTTGCCAAGGGAGGCATCTACCAGGGGGCGGGCAAAGCCGTCTGCGTGCCGGGGCTCAACTGCTACTCGTGTCCGGCGGCCTCGGGTGCGTGCCCCATCGGGTCGTTTCAGTCGGTGGTGGGCTCGTCTAAGTTCAGCTTTTCGTATTACGTCACCGGAACACTCATTCTGATCGGCGTGCTGCTGGGGCGTTTTGTATGCGGCTTTTTATGCCCGTTTGGATGGCTGCAAGAGCTTCTGCATAAGATTCCCGGCAAAAAGCTCTCGACGAAAAAGCTCAAGCCGCTCACGTACATCAAGTACGCCGTGCTGCTGTTTGCCGTGGTGCTGCTGCCCGTTCTGGTAGTCAACGATGTGGGCATGGGCGACCCGTTCTTTTGCAAGTACATCTGTCCGCAAGGCGTGCTCGAGGGCGCGATTCCGCTGTCCATCATGAATACGGGAATCCGTTCCGCGCTGGGAAAGCTCTTTACCTGGAAGCTCGCAATCCTCATTGTGGTTGCGGTGCTGAGCGTGCTGTTCTACCGCCCCTTCTGTAAATGGATTTGCCCCCTCGGTGCGTTTTATGCACTCATGAACAAGGTGTCTTTGCTGGGGATCCAGGTTGACCAGTGCAAATGCGTCTCGTGCGGCAAGTGCGCCAAGGTGTGTCAAATGGACGTGGACGTTACGCGTACGCCCAACCATGCCGAGTGCATTCGTTGCGGCAAATGCGTGGGCGCGTGCCCCGTCGATGCTATTAGCTTTCGCTATGGGCTGGGTGTGACGGGCGACAAACCCGCGCAGTCCACGCAAGCCTGCGAAAACAAATAGGTACCTATATAAGTTTCGATATAAACGGAGGAACCATGAAACTGTCAAAAATTGCGGCTCTGTTGATGCTGCCCGTGCTGGCGCTGACTCTCGCGGCGTGCTCTGCCCCCAAGGGCGACGCGAAGGGTGCTACGAGCGGCGATGCGCAGATTGCCGAGCTTGTGGCACAAAAGCCGTCGAGCGCCGAGGAGGCGGCCGAGCTGTACCAGCAGCTGCTGCAAAAGGAAAACGAGATCTTTGCGAGCGATAACGCCCTATGGGAAAAGGTGTTCCTTGCGGCCAACAAAGACACTCCCATGATTGAGGACGGCAAGAACTACGGTGACTTCTTGCTCGATACCATCGAGGGCGCCAAGGATCAGTTTGCGGCTGACGAGCTTAAGACGCTTAAGGCCGGCGCGCAGCAGGTCAAGGAGATCGAGGACAAGCTCATGGCGCTGGAGAAGGAGTTCCCCGGATGTGGCAGCACGCCCGGCGAGGGGGAGAGTGTTGATGCCTCGACCGCGGGCATGACCAACGGCGAGAGCGGGGAGACGAAGTTCCCCAGCTTTAAGGGCAAGGACTTGGACGGCAACGATGTAAACAGCGACGAGCTGTTCTCCAAGAACAAGGTCACCGTCATGAACTTCTGGTTTACCACCTGCAAGCCGTGCGTGGGAGAGCTGGGCGATCTGGAGAAGCTCAACAAGGAGCTTGCCGAGAAGGGCGGCCAGGTCGTGGGCGTTAATTCCTTTACGCTCGATGGCAACAAAGACGAGGTGGCCGATGCCAAGGACGTGCTTTCCAAGAAGGGCGTAACGTATAAGAACATCTGGTTTAAGTCGGACAGCGAGGCCGGAAAGTTCACCTCCAACCTGTACTCGTTCCCGACCACCTACGTGATCGACCAGAACGGTAACATTGTGGGAGAGCCGATCATGGGCGGCATCAACTCCGCTGAGCAGCGCGAGGCGCTCAACAAACTGATCGATCAGGCACTCGCGAAGAGCGAACAGTAAGTCCGTGGGACAGACAACTGAAGGGGAGTCGCTGGAAACAGCGACTCTTTTTTCTGCTTCGGGGTAGCATCATGGGTATACGTCGAAAGGGCACGCAGCTTTTCGTGCATTGCCTGAGCGGTGCGCGAAGCAACCAAGCTGTGAGTTTTCTTAAGCGTTCTGGGTATGGCAGTGTCAAGAATATCGGCGGCATAAGCGGCTACACGGGAAAGGTGGTGCGTTAGCTATGAAGGTGGTTATCGTTGGAGGCGTCGCGGGCGGCGCATCGGCGGCGGCACGTTTGCGCAGACTCGACGAGCAGGCCCAAATTGTCATCTTTGAGCGCACGGGTTTTGTATCGTATGCCAACTGTGGGCTTCCGTACTACATTGGCGGCGTGATAGAAGAAGAGAGCGCATTGACGCTGCAGTCTCCCAAGGGCTTTTGGGATCGCTTTCGCATTGCGGTCAAGACGAGTCACGAGGTGTTTGCCATCCATCCCGATTCGCATACGGTCGAGGTTCGCAATATGCTGACGGGCGAGGAATTTGTCGAGACGTATGACAAGCTCATCCTGTCGCCGGGTGCAAAGCCGATTCGCCCTGCGTTGCCGGGCATCGACTCGGATAAAATCTTTAGCCTACGCACCGTTGAGGACACGCTGCGTATTCACAGCTATGTTCGAGAGCGGCGACCGAGCAGTGCCGTCGTGATCGGCGGCGGCTTCATTGGCGTCGAGACGGCGGAGAATCTGTGCGAGCTGGGGCTCCAGGTGACCCTTCTGCAGCGTCCCGTCCAGCTTATGAACAACCTGGATTACGACATGGCGACCCTTTTGCATACCGAGGTGCGTGAGCACGGTATCGATCTGCGCCTCAAGGCCGATGTGACAGGTTTTGAGGAAGTTGATGGCCGCGTTGTCACCCATGTTGCGGGCGATGACCCTATCGGAGCCGATATGGTGCTGCTTGCCATTGGCGTGGCACCTGAGAGCCATCTGGCGCAAGAGGCGGGGCTCGAACTGGGCATCAAGGGGGCTATTGTGGTCAACGACCGCATGGAGACCTCTGCTGCCGACGTGTATGCCGTGGGCGATGCCGTGCAGGTCACGCATCAGGTGACCGGCGAGGACGCGGTCATTTCGCTCGCCGGCCCCGCCAACAAGCAGGGGCGTGTCGTCGCCGATGTCATAGCCGGCATGGACAGCTGCTACCTCGGATCGTTGGGCTCATCGGTTATCAAGGTATTCGACTTGACGGCGGCAAGCACGGGACTATCCGAAAAGGCGGCACACGCGGCGGGAGTTGACTGCGACAGCGTGGTCCTGTCGCCCGGTTCGCATGCGGGTTATTATCCGGGTGCAACGCCCATGACCATGAAGGTTGTCTTCGAGAAGCAGGGATTGCGCCTGCTGGGTGCGCAAATCGTGGGCATCGATGGTGTGGACAAGCGTATCGACGTTCTGGCGACTGCCATCCAGGCAGGCATGCGCGGCGATAGGCTTAAGGATTTGGACCTAGCATACGCGCCGCCGTATTCATCGGCGAAGGATCCCGTCAATATGGCGGGCTTTAGGATCGAGAACCTCAATCGCGGCATACTGGCGCAGTGGCATTGGGAGGATGAGCCCAACTTGCCACGCGATGGCAGCGTGCAGCTGCTCGATGTTCGTACGGAAGGGGAGTATGAGCGCGGGCATATCGATGGTTTCGTAAACATTCCCGTCGATGATTTGCGCAATCGCCTGGGCGAGCTCGACCGGGCCAAGCCGGTTTACGTGATTTGCCAGAGCGGCATTCGCAGCTACATTGCTTGCCGCATTTTGGCGCAGCATGGCTTTGAGTGCTTTAACTTCTCGGGCGGCTATCGCTTCTTTGCAGCCGTGACTGAGGCTCGCCGCGGCAGCGCTAACGTTATGCCGTGCGGGCTCGAAAAGTAGCGCGCATTGGAATGTGACAAAGTGACAGCCTCTTTGTCGCATCGGGGATGTTATATGCGGGATGGTGCGCCATGCGGCGTGCTGTCCCGTTCGTTTTTTGGCGCGGTTCGTTACATTCTTCACTGGTATCGGCCAAAAATGAGGATAGAGTAGGACAAACGCGCCGAACGTGAACGGCGGGGGGAGCGGGCGAGCGCGCCCGCGCGAGAGAGGTTGCCGTCCATGCTGGATCTCAGAGTTATTTGCAAAAGGTACGTTACGCAGTCGTTTACGCAGGTAGCGCTCGACAGCGTAAGCCTGTCTTTTCGCGATAACGAGTTCGTAGCCATTCTGGGTCCCTCGGGTTCGGGTAAAACTACGATGCTCAACGTCATCGGTGGACTCGATCATTTCGATTCGGGCGATCTGCTGATCGACGGCATCTCGACCAAGGACTTCAACGACCGCGATTGGGATGCCTATCGCAATAATCGCATCGGCTTTGTGTTCCAGAGCTATAACCTCATTCCGCATCAGAGCATTTTGGAAAACGTGGAGTTGGCGCTTACGCTCACGGGCGTGGGGCATGCCGAGCGCCGCCAACGTGCGCGCAAGGCGCTCGAGGCAGTCGGTCTGGGCGAGCACGTTGACAAGCGCCCGAGCCAGCTTTCGGGCGGGCAGATGCAGCGCGTGGCCATTGCCCGCGCTCTGATCAATGACCCCGAGATTGTGCTGGCTGACGAGCCGACCGGCGCCTTGGACTCAACGACGTCCGTCCAGGTCATGGATTTGCTCAAGGACGTTGCGCGCGACCGTCTGGTCATCATGGTCACGCACAATCCTGAGCTGGCGTACAAGTACGCCACGCGCATTGTCAACCTGGCGGACGGCAAGGTCACCGACGATTCAGATCCCTTTGATGCTGCCGAGGCCGCGCGTCGCGAGGCCAAGCCCACGCGCAAAACCTCGATGAGCTTTGTGACGGCGCTGGGGCTTTCTGCCCGAAACCTCATGACCAAGAAGGGCCGCACGGTCATGACGGCCTTTGCGGGTTCGATTGGCATTATCGGCATTGCGGCAATCCTGGCGCTCTCCAACGGCGTAAACGACTACATCAAAAAGGTCGAGGAGGACACGCTCTCGAGCTACCCGCTCACGATTTCCAAACAAGACTACGACCTGTCGTCCATGATGGGCGGCCATGGGGCTACCGATGAGGAGGCGTCCAAGGGCGAGGGCTCGTCCGATGACGCTACCGGTGGCAAAGCTAAGGGAACCGACAAGATCCCTGTGGTCACAGCCGTAAAGGACATGTTCGCAAGTGTTAAATCTAACGATATGACAAGCTTTAAGGCATGGCTTGACGACGGCGGCGACGGTATCGACAAAGAGGTCAACGCTATCCAGTACGGCTACGGCGTGACGCCGGTTGTCTATCGTGCGGGCAAGGGCGATGAGAAGCCTGTCCGGCTGGTGCCCAACGCTATGACCGAGGCCATGAGCGGCGGCGCAAGTTCGGCGGCAACGGTGAGCATGGATTCCATGGGAACCTCGGTCTTTAACGAGATGATTGACGACCAGAGTCTGCTCGACAGCCAGTACGATGTCGTTGCCGGCCATTGGCCTACGTCTGCCAACGAGGCCGTGATGGTGCTTTCGAGCCGCGGAACAGTGGGCGACTACACGCTCTACAGTATCGGCGCGCTGGATATCGATGAGCTTAACGACCTGGTTAACAGTGCCATGACGGCCGACGGCAAGGTCAAGACGCCCAAGACCGGCAGCGACTTTACCTACGACGATGCACTGTCCACGACGTTTAAGGTGTTGTCGCCGGCCGATGCCTATCGCAAAAACGAAGAGACCGGCATGTGGACTGACATGTCTGGCGACGCCGACTTTATGAAAACCAAGGTTGCCGACGGTATTGACGTGCGCATTGTGGGCGTGGTGCGACCCAACGAGACGGCAAACGCGAGCGCATTGTCCCCGGGCATTGTCTATACGCATGCGCTGACTCGCCAGCTTATGGAGCGTGCTGCCGATTCGCAGATTGTGCAGGAGCAGCTTGCCCACCCCGAGACGGATGTCTTTACGGGCAAAACCTTCGACGAGCTGCAGGGCGAAGCCAAGCAGGGCGTGGATTTGGGCAGTATGTTCAGCGTAGACGAGGCGGCACTGAAGAGCGCGTTCTCTCTCGATGCATCTGCGCTCTCGGGCGCAGCCGGCGGTATGGACCTTTCTGGTCTCGACTTGTCCGGGCTGGACATTGACCTTTCGGGTGTTGGGAGGGACATCGACTTTAGTGACATCATGGCCAAAGCGCCGGCCCCAGATTTCTCGGGCATCTTTGACGGTCTGGAACTCACACCCGAGCAAATGCAGCAGGTGGGAGCACTTGCCAACCAGCTGTTTGAGGGCTTTATGCGCTCTGATCAGTTTAAGGCGCTGTCATCCGAAGACCTTAAAGACGCGTCAAAGCTCGCTGCCGCATTCTCGGCATATCTTGAGAATGATGCCGCAGCCCAGCAAATTTTGGCACAGCTCAAAGCGCTCGGCGGCGATGCCCTGGCCGAGCGTCTGCAGCAGGTGATGGGCGACTATGTGCAAAAGCAGCTGGCTCCGTATTTGCAGCAGTCTATGGATCAGGTGATGAAGGCGGTCAGCGAGCAGATTGCGACGACGGTATCAACCCAGCTCAAGGCGGGTGCGGCAGGGCTCATGGACCAAATGGCGACGCAGATGTCTTCGAGTTTTGCCAACCTGGCGAGCGCCATGCGCGTGGATGCGGGCGCCTTTGCTCGTGCCATCCACTTCAACATGGACGCCGAGGACCTGAGCTCGCTCATGATGAGCTATGCCAAGGCGTCGAAGCTCACCTACGACAACAATCTGACCACGTTGGGCTATGCGGACGAGGCGGACCCCATTTCGGTCAAGATTTTCCCGCGCGACTTTGAGGCCAAGGAGCGCGTGCTCGATCACATCGACGCGTACAACAAGCAGGTCAAAGCCGCTGGCCACGATGAGCAGGCAATCTCGTACACCGACTACATGGGCATCATCATGGGTTCGGTGACCGACATCGTGAACACCATCAGCTTGGTGCTCATCGCATTCGTGAGCATCAGCCTGGTCGTGAGCTCCATCATGATCGGCATCATCACCTACATCAGCGTACTGGAGCGCAAAAAGGAGATTGGCATCCTACGCGCGATCGGCGCGTCGAAGCGTAACGTGGCCAACGTATTCAATGCCGAGACCTTTATCGAAGGTCTCATTGCCGGCGTCTTTGCTATTGTCGTCGTGGTGGCCGTGAGCTTTCCGGTTAATGCCTGGGCGCTTGCGGCCAAACAGGTACCCAATCTGATGAGCCTGCCCGTGCAGGATGCGCTGATGCTCATTGCAATTTCTGTGTTGCTGACGGTTGTTGCCGGCCTGCTGCCGGCTCGCAGCGCATCCAAGAAAGACCCTGTGGAAGCCCTGCGTTCCGAATAATGTGACAAAGGGGCAGTCCCTTTGTCACATTGGGGGCCCAATTACCGTTCGGCACGTTAAGGGTCCCCGCTCCCCGCTTAACACTTGACGAAGAATCTCCATCTTTATATACCTATCGGTAGGCATATAGGTTGCATTGCCGATAGAAACGGAGTAACCATGACTCTCATCGCACCAGCCGAAAAGGACCGCCCCCGTGAGAGCGGCGCATTTGCTTGGATTGTCGTTATTGCGCTCGGTTTAATGTCTGCGGGAACAACCGGCACCTACAGCATCATTGCCGGCTCATTCATCGCTCCTGTATGTGAAGACCTGGGCTTTGACTACACTTCTTTCTCTTTCTATTTCACCGCGATTCTTCTTGGCCTTGCGCTTGGGCTTCCGCTTTTGAGTCGTTTCATTCCAAAAGTAATCGGCAAACCATGGCATATTTGCGTTGAACTCGTCCTTATTGCCGCCGGCGCCGCAATGGCGTTCTACACCGAGGTCTGGATGTTCATCGTCTCCGCCGCAGTGATCGGCATCTGCTTTTCGTTCACAACGGGTGTCTGCATGTCCGATGTCATTGACCAATGGTTCAGTAAATCGTCTGGTCTTGCCATCGGCCTTGCGTGGGGCGTTAATTCTCTCTGCACGCTGCTATTGAGTCCTGTCATTACACTGGTCATCGAGCAGCAAGGCTGGCGTACGGGTTACATCGTACTTGCGGCCGTTTCTGCAGCCATGATATTGCCCACAAGCGCATTTATCATTCGCCTTAAGCCTTCTGATCGCAATATGCTTCCGTACGGAGAGACTACCTCCGAAACCCATGAGAGCTACAGCGCCGATGAAAAGGAAGATGTCTCTTCGGGCATGGCGCTCCGCGATGCCGCGAAAACGCCATCTTTTATTCTCTGTGCCCTTCTGCTCTGCGTGGCGCAACTCACCTGCTGCATGAACCAGCTGTTCCCGACCTATGCAAGCGAGGTCGGCTTCAATCCCATCGTGGGAAGCCTAATGGTTTCGGCGGCCTCGCTCTCCGATATTTTCCTAAATCCCTTCGTAGGCAAAACATGCGACAAGCTCGGTGCTATTAAAGCAACGGTCGCATGGACGGGAGTCAGCATTCTTTCATTCCTACTTCTCATCTTTGGCGGAAGCAACGAGACCGTTTCCATCATCGCGGCCGGCGTAAACGACGTCATGTTCGCCATCGTTGGAACTGCAATGCCGATGATTCTCCTCTCGCTCTTCGGATCACGCGATTTTGGAAGGATCTATTCGATTATTTGCTCAGCGGGCTATGTTGTCGGAGCTTTCGGAATGCCAGTCATGATGAAGGTTTACGGTATGGCAGGGTCTTTCCAAGGAGTATTCGTCTTCTGTATCATCTGCAACCTTCTGATTGCGACATTTGCTTTAGTTTCCGGTATCCTCAATAAGACTACCGTGAAATAACCTGACCAACGAACTGCCCTTCAGCCCTGTCATTTGTCTCCGCAAGTTAAAACGAAATTGGGGCCGATTCCAACATAGCTGGAATCGGCCCCAATTTCTATTCAACAACTTTTGCAATCATCGCGAACACGGGTTTCGAACCATTCCGCGACCCCGCAAGTCGTCGCATCGCGCTTGCCAAGGTGCCTCTGTTATTACGCGCCTATTTAAACATGAGTTCGACGATCCCTGCCCAAACAGCCTTTTCATCGATGTCTTCATCTTGGGCAACGGTATTGCTCGCTCCCTCAAGTACGGTGTAAAGAATCTGCACGTACAGCATGACGTCTGTTTCATCGGAAAACGCGCCAATTTCTAGGCCATGGAGAAGGATGTCTTTAAGCGCGTCCATAGTTCGGTTGATCGCCGTTGCCTGACGTTCCTGAACTGCAGGGATTCGATTTGCCTGAATACTGACCTCGGCCAGCACGCGACGGCGCTTTTCATCACTACGATAGCCACCTATAACCGAATTGCCGAGCTCGATAAGCGCCGCCTTGAATCCGTCCCTATCGACTATTAGCGAGTAGTCGCGCTGATAGTCGATAGTCGGAAACATACTATCTAAGAGCGTGGTGAAAATATCCTCTTTAGAGGGAAAGTAGTAGTACACCGATGGCTTGGATATACCGACACGGTCGCAGATTTTTCCAATGGACGCCTTGTCGTAACCGACTTCTGCCACAAGATCATACATTGCGTCCAATATTTTTCCCTTTGTGCTCACGCTTCACTTCTCCATTGCAAATCACTTCCGCATTGCCAACATTATTAAGAATGGCAACGGAACATCAATTCGTGTCCAAACACGACCACTATAAACGGTGAACGGTAGGTATCGACAGGCGAATGGCAATTATACAAAAACACCTACCGAACGGTAGGTATAGTAGTACTATAGCTGGTGTAACCCCGCTATTGTCGCGGCCGGACAGCATTGCGGGAAACCCGACGGAAGGACCAACCATGTACGAGAACTATCGTATGCCGGGCGAGTTTGAGAAGCGCTCCAACGTCTATGTGACATGGCTTCCCGATTACATTCGCGCAGAGGGCTTCGATAATCGCCAGCCCTGCGTTGACGTAATTAAAGCTTTGCTTGAGTATGGCGACGTTACGGTCAATCTCAACTGTGGCACCCCCGGCTCCTACGAGGAAGCCTGCTCGCGCCTTAAAGAAGAAGGGGTGGATCTCGACCGTATCCAGATTACGCAGTTCGAAGACTCCAACTTCTACGTTCGCGACAACGGCCCCAGCATCATGGTCGACGACGAAGGCCATTCCTATATGGTCAACCCCGCTTGGACCTATTATGGCGTGTGGGACAAGAACTCCCCAGAGTGCCAGTCCGCACGCAGGGCAGCTGTTCACATGGCGGTTGCGCTCGGGTGCTTCGATATCGTCAATTCCGAAATGGTTTCGGAGGGCGGCGACCGCGAGTTTGACGGTCACGGCACCCTGATCGCCATCGAGGACACGGAATGCCGCAAGCGCAATCCCGAGTTCTCAAAAGAGGAAGTGGAGGCCGAGTACAAGCGCATCTACAACCTCAACAAGGTTATCTGGCTGCCGCAGCCTATGCTTGAGGACGACGACTATCGACTGGGCATCCTCGACGAGAAGGAAGATGGAACTCCTGTCTTCGGCATGAGCTTCGCCGCCCACATCGATGAGATGTGCCGCTTTATCACCCCGAACAAGATTCTTCTTGCCGAGGTATCCGATGAGGAGGCCGCCTCGAGCAAGGCGGGCGCGGAATCGCATCGTCGCATCGACGCCGCCTACGAGATTCTACGCGCCGAGACGGACTGGGAGGGCAAGCCCTTCGAAATCGTCCGCATGCCCACTGCCGAGCCGATCGAGGTTGTCATCGCTCCCGGCGACGAGGACTACGAGCTGTATAAGGGCTTCATCGACGAAATGGGCGGCAAGTTCATGGATGGCACCCCTTGGCCCGAAGGCCCCGTTCACTTTTATGCCGCAGCAAGCTACTGCAACTTCCTCATCTGCAACGGCGTCGTTCTTGGCCAGCGTTATTACCACGAAGGCATGAGCGAAGTCGTGAAGGAGAAGGACGAGCAGGCCAAGGCGGTTCTTGAGAGCTGCTTCCCCGATCGCAAGGTCATCATGATCGACTCTCTCGCGCTTAACCTGTCCGGCGGCGGCGTGCACTGCTGGACCAAGGACGTGGCCGCCAGCTGCTAGCAAGTTCTTAAACTTGCGCTGCCTGATCCAAGCGCCACATTTACAGTCCCCGAGGGATATCCGTGTTTCCCTCGGGGGCGCATTCGACACTTACCCATCAAACAATTGAAAGGAAATAGGCATGAACAACAGCCTTCGCGGTCGCGACTACCTCAACATCCACGATCTTTCCTCTGAGGATTTCCGTTACCTCATCGATCTTGCCTGGAACCTCAAGGCCCAGAAAAAGTCCGGTGTCGACCAGCGCTACTTCCCCGGCAAGAACGTTCTCGCCAACTTTGAGTGGGGCTCGACCCGCACTCGTTGCGCCTTTGAGACCTCTTGCAACGACCTGGGCATGGGCTTCACCTATCTGACCAACTCCCACATGGGCGATTGCGAGACCATCGAGGATGCCATGCGCGTCTTCAACGGCATGTATGATCTCATTGTCTATCGTGCACAAAAGGACGAGCAGTTCCTCTATGATGTCGCCGACTTGGTCGATATTCCAGTCATCAATGCCCTCACCCTCGGCGATCACCCGACCCAGATGCTCGCTGACGCTCTCACGATGGAGGAGCAGTGGGGTGGTCTGCGCACGAGCCGTGGCAAAAAGATGGCCTTCGTTGGCAACTGCGCCGGCGCCCCCGTGTGGTATGGCCGTCTGTGCGCGATGCTCGACATGGACTTCCTCGCCATCGGCCCCGACGACCTCCGTCACCAGATGTGCAAGGAAATGATCGAGGAGGTTGAGGCCTGCTACGCCAAGTACGCGCCTAACAGGACCTTCACCATCACCTCTGACCTTGATGCTCTGGACGGTGTCGACGTAATCGTTACCGAGGAGTGGCGCTACATCAACCCCGAGTGCGGCGACGAGGTTCTGGACCCTGACGACTACAACTCTTGGCTTGGCGACGCCGAGTCCCTGTACCCCTATCGCGTCACCAGTGAGCTGTGCAAGCGCACCAACAACCCCGACATCTTCTGCATGCACGAGCTCCCCTCTGTTCACAACGCAAATCACCGCGTTGGCAAGATGTTGCTCGACCAGTGCAAGAACGACCTGCATCGTGAAATCATCACCGAGGGCTTTGAGATTGCGGACGAGTGCTTTGAGGCCAACGCGTCGGTCATCTTCCGTGAGGCAGAGAACCGTCAGCACACCATCAAGGCCGTTATGTGCGCCCTTCTGGGTCTCTAGGAGCTGTATCAATGGAAAATGCAAAGTTAAAGAGCAGCAAGGTTTACGCATGGGTTCTCGTGATCGCGCTCGGCCTCATGTCTGCCGGTACGACCGGATCCTATAGCGTAATCGCTGGCTCCTTCGTCGCGCCCGTGTGCGAGGAGTTCGGATTTGACTACTCCATCTTCTCGTATTACTTCACTGCAACGCTCATTGGTCTTGCAGCGGCTCTTCCGTTTGTCGGAAAACTCATCCCCAAGGTTGTTGGCAAGTTTTGGCTCCCCGTCGTCGAGCTTATTCTGCTCGCCGCTGGCGCAGGCATGGCCTTCTACACCGAAGTCTGGATGTTCATCGCAGCTGGTGCTTTGATTGGCGTTTGCTTCGCCTTCACTACCGGCGTCGCCATGTCCGATGTTATTGACCAGTGGTTCAAAAAATCTGGCGGCCTGGCAATTGGTCTCGCTTGGGCAGTGAACTCGATTTACATGCTCATCATGAGTCCCGTCATCACCTCTGTCATTGAGGCTGCTGGCTGGAGGACTGGTTATCTGGTGCTCGCTGGCGTCTCCGCCGTGCTCATTCTTCCCGCTTCCATCCTGATTATCCGCTATAAGCCCCAGGACAAGGGCATGCTGCCCTATGGCTATGTCGAAGGCGAGACGGTCGCCGAGACCGAGGAGACGACCGAGGATAGTGCACGTGGCGTTAGCTACGCACGCGCTATTAAGTCGCCTGCATTCTTTTTCTGCATCGGCTTCCTCTGCCTCGTTCAGCTTACTTGCTGCATGAACCAGCTGTTCCCCACCTATGCCGCCGAGGTCGGCTTTAGCCCCATGGTGGGTGGCTTCATGGTTTCCGCCGCATCGCTGTTCGACCTGTTCCTCAACCCGATCGTCGGTACCACTTGCGATAAGTTTGGCAGCACCAAGGCCATTCTGAGCTGGCTCGCCGTCTCGATTCTCTCCTTTGTCATGCTCATGATGAGCAGCGGCAACTCGACGCTCAGCATTCTTGCTGCCGGTGTTAACGACGTCATGTACGTCATCGCCGGCACCGCTCTGACCGTTTTGGTGATGGACGTCTTTGGCTCCCGTGACTTTGGTCGCATCTTCGCGCTCATCTGCTCCGTGGGCTATATCGTCGGCGCCTTTGGCATGCCCGTCATGATGAAGGTATACGAGCTTGTCGGCTCCTTCCAGGGCGTTTTCATCTTCTGTATTGCATGCAACGTCATCATCGGTCTGTTCTTGCTGCTGGCAAAGAAGACTGGTAAGAGCCTCTCTTGGGACGAATAGTTCGATTCGTCTTAGTCATACGCTGTAGGAGTTAATCTGCAGCAGCTTTAGGGCATCGGCTAACGCCGGTGCCCTTTTTCATGGAATGTGACAAAGGGACAGTCCCTTTGTCACATTGGGCGCCTAGCTCGTTTTGCCCACCAACGTGATACGGATGCTTGGATGGGTGTACTCGTCAAACTCGTCCTCGGGCTCCGTGTCAAACGAATAGTACGTTTTGATGGGGTTGTCACTCGTCCTGATGGAGATTCTCTCGTAGAGCGAACCGTTCAAAAAAGCCTGCCTAAACTCTTCGGGGAGCTTTTGCGGTGCTAGGAGCTCGGGACTCATGGTCTTGACGTCTACGGTTTGGACGACAGAGGAAAGTTCGTCCAAGTCGAGCTCGATGCGGGCGAGGTTGTCCTCAAGGCTCGCGTCGGGGTCGATCTCTGCTATGTAACTCACTTCCTTGAGCGTTCCCTTGTTGTCAAAGTCCAGATACGTATAGGTCTTCTGGGCGTCGGAGTCGCCTTCGTGCAGATAGCCGCGGACATGATAGCCGTAATCTTGATATCGCTCGTAGGGGTCATCGGCGGACACGTACTCGCATGCGGGCTCTAGCGTCTTGCGGGCGATGGCGATCTGCTCGGCCGCGGCCGCGGCATTCTCCTGCATCTCGATGTTTCCCTGTGCCAGCTGCGGGATATAAGCACCGCACACGATTGCGAGGGGCAGCGCCACAAGTGCGATGATCCACTTTTTTGCACGGGGGATAGGCACGCTATAGGCCTCCGCCATGGCCTTTGCGTTGGCATAGCTTTCGGTAAGTACGTCCGCTGCGGTGGCGACGGCGCCTACGGCAGCGGCGACTTCTGCCGCGCCGCCCAGGTTGCGCACGGTCGCGTTATCGCTGTTCTTAAGCAGGCGCGCGGCAGCCTGCGTACCGATAACGCCTGCGATTTGTGCCGAGCGGTCTTTCTCGGTCTGCTCGACGACGAGTCGGTGCTGCATTTCCTTCCATTGCTTGCCGCGCATGCCAAAGCGCGGCGCGAGCGCGCAGTAGCAGAATATGACGAGCTCGATGGCAGTGAGCGCCAAGGCGGTCATCATGCCCGTCTCTTGGAAGCCTTCGTGATGGAAGACGATATCGTCGATCATTTCGAAGGGAATGATCAAAAAAGGCAGCACGAACGCCATGGCAAGCGCTGCACCGGCAATCTTGGGATAGATGCAGTATCGCTGGATACGCTTGCGTTCTTGTTCGGAAATTGTTGCCATGGCTGGTCCTTGGTGTCGTAACGGTCGTTGCGGCGCATGGGGCGCGGGGCGCATCAGTTTGAGCTAGCGCTGGATAAGAACATAGAGCAAGATGCTCATCGCGATGAGCAAGAAGCCTGCGATGTTAAACATCAGTGTGGCAAAGTTGCCCACGATGGGGCGTTCGACATAGCTTTTGTCTGGGTTGCTGGGGTTGTAGTACACGGTCATTTGGCTACCGAGGGGCCAAAGCTGCTCCGCGAGGGTGCCTAGGCGGGCGATGGGGCCTGTCTGCACGTGCAGCCAGCCCTTGGCGTCTTCGTAGGCGGTGGCTTGCGTGCGGATGGGGAGTCCCGACAAGCTTTTGGTCTTTATGCCACGGAATTGTTTTTTCGCGCGGTATTGCGTGCCGTCGACGGCGTATTCCAAAACGGGATACATCCTGCCTTCGCCCATAAAGCGATGGTCGATGACCGTTCCCATGGTCACGGCGGTACAGGCCTTGGCTTTCTTGCGAGCGGCGGCTTTCATGAGCGCGCTCACTCCGATAAGCAGGATGCCGATGCCCCCAACCAAGATGAGCGCGAGCAGGGATATCTGCGACGTGGTCACGGCGTTCTCCTTTGGCGCGATACCGTCATATGTGACCCAGTATAGAGAATCCCGCCATCGATGAGCTATTGCGGGGGGGGGTCAATTCTGAATGTGACAAATGGACTGTTCCTTTGTCACATCGGGGACTGCGGAATCGAGGTCTAATACTTTTCCCGAGAAGTGAACGAGTGAAAACGGACTCCCGAAGCATCGACACTTTTGGCGTGCAATTTCCTGCGGTTTTGCCAGTCAAATCCTGCGGTTTTGACGCCTAAAAATGTCAATGCTTCGGGGGTCCAAATAGAGCCGTTCACTTCTCGGGAAAAGTATTAGACCTCGAAATATGGGCGGCGTTCGCGAACGGCAACTAGCTTGCGTCCGGTAGCCGGCACTTGGGGCAAAGGGACTGCCCTTTTGCCCCTTCACCATTGCATCGTATCTGGTGTGGAAAAAATATCGCCTGCGTTCTCGCGCCTGCGAAGAGTTCCTGAACCGCTTGAATGGGATGTGACAAAGGGACTGTCCCTTTGTCACATTGATTTGAGAGTGGATGTTGATGAATTTATCGCTGGCCCCTATGGAGGGGATTACCGGGCATGTGTTCCGTCGCGTGCATGCGGAGTGCTTTGGCGCGCTCGATTGTTATTACACGCCGTTTTTGCCGCCGCCGCGGGTGGGCAACCGCTTTGGTGGCAAGGCGTTTAAAGAGGTCGATCCTGCCAATAACCAGGGGCTTAACGTAGTACCTCAGCTGATGTCCAAGAATGCGGACGAGTTTGTGTGGGCGGCGCAGGTGCTCGCCGAGATGGGGTACCGCGAGGTCAATCTCAACCTTGGCTGCCCCTCGGGTACGGTTGTTGCCAAAGGCAAGGGTTCGGGCTTTCTGCGCAACCTGGATGAGCTCGAGGTGTTCTTGAGCGACGTGTGCGAACGCTCACCCTTGCCGGTGTCGGTCAAGACCAGGCTGGGGTTGGAAAGCGATGACGAGTACGAACGCGTGCTCGACCTCTATTGCCGCATGCCGCTGGCAGAGCTGATCGTGCATCCGCGCGTGCAAAAGGACCGTTATACGGGCTCGCCGCGTAAAGAGTTTTACGGCGAGACGTTGGAGCGGGCGCCGTTTCCCGTGGCCTATAACGGCGACATCTTTGATCTTGAGGACATGGATGCGCTGGTGGGGGCCTATCCCGGAACACGCCACGTAATGTTGGGGCGCGGCTTGCTCGCGAACCCCGCGCTGGCTCGCATGGTTAAGGGCGGCCCTGCCGCCACGGCTGCCGAGTTGCAGCGCTTCCACGACACGCTGTTTGCGGCCTATGCGGACGAGATTGGGGGCAACGCGGTCTTTCGCATGAAGGAATGGTGGTTCTACGCCAAATGTGCCTTCGCCGATCCTGCTACCGTGCACAAGCTCGTGCGCAAGACCAAAAAGGTCGACGAATACCGCGCCGCCGTCGAGCGCGTCTTTCGCGAGCAGCCGCTCGCGCCTGTTGCCCGCTTTTGTGGCTACTAGTCGTTGGGGACGTTCTTTAACGACTAGTCATTCAAGAACGTCCCCAATGACTAGATTGAAAAGCTGTACGCCAGCATCCAAAGATGTCGAAAAATGTCGACTTTGGATGCTGACGTACATGTTTGGTTCGTATGGGTTTGTGCGTTGGGGCCGGCCGACCGCAATAGAACGCTAGAGCAAATTCTCCTGCACCCACGCGATGATGTCGCCCGACTCGTAGAGCGGCGCGCCGTCAATGAACAGGCAGGGAACCTGGCGCTTGCCGCCGACGGCGATGAGCGTCTGCTCGGCATCGGGGTCGGTCGAGATATTGCGCTCGGGGATGGTCACGCCGTTATCGGCCAAAAAGCGCTTGACCTTTATGCAATACGGGCAGCCGGTCATAACGTACAGCTCGAGCTTGTGATCAGTAGCCATAGGTCTCCAATCGGTTGAGGTTTCGATTGAGATACCCAATGCCGCCGCGGTCTATGCGCGAGTCAGCGATGACTCGATTGCCTGGACCAGAAACGCCGTGGCTCCGGTGCCGCAGGGCTTGTCGTAGTAGTCAACAAAGCGCTGGTCGGCGAGGTAGCCGTGGGCGAGCCCCAGGTATGCCTCGTCTTGGGGTTCGCTTCCCCAGTTGAGGCCAATCCAACGACGATGCATCGCAACAAGTTTTTGGGCCTTTCTGCTCTTTGGATCGCCGTCGCCCATGGCAATCGAGAGCTGACCCAGAATGGCACGCTCGAGTTCCTTCATGTCGTTCCATGTCTGGGGATCCATGTCCAGTAACGTTTCGTTTGCTGCATCGATAGCCTCATCGCCATAGCGCGCCCGTGCCTCGGCGCCGTAGCGCTCCTCGTTTTCCTGCACGGTACGCCAGCGCTCCAGTTGCGGCAGCACGGCACCCATGAGCGAGACTGCCTCGTCGAGCGACATGCCGGTGTTTTGCGCCAGACGCGGGGCGCAGTCCTCGATCATTGCCTCCATCGTGGTCTCGTAGGTGTACTTGCCGTGGTCGTAGCACCACTTGCAGTAATGGTCGGTCGTTGCGCCGTGAGCATCGGTACCGCAGTCGTCGGGCGTGAGTATCATGCCGCAGCTCTGACAATAGTACTCGGGCATTTCGAGCAGATGAGACAGTGGCTCGCCGGTCACGGCGGCAATGAGCTTCATCATGTCGATGCCCGGTGTGACCTCGCCGCGCTCCCAACGGCTGACGGCTTGGCGTGTGACGAAGAGCTTGGCGGCGAGCTGCTCCTGAGTTAGGTGATGGGCGCGACGGACAGCAATGAGCTTTTCTGCGAAGGCCATAGCGGCTCCTTTCTGCTGGTTGATGGCTTTAAGCATACGCGGCGGCAGACGCCCTTCCAAGCAACCGTTGGTTGCACGACGGGGGACCGCGACAAAG
Organism: uncultured Collinsella sp.; assembly: GCA_902405995.1. GTDB lineage: Bacteria > Actinomycetota > Coriobacteriia > Coriobacteriales > Coriobacteriaceae > Collinsella. Next base: position 23,025 of record CABPCG010000005.1, read on the forward strand.
AATTGCGCACGACGCCTCACACCTTCATGCCGTACAATGACCGGCATGGAACCTATTGCACACATACATACCGACCTGCCGCAGAAGTTCGGCATCCCACGCAACAGCTTTTTGGCGCCCCATCTGCAGGGGCGCATCGTCTTTGAGCCGGAATTTGCCTCCAACGCTGCAGTTGAGGGTCTGGACTCCTTCTCTCACCTATGGCTGCTATGGTGCTTCGAAAACGGAACGCCCGGTGGCACGGCTAAGGACATAGCCGCCGATGCCAAAACGCAGGACAGGTCCGGCACCAACGCAAAATGGTCGAAAACCGTGCGCCCGCCGCGTCTGGGTGGAGCCGAGCGTGTGGGCGTGTTTGCCACACGCAGTCCGTTTCGCCCTAATCCCATCGGGCTCACCTGCGTCAAGCTCAGCCGTGTTGAGCTCACCGATGATGGCCCGATCATCCATATACTGGGGGCCGACCTGCGCGACGGCACGCCCATCTACGACATCAAGCCCTACATTCCATTTGCCGACTGTCACCCGGATGCGACGGGCGGCTGGATTGAGGACGCGCCGTGGCAAGAGCTCGATGTTGAGTTCCCACAAGCGCTGAAAGATATGGTCCCGCCTGCAAAGCTCCCCGGCTTGGTCGAGGTCCTTCGCCAAGATCCGCGCCGTGCGGGTAGCAAGCACGAGCCCAACCGCGTTTACCACTTGGCCTACGCCGGGCTCGACATATCGTTTACGGTCGACGGAACAAGGCTGACGGTAACCGCCATCAACGACGCGCAAGACTAACCAGCCATTCGTCCGCACCCGTCAAATTAAGCGCCAAACCCCATGTCAAAACCGCCCACGCTGGTGGACAATAACGCCTACCGAAACAATCCGCTTTGCACGGGAGCTCAGCATGAAATACGACTTTACCTCGCTTATCGACCGCCACGGCATGGACGCCATCGCCGTTGACTCCTGGGGAGAAATTCCCGGCATGGCTCCGAACGCACCCGACGAGGGCTTCGACCGCATCCCCATGTGGGTAGCGGACATGAACTTTGCCACGGTGCCCACGGTCCAGGAGTACATCATTCAGCGCGCCCAGCATCCCATGTTTGGCTATTTCAATCCGCGCGACGAGTACTTCGACCGCATCATCGAATGGCAGACCCGCCGTAATGGCGTCGAAGGCCTGCTCCCTGAGCATATCGGCTACGAAAACGGCGTACTGGGCGGTGTCGTGTCGACGTTGCGCGCATATGTCCAGCCGGGCGATGCGGTGCTGGTCCACAGTCCCACCTACATCGGCTTTACCAAGTCCATCGAGGCCGCGGGCTATCGCATTGTCCACAGCCCGCTTAAGCTCGACGATCAGGGCGTGTGGCGCATGGATTTTGAGGACATGGAGCGCAAGCTCGCCCAAAACCACATCCATGCCGCCGTGTTCTGCTCGCCGCACAATCCCTGCGGCCGCGTATGGGAGCGCGACGAGATCGAGCGCGCCATGGATATCTATCGCCAGCACGATTGCGTGGTGATCTCGGATGAGATTTGGTCCGATATCATCCTGCCGGGTCACAAGCATATCCCGACGCAGTCGGTGAGCGAGGATGCCCGCATGCGCACGGTTGCCCTCTATGCGCCCAGCAAGACGTTTAACCTGGCGGGCCTGGTCGGCAGCTACCACATCATCTATAACGAGACGCTGCGCGACCGCGTGTGCGCCGTGTCCAACAAGACTCACTACAACGAGATGAACGTCCTCTCCATGCATGCGCTTATCGGTGCCTACCAGCCGCAAGGCTACGAGTGGCTCGATGAGCTCAATGAGGTCATCGATGCCAACGTTGACTACTTTTGCAATTACGTTGACGAGCATTTTGAGGGCGTGTCCTATTCGCGTCCGCAGGGCACGTACATGGTGTTTCTGGACTGCACCGAGTGGTGTCGCGAGCATGGCCGCGATATTCAGTGGCTGCTTGACGAGGGGGCGCGCGTGGGCGTGGGGTATCAGGATGGCCGTCCGTTCCACGGGCCTTGTCACATCCGCGTGAATCTGGCACTGCCGCTTTCGCGGGTAAAGGAGGCGTGTGAGCGCCTGGACCGCTACGTTTTTGGGGTATAGGGGGCGCTCGATTCGAGTGCTGCCCCATGTGCCCACGCCGTCAAAATGCGTGGGCACATGGGGCGCAGAGGGTAGCGAGCGCGTTTTTCGCATTCGCTACTTTTCGTGAATCTGCTTGCCGCAAAGATGCTCAATCGAAATCTCGTAGAGTTGGACGCCCTTGATGTCTTTGGCGATTTCTTCCTCGACTTCTTCGGCAGAAGGGTAGTACTTAAGCGCGAGCTGACGGACTTTGTCCTCGATAAACGCAGGCGCTTCATCTACCAGGCGGCAACGGCCAAAGACCACGGTGCTCATGACGTAAGGAGCCCAGTCGCCGTCCTTGTACCACTCGTTGCCGTAAACGGTAAAGCAGACTTTATCGTCACGCCTGAGCGAATCGACCTTGTGGCCGGCCTTGGCGCCATGGAAATAAATCTTGTCGTGCTCGGCGTCAAAGAAGTAGTTGACGGGAATGGCATAGGGGTAGCCATCATCGCCGTTGACGGCAAAGACGCCGCGCTTACAGGTGGCGAGCAACTCGCGCGCTTCCTCGTCAGTGATGGCGCGTTTCTTTCGACGTAAGGGCCTAAACATCGTTGGCTTCCTTTCTGGCTGTGCATGGTGGTTGAGCACAAACTATAGCGAAACGGATCCGTATTTCTTGATACAGGCGAGTATGTTTTTGAGCTTGCTAAAGTCGAGCGGTTTGGGCAGATGGGCGTTCATACCGGCATCGTGTGCCGCCTTGGCGTCTTCGGCAAAGGCGTTGGCGGTGAGCGCGATGATGGGGATGTCGGCCGCATCGGCCTTTTCGCTCAGGCGGATCGCGCGGGTTGCCTCGTAGCCGTCCATGCCCGGCATCATGATGTCCATAAGAATCGCATCGAAGCTACCCGCGGGACGGCCAACGTATAGGTCGACCGCTTCGTTGCCGTCGGCGGCGCGAGTTACGACGATGCCCTCGCTTTCGAGCAGAGCCTGGGCAATCTCGGCATTGAGCTCGTTATCTTCTGCCAAAAGAACGTTCATGTCTGCAAGCGAGCAACTGTATGCCTGCTCGTCCGTACGTTCTTTTGCCTGAGGGTTCTTGTCGATCTCGAGCGGAATCTGGACGTTAAACGTACTCCCCACGCCAACCTCACTCGAAATCTCAATCGTGCCGCCCATCATATCGATGAGTGATTTGACGATAGACATGCCAATGCCGGTTCCTTGGAACTTGCTGCGCGCATCGTCGCCTTCCTGGGCAAACGGCTCGTAAATGTGTGCCAAAAACTCGGATGTCATACCAATGCCGGTATCCGAGACGCTAAAGCAAAACGCGGCGTGCTCGTCGTCGACCGGTTTGATGGTCGATGAGAACGTGACGGTGCCTCCGTGCTTGTTGTACTTGATGCTGTTGTCGAGCAGGTTGACAATGATCTGCCGAATATGGGTGGGGCTGCCGATCATATATTGGTCGACAGCGTAGGGCTCGCTGGTGTCGAGCATGGTTATGCCGCGGTCCGATGCGCGGAGCTTGCACAGTACGAGCGCATTGTCGCACAGCTCTTTAAGGTTGAATGATTCGTGCTCGAGTGTCACTTTGCGCTCCTCGATCCTGCCCATCTCGAGGATGTCGTTAATCAGTGACAGCAGGTGATTGGCGGCAACGCGCGCCTTGGCGCGGCTTTCGCGGGCGACCTGCATGTCGCCTTCTCTCAATTCCTCAATTTCGATAAGACCCAGGATGCCGTTGAGCGGCGTGCGGATGTCGTGGCTCATGCGCGTGAGGAAAGCGGTTTTGGCGGCGTTGGCGGCATCAGCTTTCTGCCGTTCTGTCTGTGCGCGGTAAAGCGACCAGACAAGGATGATGATGCCGGTGAGCAAAATGCAGATGACGACTGCCGCAATGACGATGCGGTTGCGGTAGAGAAGTCGGAACGCATCCGATTCTTGCGCCGAGTACGATGTGGGGAAATAGCTGTTTGCAGAGAGCGATTCACCTGCATTGACGATGCCCTTATTGATGATTCCCAGCAGCTCGGGCTTGCCGCGCGAAATTAAACACGATAGTTGCGCCGTGTTGGTGAGTTCCTGTGTTTCGAAATCCTCGATGTCGTAGATGTCGCGGAGAGTTTCCAGGCGCGTGCTGGAGACAATGATGCAACGTGCCTTCCCCTCATTGAGGGCTTTGAGCACCTCGCCGTCATTCGAATACTCGGTTACCGTTGCGTTCGGAAAGAGACTTTCGAGCTCAAAACGGTTAACGATTGTGCTCTTTGTACAAGCGATGTTCTTAAGGTCGCTGTTCAGGTTTTTGCCACTGTGAATGGCGGTCAGCGAAACCGTTCCCATCGAGTTTGACTGGATGACCCCTGTCTGCTCGGCGAGCCAGTAGTCGCGAAACAACGGCAGGGCGACATCGATGGTCCCGTTGGAAAGGGCTTTGATCATTTGTTTGTTGCTCGAGAGTGCGATTGTTTTGACCGTAATGCCAAACTTGTCGTGCAACGTCGTTGCAAGCGAGGCGAGCGACCCTTCCATCTCGCCGTCGTCATTTTGCGTACAGTAGGGAAGTTGGTTTTTAAGATAGCCGAGCGTGATGGTATTGCCGTTTGCTTTGAGCCAGGTGGTCTCGGGGCCGGTGAGCGATGACGAGCCACTGTTTTGGGTCGAGTAACTCGATTTGACTTCCTCGTTATAGCGCGGGTTATCGCGGGCGATGGTCGTCATGGCGGCGTTGATGTCGTTCATCAGATCGGGGCGGCTTTTGGGAACGGCAAAATAGTAGTCGCTCGAGCCTACGTAGAACATGGGTGACGCATCGGGCGACGAAATGGTGTCGTTCATGATGACGGCGTCGACCTCGCCGTCTGCAAGCGCCTCAAAGAGGGCACTGCCGGTGTCGATTTCTTTATAGGTGCAGGTGACGCCTTCGTCGGCGAGCCACTGCTGGCCGACGATAGTTTGCATAACGCCAGAGTTGCAGCCGATGGTGAGGCCTTGGAGCGCCTGGGGGTCACCCTTGGCCAGATCGTCGCGGTCGGGCCTGGCGTAGATGTAGTAGCGCTCGGTGCCCTCGGGGTTCGAGGAAAAGAGCAGCTTCTGCTCGCGTTCTGCCGAATACGAGATGTTGGGCATGAGGTCGATTTCGCCTGCTTCGAGCATGTCCATAAGCTCGGAGAAGGTGCCGCTAACGTATTCGTATTGCCAGCCCTTTGTGTAATACGAGAGGGTCTGGAGGTACTCGTAGCCCCACCCCGAGAGTCGCTCGCCCGGCATGCCTTCCTGGAAGCCTTTGTTGTTGACGAGCCAGCCAACGCGGACCGTCTTGACCTGCTGGTCGGAGTCGGCGGCAAAGGCGGGGGCGGGCATGACGGCGCTCAGTATGGCGAGCGCGGCAAGCGCGACGGCCAGGGTGCGATATAGAGCCAAGCGAAAGACAGCGGAAGGTTTCACATGAAATCCTATCGAGTTGAGACAGTTTCGCATAAGGATACCAGCTCAGCCTGCCCATTCAGCCGTCGCACCGCTAAACGGTCACTCCCGGCAGTTGGGGACAGTCCCTTTCTGCCGGCAGAAAGGGAACGTCCCCAACTGCCGGGTGTGGGACAATAACGAGCGAATGTGATTGGGCGTCTGGAAAAGGGGTCGCGATGAACAAGTTGAGGACGCTTGCCGACGTGTTGCGCCAGGCTGGCTTTGCACGCATCACGGGCCTGTTTCTCGTCTTCTATCTGCTGTGCTCGACGGCCGTCTGGCTGTCCGAGCCCACGACCCTTACGTTTGGCGACGGCCTCTGGTTTAGCTTTGAGACCGTATCGACCATCGGCTTTGGCGATATCCCGGCCGAAACGCCGGTTGCCCGCGCTATCACTGTCGTTTTGAGCGTCATCAGCATCTTCTACATCGCCATGCTCACGGGCGTGGCGGTGAACTACTGCAATACGCTCATCAAGATGCGCCAAAAGGACACCATGGCGCGCTTTATGGATGATCTGGAGCATTTGGAAGAGCTCGATCGTGACGAGCTTGCCGACCTATCGCGCCGTGTGCGCGAATATCGCCGACGCCAACGCTAGAACGGGCGACGCGCGTCACGACGAGGGGGACTGAATATGAATATCACGGTATACCTGGGCGCGAGCGTCGGCAGCGACCCGGCGTTTCTGCCTGCAGTGCGAGAGCTCGGCACATGGATTGGCTCCAGCGGTCACGCGCTGGTATACGGCGGGTCCAAGTCGGGCCTGATGGGCGCGCTTGCCGATAGCGTGCTCGATGCTGGCGGGCATGTGACCGGCGTGGAACCAAGCTTTTTTATCGAGGCGGAGTATCAGCACGATGGCATCGACGACCTTATCGTGACGAGCGACATGGCCGAGCGCAAGGCCAAGATGATCGAGCTCGGCGATGCCTTCATTGCCTTTCCCGGCGGGACGGGCACGCTCGAGGAGATTGCCGAGGTCATGTCTGCGGTATCGTTGGGACACCTGAGTGCTCCGTGCATCCTGTATAACCTGGACGGTTACTACAACGACCTCAAGGCGCTGCTCGGGCATATGATCGATAAGGGGCTTTCGAGCTCGAGGCGCCAGCACGGCATCTACTTTGCCGACGATTTGCGCGAGATTGCCTCGATTATCAACGGATAAGTCTTGGGCCTTCCCCGCTGTGAATCCCAATGGTGCCGTTTGCGGCGCAGATGGTTAGCTCGTTCAGCAACGCTCGCTCTACAATTAATGTATCTATGTCGACTTTGACCGCGGGAGGACCCGATGGATAACCTTGCCAAACCCACAAACCGCGCGCTGTTTTTGGTCAGCGTTGCCGTGACCGGTGCACTCGCGGGTGCTGCAGTCTGGCTATTCTTCTTTGCGATGGAGCACGGCATTGATTATTTGTGGACCGAGGTCCCGCATATGCTGGGTGTCTCTTCGCCCGAACTCGCCAGCGGTCCGTTTGGCTTTTTGCCATACCCGTTTTTTGTCTGCCTGCTGGGCGGCTTGGTGATTGGCCTGTACGAAAAGATGACGGGCGCCAAGACCGACGACCTCAACCAGGTCATGGCCAAGGTCAAGCAAGACGGTCGCTACCCGTACGACAATCTGGGCAAGCTGTCGATTGCGGCGCTGCTGCCGTTGCTGTTTGGCGGAAGTATTGGACCGGAGGCCGGCCTGACCGGCGTTATCGCGGGACTGTGCAGCTGGGTCGGCGATCGCATGCGTCGCTTTGGAACTGAGTTTAGGGAGCTCACGCTGCTGGGCACCCAGGCTGCTCTGACGGCGCTCTTTACCGCGCCCGTGTTTGGCTTTGTGGCGCCGCTCGCCGGAAGTGCTGACGGTCAGGGTGCCAATGACGATGAGTCCGCGTCTGACGAGATCACGATCAAGCTGCCCAAGGCGCAAAAGACCGTGGTCTACGGCATCGCGATTGCCGGCGGTCTGGGTACCTACCTGCTGCTCGGCCAGCTTATGGGCGGCGGCATGGGCATGCCCAGGTTCGAGTCCGCTCAGGTGGGCAACCTGGAACTTGTCTGGCTCATTCCGCTGGCGTTGGTCGGCACCGTATGCGGCTGGCTGTACTTTGTCTCTGAGCATGCAAGCGAGGCACTGTCCCATGCCATAGGGGAGCGCCCTGTCGTCAAGGCCATGCTAGCCGGTCTGGCGCTCGCCATCTGTGGCACGGTCCTGCCCTACACCATGTTTGCCGGCGAGACCCAAGCCGACGTGCTCATGGAGACCTATCTGACCATTCCCGCCGGCGTGCTTATCGCGACCGGTCTGGTCAAGGCCATGCTGACGCCCGCCCTCATCAACCTGGGCTGGCGCGGCGGTCACTTCTTCCCGGTTATCTTTTCGGGCGTGAGCTTGGGCTACGGCTTCGCTATCCTTACCGGCGCCGATCCGGTCTTTTGCGTCGCCGTCTGCACGGCCTCGACGATGGGCGCCGTTATGCGTCAGCCGGTCATGGTTGTGGGCTTGCTGCTCATGTGTTTCCCGCTCAAGGGTATCGTCTGCATGATCATCGCCGCCGTTATCGCCGCTGGCATTCCGCTGCCCAAGCCGCTGCGCAAGTAGCACGGCGGCGCACGGTCAATACAAACATCTCAAGCCCGGTGTGAGGGTGTTCAACTTGAGCTTGTGCCCTTTGACGGGTCGTTATTTTCAAAATGCTGCTGTAATCCACGACACGGGTTGAGCGCCTTCCCAATAATGGGCCACGCCGATCTGTGGCGCATGTCCGATGATACCGCGCCTGCCTACAGGTCGCGTGCTCGATAGACCTTGGTACTGATGGCGCAACTCAGTGCAAAGAGCACGAGGGCCAGTACGGCAATTCCTGCGCACAGGCAGCCGAGGACGGCGGGATCGGGATTTGCTCCGGCAATCGACATAAGCCAGTTGCTAATGGGGTTGGAGGAGCTCAGCGTGGCCATGGCAAGGCACCCGAGCAGGGCAAACAGGCCAACGGATAGGCGCAGCGCCTCCATGTGTCCAAGGCGAAAGAACAGCGGCTGCGCCAAAAACACCATCATGAGGGAGATGAGCATCGATGCTGCCGAGGCTATTGCGATCTCAAAGACCGTCTGTCCCGTCGAAGGAATGCCCGCGCTGTTGAAGAGCGGGATGGCGACGATACTCAAAAGCGTAGCTGCACATGCCATGGCGGCGGAGAAGACAATAACGCTCAGGTAGCGGGCACAAATAATGTCTTTGCGCGAGAAGGGCAGCGTTGCCCGATAACGCTCCCATCCGTTTTGATTGTCGAAGCCGGCCAGCGAGCTCATGACCATGATGGGTGACATGGCGCTGACCGCGCAGGCGCCGGCGCTCATGCCGGAATCGCCGTCCGATGCGTTGGCAAGGGTCAGCACGACGAATATGAACAAGCCGACACCCGCAATGCTCGGGACAAGTGAGCGAACGATGGCGAGCTCGGACATAAAGGCGCGTTTCATTTCGAAGCCCCTTTCAGCGTGAGGCGCAGATAGTCATCAATGGTTGCCCGGTCGCAGGGAATCTCGGGAAAGGCCTCGAGCGCCTCGCGACGGTTGGGCACGAGCACGTCCACGCTATAGGCGTGGTGGGCGGCGCGAGCGCCTTCGACGCAAGCCATAAGCTCGGCGGCCTGTGCTTGGGTGCAGTGGGCGATGCCGGCGCGGTCGGTAATGTCCTCGCGCGGCAGGTCAAACACAATCGAACCGTTATCGATGCAGATGACGCGGTCGGCGGCGCGATCGAGGTCGGACGTAATGTGGCTCGAGAGCAGCACACTGTGCTGGCCGTCGGCGACAAAGGCGAGCAGCTCATCGAGCAGCTCCTCGCGCGCCATGGGATCGAGGCCCGCAGTGGCTTCGTCCAAAACGAGCAGCTTGGCATTGTGGCTGAGCGCGCAGGCGAGCTGCAGCTTCATGCCCATGCCGCGGGAGAGGTCTTTTACCTTGGCTTTGGGATCAAGGCCAAATCGGTCGATAAATCTGGCGAATGTTTCGCGACTCCATGTGGGGTACGCCGGGCCTACGAGCGTCTCGATCTGGCCCACCTTGAGCGTGGAGGGGAAAGGACACGTGTCCAGGACAAGACCGACGCGGGAGCGCAGGTGACGCTGTGCCTCGCCGGGCGCGTTGGCGTCGCAGTGCTGTCCAAACAGATGCACCTCGCCGGCATCGAGCTTTATAAGCCCGAGCGCGGCGCGAATGGTCGTTGTCTTGCCGGCGCCGTTTGCGCCCACAAAGCCGACAATCTGGCCGGGCTCCACGGTGAGTGTGACATCGCGTAGCGAAAAGCGGTCGCTTACGCGGCGTGAAACGCCTTTGAGTTCTAGCAAGTTTTGCATGGTATAGCCTTTCTTGCAGATGGCTACTGCATGGTCTCGGGGGCTACAAGGTCGAGCATCTCGTGCAATTTGTCGCGCGTGACGCCCAGGGTTTCGGCCTGCGTAGCGGCCTGCGCAAGCAACTCTTCGATATGGCAGAGCTGGTTTTCGCGCAAGAGTTCCTGGTTTCCCTCGGCGACAAAGCAGCCCTTGCCCTGCACGGTGCAGATAAAACCGAGTTGCTCCAGGTCGGCATAGGCGCGCTTGGTGGTGATGACGCTCACGCCCAGGTCGCTCGCCAGCGCGCGGATACTGGGGAGCTTGGCTCCCGCAGCGAGTGAGCCCGAAAGGATCTGGGCTTTGACCTGCGAGGTTATCTGCTCGTAGATGGGCTTGTCGCTCGAATTGGATAGGATGATGTCCACAGCGGCTCCTTAGCTGTTGGGCTACACGTGTATATAACCGGTAAGCACAGTATATATACACTATGCACAGTTACGCAAGAGACAAATTCGGATTGGGCCGGCTACCCAGGCCCCAACTGATGAATTTGTCCTGATAGGTGCCCTATGGCGGGATTTGGCGGCTACAATAATGCGGTTACAACGACGTAATGCACTCAATGCAAGAAAGGATCCGCATGGCAAGCCTGTCGGATGAAATCTCGTCGCGCCGCACATTCGCGATCATCAGCCACCCGGACGCCGGTAAGACCACGCTTACCGAGAAGCTGCTGCTCTATACCGGCAGCATCCAGACCGCCGGCTCGGTCAAGGGCAAGAGCTCGGCCAAGCACGCCGTCTCGGACTGGATGGACATCGAGAAGGAGCGCGGCATTTCCGTTACCTCCTCGGTTCTGCAGTTCACCTATAACGGCGCCTGCGTCAACATCCTCGATACCCCCGGCCACCAGGACTTCTCGGAGGATACCTACCGTACCCTTATGGCGGCCGACGCCGCGGTCATGGTCATCGACGGCGCCAAGGGCGTCGAGGCCCAGACCAAAAAGCTCTTTAAGGTCTGTACGCTGCGCCATATTCCCATCTTTACCTTTGTGAACAAGCTCGACCACGAGGCTCGCGATCCGTTTGAGCTCATGGAAGAGATCGAGAACGTCCTGGGTATCAATACGTATCCCATGAACTGGCCGATTGGCAGCGGCCGCAACTTCCGCGGCGTGTTCGACCGTCAGACCCGTCGCGTTATCGCCTTTGAGGGCGACGGCCACGCCAATGCCACCAAGAAGGTCGCCGAGGTCGAGGCCGAGCTGGGCGATCCCGCCATGGATGAGCTTATTGGCGAGGAGAACCATAAGGACCTGATGGACGACATCGAGCTGCTCGATGGCGCCGGTGATGAGCTCGACCTGGATGCCGTGGCCTGTGGCAAGCTGAGTCCGGCGTTCTTTGGCTCGGCACTTACCAACTTTGGCGTGGAGCCCTTCCTTAAGGAGTTCCTGCGCTTGGCGCCGACGCCGCGCGCCTATACCGATACGCTCACCAGCGAACCGGTCGATCCCTGCCGCGATGACTTTAGCGGCTTTGTGTTTAAGATCCAGGCCAATATGGACAAGAACCACCGCGACCGCATCGCCTTTGTGCGCATTTGCTCGGGCAAGTTCGAGCGTGGCATGGACGCCTTCCACGTGCAGGGCAACCGCAAGCTCAAGCTTGCCACGGGCACGTCGATGATGGCCGATGACCGCGCCATCGTGGACGAGGCGTACGCGGGCGATATCGTGGGCCTGTTCGATCCGGGTATCTTTAGCATCGGTGACACCGTGTGCTCCGGCAAGCGCCACGTGCAGTATCCGCAGATCCCGACGTTTGCCCCCGAGATGTTCGCTCGCATTACGCAGGTCGACACGCTCAAGCGCAAGCAGTTCGTCAAGGGTATGGAGGAGCTTGCCCAGGAGGGCGCCATCCAGATCTTCCGCGAGCTTGGTGCCGGCATGGAGAGCGTCATCGTGGGCGTGGTCGGCGTACTGCAGTTTGAGGTGCTCGAGCGCCGCCTCAAGGCCGAATATCGTGTTGAGGTTCGCCGCCAGCCGCTGCCCTATACGGACATCCGCTGGATTCAGAACGACCCCGATACCATCGATATCCCGGGCCTTTCGCTCACGCGCGACACCCTGCGCGTCGAGGACATGCGCGGCGGTAAGCTGCTGCTGTTCACGAGCCCGTGGAACGTGGATTGGGCAACTGACCACAACCCCGACCTTATCCTGTCGGAGTTTGGCAACGTGGCCTTTTAGCGCATCGGCGCGGTGGCCCTGCGGGGCTGCCGCGCCGTTTACTTGCCTGATGCCGTATGAGCGGCTATCATACCCACCGTCGTCTCAAGACCGGGGCGTCCGAGCAGTTCGGGTCCGATATCCTGCTCGTTAAACCTAAAACCAAAGGAGTACATAATGATCAAGAAGGTCATGGAGGACTACAAGGTCCTGTTGCGGAGCATTCCCACGGCAACGGTTTCGCTGTTTTTCGTGAGCGTCATCATGATGAACCTGCTGGCCAACAAAGAGCTCATCAGCCTGCCGTATCTGGCACTCGATTGCGGCTTTGTGGTGAGCTGGGTTTCGTTTTTGTGCCAGGACATGATCTGCAAGCGCTTTGGCGCCAAGGCATCCATCAAAATCTCTATCCTCGCGCTGCTGGTCAACCTGGCCGTGAGCCTGTGCTTTTGGGCATGCTCGCTCACGCCCGGCATGTGGGGCGCCTACTACGACACGGGCATGATCGAGGTCAACAGCGCCCTTAACGCCACCATTGGCGGCACCTGGTACGTGGTGCTGGGCTCTTCGCTGGCAATGCTCGTTTCTGCCGTGGTTAACTCCACACTCAACCAGTCGCTCGGCCGCATGCTCAAAAAGAATAACTTTGCGAGCTTTGCCTTCCGCTCTTATGTGTCCACGGGTGTTGGCCAGTTTATCGACAACTTGGTCTTTGCCATTGTGGTGAGCCACACGTTCTTTGGTTGGACCTGGGTGCAGGTCCTTATGTGCTCGCTGACCGGCGCTGTCGCCGAGCTGCTGTGCGAGGTCTTTCTGAGCCCCGTGGGCTATAAGGTCGTGCGCGGCTGGGAGCGCGAGAATGTGGGCTCCGAGTACCTCGAGCGCCACGCAGCTGCCTAAGGAGCACCTATGCGGGTTTTGATCACGGGCGCTTCGGGCGGCATTGGAGCCGCGTGCGTGCAGCGCTTTTTGGACGAGGGCCACGAGGTCGTGGGCTTTGATCTGCTGCCGGCGGCCGTCGAGCACGAGCGCTATCGCCATCTGATCGTTGATGTCCGCGAGCCGGACTCGTTTCCAGACGGCCTTGAGCCTCAGGCGATCGTAAACGTTGCCGGCACGCAAGATTCGGCCGACGACATCGCTGCCAACCTGCGTGGCACCATCAACGTGACCGAGCGCTATGCCTTTGCGGGGGAGGGGCTTGCCGCCAAGCCGGCGCCTGCTATCCAATCCGTGGTCAATGTGGGGTCCGCGAGCGGACATACGGGATCGGAGTTTCCCGCCTATGCCGCCAGCAAGGGCGGCGTTATCGCCTACACCAAGAACCTTGCAAACCGCCTGGCACCGCAGGCCATCGCCAACAGTGTGGACCCGGGCGGCGTTATCACGCCGCTCAACCGTTGCGTGATGGAAGACGAGCGCCTGTGGAACCAGATTATGGAGCTCACGCCGCTTAAGCGCTGGGCCACCGCCCAAGAGATCGCCGAGTGGATCTACTTTGTGGGCGTGACCAACCGGTTTATGACCGGGCAGAGCCTGCTGATCGATGGCGGCGAGGCCGGCCGCACACAATTTATTTGGCCCGAATAGGAAACGCGCCCGATGGAAAGCCGTCGGGCGCGTTTTTGATGTATCGGTTTTTAGCCGAGGCAAGTCCAGTTGACGGGGGTCGAGCCGTGCTGTTCGAGTAGCCGATTGGCAGCGGAGAAGGGGCGCGACCCTATAAAGGCGGGGAGTTCTGCCGTGGCACGGTTGGCCGAAAGCGGCGAGGGGTGCGTAGAGGCCAGGCAGAACTTGCCGGTTGCCTTGCCCGCGCCGATCGCGTCGAGCTTGCCCTCAACCATTTGCTGGGCAAAGCGTCCCCATGCCAAAAAGACGACCGGCTGGGGCAGCTGGCAGCAGCGTTCGATAACGTAGTCGGTGAGTGTGCTCCAGCCCAGCTTGGCGTGCGAATTCGCGGCATGCTCACGCACGGTGAGCGTAGTGTTGAGGAGCAAGACGCCCTGCTGTGCCCATGGGGTTAGGTCTCCCGTGGCGGGAATGGGGCAGCCCAGATCGGCGTTGAGTTCCTTATAGATGTTGCGCAGGCTCGGCGGTAACTTGGTTTGCGACGCGGGGACCGAGAACGACAGCCCCATGGCCTGGTTGGGCCCGTGATAGGGGTCTTGGCCCAGGATGACTACCTTGACCAGGTCGGCCGGCGTGTAGGCGAGGGCATTGAGGATGTCGTCTTGTGCCGGGTAGATGGTCTGCTCGGCACGCAGAAGGGCGATGCGCTCGAGTAGCTGGTTCGTAGTGTCACGTACCGGCTGCGGCGCATCGCCCAACCAAGTTGCTATGTTGCGGTCGCGAGTTGCAGCGTCCATGGAACTCCTTTAGGGCAGATGCTTTGTCGGCATCTATTGTAAAGGCGTCAGAGACCTTTATGCCGCGGCTGTATGAGGAGTGGGGTCTACGAGACGTGCTCGGGCGCTGCCGCCATATGAGCATGCCCATGTGCGCGAAGGCGCGGAAGCTCGACAGTTGCCACCATGACGCCGGTGAGGATGAGGGCAGCGCCAAGGAAGGCGATAGGGCTCAGGACCTCGCCGACCAGGAAAAACGAGAAGACGGCGGAGCAGACCGGCTCGAGCGAGAAGGCGAAGCCAGTGGTTTCGGCAGGTACGTGGGGCTGCACGAGCGTCTGGGTGATAAAGCCGTAGGCAGAGCAGATGAGTGCGAGTGCAACGATAACGACGATCTCGCTCGGCGTGCTGGGAAGCGTGAAGCCGCCAAAGGTAAATGCGGCGATACCCGAGAACAAGCCGCCGAAGCCCAGCTGCCAAACGCCCAGAGCCAGCGGATCGACTTCTTCGACAAAGCGCTTGGCGATGATAATGTGGCCGGCATAGATAAAGGCCGAGAGCAGCATGATGATCGCGCCGGGATTCAGGCTGGTAAAGTCGGCGCCCGAGAGCAGCAACATGCCGCAGGTGACGATGGCGGTGCCGATGAGCACCTTGCGCTCGGGGGCGCGACGCAGCAGGGCCGCGTTGGCAAACGGCACGATCACGACCGTCAGGCTCTGCAAAAAGCCGGCGGTGGAGGCGGAGGTGAGGCTGGAGCCCAGGCACATGCAGGTGATCTCGGTTGCCATGATGGCGCCGATGATGGCGGCGCGGACCATCAGGTCACGGTTGATGCGCACCGCGCGCTTGTGGAAGAGCAGCAGGCAGGCCGCAAAGGCGATGATGCAGCGCAGCGCGACGATGCTCGTGGCATTCATGCTGTCCATGCCGATCTTCATGAGGGGGTACGAAAAGCCCCATGCGACGGGAACGGAAAATGAGAGCGCGATTGCTTTTTTGCGATCCATGGGACTCCTTTTGTTACAGAACGGTTTCGCAAAAAGGATTCTGCTCCCAGATATGGATGTAGTAAAGCGAATGTATCTTCAGTATGATTAAGAAATACTAATGTTGGAAGAAAAAGCCCTGGCAAAACGTTTTACGGCTACATCGATGTGGAGGCACGATGGCATCGCGGTATCAGATTGTATGTATGGTGGTCGATTGCGGCAGCCTGAAACGTGCCGCCGACGAGCTGGGCTATACGCAAAGTGCGGTGAGCCAGGCCGTCAAGGCGCTCGAGCGCGAGCTGGGCACCACGATTATCGAGCGTGGCAAGCAGGGCGTCTCACTGACGCGCGACGGCAAACAGTATCTGCCGTATCTGCGCCAGATCGTTACAGCCGAGGCCGAGCTTGAGGGCAAGCGTCAGGAGTTGCTGGGGCTTTCGTCGACCGACATTCGCATTGCGACGTTTACCAACGTGAGTCGTACTGTGTTGCCGCGTGTGATCCGCGACTTTGGGGCCCTGCATCCGGGCGTGCGCTTTACCCTCAAGCAGGGCGATTACACGCGCAATGCCCAGTGGGTGCACGATGGCATGGTCGACTTTTGCTTTACAGCGCGTGGATTTACCGAGGGGCTCGAGAAACGCGTGGTCTATCACGACGAGCTGGTGGCGCTGTTGCCAGCCGTCCATCCACTGGCGGCAAAGGAAAAGGTGACGCTTGCCGACCTGGCGTCCGAACCGTTTGTGCTGCTGGATGAGGGCGAACAGAGTCTGGTGCTCGATGCGTTTGCCGCGCACGGGCTATCGCCGCATGTGACGAGTGAGGTCACCGATGACTACACCATTATGGCGATGGTGGAGGAGGGCCTCGGTGTGAGCATGCTCTACCGCCGTACCGTCGAGGGCATGCGGGCCGATATTTGTGTGCGCCCCATCGTGCATGCTCCCTCGCGCGACGTCGTGGCGGCTTGGCGCAGCTGGGACACCATGCCTATCGCCACGAGGCGCTTTATCGACTATATGAGCTCGCATATTGTCAATTAATGACTGGCGTGGCGTTGAGTGTGGAGATTAGCGGGCTGTCGCTTTGGCTTGCGCCAGACGGTAGGTGCGTGCCGGATGGCAGAGCAATACCGCCACGACCATAAAGAACGCTGTGGTGCCCAGGCTGATGGGGTAGACCATCATGATGTTCGCAAAGGTGCGGAAGTGCGGGAACACGCAGAATACCCAGTAGAAGCGGATGCCGCAGACACAGATCATGGTGATGAGGGCGGGCATGAGCGAGATGCCAAAGCCGCGCAGGTAGCCGGACATATTCTCGTAGAACATGCTAAAGGCGTATGCCGGGAAGATCGAGCACACACGGATATAGCCGATCGAGACGATGTTGGGATCGCTGTTAAAGAGCGCCAGGATCTCGCGCCCCAGACCGACGATGATGACGATGGTGGTGAGTGCGACGATACCGCCTTCGACCAGGCAGACCTTGAGCGTTTTGGTGCAGCGGTCGATCTGGCGGGCACCGTGGTTTTGTCCCACAAAGGTGGTGCAAGCCTGGCTAAAGCTGTTGAGCAGGTTGTAGCACACATACTCCAGGCTCATGGCAGCGCTGGATGCCGCCATGACCTCGGTGCCCAAGCTGTTGATGGCGGACTGGATGATGATGTTAGCGACGGCAAAGACGGCGCTTTGGATGCCGGCGGGCAGGCCGATCTTAACGATGCGCTTGAGGGCGACGGGGTCGATAGCCAGATCGCGCAGGGTGACGCGGACGACGGAATCGGTCTTGAGCAGACGGACAAAGAGCGTGACGGCGCTGACCGTGTAGGCGATGGCGGTGGCGATGGCGACACCCGCGACGCCCCAGTGGAGCACGGGGACAAAGATGAGGTCCAGGCCAATGTTGAGGATGGTGGACACGGCAAGCGCCTGCAGCGGCATGCGGGTGATGCCGACGGAGCGGAAGATCGCGGCCTCAAAGTTGTAGAGCAAGATCGAGGGCATGCTGAGCAAAAAGACGCGCAGATAGAGCGAAGCGAGCGGCATGGTTTCGGCAGGAACGTTGAGCGCGGCGAGCATGGGCTCGGCAAAGATCTCGCCCAGCGCGATGACGATAAAGCCCACGAGCGCCATCAGAATCGAGGTATGGACGGCGCGCTTGACCATGTTCTGATCGTTGCGGCCGATAGCGTTGGCGATGACCACATTTGAGCCAAGCGACATGCCGATAAACAGGTTGAGCATAAGACTGGTAAGCGGAACATTGGAGCCGACCGCCGCCATGGCGAGGGTTCCCTGGTCGCCTGAGAAGTTACCGATGATGACCGTGGCGATGAGGTTCGATAGCTGCTCCAAGATGCTCGTGGCGGCCACGGGGAAGGCGAACAGGGGAATATTGCGCCACAGTGAGCCGGTGGTCATGTCAATGTGCTTAGATGCGGTGTCTGCCATACGCTCTCAATCTCTAATATGCTCTTTCGTGCTTATTTGCGCAGATGATGATACTCCTAATCGACTAGTCATTTAAGAACGTCCCCAATGACTAGGTGGGGAAGGCGTGCGACAATGGTGGGCGTTGTGTTGTTCGCGCTAAGGAGTTGCCATGTTGTTGTGTCCCGTTTGCCATGAGCCGTTGGTGGGCGACGAGCGCGGTGCTGCATGTGCGGGCGGACACCGGTTTGACCGTGCGCGCGAGGGCTATCTGTATCTACTGCGCTCGTCCAAGAGCGGCGACTCCATGGGTGATCCCAAGTCGCAGGCGCGCAGCCGTCGCGACTTTCTGAACCGCGGTTACTATGCGCCGTTGCGCGATGCGATGGTCGAGCTGGTGCGCGAGCGGGCGACTGGGCGTGCTGCGTCTGCGAACGACCCCATGACCTTGCTCGACATTTGCTGTGGCGAGGGCTACTACACCAGCGCCATGGGTGCGGTGCCGGGCGTGGATGCTTACGGCTTTGACCTGGGCAAAGAGATGGTGCGCCTGGCCGCCAAGCGCGGCGATGCGACCTTCTTCGTGGCCAACATGAAGGACATTCCCGTGGCCGATGACGCCTTCGATATGGTGACCGAGCTCTTTGCTCCCTTTAACGAGCGCGAATTTTCCCGCGTGCTGGCGCCAGATGGCTCGCTCTATACCGTGGTGCCGGGTGCCCGTCATCTGTTTGGCCTCAAGGAGGTGCTCTACGACACGCCATATCTCAATGACGAGAAGCTGCCGAAGACCACCGAACTCGAGTTGGTCTCAACGCAGCGGGTGTCTGCGAACATTACACTCCAGACCCAGGCCGACATCGAGGCGGTGTTCCAGATGACGCCGTACTACTACCGCACGCGCCCCGCCGACAAAGAGCGCCTGGCAAACCTCGATACCCTTCAGACCGACATCGACTTCATCATCGCCGAATACCGCCACTAACCTACCAAAAAGGGACAGGTTTATTTTTGGCAGGTTTTATCTGGGCAAACGTAAAGGGCCGACCGCGTTGCTGCGCGATCGGCCCTTTTTAGTTGCTTGGCTGTAGGGAATTGTGGGGGGGCAGGTGACTACAGGCGGTCCTTGTTCTCGGCCTTAACGGCGTGCGCCTGCTGAACAAAGAACAGGTCGTAGACCACGATGACAAAGGCGCCATAGTTGATGGCGTCGCCGCCAAACGCGGGAAGCGTGAGCACGGCTTGCGCAATCGTGGCGAGTGCGGCAACGATGCCGAGCTTAAGCGCGCCATCCACCTGCGAGGGCTTGTTGGCGCCCTTGATGCCCGCAACACCTGCGGCGAGATCGATGAGGCCCTTGGCGACAAGCACGACCGTGGCGAGCATGGCGTTCGGCCCGTAGGTGGACTCGAACTTGCCGGTCGCGATGCCGGCGATTCCAATGACGAGACTGGCGATGCCCAGAACAAAATAAATCAGGGCAAGGATTTTGAGTGTCTTGCGAGCGGCGCTCATAACTGGTCCTTTCGATGCGGGCGCGGTGAATCTGTCGCGCCCAGGTTGCGGCATATATGGTGAAGCACATTGTAGTTCAACGCGGCGATGCATGCGCCTGAAAGCGACTCTTGCCTGTGCGGTCCAACCTTTCAAAAAGGAAAGCTGGACGTAAGTCAAATCGATGGCAGCGTATGCGCGGCGCTGCGATGATGAGGCCATGGTAAGAGCTGGACCGAAGGAGGAGCCGTGATGTACGGAGCCAAGCAAGTGCGTGAGCCGCGTTCGTTAGGAAGGCGTATGGGCGATTCCGTGATCGCTGCCGTGTGCACGGGATTGATGGCGGTGCTTTGCATTGGGATGCTGTGGACCATGTCGCGTGTGGGACAATAGCGGACGGTTGGGTGCCAACTGAGGTGGCGCTCACGTATTCGTTTTGCTTGCTAAGGAGTGTCCATGGGCGTCGTCGATCCCTTTTCTGTTGCTCGGGCCGCGGGGCTTGAGCTCGCGCGGACGTCCGAGGGCCTCACGCTCACCGACGGTACGATGGAGTTGCGCGCCGATTTTGGCCGCATGCTGCCACGACTCAAGCAGGGCCGTCTGCAGCAAGAGCTGCTGGTAAAGGCCGCGCGCACAAAAGGCATCGAGAACCCATGGGCGATTGATGCCACGGCGGGCTTTGGTGAGGATTCGCTGCTGCTGGCGGCCGCGGGCTTTACCGTCGATCTGTATGAACAGGATTGCGTGATCGCAGCGCTCCTCAAGGATGCCTTGGATCGCGCGGCAGATGATCCGGCGCTTGCGGCTGCTGTGGCGCGCATGCGCTTACATGCGGGCGAGGACAGCATTACCGGCCTTCGCCATACAGCTGAGCTGATCGGGCAGGGCGAGCTCACCGCTCCCGACGTGGTGTATCTGGACCCCATGTTTCCCGGGCGCACCAAGAGCGCGGCGGTGAAAAAGAAGTTCCAACTCTTGCACCATCTGGAACAGCCGTGCGCCGATGAGGAGTCGCTGGTCGAAGCTGCGCTTGCGGTGCGCCCGCGCAAGGTCGTTATCAAGCGGCCGGTGAAGGGGCCGCTGCTTGCCGGCGTTAAGCCGAGCTATCAACTTGCGGGCAAGGCCGTTCGCTACGATGTTTTGGTGCCGCCGCGCCCGTAGCTTGCGTGCGATGGTTAGCGCTCCGTCAACACCGTGCCGATGCGGGGTCTATTTCCAAGGGTGCGACGTCAGATGCCACCCGCCACAGTATTCGCATTTGTAGCAGGCTAAACCACGCCGCCCGCGGTTTTCGCAGTCGGCCATAACGGCCTCGGCCTCGGCGCGTGTGTCGTACCGGTTTTTGCGCTCGCACGACTTATAGCGCCAAGCCTCATCGCGCTCGGCGTCCAGGGCGTCGCGGCGCTCGTCCTCGCGCGCAAACAGGTCGCTCATATCGCCGCCGGTGGCAGCGCCCAAAAACTCGCTTTTGGCCTTTGACCAGGCGGCTCGCGTCTTGCTCCCCATCTGCTTCGCACCCTCTCCAAACGTTGGTATCATTGCTCAATCAAAGTGATACCAATAAACGTGAGGTCGCCGCGTGATGATCAGAAAAACCCTCGATACCGACATTCCCGCCGTCATGGCTATCTATGACGCGGCCCGCGCCTTTATGCGCGCGCATGGCAACGCCACGCAGTGGCCCGAGGGCACGCCTTCGGTCGAGCAGGTGGCTGCCGATATCGCCGCCGGTGGCAGCTATGTGTGCGAAGTCGACGGTCGCGTGGTGGCGACGTTTGCCTTTTTACCGGGTCCGGACGAGTGCTATGACGTCATCGAGGATGGCGCCTGGCGCAGCGACGCTCCATACCATGTGCTGCATCGCGTGGCATCCGACGATACCGTGCACGGTATCGCGGTTGCGATGTTTGCCTTTGCCAAGGAACGCGCCGACCATCTGCGTATCGACACGCACAAGGACAACTTGCCCATGCAGGGTGCCATCGCCAAGGCCGGGTTTAAGCGCGCCGGTATCGTATATGTGTCGGACGGTACGCCGCGTGTCGCGTTTGATTGGCTGCGCGAGGCGTAGGAGCCAAGGCACGTATCATCACCCAGCTCAAATAAAAAATGGCCTCGAGTGGGGCCATTTTTGGTAAAACGCGTCGTTGTGGGGCTCGCGTTGTTACCGCCCAGATGAGTCCGGGCGGACAAAAAGGGGAGGTGCCGGCTTTCGCAAGGCGCGAACCTACGAAAATCGCCGCGCGGCAACGCAGGGCGATGAGCTCGGTCGGGGGATAGGGCCCGCTTCGCCCGCCGGCCCGTAAATTGTATCATCCAGTGTGGAACGAGGATGCCCGTTGCCGCGTGCGATGGGCTTGTAATAAGAGGAGAGCCATGTCGAAGCAAGCGGTCGTTGGAATCTTGGCGCATGTCGATGCCGGCAAGACCACGCTGGCCGAGGCTATGCTGTTCAACGCGGGCCGCATTCGCAAACGCGGCCGTGTGGACGATGGCGATTCGCACCTGGACACGAACGCGATCGAGCGCGAGCGCGGCATTACGATCTTCTCGTCGCAGGCCGTGCTCGACCACGGCGATGCCCACGTCATGCTCGTGGATGCACCCGGCCACGTCGATTTTTCGGCTGAGGCGGAGCGCACGCTGCGCGCGCTCGACTATGCGATTTTGGTTGTGGGTGCCAACGATGGCGTGCAGGGGCACACCGAAACCCTGTGGCGCCTGCTTGCACGCTATGACATCCCGACGTTCATCTTTATCAACAAAATCGATTTGGAGAATCCCGGTCGCGATGTTTTGCTGGCACAGCTGGGGCAGCGTCTTTCCGAGGGCTGCCTGGATGTCAACGAACTGCTGGCGGGCGGCGCCGTTCAGGAGGACGCTGCTGCGTTGGACGAAGCGGCGCTCGAGGAGTTTCTTGAAGCGGGTGAGCTTTCTGTCGCAACGCTGTCGCGCATGGTTGCCGAGCGCAAGCTCTTTCCCTGCTTTGCCGGCTCGGCGCTCAAGGACCAAGGCGTTGACGAGCTGCTGGATGGTATATGCGCGCTGATTCGTGAGCAGGCGTGGCTCCCGGAGTTTGCCGCGCGCGTCTATCGTGTCAGCCGCGGGGATCGTGGCGAGCGCTTGGCTTGGGTTAAAGTGACCGGCGGCACGCTGCGCGCAAAACAGATGATCAGCGGGCATTCCAGTGCCGAGGCGTGGGAACAGAAGGTCGATCAGGTACGCATCTATAACGGCGAGAAGTATGAGCTTACCCAAGAAGTTGCTGCTGGCGGTATTTGCGCCGTGACGGGTCTTGCGCACGTTCGCCCAGGGGACGCCCTGGGCACGGAGCCCGCGGGCGATGCGCCCGTCATCGCTCCGGTCCTCACCTATACGGTGCTGCCGGGCGAACACGACGTTCATGCGGTGTTTAAAGCGCTGAGTGAGTTGGCGGACGAAGATCCCATGCTCGGCGTAAGCTGGAATACGCATCTTGAGCAGATCCATTTGCAGTTGATGGGCGCTGTGCAACTCGAGGTCGTGCAGCGCGTGCTGGCCGATCGTTTTGGCCTTTCGGTCGAGTTTGAGTCTGGCGGCATTCTCTATAAGGAGACGATCTCGCAGCCGGTCGAGGGCGTGGGCCACTTTGAGCCGCTGCGCCACTATGCCGAGGTGCATCTGCGCCTGGAGCCGTTGCCAGCAGGTTCGGGCGTGCAGTTTGGCACCGTGACCTCGACCGACGAGCTCGATCTTAACTGGCAGCGTCTGGCACTCACCAACGCCATGGAGCGCGACCACCTGGGCGTGCTGACCGGCTCGCCCATCACCGATGTGCGCATTACGCTCACGGGCGGCCGCGCGCATGCCAAACACACCGAGGGCGGCGATTTTCGCCAGGCCACGTACCGCGCGATTCGCCAGGGTTTGATGCAGGCGCGCGAGGCGGGTGCGGCGGTGCTGCTGGAGCCGTGGTACCACTTTGAGCTCGAGGTGCCGGGGGAGTGCGTGGGCCGGGCGC
Source organism: uncultured Collinsella sp. (assembly GCA_902405995.1). Taxonomy (GTDB): domain Bacteria; phylum Actinomycetota; class Coriobacteriia; order Coriobacteriales; family Coriobacteriaceae; genus Collinsella. The sequence continues at coordinate 46,407 of CABPCG010000005.1, forward strand.
TCTCGGATGCCACGCGCATGGGTGCCGAGTACGAGCCGCCGACGATGGCGGGCGACCGGGCGAAGCTTGTGGGTCGCGTGCCGGCATCCGAGGTGCAGGATTATGCGCTGGAGGTGGCTGCCTACACGAGCGGTCGCGGGCATCTGTACCTGGAGTTCGCCGGTTATGCGGCCTGTCATGATGCCGAGCGCGTCATCGAGGCGGCCGCCTATGAGCCCGAGGCCGATCTGCCCAACACACCCGACTCGGTTTTTTGCTCTCACGGCGCCGGCTACACGGTCAAATGGTACGACGTACCCGCCGCGGCGCACGTAAAGGTCGATCCCGCCACCTTCCGTCCCTGGCGAGCGGCAGACGCCGAGTTTTTCGGCCACATGTGACAAAGTGGCAGTCCCTTTGTCACATGCTATTGGTATAACTTGGTATAAGTTGGTATAACTATTATCAGGGTTTGCCAATCCGAGGAGGCCGACATGAATCCAAATCCCTTTAAGCCAACGGCAGGCAAGCGGCCTCCGATGCTCATCGGTCGAGAGTCGGTCATCGAAGATTTCGAGGAAGGGCTCGATAACGGCGCCGGAGCGCCGGGTAGGCTCATGCTCATTACGGGAAACCGCGGCTGCGGCAAAACGGTTCTCCTGCGAGAGCTGCAACGTCTAGCCAGCGAGCGCGGATGGGCGGTTATCTCCGATTCTGCTTCGCTTGGCTTGTGCGATCGCCTGGCCGACGCGCTTCGCTCGAATAAACCCGTTGTGACGTCAATGGAGTTTGGGCCGTCGTTTGGTCGGATGTCGGTCGAGGCGGCTCGGGCAAAGGGCGAGACGCTACGGGGGCTGGTCAACGAGCGCCTCAAGAAGCTCGGTCCAGGCAAGGGCATCCTGTTTGCGATTGACGAGGCGCAATCTGCGTCAATCGAGGAACTGGCGGCCCTTGCCGTTCTCTATCAGCAGGTGCTCGGAGATCAGGATGCTACGGGCCTGCCCGATAGCGACCAGCGCGGTCTTGCGCTGGTATTTGCCGGCTTGCCCAGTATGGTTGACGACCTGCTCGAAGAGCCGAGCGTGACGTTTTTGCGCCGTGCTCAGCAGCGTACGCTGGGGGCGATTTCTTTGCCCAAGGTGCGCGATTCATATGTCCAGACGGTCAAGGACGCCGGTCTTTACGTTGATGCGGAGACGGCGGACCTTGCGGCGCGCAAGAGTATGGGGCATCCCTACATGGTCCAGCTGGTGGGATATTACATGTGGCGCTCTGCTGTCCGGCGTGGCTCGCAGATCATCGAAAGCTGTGATGTCGAGGATGGCCATGCGGATGCCGTCTCCGAGTTCTACGAAGCGGTCGACGCGCCTCTGTATTACGGGCTGCGCAGTCCACAGCGCCTTTTTATCGAGGCCATGGCTACTGACGAGGGTAAGCCGACGCGCATGGCGGATATCATTGAGCGCTGCGATCGCACTCAGAGCTGGGCGAGTAAATATCGCGCAAGCCTGATTCGCGAGCGCGTCATCGAGGCCGCCGGATACGGCCTTGTGCGGTTTACCGTGCCCATGCTGGGCGAGTATATCCGCGACCGCGTTTTATGGCATGAGTAGGGTGATAAAGGTGACGGAACAGAAGATGAGCCCGCAAGCTATCGAGGTGCGCGGTGCGCGCGTCCATAACCTTAAGGACATCGATATCGATATCCCGCTGGGAAGGCTCGTGGGCATTGCCGGCGTGTCGGGGTCGGGCAAGAGTTCGCTGGCGCTGGGGGTTCTTTATGCCGAGGGCTCGCGCCGTTACCTGGAGGCGCTCAGCACCTATACCCGCCGACGGCTCACCCAGGCCGAGCACGCTCAGGTGGATGAAGTGCTGCACGTGCCGGCGGCGCTCGCGTTGCATCAGCGCCCTAGTGTGCCAGGCGTACGCTCGACCTTTGGCACCATGACCGAGCTCAACAACAGTCTGCGTTTGCTCTTTAGCCGCTGTGCCCATCACGTGTGCCCACATTGCGGGGCGCGTGTGGAGCCGAGCCTTAACGTGGCCGCAGGCCTGTCGCTCACGTGTTCGACATGCGGCCGCGAGTTCTACGCGCCGAGTGCCGAGGATTTGGCTTTCAATAGCGGCGGTGCATGCCCCACCTGTGGCGGTACCGGTGTCATGCGCGAGGTGGACGAAGCGAGCCTGGTGCCCGACGAGTCCAAGACCATCAACGAAGGCGCGGTGCTTCCCTGGGGCACGCTCATGTGGGACTTGATGAAGCAGGTAGCCGGCGAGATGGGTGTGCGTACCGATGTGCCGTTTAACCAGCTCACACCTCAAGAGCGCGACATCGTGTTCCATGGTCCGGCGGTTAAGAAGCATATTCTCTACGTTCCCAAAAACGGCGAGGGCGCCACGCCGCTCGACTTTACCTATTACAACGCCGTCTATACCGTCGAGAATGCGCTCGCCAAGGTTAAGGACGATAAGGGGCTTAAGCGCGTTGCGCGCTTTTTGCGCGAGGGGCCGTGCCGCGATTGCGGCGGCACGCGTCTTTCCGACGCCGCGCGCCAGCCCCAGGTGCGCGGCATCAATCTGGCGCAGGCGGCGGCCATGACGCTGGGCGAGGCGATTGAGTGGGTGCGCGGGGTGCCCGCATCCTTGCCGACCGAGATGCGGCCCATGGCGACGGACATCTGCGATTCGTTTTTGAGTACGGCCCGCCGCCTGGTCGATCTGGGTCTCGACTACCTTTCGCTCGACCGCGCCGGCGCCACGCTTTCCACGGGTGAGCGCCAGCGCGTACAGCTTGCCCGCGTGGTGCGCAACCGATCGACGGGCGTGCTGTATGTGCTGGACGAGCCTTCGATCGGCTTGCATCCTGCCAATGTCGACGGTCTGGTGGGCGTGATGCGCGATCTGGTGGTCGACGGCAATACCGTGGTTGTTGTCGACCACGACACGCGCGTGCTGGCAGAAGCCGACTATCTGGTCGAGATGGGCCCCGTTGCGGGAGCAGGCGGCGGCCATGTAATCGCCGCCGGTACGGTAGACGAGGTCGAACAATCGCAGGGCAGCCGCATCGCGCCGTTCTTGCGCTCGGACCCCAAGCGTCTGCGCCCGCAGGTGGCTGACGACGAAATGTTCGACCTAGGCCATATCCGCATGGCGACCGATGCCATCCATACCGTCAAACCACTCGAAGTCGATATCCCGCGCGGCCGCCTTGTCGCGGTGACGGGTGTTTCGGGTTCGGGCAAGACGACACTGGTGCTCGAGACGCTCATCCCGGCGCTCAAGGCACAGGCGGCCGGCGAGCGCCTGCCAAGGCACGTGCGTTGGGTCGATGCCGAGGGCATCGCGCGCGCCAACCTGATTGACGCCACGCCCATCGGCGCCAACGTACGCTCGACGGTAGCGACCTATGCCGACATCCATGATGAGCTGCGCCGCGCCTTCGCCCGTACGCCCGAGGCCAAGGCGGCAGGATATAAAGCGGGTGCCTTTAGCTACAACACTGGCGCTTTGCGTTGCCCCACGTGCGATGGCACGGGCTCGATATCACTTGACGTGCAGTTTTTGCCCGATGTCGAGATCGTCTGTCCTGCATGTCGCGGCTCGCGTTATGCAGACGCAGCCTCGCATATTCATCGCGAGGGCAAGGACGGCAGTCTGCTCACGTTGCCGCAGCTCATGGACATGAGTGTGGACGAGGCCCTCGACGCCACGGTGGGACTCAAGAAAGTTCAGGCGCGCCTGCAGACCTTGCATGGCCTGGGTCTGGGCTACCTGACACTTGGCGAGCCCACGCCGGCGCTCTCGGGCGGCGAGGCGCAGCGACTTAAGCTTGCGAGCGAGATGGGCCGCGTGCAGGACGATGCCGTATTCGTGTTCGACGAGCCCACCATCGGCCTGCATCCGCTCGATGTTCAGGTACTGCTGAGCGTGTTTGACGGACTCGTTGCCAAGGGCGCCACGGTCATCGTGATCGAGCATGACCTCGATCTTATCCGCAATGCCGATTACGTGATCGACATGGGCCCAGGCGGTGGCGATGCCGGCGGGCAGGTCGTCTGCGTCGGCACGCCGGGTGACATCGCGGTCTGCCCTAAGAGCATTACCGGCCGCTATCTATAAGCGATTGTGACAAAGGGACAGTCCCTTTGTCACATGCCGGCAAGGCCTGTCAGCATCACGCTTTTCTTTTCTAGCCAATTCTAGTTAAAAGCAGTTAATTACCGTTAAAAGCTAGCATGTTGTCGACGTAGCACTTGAACAGCTTGTGCCTGAGGACCAAAATGACTTCAGCCCATTCGCGAAATTTGCACGCCCTATAGTGAGTGGGCTCTCGCTTGAGCCGATGCTGCCAAGAGGCGGCCGATAGGGGCAATTATGGACAATCGAATCTTTGGGTATGCGCGTGTCTCTTCCGCGGACCAGAACTTGGATCGTCAGTTAGACGCACTGGGAAGGTTTCCCGTTCAACAGGGTCAGATTTACGCTGACAAGGCAAGCGGTAAGAACTTTAGACGTCCCCAGTACCAGCGTCTTCTTCGCAGGTTGCGCGAGGGTGACGTTCTCGTGATCAAAAGTATCGACCGATTGGGTCGCGATTATCGTGAAGTCCTCGATGAATGGCGACGCATCACGGTGGATAGGCGTGCTGCCATCGTGGTGCTTGATATGCCGTTACTCGATACGCGCGAGCAACCCGATGGCATCACGGGAACGTTCATGGCGGATCTGGTCCTTCAAATCTTGAGCTACGTGGCGCAGCTGGAGCGCGAGAACATCAAGCAGCGCCAGGCAGAGGGTATCGCGTCGGCGCGCCTGCGTGGCGTGAGATTTGGGAGGCCGGCGCTCGAACGTCCGGATGGCTATAACGATGTCATCAAATCATTTGAAGGGGGTGAAGTTACGAGGCGAGAGGCCGCAACGCTCCTGAACGTCAGCGCATCGACGTTCGATCGTTGGAGACGGGCGGACACGAACTGATATGACCGTTCGCCGTCTGTCCGTCCTCTTTAACTAGACATTTTGAAGAGGGGAGTTTATCGCACAGAGCCCACTCCTTCCCTCGATGTTTATCCAGTTCACGCCCTGGAACCAAATAGTGCCACCGCGTTGCCAATTCGTCTGCTTTTTGACGAGGGGTTATGAGCTGTAACGTCAATCGAAGGGAAATAGCCATGAAACGAAATGCTACTAAAAAGCAGCCCATGATGGGCTTGCTTGTTCTGCTCATCTGTTCTCTGGGGTTCATTTCGGCCTGTTCACAGAATGATGCAAACGCTGCAAAGTCGAAATATGTCGACGATAAGGCAATGAATGTTATCGCCGCCGGGTTTGAGAGAAGGTCCGACGTCATTGAATCTAATGCAAACGATGATGATCCTCATTCAATCGAGAATATCCAGGAAGCTATTGAGGCTGAAATCAAGAACGACAAGGAACTCAAGAACGCTAGGTTTAAAGATTCCAAGATGCAACAGGACGTAATCACGTATCTGAATCTGCTTGATGACCAGCTTAAGGTTACCGAGGACTACTCGCAATCGTCTGCGGATTATTACGAAGAGTGGAATAAAGTCTACGATAAGCGGTCTGCGCAACTCAAGAAGCTTGTTGATAATTACGGGCTGGAAGTAGGGGAAAAATATAAGGATGATTTCAACGACTTAATTAAGAATGGAAAGTCCGTAGCAGAGAAGACCCGCTATGAGGATGCCATCAACAGTTTGATTCAAGGAGCAAATTTCGAAAAATCGGATGACGGTTACGGTCTGTATACGTATACGGCGGTAGTTGAGAACACCTCTGGTATATCGTTCTCTAACGTCAGCCTGACACTTGCTCTCTATGATGCAGATGACATCAAAGCGGAGGAGACCTATGCGGACACCTCTTCGTGGGCGCCGGGTGAGAAAGTCAAGTTCGAGGCAATGTCCGATGTTGACGCTGCGCGCGTTGTCGCATCTGTTTCCAGCTACGATGTAAATAAATAAGTTCTGCACGGAAGGGGCGGGTTAATCGGCAATGAATGGTTGACCTGCCCGTTTTATGCCAATTATTGAACAACAAGTGCTGCGAACGAATGTGTATATTTCGGATTGCAAACAACTGCCCTCGTTTAAAGACATGCTGAAAACGACAATTTAGGCATGAGGTATAACCTACGGCAGTTTCTTAAATAGCAGGGATTTTGAAAGGAATAGGGGATGGATGAGTTGGAGGAAGGCATGGGGGCGCTGAAAGCGAAACTCGGGAGAATTCTGACGAAACCCAAGGTATTCATCGCGGGCTTGGCGCTTGGCGGGCTGATTGTAGCTGTACTTTTTATTAGCATCTTTAATAACGGCAAAGCTGCGGGTGCAAAAGAAGCGACCCCCAATACGCTCTCCCCGTCGGTTGTGTTTGAACGTATTGCTTCCCAGAATGAGATGGTTTCTGCATCGCAGAACTATACGATTGTCGATAAGGTGACAGATACCAAGAGGTTCTTCGATTGGTTTGATATCCCGTTTACAGAAAACAGTTTTTGGTATCGCTATGTTGGAACCATTAAGGCGGGCGTGAATCTCGAGACGGCAGAGATACATACAAACAAGAAGAAGCTGACCATTACGATGGATGAGCCTTACGTAATTTCAAACACGCCGGATATGAAGAAATCGGGCGCTCTCGAGGAGCGCAACAACATCCTCAATCCCATTGAGGTCAAAGACGTCACGGCGTTTGAAGCGCAGTGCAAGGAGCGGAGTGAAAGCGAGGCCATCAAGGATGGCGACCTGCTCGAAGAGGCACGGGTGAACGCCGAAGCAAATATCCGCGCGATGTTCAACTCGGCATTTGGCGATGAATATACGGTTGATTTCGACTATCGGAAATAGGAGGTCACAATGGAGGATAAAGACGATCTGGCTGTTGTCGAAAGGGAGGAGCCGCCGCGACATAAGCAGAGTTTTGATATCCGTAAGGCCGCTGCCGGGTTGGTTGATGGCGCCGGAAGCGCGATGGCGGGCGCGGTTGCAACCGTACAGAAAGTTGCCGATGGTGCAATGCGTGCTGCAACTCCGCTGGTCGATGACGCCTTGGCAGCTATTGCTGATGCGGCCGATGGTGCGGCAGGTACTGCTGCGGATATCGGTGACGCGGTCAACGATTGGGCATACCAGCAGCAGCTTAATAGATACAGGCCGGTAACCAAGGAGACCTATCAGAGTCCTTCATTCCATTTGCCGAACATGATTCGAATTGTTGACGGAAATGAGCGTCGGGGCATCGACGCCTGTAGAGATGCTATTGGTTGGCTGGATACTGTTAAGGGCACGCAGATTTTCAATCTGTACCGCGAGGCAATCGGGGATAGCGAATTGTCTTTCTATCCTAAACCATCTCTTTACTCCACATATTACATAGATGCTTTTGATCGGTCTCGCTTTGTTGACCTTGACTCTTATTTCGCAACCATGCAACAAGACAAGATGGCCGAGTTGAGACGGATTGCGTTCATGCTTGGCGCGAAGCGCTGCAAGCTGGAGGTGACGGAGTACGAGGAAACTCGGCGAGGCCGCCAGGTTAAGGGAAATGCCAAGGCGGGAAAGAGGGGCTCGGTTCGAATCGACGGTTCCTTGAGCGATTCAACGAGAAGTGAGAAGAAAATTCTGTTTACACAGGAATTTGAGGGCGACATGGTTCCACAGCGCCCTGAGCTCCATTGGTATGCCCATGACTCAGATGTTCTCTTGTTAATTGAGACGAGATGTGGTGGAGAGGATAAAAACAAGGCGAAGAGCTATCGGGTCGAATTGAAAAGTGAAACGACCATGACCATGTCTGTATCACTTGCTATGGCTATCGACGAGGCATGCAGCAAACTGAACATAAGGGCGAATTCGAGCCTGACAAGCCAAGCTAAGCGAGAGCTCCGGCAATCGTTTGTATTTGAAGTTGAATTCTGATGTGTGGGGACCATTTGCTGCGGGGTTCCTGTCCTTTACGGGGTGGAAGCGTATAAACCCATACGGTGCAACTCAGTAAAAGCTAGTAATATACTGGCAATTTTTCTAGTTAAAAGCGTTTAAAACCGGTTAATTCCATTTAAATTAGTAGTTGCGATATGTGACAAAGGGGCTGTCCCTTTGTCACATTCCTGGAAAGCCTGTTTGGCGCAGGGCTTCGTAGAGGACGATGGCGGCGCTGTTGGAGAGGTTGAGTGCGCTGATGCGGTAGTCGTCCGGATTGACGAAGTTGCCGCAGATGTCCTGTTGAAGGATGGCCTCGTGGCTGTCCTCGGTATGCCCGAGCGATTCCTCGTGGGCTTCCCAAACCTCGGCGTTATCGAGCGAGTCGCAATCGCGCAGCATAGGGATGCGCTCGCAGCGCTCAGGCGCCGCGGCGAGCAGCTCTTCGGGAATCCCCGAGCTCTCGCTGCCAAAGACCAGATAGTCACCGTCGCGGTAGGTGCTTTGCGCATAGGTTCGGCGCGCCTTTTTGGTCAGCAGGTGCAGGCGCTCGTCGGCGGGGGAGAGACCGTTGCGTGCAAGGAAATCTTTCCAGCCGGCATATGTCGTCACGTCCAAGTTTTGCCAGTAGCCCAGACCGGCGCGACGCACCGTCTTGTCGTCGAGCGAAAAGCCCAGCGGCTCCACCAGGTGCAAGCGGGTACCGGTGACCACGCAGGTACGGCCGATATTGCCCGTATTGGCCGGAATCTCGGGCGCGTACAGCACGATATTGAACATGAATCTCCTTGGCTCAGAATGAAAAACCACCACGAAGGGGACAGGCACCTTCGTGGTGGTTTGGCGGTTACGTGGGCAGAAAACGCCCGCTTCGATAGCCTAGGCGCGGTGCCAGTCGGTCAGGCAGGCATCGAGGGCGGCGATGAGCGCGTCCTTGTCCATGTGACGGCCGATGATGCACAGGCTCGTCATGCGGTCGCCCGTCTCGTCGTCCCAAATCTGCAGGATCTCGGGGTTCTCGTCGATAATCTTCTGCTTTTCGCCCTCGGGCGCAGAATCGACAAACAGACCGTTCTCCATCAGGCGCATCTGGTGGCCGGCCTGCTCAAACATGTAGCACATGTCCGGATCGCCGGTCTGCCACAGCGGACCCTTGACGCGAATGACCTCATCGGGCCACTCCTGCTCAACAAAATCGGTGAACTTCTGCAGGTCGAACGGCTTGCGGCGCGAGTACACAAAGGTCTCGATGTCGTACTCGAGCACCTCGGGGTCGTCGTGCTCCTCGGGATGCTCCATGGCCTCGATCCAGGCGGCGGAGTTGTAGGCGCGCATAAAGTCGAAGCGGTCGGTGTCGAGCAGCTCCTCCATGGGGACCTCGCCGTTTTGGGCCTCGATAATCACGGCGTCCTTCTGCAGGCTGCGCACAATGGCCTTAAGCTCTGCGATTTGCTCGGGGGTGACGGTGTCAGTCTTATTAAGAATCAGCGTGGAGCAAAACTCGATCTGCTGGATGAGCAGGCTCTCGATGTCGTCCTCGTCGATATCCTCGGCTAGCAGATCGCGACCGCCGTTGAACTCGTCGTACATGCGGGCGCAGTCGACCACGGCCACGATGTTGTCGAGCGCGAGCTTGGGCTCGCCGCCCACCTTGGCCTCGTCGCAGAAGCTCGAGATGGTGTAGGCGATGGGGATAGGCTCGCAAATACCCGAGGCCTCGATGATGATGTAGTCGAACTTGCCCGAATCGGCGATGCCCTGCAGCTGGTTGGCCAGGTCGTCCGAAAGCGTGCAGCAGATGCAGCCGTTGGTGAGCGGGATGAGGTCGTCGGTCTCGGAAAGGCCGCCGTCGGCGATAAGGCTGGCGTCGACGTTGATCTCGCCGATATCGTTGACGATCACGGCGGCGCGGATGCCGCCGTCGTTGGCGAGGATGTGGTTGAGCAGCGTGGTCTTGCCGGCACCGAGGTATCCGGTAAGCATGATGATCTTCACGGGTCTGTTGGGCATGTGCCCTCCTTTGTTAGACATGGCTTACAGTTAAATCTTATGCCAAACGCCTGCTCTTATACCCACGCGCCGGCAAATAACACAGGCTACTCCCAGGCTCCCCACACATCGGGGCAATAACCGACGGTGGCCTTCTTGCCGTTGCGCACGATGGGCTCGGCCAGAACCTGCTGGTTCTCGAGCAGCTTATCAAAGCGCTGGCTGGGGGTGAGGTGCTGGATGAGTGCGAGCGTCTCCTCGTCCTTGGCTTTGGGGTTGAGCAGCTTGTCGATGCCGCCGACCGCCTGCATCACGCTCGTGAGCTCGCCCTTGCTCATCTCCTTTTCCTTAAGGTCGATAAACTGCACCTTAATGCGGCGCTCCTTAAAATAACGCTGGGCCTTCTTGGTATCGAAGGACTTCTTAGTCCCGAAAATTTGAATATTCATGTATTTGTTCCGCCGTTCTAACGAACGGCGGTCACATCGACGCTGCAAAGCCATCTGATGGGCAATCTGCCTTTCAATCGTCGGGCGCGGGCAAAAGCCCAGCGCCCTCCTCTTTCAAGGCACCTTGCCTCATCAGCTGGCTTTTCGCTGACATTGATAGAGCATCGAGGTGACCACCGCTGGACTTATCGAATAAAGTTGGTGCGCGCGCGATCTGCCTCGGGCGCATTGATGCCGGCGGCCTTGCCTGCCTCGATACAGCGCAGGAGCCAGGCCATGTTTTTGCCGATGTTTCGCATGGTGGCAAGGCCTTCGGCGTCCTGGGCGGCCTCGCCCGGCATGGCGCCAAAGACGTTGTTCCAATAGGTGGAGGCGACCACGGGCATCTGGTTGATGGTGAAGTATTTATTGAGTACATCGAAGGTGGTCGACGTGCCGCCACGGCGGGCAACGGCGACCGCGGCGCCCGGCTTGTGCGCAAAGGCCTTGCTGCCAGCATAGAAGGCGCGGTCGAGGGCCGAGAGGATGCGGCCACTGGGATGCGCGTAGTAGACGGGTGAGCCAAAGACAAAGCCGTCGGCCTGTTCGGCGGCGGCGATGAGCTCGTTCACCACGTCGTCATCAAAGGTGCAGCGGCAATCGAGCTTGCCGCACTGGCCACAGCCAATGCAGTCGCGAATGGGCTTGGCGCCCAGCTGGAACACCTCGGTATCGATGCCCTCGGCATGCAATTGCTCGGCGACCTCGGCGAGCGCGCGGGCGGTGTTGCCGTTTGCCTTGGAGCTGCCATTGACCAAAAGAACCTTCATCACAAACTCCCTCTGCTGTTGGTGACTTCTGCAGAGGATTATCGCACGATGGGGGAGGCGGTGCGGGCGCGATGCGAAACGGCTTGTGTTTCACATCGCGCCCCACGACGCTAGTCCAGTTTGGTGCCCGGTACCTGCGGCGCTTCTTCAAGTAGCGCTTTGAGCTCATTCAGAATGGAAACGGGCTGTCGGTCGACGGCGTCCAGATGAAGCGTGGCCACACGAAGGGGCGGCTGATATTCAAATGAGCCAAAGAGCACGGGAGAGCCCAGGAACCGCTCGATTTCCTCTGCGATCGCGTCGATCTCTTCGGGATCGAATTCGTCGAAAAGCGCCACGAACATCGGTCCCGTCGAACGGAACAGACGACCCTTGCCGCGCGAACAATCCATGAGGCAGGCGGCGCTTTCCGCCAAAACGCGATCGCCCGCATCAAAGCCAAAGCGGGTATTGACCTGAGCGATATCGTCGATTTTAATGGCGACCATGCTCGCCTTGCGCGCCACGCGACGCATCTCGCCAATGGCGTTGACCAGGGCGTGAATATCGCCCAGACCGGTCACGGAATCGGTCGTATCTGCCAGGCTTCGGTTGATGATAATGCCCACGTACATGTTAGGCTCGGTATCGGTGCCGTCCAAGCGGTAGCCCGTGCAGTCGCAAAGCGCGTACGCTCCGGTAGCATCCATCACGCGATACTGCATGTAATGGAAGTGCCACGCGCCGTTTACCACCATATCGAGCTCGCTGCGCACGTTGTCGCGGTCTTCGGGGTGAACGCGGGCAAGCCACATATCGAGTGAGTTGTAGGGATGCTGGGAGGGTAGGTCGAAATCGCGCACGGCATTAATCGACCATTGCGATTCGCCGGTATCGAGGTTAAGGATAAACGGATAGCGTGTCTCGGAGCTCATGGAGATCGCCTGGAACACGCGGTCGTTGCAAGGAAGTTGATCGGCAATCGGCCGCATCGGCGCGTTGTCTTCTTTCGGTTGCTGCACGCGGTGCATGAGCTTGTAGCGATACATTTTGCGATCGGCATCCATCGTCATCTGGCGACGCGTATCGCCTGCAAGCGGGTCGACGTGCGAGCAGCCAAAACTAAAACTGGCGATCATGGGCGCCTTGCCGTCCGATGTTGCCTCGACAAGATCGGTGCGTGTCCGCTCCAAGCGCTGCTCGAGCTCGGCTTCGCCTGTCGTGGGGGACACGAGTACAAATTCATCTCCACCGATACGGAACAGCATTTCATCGTGCTCCATGGTCTCGGTGAGCGCACGACAGATGCCCAGAATATAGCGGTTGCCCTCGGCGTGGCCAAACTTATCGTTGCAGTGCTTGAGGTGATCGATGTCAATATAGGCGCAGGTGAAGGGGGCGCCTTTGCGCCAGAGCTGATTGACATGGCGGTCGAGTCCACCGCGGTTGCCAAGATTGGTGAGCGAATCGATATAGGCGCTACGTTCGAGCAGCTGGCGTTCTTGTTGCAAGACGGCGAGCGTTTTCTGCAGTTGCTCGCCGACGGCGCGCAACTCCGTGGGCAGCGCGTCAACGTCGAGCTCGGCGGTTGAGGCCCCGTTCGCAAGCCGCTGAAGATGGGCAATGATTGACTGCTCGCCCATGCGATACGACTCGTTCATGATGGATAACCTCCTTGGGTGACAGGATGCTCCGTATCATATCCCCAATTCGGTTTGAATTGGGGATATGAGTTAGCCAATGGGGACAAATGCTCCCCTAGACGGTGGTGTTTTGCGCGCGAGCGTATCAGTTGTTATTGCCACCATCGAACAATGCCTCAAAATCCTTCGCCGGCATGGGGCGGTAGTAGAGGAAGCCCTGAGCGTAGCGGGCGCCCATCTGTCGTAGCATGTTCGCCTGCTCATTTGTCTCGACGCCTTCGACCACGACGGGCAGATGGAGCGACTGCGCCATCTCGAGCATAGACGACACGATCTGGGAGCTCCGGTTGTCGGTTTTCCCATCAGGCAAAAAGGTGCGGTCGAGCTTGATAACATCGACGTTGACGTTCTTGAGCATCGCGAGCGTGGACTGGCCGGTGCCAAAATCGTCCATATAGGTCGAGAAGCCGCGGGTGTGCAGGTCGGCTGTCAGTTTGTCCACGGCTTCGGACTCCCCCGTATAAGCCGTCTCGGTGATCTCGATACGCATGAGCTCGGGCGGTAGGTTGTATTGGGCGGCGAGCGCCCCCATATGTTCGGCAACGTCGCAGGCAAGGATATCCACGCGCGACACATTAAGCGAGACCGGAACCACGCGAAGTCCTCGATCGATGCGCTTGCGCAGCCACGAGGCGACACCCTGCCAAATGTACTTGTCGAGCGTCACCACAAAGCCGCTTTCCTCGAGCGCCGGGATAAAGGACGCGGGCGGAATTAACGATCCATCTTTGTCGATCCAGCGTGTGAGCGCCTCGGCGCCAATGATCTCGCCGGTTTCCATATCAACCAGTGGCTGCAGGTAGTAGGTGATGCGGTCGTTTGAGAGCGCATACTGGAACTCGGTGAGGGTGCGGTGAAACGCAACCTCGCGCTTGTATTCCTCGGGGCGAAAGACGGCAATGCGATCCTTAAAGTCGTTTTTCGCGCGCCGATTGGTAAACATGGCCTTGGCCTGTGCATCGATGGTGATTTCCTCGTTGGAGTCGATGGGGTAGACACCCATGGACGGCCAGAAACCTACGCCGTTATCATGCTTGGCCACGGCCTCGCGAACGCGGTTATAGATTTTATGGACGGTGTCGTGCTCAAAGGGGATGAGTACGCAAAAGTCATCTTGGCCCCAGTACCCTGCGACGCCCATGTCGGCATTCTCGATGTCCTTGAGGACCGTGCCCACATCGGCGAGCATGCGGTCGCCCTCGGCCTGTCCGTGCCATTCGTTGAACAGCCGCATGTGTCCCATGTCGACGGTAGTGATACACCAAGCGCCGTCGCGCCCTGTCCTCAGAAATGCGTTGGCACGCCGCATAAACTCGCTGGGTCGATAGAGGCCCGTGAGCGTATCGATGCGTTCGGCGACGGCGCTTTTGCGCTCAATCTCAGGTATGGGGAGGCTGTCGTTGGGAACAAGCCCGCCGGCCGCACGAAGACGACGGTCGAGCTCGCCTAAAACGGCGGTCGCTTGATTGATTAAGCGCTCGTAAAAGGCCGGAACGACGAGGCAGACGGGGGTAATGGTATCGCCCGCGATTTGAACAGGAGCGAAAACGGCTTCTTTAAGATGATGGGTCAGTTGCTCGAATGCCTCGTGGCCCAACTCGTTGCTAAGCACGACGAACTGGGCGTTTCGTGAGCGGAAGACGCGACTCCTGCCGCGGGTGATCGACAACATGCGGCCTGCGTATTCGGCGAGCATGTTGTCGACAGCCTCGGCCCCATAGAGCTCGTTGAGCTTTGCCGTGCCGCGAACGCGGACCGCTATAAGCCCCGTCTCGCAACGGTCGCGACGGCAGGCATCGATAGCGTTGATCAGCATACGCTGCGTTCCGAGGCCCGTAGCGGCGTCGACGGTTTCGGCAAGCGAGTGGTTGACGAGCTCGCCGACATAGAGCGAGGGGGTATTTCCGTCGCCGTCGATACGAAACCCGCGAGCGCGGCAAAGGACGTAGTCGCCCGCGGCATTGCGCATGCGGTACTGCATGACGCGGCGGTGTTTGGAGCCGTTGTAGATTTGGTCGATATCGCTGGTATAGGCCTCAAGGTCATTGGGATGGACACGCGTTTTCCAGTAATCGTGGCAGTTGTCGATATGCTCGGAAGGAAGACCGAGATCGCGCAAGGCGCCTTGTGACCAAAGGGTGCGATGCTTGTCCAAGTTCTCGATAAAGCAATAACGGCCTTCGTTGAGCATCGAAAAGGCATCGAAAACGCGGTCGCTTATTTCGAAGTCGTCGGCGTGGACTTGCACGATATTGCGTCGATCAAGGTGCATGGCATGGCGCAGCTTGTAGTCGTACATGCGATGGTCGGCATCGAGTGTCATGCGATTGGAGGCTTCGCCCAGGGCGGGGTCGGCGTGTGCCACTCCGTAGCTAAACGAATGAGGCATCTCGGAATCGTTGTTCTTGAGCAGGACCGTTCGGCAGTGTTCCAGACGTTCGGCGAGGTCGTCCTCGGTCGCAATCGTAGATAGGATGGCAAACTCGTCGCCGCCTATGCGAAACGCCGCCTCGTCCACTTTCATATACAGTTTGAGATAAAGGCTTACCTGCAAGATGTAGCGGTTGCCCTCGTCATGCCCAAAGACGTCGTTGCAGTGCTTGAGATTGTCGATATCGATGAACGCCATGGTAACGGGGATGTCCTGCTCCCAGAGCTCCTCGAGGGAACGGGCAAAGCCGCCGCGGTTGCCAAGTCCGGTAAGCTGGTCGGTAAAGGCGGTCCTAATCAGATCATCCTGACGCTCGAGAAGGTCACGGATGGTCTTTTCGAGCGTTTCGGTGTAATTGCTGACAGTATCCATGTTCTAAGCGGCTTTCTGAGGTCGGGGCGGATTGCGTCGGGCGAGCTCGTTGTGTACACGCGTTGCTGCTCAGCGTATTGCGTGTATCCAGGCCTCCGCCTTGCTGCGTTGTTGGGTTACTTTGCCGGCTAATGTTCGCTGTTGATAACTGCTGAGTAGTATAAACAACAGTACAAAATTATATAGGGGTGCCCATACTATGGGTGACAATTATTTGCCAAGCGGTAACACGACGATGCGATGTTCGATGAAAATGCGACTGAGACGATATATGTTGACGGGTATACTTGTCCCGTTTAAAAACGCAGAAACGGGGATGATCGCATGACGCAGCCAGATACGACGCGCACGGTGGGGCTTGCGCTCGAGGGAGGCGGCTACCGCGGTATGTATACGGCGGGCGTGCTCGACGTTTGGATGGAACACGGTTTGACCTGCGACCATATGGTGGGCGTTTCGGCGGGCGCGGCGTTTGGCTACAACTTTAAATCGCGGCAGATCGGCCGCGCCATTCGCTACAACAAAGCCTATTGTGCCGATAAGCGCTATGCGAGCGTGACGAGCTGGCTGCGAACCGGCGACATGTTCAATGCCGAGTTTGCCTATCACGAGGTTCCCATCGATCGCGATCCCATCGACCTGGAGGCTTATCGTGCCTGCCCCATGCGGTTTACCTGCGTGTGCACCGATCTTAAGACGGGGCGGGCCGTCTACCATGACCTGCCTTACGGTGATGAGCATGATATCGAGTGGATCCGGGCGTCGTCGGCGATTCCCGTGGCAACACGACCCGTTGCCATTGAGGGGCACAAGTACCTGGATGGCGGCGTTGCCGATTCCATTCCCAGCGCATGGCTGTTTGCGCAGGGCTATGACCGCAACGTGGTGGTGCTGACGCAGCCGGCGGGCTTTGTAAAGCAGCCCAATAGCGTGATGCCTATGCTGCGTCGCGTGTATCGTCACTATCCGGAGTTTGTTGCGGCGCTTGAGCACCGGCACGAGGTATATAACGCCACGCTCGACGACCTGGCGCGTCGCGAGGCCGCTGGCGAGATCTTTGTGGTGCGGCCGAGCGAATCGGTGAAGGTGCCGTCGCTGTGCCGCGAGCCCGAGGAACTCGAACGCATCTATCAGATCGGCCGTCGCGATGCGGAGGCGTCTTTGTCCGCGCTGGAAACGTATCTGGCGGGGTAGGACAAGCTGCCGCGGACTCGGCGGAAAGCGCGTCCCAGAATGAGCGCTCAGAACGGGTTACAGTTTCCCAAACGGTGGGGTTTCGGAAAGTTCGTCCCGGAATATGCGTTCAGACTGGGATGCGGTTTCCCGTTAAGCCTCTATATGGAAAGCGCATCCCAGAATGGACGTCCAAACTGGGATGCGCTTTCCGCTGTCGAAGGTATGAGGCTGCGGAGCAGCTGCTCGGCATAGGCCTATGCCTGCTGCCAGGTATCGACGAGCTCCTTGGCCGCGGCGTAGGGGTCGTCGGCGCTGCAGACGGCGCTCACCACAAAGAAGCCGTCGACGCCGGTGGTCTTGAGCTGCGGCAGGTCGGCCATCTTTACGCCGCCGCCCACCACGATGGGCACGGGGCTTGCCGCGTGGAGTGCGGCCAGGTCCTCAAAGCTTTTGGTGATGATAGAGCCGTCGGCCGCGCGTCCGCAGTCGCGCTTGGTCTCGGTCTCGTGGAGCGGGCCGATGCCCAGGTAGTCGACTAGGCTCATGTCGGCGGTCTTGACGTACTCGAGCATCTCCTCGCAACGGGCCGAAAGGCCCACGATGGCATCGGGGCCCAAAAGTTTGCGGCAGACCTCGACGGGAATATCGCTCTGGCCCACGTGCACGCCGTCGACAGCAATGCCCTGCTCGCGCGCGGCGAGTACGCAGTCCAGGCGGTCGTCGATCAGCAAAGCGACCTGACCGGTCTTGCCAGCCTGTGCGATTGCCTGCGCGGCGTCGCCGGTCAGCGCGATGATCTCGCGGGCGCTTGCCACCTTGGAGCGCACCTGGATGCAGGTAAAGCCGGCATCGAGTGCCTGGGCCACCACATCGCCCACGGGGCGCCCGAGCGTGTTTTCGGGGCCGAGTACCAGATAGGCCGAGATATCAAGGTTGTCGCGGATGCTCATCGTGCTTCCTCCTGCTTTTTGATCTGCGCTTCCATGCGCTCGAGTTTGCCGGTCATGGTGTCGGTAAATCCAGGTCGAATATCGGCTTTGAGCACGACTTCGGTTCGGATGCCCTTGTTCGCTAACACAAAGGTCGCGTCGCGCACGACCTGCATGACCTCGTCCCAGTCGCCCTCGATCTCGGTGAACATCGAGGTGGTGCGGTTGGGAAGGCCGCTCTCGCGAATGACACGCACGACCTCGGCGACCTCGGCGGACAGCTCATCGCCGGTACCGCATGGGGCGATGGCCACGGCGACGAGTGTGTTCATGCCGGCATCGGTTGCGGGCTCGGACATGGCTTATGCCTCCTCGAGCTCGAGTCGGTTATCGGCAATGTCCTGGGCGGTCGCGCGGTAGAGCTCGTCGATAAAGGCGACCTTAAAGCTTGCCGGGGCATCGGCGACGGCGGCGGCACGCGTGCCGGCAACGTTGTAGACGGCGGTGCCGCAGACGGCTGCCGTAAACGGGTCGGCGGCGCAGGCGTACACGGCCAGCACGCCGCCCTGCGAGCAGCCGCAGCCGGTGATCTTGGACATGAGCGGGCTGCCGCCGTGGGACTTGGCCACGGTCGTGCCGTCGGTAATCAGGTCGACTTCGCCCGAGACCACTACGGCGCCGCCGGTGTAGCGGGCGAGCGCCACGGCGGCATCGCGGGCGGCGTCGACCGTGTCGGTGGTGTCGACGCCGCGCACGCGGCTCAGATCAGCCGCCTCGCCCTCAAGACCCCACAGGCCGGCGAGCGCGATGATCTCGGAGGCATTGCCGCGCACGATGGCGGGCTTGTACTGCTTGAGCTCGTTTACCAGCTGGGTGCGCAGGCTACCGATGCCCAGACCAACCGGATCGAGCACCCAGGGCTTGCCGGCGTCGTGTGCCGCCTTGGCCGCGCGGGGAATCGTCTGCTCGTAGATGGGAAAGAGCGTGCCCATATTGAGATAGATGGCGCCGCCGCCGGCAACGAGTGCCTCGCCCTCGTCGGGCAGATAGACCATGGCGGCCGATCCGCCCACGGCGAGCTGTGCGTTGGCGACAAAGTCGATCGTCACCGTGTTGGTGATGGAGCCCGCCATCGGATTGGTGGCGCGAATCTCCCCCACGGCCTTGATCACGTTTTGCTTAAGCTGCTCCGAATCGATCACTGCACATGCCTCCTTGGCATAGAAAAGGGGCGCTGTGCATAGACAGCGCCCCTAAAAAGGCGGCATGCTCCCTACGCCAGCATTAACTGACAGGTTCAAAGGATTGGGCCCCATGCCCTCTCAGCCTTGTGGTTTGCACCGCCGGCACTCCCGCATCGAATCTGTTGTTCCCTATACTAGCGCATCGGTACAATGGTTACGATGAAAACGACTGGGGGACCCTATGATCAAACTTGTGCTGACCGATATGGACGATACGCTGATTCCGGCCGGGCATGACGGCGCCAGCGACTATGCCATCGAGGGCATTCATGCCATGCAGGCGGCGGGTCTGCACTTTGGTCCGGTTTCGGGTCGTCAGCCGTCTGCGATGGGCTGGATGTTTAAAAATCGTTCCGAGTGCTATTCGACCGGCGCATTCTGTAACGGCCAGGTCATGTTTGTCGACGGCGAGGCGGTCGCCTCGCGTGCGACCGATAGCGACGCACTAATGCGTTTAGCCGCCTATCTGGAAGAAGAAACCGACGATACCTATCTGAAGGTCTACAGCTTAGGTGATGACTTTTGGGATAACGATGCCTATTGCGTGACACGTGATGCCGAGCGTGTGCGTCGCGCTATGGAATCGGGCGGCAATGCGTGGCTCAAGGGCGAAGAGGCCCCGTGCCGCCCTGTCGTCGATGATGCGCCGGTGTTCAAGGCGAATATCTGGAGCGCCCGTTCGCGTGAGGAGCTCGCGGAGCTACGCGAGCGCGTTGCCGCCGAGGTGCCGGAGCTCTCGCTTGTGTTTCCCAACAACCGTGTGCGCCTGTTCGACATCCTTCCGGCTGGTTGGGACAAGGGCTGCGCTGCGCTGGAGCTGGCGCGCGCTTTGGGCCTAACGCCCGACGAGGTGGCCGTATTTGGCGATTCCGATAACGATCTGCCCATGATCGATGCCGTTCCCAACTCCGTTGCAGTCGCCAATGCTAACGAGGCCGTCACGGCTGCCGCGCGCTGGCATATCGGCGCTGCGGCAGATGATGCGGTTGCCGGGGCTCTGCATCAGATTGCCGCCTGCGCCGCGACGGGGGAGATGCCGTCGTTTATGCGTCAGATGGACGCGACGGGTTCGGGTATCGCGGACGTCTAGGGAGGCCATCATGAAGCTCCAGCAGCTCAGATATGTCGTCAAAGTTGCCGAATGCGGCAGCATCACCGAGGCCTCGCGCCGGCTCTTTGTGTCGCAGCCTTCGATTACCGCGTCAATTCGCGATCTCGAAAACGAGATGGGTGTACACATCTTTGAGCGCACCAACAAGGGCGTCATTGTGTCCGAGGAAGGCGAGACCTTCTTGGGCTACGCGCGCCAGGTGCTCGACCAGGCCGACCTGCTCGAGGGCAAGTACAAAGGCACGTCCGAGCAGGTGCCGCACTTTAGTGTGAGCTGCCAGCATTATTCCTTTGCCGTTAATGCATTTGTCGATGTGATCCGCGAGTTCGATGCCGCGCGCTACGACTTTACCCTGCGCGAGGAACAGACCCACGAGATTATCGAGGACGTCGCGCATATGAAAAGCGAGCTCGGCATCCTGTATCTGTCGGAGCACAATCGCGAGGTCATCGAGCGCATGTTGGCGGCCAACGAGCTCGTGTTCGAAGGGCTCTTCTGCGCCACGCCGCATGTCTTCGTGTGCGCCGACCATCCGCTGGCGGGCCGCTCGAGTGTGACGCTCGAGGACTTGGAAGACTACCCGTTCCTGTCCTATGAGCAGGGCAGCTATAACTCGTTTTACTATTCCGAGGAGCTGACCTCGACCTTTGAGCGCCGCAAGAATATCCGCGTGCGCGACCGTGCGACGCTGTTCAACCTAGCTATGGGCCTTAACGGCTACACGGTGTGTTCGGGCGTGATCAGCCATGAGCTTAACGGCCCCGGTATTATCTCGATTCCGCTCGATGTAGACGAGTACATGGAGATCGGCATTATCACGCGCAAAAATACGACGCTCACGCGCTATGGGCAGGCCTATATCGAAGCGATTCGTCAGCATATCTAGGGTGCTGTGCTCCGCACGGTTCAAGTCTCTTTATGGCAGTCCAGACTGATATAGGAAGCATCTATATCAAACTGTTATAAACGTATATTTTACGATGGTCATATGAGCGCTCATACTCTGTCCCAGTAAAGCAACCAATGCAAAGGGAGATATCTATGAGCACTTCGATTCAACCGAACGCGCCGTTTCGCGCCGATATCGTCGGCAGCTTTCTTCGTCCGCAGGCTGTAAAGGACGCCCGTGCCGCCTATGTCGCGGGTAAACTCGACGCTTCCGGCCTTAAGGCCGTCGAGGACGATGCCATTCGCGATTTGGTGGCCAAGCAGAAGGCCGCCGGCCTGCAGGTGATCACCGATGGCGAGTTCCGCCGCAGCTACTGGCACCTCGATTTTATGTGGGGCCTTAACGGTATTGAGCGCCGCACCTCACGCACGGGTTATATGTTCCATGACGAGGAGACGACGGCCGACACCGCCGTGGTTACCGGTTCCATTAGCGGCGAGAACCACCCGTTCGTCGAGCATTTTAAGTTCGTCAAGGCGCTTGAGGGGGAGGGCCAGGTCGCGCGCCAGACCATTCCGGCGCCGATCCAGACGTTCTCCGAAGTCACGCTCGACCGTTGCGATGGCCAGCAGGAGAGTCTGCGCGCCGTCTACAAGACCGACGAAGAGCTCGCCGATGCCATCGCGGCAGCATACCGCACCGTGATTGCCGACCTGTACGCAGCAGGCTGCCGCAATATCCAGTTTGATGACTGTACTTGGGGTATCTACTGCGACACCGATTTCGTGGCAAAGACCGGCATGAGCCCGGTCGACCTGCAAAAGGTAAGCGAGCTGGGCGTGGCGCTCAACAACGCCGCCATCGAGGGCAAGCCCGACGATCTGGTCATCAACACGCACGTGTGCCGCGGCAACTATCACTCCACGTATGCCTTCGAGGGTGGTTACGATCCCATTGCACCGTACCTGTTTGCGCACGAGGATGTCGACGCGTTCTACCTTGAGTTCGATACGCCGCGCGCCGGTGGCTTTGAGCCGCTCAAGTATGTTGCTCCCGGCAAGAAGGTCGTGCTGGGCCTGGTGACCACCAAGGCCGCTGAGCTCGAGGACGAGGATGCCATCGTCGAACGTATTCACGAGGCCGCAAAGTATGTGCCGCTCGTGAACCTGTGCCTGTCGCCCCAGTGCGGCTTTGCCAGCTGTGAGATTGGCAACAAACTGACCGAGGACGAACAGTGGGCAAAGATCGCGCTGGTCAAGCGCATTTCCGAGCGCGTTTGGAAGTAACGCTACCGTTTGCAGGTGACGGCGCGTGCGAGACATGGCATATCACGTACAATGGTTCGGATCGTATCGTTCGGGCAGGTTATCCGATATGCCTGATCGCCCTTCCATCATGAAAGGACTTCCATGTCCCAATCCTCGACGCCCGCCGTCACCGATGCCATCTACGATGCATCGTCGCTCGGCCGCCCGCGCATGTTTGTGTTGGGTTTGCAACACATGTTTGCGATGTTCGGAGCCACGGTGCTCGTGCCTGTGCTCACCGGCCTTTCCGTTTCGGCGACGCTTCTGTTCGCCGGCATCGGCACGCTGCTGTTTCATTTTCTATCGCGCGGTAAGGTGCCCGCGTTTCTGGGCTCGTCGTTTGCTTTTATCGCGGGTTATGCCGCCATTGCACCCAACGGCGAGGCCGAGCTTTTGCCCTACGCCTGCCTGGGCGTTGCCTGCGCCGGTCTACTCTATCCGGTACTTGCGGCACTCTTCCGCGCATTTGGCGCCAAGCGTGTCATGCGCTTCTTTCCGCCGGTGGTGACCGGTCCCATCGTCATTTCCATCGGCCTGATCCTGGCGAGCTCTGCCATTGCCAACTGCCAGACCAACTGGCTTGTCGCCGTTATCGCTGTGGCCGTGATCGTCATCTGCAACATCTGGGGCCGCGGCATGATCAAGATCGTGCCGATTTTGCTGGGCGTTGTGGTGAGCTATGCCGTTGCGACTGCGCTCGGCGAGGTTGATTTCTCGGGCGTTGCCGCCGCTCCGTGGGTCGGTCTGCCCATCGTGTGGGACAACACCGTGTTTGCACTCTTTGGGCCGCAGTTCGATAGCGGTCTTGCCACGACGGCCATCATCACCATCATGCCGCTGGCTTTCGCGACCATGATCGAGCATATCGGTGATATCTCGGCTATCGGCTCCACTTGCGAGCGTAACTACATCGCCGATCCCGGCCTGCATCGCACGCTGCTCGGCGATGGTCTCGCCACGATTCTGGCGTCGCTCTTTGGCGCTCCGGCCAACACCACGTATGGCGAGAACACCGGCGTGCTCGCCCTGACGCGCGTGTTCGACCCGCGCGTGATTCGCATTGCCGCCTGCTGCGCCATCGTGCTTTCGTTCTGCCCCAAGTTTGCTGCCGTGATCGCCGCCATGCCAGCGTGTGTAATCGGCGGCGTGTCGCTCGTGCTCTACGGCATGATCAGCGCCGTGGGCGTCCGTAACCTCATCGAGAATCAGGTTGATTTCCAGAACAACCGCAACGTGCTGGTGGCGGCTCTGGTGCTCGTGCTTTCGCTCGGCATTGCCTACAGTACCGCCGGTGCCATCGTGCTGGAGCTGGGCGGCGTGACCATTTCGCTCTCGGGCCTTGCCGTGGGTTCGCTGGTGGGCATTGTGCTCAATGCCATCCTACCGGGCAACGACTTTGAGTTCGACGTCTCTGAACTCGAGGAGGCCGCCGAGTAAGGCCGGCTATCGATAAATCTAAAAAATGGCTCCCATGCGTGCAGCTACGCGTGGGAGCCATTTTTAGTGCGTGAGTATCCAGTGGATGCCGCGGGCCATGCGCAAGTCGGTTTGGGCAAAGTGATTGCCGGGGTTGAGCTCCAGCGTTGTTGGAATGTCGCGCTCGACGAGCAACGCTTCCATCGCGCGTGTGTCGTCGAGTACGTGCCGCATCATGCGGTTGGGCGTCTTGGTTTCCATTTTGCCGAGTGACAGATAGACGGCTTGCGGGCTGCCGGCAAATGGCGCCGTGCTGGCGCGATCGACAAATTCGGGAAACCACAGCGACCCCGATGCGCTTGCAGCGCGGTCAAAGGCGTCGGTTTGCCAGAGAGCCCAAAGCGAAAAGAGGCCTGCCAGCGAGTAGCCAGCAACGCCGTGCCAGGTGGGCGGCTGAGGAAGCGACGACTCGACCTGGGGGATTATCTGATTCAGCAGCTCATCAAGAAAACCGGCAGCTTGGCCGCCGAAAGGCTCGGCATCGCGCACGGTTCCGTCGCATGCCCAGGGGCTCAGCTCGCGATTCCAATCGAGCCCGCCAATGGCGACGAGGGTGAATGGAGGACAGTCGAGCTCTCGGCAGCACTCGTAGACTTTACTACCGTCGTCCATGACAACGGGGAGGTAGATGACGGGCGCGCTTTCCGTATGCTCCGAATGAACGGTTATCTGCTTATGATGCGCTTCCAAGGCAGGCTTCTCTCGGCGTTGTGATATCGACGGCCCCCATTGTCGCACGCCGGCTCATGCAGGTTGGGCTAGACCAAAGACAATCTCGTGCATACCCTGCGGACGCATATGGAAAACGCCACCGCCGGAGGGGAGCTCGGCGGTGGCGTTGTTAAACGGTGCTGGGACTCGGGGCCTTCGCGGGAGCTGCCATGTGCGCAGAGGCGTCTAAGAGCGCTTGCGGCTCGCCATGGTGCCTGCGGCGATAGCGGCTGTTCCCGCAAGGACGGTTGCCACGATGGCCACACCCGAGGTGTCGCCGGTTGCCGCGAGCACGCCGGTAGTCTTGGCTTTCGTGATTGAAGCCGCAACGGCCTTGGTCGGCTTTGAGCCCTCAGGCTTGGGGTTCTGCTTGGACTCCGCGGGCTTGCTTTCTGCGGGCTTGGTCTCGTCGCGCTTGGGGTCTTCCGGCTTGGCTACCTCGGGAGGTGCGATGACCATGCTCTTGGCGACAGCTTCGTTATAGGGGGAGTCGATCACAGCGTCGCTCGTGCCGATGGCTTGGCCTGCCTCGTAGATGCCGTCACGGAGCTTGCGATAGTCAATGACCTTGCCGCCTTCGGGCGTCTGGATGGCGGCGTTCTCAATCTTGATGGTGCCGATTGTCTTGCCGTCAGCGCTCATGGCACGGGCAAAGATTGCCGCTGTATCTCCTTCGGCCGTTACCTTGCTGCGGATGATCGAGATGACTGCGGGTGTGACGCCCTCGCTGGTCTGGGCGATGATGCCGATGTTCTCGCCTTGGGGCTCGGGGCTCGTCTCACCATCTTGGTTTTCGCTGTAGGGGATGGGGCCGTCGCCGTTCTCGACATAGCGGGCTATGGCCTTGACAACGGAGTCGCTGATGTAGATGTGGCCACCCTCCTCGTTGGGTCGATCGTTTCTGGTGGAGAATGCAGCCGAAACCTCGCCTTCCGCAAACGCGTCCACGGTGGAGCCGTTCTTGACGACGATGTCGTCCTGGTAGGTGAAGAGGGCGATGGCGCCACCGTATCTGCCTTTACCTGCACGGACCGTCACGTTTGCATGATCGAGGGTGATGCCCTTGTGGGCATAGACGCCATATTCAACACCGTTTACGTTGAGGGAGGCGTTTGCGGCTGCGAGGCTGCCCTTGGCCTCGACGGCAGCGTCTTTCTCGGAGCTTGCCTTGACCTGGCTGCCGTCCGAGATATTGATATTGCCGCCGCTCCAAAGGGCCTCACCATCAGCTGAGCTTGCCTCGACCGTCCCGCCACCCTTGATGGTGAGGTTCTTGTCGGTTCCGATACCCTTGTCCTCGGTAGCCCTGGCGGTGACGGCTCCGCTGTCGTCAATCGTGATATTGCCGTTTGCCCTGATGCCATCCGATGCACCCGTGGCGTTGACGTTGCCCGAACCTTTGATAGCGAGATCACCCCCGGCATTGATGGCATCAAACCCAGTGCTCGTGGCGTTGACGGATCCGGCTCCGTCGATGTTGATATTACCCGTGGAGAGGATAGCGTCCTCAGTAGATGTCACGCTGAGCGTGCTGCCCGCGTCGCCTTGGATATTGAGCTCGGCATTCTCGTTAGTGCCATGAGAAACGTTGATGCTTTCGATCCATTCGGCAGTGACGATGTTGGTTCCCGAGTAGTTCACGTTGAGCTTGCCTGCGGCCTGGATCTCGCCGCCGTTATAGTTGTTGAGCTTCAAGTCGTCGGCGCCGTCCCACGACCAGGTACCGGCCTCGTCGCTCGCCGCGGTGTTGTACTTGTTGCCGCCGACCTTGACCCATTCCGCTGCGAGCGAGACGCTCGGCATGAGCAGCGAGCTCACCGTGAGCGCGCACACGGCGCCCGCGACGATGCGGCTCGTCACGCGGCGCCAGCTGCCGTGCGCGAGTCCTATGCGACGGCGAACGTCGGGTTCGGCAACATGGGTTCCGGCGGTAGTGTCATTGCGTTTGGGGGTCGTGAACAAGGCTGCCATGGTTGCTCCCGTTCTCATAGGGCCTATACGGCTAGGTTCAGCGTATCTGCTGGATGTTGCCGGCGGTAGTGCCGTTTGGAGGGCAAAATGGCCAAAATGGGGGAGAAATAGGCCGCACGCCGGCGCAGGGACCGACGCTAAAAGAAAAGCGCGGGGCCGCATGGCGACTCCGCGCTTTATTGTTCAGCTTTTGCAGCCTTGCCCTTACGCTACGAAGAAGTAGACGAGGAAGGCAAGGGCCGCGATCCACCCGTCCTGTGCGAAAAAGTGTTTACGAGCGTTTGCGACTCGCCAGGGCGCCTGTGACGATAGCGGCCGTTCCTACAAGGGCGGTCGCTATGATGGCTGCGCTCGAGGCGTCGCCGGTTGCCGCGAGCTTGCCGGTGGTCTTGGCTCCCGTGGCTGCAACTGCAACGGTCTTGGTTGTCTTCGTGCCCTCGGACTTGGAACCCTCGGGCTTGGTCTCGCCTGGCTTCTCCTCGGGTTTGATCTCCTCGGGAGGCACGGTGACCGTGCGCTTGGCGACAGCGGCGTCATAGGGGGAGTCGATCGTGGCGTCGCCCGTGCCGATGGTTTGACCTGCCTCGTAGGAGATGCTGGGGCCGTACTCTTCTTCGTAGCGATAGTTAATGATCTTGCCGCCTGCGGGCGTCTGGATGGGAGCGCCTTCGATCTCGATGGTGCCGATCGCCTTGCCATCCTCGCTTATGGCAAGAGCGAAGATTGCCGCCGTGTCTCCCTCGGCCGTGAGCTTGCTGCGGACGATCGAGATACTCGCGGGCGTGATGCCCTCGTAGGTCTGGGCGAAGATACCGATGTTCAGACCCCTAGGCTCAGGGATGACCTCGCCGCTTTGGTCGTTGCTGTAGTGATCGGGGCCATCGCCACCGGTCTCGACATAGCGGGCTATAGCCTTAACAACGGAGTCGCTGATGTAGATGTGGCCGCCAGCGACGTTTGGCTGGTGGTTTCTGGTAGAGATTGCAACCGAGAATTTGCCTTCTGCGAACGCGTCCACGATGGAACCATTCTTGATGACGATGTCGTCCCCGTCAGTGATGAGGGCGATGGCCTGGCCGCCGCTCGCGCTTGTGCGGACCGTCACGGTCGCGTGATCGAGCGTAACGCCCTTGTAGGCATAGACACCATATTCAACACCGCTTGCGTCAAGGGAGGCGTTCGTGACCGCGAGACTACCCTCAGCGTCGACGGCAAGATCTCCCTGGGAGCTTGCCTCGACCTGGCTGCCGCCCGAGATGTCGATGTTGCCGTCAGCCCAAATCGCCGCTTCTTCTATCGAGCTTGCTTCTACCTTGCCACCGCCTTTGATGATCAGGTCACTGCCCGCGGCGATGCCATAACCTTCGCTTCCTTTAGCGATCACTGTGCCAGAGGAATCGATGGTGGTCTTGCCCTTGGATTGGATGCCTTCGGTACCGCCCGTTGCATTCACGGTGCCCGAGCCCGTGATAGAGAGATCGCCCTTTGCCTCAATTCCGTCGGAAGTAGTGCTTGTGGTGTTCACAGTGCCTGGGCCAGAAATGGAGAGGTCGCCTGTGGATTTAATTGCATCGGCCTCAGCTGTCACATTGAGCTCATCCGTGCTATTCGAGCTCGTTATGTTCAACTCTGCTTTCTGGCTAGTGCCATCCTGCGCCTTGATGGCGGCTCCGGTGTAATCGGGCTCGGTTTTCACGGTGTTCTTGCCCTCGTAGGCAATGTTGAGCTTGCCCGCAGCCTGGATCGCACCGCCGTCATAGCCGTTGAGCTTCATATCGTCGGCGCCGTCCCAGCTCCAGGTGCCGGCGGCGTCTCCCGTGGGCCCCGCGGCCGCTTCGTGGCGGACGCCGCCAACGTCCACCCACTCCGCCGCGAGCGAGACGCTCGGCATGAGCAGCGAACTTACCGTGAGCGCGCAGGCCAGGCCGCAGACGATGCGGCGCGTCACGCGGCGCCAGCTGCCGTGCGCGAGCAGCGTGCGACGGTGCACGTCGGGCTCGACAAAATGGGCTCCTGAGGTTTTATCATTGCGCTTGGGGGTCGTGAACAAGGCGGCCATGGTTACTCCCATCCTCATAGGGCCTATGCGATTACGCCCAGCATATCTGCAGGATGTAGCCGGCGGTAGTGCCGTTTGGAGGGCAAAATGTCCAAAACTTGGGAAGCAATATATCGCGCGTCCGTGCGATGCCTGGCTTTAAAAGAAAAGCGCGGAGCCGCTCGATGCGACTCCGCGCTTTGGTGTTCTGCTTTGGCAGCTTTGCCGCTACGCTACAAAGAAGTAGACGAGGAAGGCGAGGGCTGCGATCCACATGAGCGGCTTGATCTTGGAGGCCTCGCCCTTAAAGAGCGCGACGATCACGTAGGCGATAAAGCCCAGACCGATGCCGGCAGAGATGGAGTAGGTGAAGGGCACGCCGGCGACAATCATGAACGCCGGGAAACCCTGCGACACGTCGGACCAGTCGATCTCGGAGGCCTCGCTCATCATGAGGTAGCCGACGTAGACCAGAGCACCGCAGGTGGCGGCGCTGGAAACGATGGTGACGATGGGGGAGAAGAACGCGGCGAGAATGAACAGCACGCCGGTGGTGACGGAGGTGAGGCCCGTGCGGCCACCGTCGGCAGCGCCAGAGGTGGACTCGACGAAGGTGGTGATGGAGGAGACGCCCATAAAGCCACCGGCAGCAGCGGCCACGGAGTCGACGACCAGGATGGGACGGATGTCCTCGACATTGCCGTCCTCGGTTAGGAACTCGCCCTGCTTGGCGACGGCCATCGCGGTGCCCATGGTGTCGAAGAAGTCGCTCATGAGCAGCGAGAAGGCAACGACGAGCAGCATCGGGTCGGTCAGGACCTTCACGATGGCAAGGTTGCCGTCGGCAGTGCTGGCAAACGGGGCGCCGAAGGTCGAGAAGTCGAGCGGTGCGATGAGGCCCTCGGGCGCATGGGTGACGCCCAGCGGGATTCCGGCGATAACGGCGACGATGATGCCGATGAGCAGCGAGCCCGGCACGTTGCGGGAAGCCAGGGCAACCGTCACGACGATGGAGATGATGCCGACGATAAAGGTGGGGGAGGCGATGTCGCCCAGGCCGACGAGCGTACCGGCGCCAGCGGTGATGATGCCGGCGTCGCACAGGCCGATCATGGCGATAAACAGGCCCAGACCCACCGAGATGGCGTGGCGCAGGACCACGGGGATGGCGTCCATGATGGCCTCGCGCAGGCCGCACAGGACGAGCAGCAAGATGACGATACCCTCGAGGAAGATAACGCTCATGGCCACGTGCCAGTCGCCGCCGCACATGGTGGTGGCGATGCCCGCGATCATGGCGTTGATGCCCAGACCCGACGCGCAGGCGAGTGGGCGGTTGGCGAAGATGCCCATGCAGATGGTCATGATGCCGGCGCCCAGGCAGGTGGCGCAGGCGAGCGCTCCCGCATCGATGCCAGCGCCCGAGAGCACTGCGGGGTTGACGGCGATGATGTAGGCCATCGCCAGGAATGTTGTCAGTCCAGCGCGAAGTTCGGTCCCGATTGTGGACTTGCGCTCACTGACGTGAAAAAGTTCGTCCATGCATACCCTTTCCTTGTTCGGCCCCGAGTTTAGGCCGATTGACACGAACTCACTTACTATATCGTCTTTACAACCTTGCTGTTCCTCGCATGTTGATGTTCGGCGCTTTGTAACAGACGGACGGTATTTATCGCATGAAAATGTGTGGGTACCGTATACTTAAGCGGTTACAACGACCCCTATGGAGGAACGTATGATTAAAGAGCTTTGCCACGACGAGGCTATCCTGTCCCAGCGTTGCGAGGTTGCGACCGTCGAGGACGAGTCGGTTGCTCAGGACCTGATCGATACCATCAAGTCGCTCGACGATGCCGGCTGCCTTGCCGCTAACCAGATTGGCGTTACCAAGAAGGTCTGCGTCTACCTGGACGACGCCGGCGAGCCCCACGTGCTCTACAACCCCCGTCTGGTGTTTGGCCTGGGCGCCAGCAAGATGGAGGAGAGCTGCCTGACGCACGAGGAGGTCACCAAGTCCACGCGCTATATCAAGTGCAAGGTTGCCTTTGACCAGATCGTCGACGGCAAGATGCGCGAGCGCAAGCAGGACTTTGTGGGCTTCGAGGCGCAGATGATCCAGCATATGATCGATCACTGTCTTGGCAAGCTTGTCTAGGGCGACCACAGCACCGCACTTCGTCGTTTTTGGTCCGGGCGTGACATTGTTGTCATGTCCGGGCTTTTGTGTTTAGCGCCTTTTTGTTTGGTGACAATGAACTTAGCAAGAACGTAAAGCTAGGAGGCGCTATGTGTACGAGCATTCGATTTACCGATAATTCCGGCAACATGTATCTGGGCCGCAACCTCGACTGGAGCTTTGACTACGGCCAACAGGTTCGCGTGATGCCGCGCGGGTTTCACATTCCGTATTCGTTTATCGACGACACGACAGCGGCACACGCGGTGATCGGTATGTGCATCGATTACAAGAACTACCCTATGTTCTTCGACTGCGGCAACGATGCGGGCCTCGCCGTGGCGGGTCTCAATTTCCCGGGTTATGCCGAGTATGCCGAGGACCCTGTCGACGGCAAGACCAATATCGCGGCCTATGAGTTTCCCCTGTGGGTGGCAGCGACGTTCTCGACGGTCGATGAGGTCGAGGCCGCGCTGCGCGACACGGTGATTGTCGCCAAATCTGCCGGAGAGGGGCTGGGCGTGTCGCTGCTCCATTGGATTATCGGCGACAGCCAGCGTAGCATCGTGGTCGAGATGATGGCTGACGGCCTGCATGTATACGACGATCCGGTCGACACCCTTGCCAATCAGCCCACCTTCCCGTGGCATATGGAAAACCTGCGCACCTATATCACGGCCACAAGCGATTTTCCGCAGACGGCGACATGGCGTGGCGCCGAGCTCAAGCCCTATGGCGCGGGTGCCGGCATGCGCGGTATTCCCGGCGACTGCTATTCGCCGAGCCGTTTTGTAAAGGCGGCGTACCTCAATGCCAATTACCCGCAAAAGGAGAGCGAGACCGAAAACGTCGTCCGCATGTTCCGTTCACTCGAGGGCGTGGTGATGATTGAGGGGGCGTCCAGGATGGGCGATGGCAAGTTCGAGAAGACTATCTATACCGGATGCTTTAGCGCGCGCACGGGCAATTATTACTACGCGATGTATGAGGATCCGTCGATTCGCTACGTGAGCCTGATGGATGCCGAGGGCGCGAGCCCCGATAGGCTTGTGGTTCCCGAGCCGCGTCGTTCGTAGCCGAGGGCTTTACTGAAATGCAAAGCGCCCCTGCATCTCCTGTGAGGTGCAGGGGCGCTGTCGTTGATGCGCGACGTCGCTAGAAGTTGGCGTCGTTGAGCTGGGCGCTCTCGAGGCCGTCGAGCAGTTGCTGTTCGGGCGTATCGGCGACGCTCTCGAGCAATTCGGTGGGATCGACGTTCATGTCCCTGCCGGCCTCGTTGCCGTTGACCAGGTCGTCCGAGAAGATATCGACTTCCATTTCCTCGGCTTCCTCGATCTGGACCTCGAGCGGCACATGGGTGCGTACGAGTTTGACCGCCGGACGCATGCGGGCAAAGAGAGGCACGTACTCGATGATGATCGCCGAGTTCTCAAGACCGTACCAGCGTGCCGGGCTTCCGCAGGCGCGGCGGACGGCGTACTTGATGGCCATCACGCGGTGGTCGTTGCGGTTGATGTCCGTTTCGGGGGCAAGCATCTTGCGCAGCATGCAAAAACGGAAGTCGCCCACGTTGCCGCGTGTCTCGTAGATGGAGTAGGTGTGATGCTGCGGTGGCAGCTCACCCGATGTCATCAAGTCGCCAACGATCTGACGCAGATAGGCGTTGATGCGCTGGTTGACCTTAAAGCCAAGGTCCAGGCGCACGCGGAACAAAAAGTCCGTGCCAAAGGTCTCGACGGAATACTCGTGCGTATAGGGCTCGTCGGTAACGTGCACGTTGATGAACCAATATGCCTTGGCGCGCTTGGGGTGCTTGTCCAGGATGGAATAGAGCACGTCGCGGTCGAGCGTGAGCGGGTCGGGGCTGTTGGTGAGGAACACCAGATTGTCGGCGAGCACGGGGTAGGTCTCGTCGTTGCGCAGGCGGTTGAGCTGATCGATGTACTTGGAGACGGGCAGCAGGATCGTCTGCGTGCGCTCGATGGCGGTGCCGCGGCGCCACACGTACATAAGGCCAAACAGCAGCGAGGCCAGGAAGATCATCACATAGCCGCCGTCAAAGAACATGGTGAGGCACGAGGCAAAGAAGCAGAGCTCGATGGCGCCAAAAAGCAGGGCAAAGACGCAGGCGCCCAGCTTGTGCTTGAGGATGCCGGCGATATAGCTCGTCAAAAGCGTCGTGGTCATGAGCATAGTCACGGTGATGGCGAGGCCGTAGGCGCTCTCCATGCGCTCGGAGTTTTGGAACAGCAGCACGATGAAGATACAGCCGACCCACATGATGTTGTTGACGAGCGGAATATAGAGTTGACCCTTGGTGTCGCTGGGGTAGTGGATGCGCAGATGCGGCATAAGGTTGAGACGCGTGGCCTCGGATACCAGCGAGAACGAGCCGGTGATAAGCGCCTGCGAGGCGATGATGGCCGCTACGGCCGATAGCACGATGGCAAAGGGGCGCAGGGGCTCGGGAAGCATCATGTAGAACGGGTTGACGATGTCCATCGCGAGCATCTGGGGATTGGAGTTGTTGGCGAGCAGCCAAGCGCCCTGACCCAGATAGTTAAGGATGAGGGCCGCCTTTACGAACGGCCAGGATGCGTAAATGTTAGCCTTGCCCACGTGACCCATGTCCGAATAGAGCGCCTCGGCGCCGGTCGTCGACAGGAAGACGAAGCCGAGCACCATGATGCCCGAGTGGTTGATGGGCGAGAACAGGAACATGATGCCGCGGATGGGGTTGAGTGCGCGCAAGATGGACAGGTTGCCGAGCATGTTGAACAGGCCGGCGCCCGCCAGGAACAGGAACCATAGCGTCATGAGCGGGCCGAAGAGCTTGCCGATTGACGAGGTGCCGGCGCGCTGCATGGCAAATAGGCCGCAGATAATGATGATGGTAATAATGATGACGTTGGTCTGGCCGTCGCCCAATAGCGCGTGGCCCCACTCGATGGTGCGCAGACCCTCGATGGCTGTGGTGACCGTGACGGCGGGGGTGAGGATGCCGTCGGCAAGCAGCGCCGCACCGCCGATCATGGCGGGAAGGATCAGCCACGGCGCCACTTTGCGCACGAGACTGAACAGGGCGAAGATACCGCCCTCGTTGTGGTTGTCGGCCCTCATGGCGATTAGCACGTACTTGACCGTGGTTACGAGCGTCATGGTCCAGATGACGAGCGAAAGCGCGCCCAGGATCATGTCCTCGCTGACGGTACCGATGCCGCCGTTGTTGGCGACGATTGATTTCATGGTGTACATAGGGCTCGTGCCGATGTCGCCATAGACGACGCCGAGCGTTACGAGCAACATACCAGCAGAAAGGGGAATGGCTCCATGCCCGCTCTGTCCGTGCTGGTCTTGGAGGTTTGCCTCCAGTTTGTTGTGTGCCACGTGGACTCCCTTAGACATCCGGTTATCTGTCTAGGGCAGATAACCTTTATGCCATCTTTATACATATAAGAGCAGTTTGGCACATCGGGGTGTTTTAGACAATAATCCCCATCTGGGGATTATTCATGTACGCAGGTAGCATTTCAAAACAGGGGCGCACCGGCTGTATGGTCTTGCTGCAATGTGATAACCACGGACGCGCCCCTGCTTTGAAACTGAAGAGGGGCTTTTAGGCGCGTGCTGCTTGGGCGATGCTTGCTTTGGTGTCTGCGCGTTTGCCGGCGACTTCGCAAAAGATCGCGCCGCCGATGATCAACGCGGCGCCCATGAGGCGGATGGGCGTCATGGTCTCTCCCAAAAGGGCAACGGAGAACACGACGGCCGAAAGCGGCTCGAGGTAGCCGACGACCGCGACGGTCTGGACGGGCAGCTTGGCGACGGCACTAAAGTAGAGCAGGCAACCGATGCCGGTGTTGACGACGCCGAGCATGGCGACGGCGCCCCAATCGATGCCGGCGGCAATGCTGGGGGAGAGGAACGAGGGGGCACCTTGCGTGAAGAGCGTAAGGATCAACGCGGTTACAAAGGCGGCGCTCACCTGGAGCGTGGAGTTCTCGAGGCCTTCGATGTGTGGCGCACCCTTGCTAGCGATGACCATCAAGGCGTAGCAGAAGGCCGAGGCGATGCCGCAAGCGATACCCGCAATGGGCATATTGCCGCCTAGACCTTGCGCCGCAATGAGAAAGGCGCCACAGGCAACGGCGATAAACCCGGCGATTTTGCCGCCGGTCAGCTTTTCGCCAAAAATGAGCGGGGAGAGGGCCATAACGATGATGGGGCCGCAGTAATACAACAGCGAGGAGATGCCAACGCCGATCGTCTGATAGGCGCGGAACAGGAAAATCCAGCTGGCGCCCAGCGCGGCGCCCGAGACGATGAGCGCTGCGGCCTCGCGGGGGCGAGACGGAGCCTGCAGGTTATGGCGCTTGGTTATGAAGAGGATGGCGGCAAGGGTGAGAGCGCCCAAAAACGTGCGCAACAGTACGATATCGGAGCTCGGCAGCGCGATGGCGGCGGCGATGATGCCGTTGGAGCCAAACAATAGCAATGCTGCTAAGTACGTAAACAGTCCGTTGTTCATGTGCTGACATCTCCTCTATATCCGAGCATGTTCACTATGGGTGAGGTGGCTTTAGAAGAAAAGCGAATATAATGCATGGATAACATGACAAAAACTCATGTAAAGGTGGAGGGATGCCGTGGAAACGAATATTCAAAAGATGCAAGTGCTGCTCGAGACGGTGCGTGCCGGCAGCTTTACGCATGCTGCAGAGCGGCTGAGCTATTCGCAGTCGGGCGTGAGCCGCATGGTGGGCGACCTTGAGGCAGACTGGGGTTTTAAGGTGCTTGATCGCGGCCGCGAGGGCGTGGTGCTTTCTGCCGACGGGCGGCAGGTCATGCCGGCAGTCGAGGCGTTATGCGAAGAGTTTGGCCGCCTGCAGCGACGCGTGGACGAGATGCGGGGGCTCATGCGTGGCAAAATCTGCATCGGTACGTTTTCGAGCGTGGCGACCCACGTGCTGCCGCCGGTGATCGCGCGTTTTCGCGCCGATTATCCAGACGTCGATTACGAGTTACTGATGGGCGACTATTCAGAGATTGAACAATGGGTGGCGCAGGGCCGCTGCGATCTGGGCTTTATCCCGCATGAGCCCCGAGAAAATGGGATGACATCGCGATCTTTGGTGCGCGACGAGTTGATGGCGGTGGTGCCGACAGACTCTCTGCTTGCTAGTGAGGGGGCCGTCTCGCTTGCCGACTTGGCCAACGAGCAGTTTATTCTGCTGGAACGCGGCACCGATGACGAGATTACGCCGCTGTTCCGTCGGGCGGGGCTGACGGTGCGCTCAAAACTGTCGACCTGGGATGACTATGCGATTATGGCCATGGTCGAGGACGGCTTGGGCGTGAGCATCCTTCCGGCGCTCATCTTGCGGCGCTGCCAGTTCAATGTCGCCATTCGTTCGCTCGAGGGACGTCCCCATCGGCAGATTAACGCCATATATCGAACGGCCGACGTTTCGCTTGCCGCTGCTCGATTCCTTGAATACCTCTAAATAGGCGTACGTCGTTGTCGCCTCGGGATAAATCTCGGGGTTTGGCTCACTTTATTTTTGAAATTGAACTTTTCGAAATAGCGTGGCGCTATACTGCTTGCTAAATTGAACCTTGGTTCAATTCGTGTCCTATAAATTGAACTTTGCCAGCAAGGAGGTTCCTGTGGCCCAAGAGACGTTTAGCGATCGCCTGCGACAGACTATGTCCGATCGCGACGTTCGCCAGTCGGACGTGATCCGCGCATCGGAGATGCTCGGCAAAAAACTCGGCAAGAGTCAGATGAGCCAATATGTGAGCGGCAAGACGATCCCGCGGCGTGATGTGGCAGAGCTGCTCGCCCGTATTTTGGAGGTCGATGTTACCTGGCTGCTCGCCGGTGACGCCGATCGAGGCGAGACGTCCTCGTCCCATAACGTTGCCAAATCCGAACCTAGTCCTTCAGCTCAAATTCCAAGGAGCACCACCATGCGTACTTTTTCTAAATCCACCAAGCTCGATAAGGTCCTGTATGACGTGCGCGGCCCCGTCGTCGACGAGGCCGCCCGTATGGAGGACGAGGGCGAGCGTATTCTCAAGCTCAACATCGGTAATCCGGCGCCCTTTGGTTTCCGCACGCCCGATGAGGTCATCAAGGACATGCGCCAGCAGCTGCCCGACTGCGAAGGCTATTCCAACTCGCGTGGCCTGTTCTCCGCGCGCAAGGCAATCATGCAGTACTCGCAGATCAAGGGCCTGCCCAATGTTCAGATGGAGCACATCTACACGGGCAACGGCGTGTCCGAACTCATTCAGCTTTCGATGAACGCGCTGCTCGACAATGGCGACGAGATTCTGATCCCCAGCCCCGACTATCCGCTCTGGACGGCGTGCGCAACCCTTGCCGGCGGTCATCCCGTTCACTATCTGTGTGATGAGCAAGCGGATTGGTATCCCGACCTGGAGGATATGGAGTCCAAGATCACGAGCGCGACCAAGGCCCTCGTCATCATCAACCCCAACAACCCCACGGGTTCGGTCTATCCGCGCGAGGTACTCGAGGGCATCGTTGAGATCGCGCGCAGGCACCAGCTCATGATTTTTGCCGATGAGATCTACGACCGCCTGTGCATGGACGGCTACGAGCACGTCTCGATTGCCTCGCTCGCTCCCGACCTGCCCTGCGTCACCTTTAGCGGCCTTTCCAAGTCGCACATGATCGCGGGCTATCGTATTGGCTGGATGGTGCTTTCGGGTAACCAGCGCTGCATGAGCGACTTTATTATGGGCATCAACATGCTCTCGAACATGCGCCTGTGCTCCAACGTGCCGGCTCAGTCAATCGTCCAGACGGCGCTCGGCGGCCATCAGTCTGTTAACAACTACATCCGCCCCGGCGGTCGTGTCTACGAGCAGCGCAACTTCGTGTATGAGGCACTCAACAAGATCGACGGCATCTCGGTGGTCAAGCCGCGTGCGGCGTTCTATATCTTCCCCAAGATGGATGTGAAGAAGTTCAACATCACTGACGACGAGCAGTTCGCCCTTGACCTGCTGCACGAGAAGAAGATCCTGATCACGCGCGGCGGCGGCTTTAACTGGGGTGAGCCCGACCACTTCCGCATCGTGTACCTGCCGCGCATGGAAGTGCTCAAAGAGTCGCTCGAAGACCTCGCCGACTTCTTCGATCATTACCGCCAGAGCTAATTAGTTCCGCCGTTCTACCGAACGGCGGACCACCTGACGCTGCGCGAGCCGCATTCACGCCAATCTGACGTTCAATTTCAAGGGCGCGACCAGAAGGTCAGCGCCCTCTCATTTCACGTCACCTTGGCGCAAATGCGGCTCGCTCGCTGTCGTGTGCTCAACCTGCATCGTTACCCTGGCTGTCTAAATAACAATCCCGTTGCAGTGGTCGATTTCGTGTTGGATGATCTCGGCGGTGTAGCCCGAGAAGTTTTTGATGCGGTGGACGAAATTCTCGTCCAAATACTCAACCTTAATGCGGCGATAGCGAGTACAGGGGCGCTCGCCGGAAAGCGAGAGACATCCTTCGCTCGTCTGATAGGAATTGACCTGCTCAAGAATTTGAGGGTTGTACATCAGCAGCGCCCTGTTGCCGTCCTTTACGCAGATGATGCGTTTGCGCACGCCGATCATGTTGGCGGCGAGACCCACGCACTCGTGCTCATGCTCATGGAGCGTATCCAGGAGGTCTTGTCCGATTACGGCGTCGTCGGGTCCCGCGTCTTCGGAAGGCAGGCGTAAAAAGAACTCGGATTTCATGATGGGCTTAATCATGGCGGGCTCCTTAAGGTGGACACGTTTGGTTCAGGTCATGATACCGCGACATGTCGCATTAATGTGTGCACATAGATTCTGCAGCTAGATTGGCGGGCGAGACCATAAACTAGTGGACGTTTTGCCGAGAGGCATGAATGTTTAAAGCGCAAAGAGTGCGCGACGGGCCCCGCGAATGGGGCGATGATGCCCGAGAGGGCCAAGAAGGAGTCTCATGTCCGAGAACGAAGAGATCATGAACGAGACCGAGAACGAGACCATGGCTGCCGAGGTCGAGGCAGTCGAGACCGTGGAGACCGAAGCTGCCGAGATTGAGGCTGCTGACGAGGTTTCCGCCGAGGAGGCCGAGGTTGTCGAGGCCACCGTTGATTACGATGACGAAGAGCTGATGGACAAGATGCAGAAGGCCGCCCGCC
Organism: uncultured Collinsella sp.; assembly: GCA_902405995.1. Classification (GTDB taxonomy): domain Bacteria; phylum Actinomycetota; class Coriobacteriia; order Coriobacteriales; family Coriobacteriaceae; genus Collinsella. Next base: position 85,290 of record CABPCG010000005.1, read on the forward strand.
TGCTGCGTAGCCGTCGCTTTGCTATTTCCAAGGAGGAGGAGGCCAAGGCCGAGCGCATGGCAAACATCGAGCGCGCCATCAAGCTCCTTGACCTCAAGCCCAAGATGGAGCAGAAGGAGATGTCCGACCTGCTGGGCATGCGCCTTCGTGAGCTTGATGGCCTGATGGCCGAGGCCGAGGCTGCCGATCTGGTCGGCCGCATCGACGACGCCGAGGGCGATATGCGCAAGATCGTCGTCTTCGCTGCCGAGGATGCTGCTGAGGGCCTGGTCGAGCTTGCCAACAAGAAGGAGAAGCTCCTGCCCGAGCTTTCTTATGAGGAGGCCACCGAGCTGATGGCCGCCCTCGATAAGGTTATCGCTCCGCTTGTCGCCATGGGCTTGGACGAGGACCGCGGTCCTCGTGGCGGCCGTGACGAGCGCGGTGGCCGTGGCGGTGACCGTGGCGGTCGCGGCGGCTTTGGCGATCGCGGTGGCCGTGGCGGTGACCG
>CABPCG010000006.1 GCA_902405995.1 uncultured Collinsella sp.
AGCCACTAAATTTTGTATTAGCCCCAGAACATATTTGAGAACTGTGCCCGGAGTGCATACTCCTAGGGCCGGAATGAGGTTGCTTTCCAACGCATTCCGCAGGGGGCGGCATTATTTTGTAGCGCGAAGCGCGGATCAAAATAATGTCGCATGCCCGAGGACGCGTTGGAAAGCAACCTCATTTCGGCCCGAACAGGTCAGTCTACCTGCGCATTTACAAATTCGTAAACTTTTTTGAAAAAAGTGCTTGCACAGTTCTCGAATCATAGGTTATTATCTTCCTCGTTGAACGCGCGGGTCCAACAAAACGAACCGCGAGTCAACAACATAGCATGTCGGAGTGGCGGAATTGGCAGACGCGCTAGCTTGAGGTGCTAGTGACCGCTTTTTGGTCATGCGGGTTCAAGTCCCGCCTCCGACACCATCGCATCTGAGAAGCCTCTTCGGAGGCTTTTTTGTTACCGATAGACGGTGGGGTCCACGATGGAAACGCTTGAACGCAACGAGTGGGCAGACGTTGCCCAACTAGTCGAGATCACGAGCGATGCTGTCATCATCTGCGAACTCGACGGAACCATTCTGCATGTGAATAATCGCTTACTTGGTTTGATGTGCGAGGAACGCGCCGACGTCATCGGTGGAGATGTTAAAGACGTCCTGTATTCGTCCGCTTTTGAACGTGCGACGGAACATCGTCTACCATTTGAAACTGATGGCTCCGAGAACGAACTGATGCTCAAGCTGAGTGACGGCTCTTTTATTCCCGTCTTGGTTCGTGCGGGCTCCGTAACGCCTCCACGCATCTTTGGGCGCCGCGCACCACGTGTCCTGGTGGCGCTTCACAGTATCGAAGAGCAGTATTCCCACGATCGTCAGCTCAAACGTGCGCTTTCGGAGCTTAGGGTGGCGAATAAACGCCTTTCGGGTACCCTTTCGGTCATTATGAGTACCGTGGGCTCCAATGAGCTCCCCAGCTTGCTCGATATCGTTTTGAATCAGCTCGTCGGAACGCTCGATGCCTCTGGAGCTGCGATTTATTTTTCTGAGAGCGGCGGCTTTAAGCTTCGCGGTGTTTCCAAGGAGCTGCATGATAGCTACCTGCCCGAGTTTTTGCCGTATGGCGCTGGCATTCCGACGTATGTTCTTCGCGAGTCGCGTGCCTGCCGCCTGTCGATTCAGCAGGACCTTGAGGGCGACCGGGTTGCTTCGGGTATGTTCATGGATTTGGACAATCGTTCCAAGCACTTGCTGCGCGTGCAGGATATGCCCCCGTATCGCAGCGAGATCTGTCTTCCCGTGTTTTACGGCACGCAGGTGCTCGGTGTGTTGGAGGTCGGTTGGAAACGTCCACAGGCGCCACTTGCCTATGACCTTAACGTGCTCGAGGTCATCTGCGATTACCTGTCTATTCAGATGGTCGGCATGGCGTCGAGCTTGCGTTCGCGCCGCACGGCAGAACTTGGTCGTTCGCTCAACGTGCTGCGCGATGAGCTTTTTACCTATCTTGATGATCCGGTCGCTGCTTCGCACGCCGTCTCGTCCGAAATCTGTGCCGTGCTAAATTGCCATTTTTGCCCCGTGGAGTACGATGCGGGCCTCGAAGCCTATGTTATCGATTTTGAGGGCGGTAGCCGTGTGGCGTTGCCGGGCGATCCAGATTCACTCTTCTTTTCCGTCACGACGCCGGCGGCGCGCCTGGGGACATCTTCTGATGGGTTCGAGACATCGGTGCTGGGCGGGACGAGTGCCGACGATCTAAGGTACGTGCGCCTTACACGTGTGGACGAATCCACGTCTATGGGTGCATGGTTGAGGGCCCACGGCCTACCGTGCCAGGGACTTTATGTCGACTCCGGCATCGAAGCAGGGCGCTACCACTCGGAATCGGATGGCAAGCGAAGCAACGATGCGATCGTTCCTGCTGATATCGCCAAGGGGCCGACGAGGCGTGCTTTGCTGCTCCGCGATGGCAGCCAGGAGCCCATTGATGACCTCGAATACGACTACATGGTGCATTTGGCGCATGACTTTGAGTTGATTTATGAGGGCGAGTCTCAAAAGCGCGAAGAACGTCATATTGCTCAGACGCTTCAGATTGGCATGAGAAATTCGCTTGGTGACGTTCCGGGTATCGCGACTGATTCGGTATACCTGTCAGCCACGAACTCTGCATTGGTCGGTGGTGACTTCTATACGCTCATCCGTCTTCCCGACGATTGCGCCGTCATGATCCTGGGCGATGTGTCCGGCAAGGGCATCGAGGCGGCATCCATGTCTGCACTCGTCAAGACGGCGCTGACGGCCTATGCCTGGGAGGGTGCGGGGCCTGCCCGCATGGCCCGCTCGCTCAATAGCATGCTCATGGGCTTTTCGAGGGTCGAGACGTTCGTGACGGCCTTTATCGCTAAGATTGACCTTAAAGCCGGGCGCGCTACCTATTGCTCTGCGGGACATCCTCCCACTATGGTCATCAGACCGTCGTCGAAGCCGCTTGGCGGCGGAGAAACCCGAGGGGGAGAAGTGGAGCTCCTTGGGTGCCAATCGGGCGTGATCGGTGCCTTTGAGAGCATGGTCTACGAGACGGGCGCCTTTACGTTCGCTCCTGGTGACATGCTATTTATGTATACCGACGGAACGATTGAAGCACGTGATCGCTCGGGTGCTTTCTTTGGCGAACAGCGCCTTCGCGACCTTCTGCTCTCTGTCTCGGGTGAGGGCGTATCGGGCATTTGCGGCAAGGTCTTGGGCGAGCTTGACCGATTTACCGATTCGGCGCTGGACGATGACATTGCATTGGTGTCCCTTGAGTTTTTACGGGGTCGTTCATAGACGACGCTGGGCGGGTTGAATCCGCACGGTTGGGGAAATGAATGCATCGAGTGGGCTTTTTTGGGGAACCATGGTCGTATGAATGAGTGGAATGACATAGCGGTTTTGACGCCACCGGGTGATGTAGACATCGCCTCGGTGCCCGTGCTGCGCCGACGGTTGGACAATTTGATCGACCGGGGCGTTCGTCGCGTTGTCATCAATTGCCAGGCCGTGGGCTTTATCGACTCGACGGGTTTGGCGTTTTTGCTTACACGTGCCAGAGAACTCATGAGGCGAGAGGGCCTGCTTTCGCTCGTTAACGCCTCCGATGAGGTCATCCGCTTTTTGGAGATTGCCCGACTTGTCGACATCCTCCATGTTGCGGGCTTCGCTCGGGAGTCGATTCCTGCCATTCCGGTGGGGGAATTGCCTCGCTGGAGCAAGAGTGTCGAGGTGCGCCAGGGTATCGAGAACCTTCCATACTATCGTCATCGTATTGCCGAGCTACTCGAACCGCTTCCCCTGAGGCGGGATGAGCGCTATGACGTCGCGTTGGCATCGGGCGAGGCGCTGGGCAACGCGTATGACCATGCGGGCGGTATCGGATGCATCCTGACGGTTCAGGCCTATGGCGATCGTGTCGTGATTGAGGTTGTCGACCGTGGGGCGGGCTATTCGATTGACGGGTCGAGTGAACCGGTTACGACTGAGGAGCGCGGGCGTGGGATCAAGCTCATGCGCATGTTAGTCGACAACGTGGAGGTTGCCCGTCGTACTGATGGTGCCGGTACGCGCGTTCGGATGGTAAAGCTGTTTAGCGGAACATTGGAATCGTGCGCCTAGTAAATCGTTTTGGCATGTATATCTGCCAAGAGCATGTGGCGAACAACTTTTTTGAAAAAAGTACTTGCGTCTTTTGGGCAACTCGCGTAAATTAATAACCCGCAAGCGGACATGGCTCAGTTGGTAGAGCACAACCTTGCCAAGGTTGGGGTCGCGGGTTCGAGCCCCGTTGTCCGCTCCATTGCATTTCAGGACCGTCTCAAGCGGTCCTTTTTCGGCGAAGTGGCCAAGTGGTAAGGCAGAGGCCTGCAAAGCCTTTACCCCCGGTTCGAATCCGGGCTTCGCCTCCAGGCAACATCCGGGCGCTCCGGCGCCCGTTTTGTTTTACACATGCGGACATGGCTCAGTTGGTAGAGCACAACCTTGCCAAGGTTGGGGTCGCGGGTTCGAGCCCCGTTGTCCGCTCCAACTATCTTACGCGGTTCTAACGAACCGCGTTTTTTGTTGACGCTGCGCGGGCCCCGGGCACCCCATCTTGCCCCTCAATCGTCGGTCGCGTACATAAAGTACGCTTCCCTCCTCTTTCGCGGCAACCTGGGGCACCCGGAGCCCGCTCGCTGTCGTGGCCGGGGGAGTAAGTCTTCCGTTCTTTTCACTAATCGATCGATTCGTCCCAGGAGGCTCGAGCCCGAGAGGGGGCGAGCGTTTGGGGCGTGGCTGCGGCGTTGATTGCCGTGAATGTCAGCTTTGGGCGTATCATCGTGGGCATCTCGCAAAACCTCGTTGCAAGGGAGATTCATCCCATGGCTACAGAAAAGTCCTCTTCGCGCTCATGGATGTCCGATGCCGCGATTTATCAGATCTACCCGCGCTCGTTTAAGGATTCGACTGGTTCGGGTCTGGGCGATATCGCGGGCATTACCCAGCAGATGGACTATCTTGAGCGGCTGGGTATCGAGGCCATCTGGCTGAGTCCGTTTTACCCATCGCCTCTTGTCGATGGCGGCTATGATGTGGCGGACTACTGCGATGTCGACCAACGTCTCGGCTCGCTTGACGACTTCGATGACATGATCGCCGCGGCTCACGCGCGCGGCATCAAGGTCATCGTCGACATCGTACCCAACCATTCGTCCAACCAGCACCCCTGGTTCAAAGCCGCTCTTGCTGCCGGCCCCGGATCGCCCGAGCGCGCCCGCTATATCTTCCGCGATGGTCGCGGCGAGCATGGCGAGCTGCCTCCCACCAATTGGAATGCCAACTTTGGCGGCCGTGCCTGGACGCGTGTTGCGGACGGTCAGTGGTATCTGCACATGTTTACGCCCGAGCAGCCGGACTTTGACTGGTCATGCCCCGAGGTTCGCGCGTTCTTTTGCGACGTTCTAGCGTTTTGGAGCGATCGAGGCGTTGATGGCTTTCGCATTGATGTGGCACACGGTCTCGCCAAGGATCTCGACCGCGATGATCTCGACCAGTGGCATCTCGCCGAGGGCGATGACATGGTTGACGACGGCACCCATCCGCTGTGGGATCGCAACGAGGTTCACGAGATCTATCGCGAGTGGCGCCGCGTGTTCGACCGCTATAATCCGCCGCGCAGCGCTGTTGCCGAGGCGTGGGTGCTGCCCGAGCGCCAGTATCTCTACGCGCGCCCCAGCGAGCTTGGCCAGACATTTAACTTTGAGTTCGCCAAGGCCACTTGGACCTATGATGACATGCACGCTGCAATCGAGGAGGGCTTGAAGGCAGCCATCGAATCCGATTCCGCCTCGACCTGGGTACTTTCCAACCACGACGTGCCTCGTGTGGCGACGCGCTTCGCCCTGCCGCAGATCAAGGCGACGCGCTACCACCAGATTGCGCTCGACTGGCTCTTACGCGACGGGTCGTCTTATGACGAGGACCGTGAACTCGGCGAGCGCCGCGCGCGGGCGGCCCTTTTGCTTGAGCTGGCGCTTCCGGGCTCGGCATACGTGTATCAGGGTGAGGAGCTCGGCCTTTTTGAGGTGGCTGACATCCCGTGGGCTGCACTCGAAGATCCCACTGCGACCAATACGCACGGATCGAAGCGCGAGAAGGGGCGCGACGGCTGTCGTGTGCCCCTGCCGTGGGTGGCGACGGACGATCCCGCGCAGGGCGGATCGTTTGGATTTTCACCGGCGGACGCCGATGCGGCGCCCCATCTGCCGCAGCCTGCATGGTTTTCCGATTACGCTGCCGATAGGGAAGAAACGGACCCGACATCGATGCTTGCGCTCTATCGTGACGCCCTCTGGCTGCGGCGCAAGCTGCGCGGGTGCGCCAACGATCTCGCGTGGCTCGATCTTGACGGGCGCACCGGCCTTGCGGATGGTGCCGAGGGCGCTGAGGGCGGCGTCATCGCCTATCGCCGCGACAACGGCTGGGCGTGTGTGACGAACTTCGGTGCAGCGCCCGTGGAGCTGCCGGCGGGCAGGGTCCTGCTCACCTCATCACCGCTTGCAGACGGCAGGCTCGCGCAGGACAGTTCTGCCTGGATCATGCTCGCTGAGTTGTAGGGGCCTCTTGCGGCGAGTTTGCGTTTGCCTGCGCTTTCCGTGGTGGCTGATGTCTTCGCGAGGTTCGCGAGGGCGTCGCAAAACTTTTCAAAAAAAGTTCTTGCATTTGGGTGGATTATCCCGTATATTAAATCCTCGCAGGCGGACATGGCTCAGTTGGTAGAGCACAACCTTGCCAAGGTTGGGGTCGCGGGTTCGAGCCCCGTTGTCCGCTCCATTTGGGCGTTTAGCTCAGGGGGAGAGCGCTTCCCTGACACGGAAGAGGTCAGAAGTTCAAATCTTCTAACGCCCACCAAATGTTCGCAGCTCAGAGGCTTACCCTCTGAGCTGTTTTGTTTTGGTCGCCAAATCGCCGGCAAAAGGTACCTCGCTTCATGAAAGAGCGGTTCTGAACGTCAGTTTAGCCTTGTCATCTCAATCGAGTGGGGGTTGACCATTTTGAACATAACCGTGCATCTCGTTGACGTTTCTGCGATCGATCACGGCGAGACCGTTGATATGGCATCAATCGCGGGACGTTATGCCTCGCGTGCCTCCAATGGAGATCTCCCCATTGCGTCTCGGAGGGAAGCTGCGGGCGTGGGTCTGCTGCTTCGCGACGCCCTGGGTGTCTTCGACGACACCCAGCTTGCGCGTTCTGCTTTCGGCAAGATCGAGCTTGCGGATGGGGAGGCCCCCTCTATTTCCATTTCACATGGCGGAAGCGTGGCCGTCCTCGCTGTTTCCGATGTTGCTCGGTCGGTCGGAGGACCTATTGGCGTGGATATCGAGGCGGTCGATGAGATTGTACCTATTGCGGTTGAGCGTATGGCGAGCTCAAGGGAACGGGCGTGGATTGACGCTGCGGCAGATTCGCAGGAACGCGCCTTTCGGCTGTGTCGGGTTTGGACGCGTATCGAAGCCGTCCTGAAGGCGGAGGGGTCCGGCTTTTCAATCGATCCCCGCAAAGACGGGTTGCCGAGCGGATGGTTTACTTCCTCGGTGGTGTTTGGCCAGTGTGTCATCTCTTGTGCAGCGCGTTCTATGCCCCATATCGCCATTGAGGAGCATGCCTTTCGGGTAGCATAGTAGCCAATCGCCAACAGGGGAGGCCTTCTATGTCACTGAACGCTAAAAACGATATTGCTTCGCGGATCGAAGGCGCCGTCTTTGAACTTATGGCGACAACGCCTGTGCAATCGATTAAGGTCACCGACGTACTCCGTCTTGCCCATACATCAAAATCAACCTTCTATCGTTGCTACCGCTCTGTCGATGATGTGGTCAAGCGCTTTGAAGATGAGCTGCTCCAGAACATGCAAGACATCAACGACGTTGCCCTTGAGGCTCGTTTTGGTGATGCGCAGCTTGATCCCACGCCCACGATGATCAAGCGCATGGAAATCCTCAAGGCCAATCGCTCGAAAGTCCTGGCGCTTAACAGCGATAACGGTGATCCCGTGTTTGCACACAAGGCAACGATCTTCATGCATGACTATTTTCGCGATCGTTTGCGGTCGACGTTTTCGGATGAGACGGACCTCGATCTGTATCTTGCTTTTGCGCTTGCGGGCCACCATAACCTCATCCAGTATTGGCTCGAAGTCCGGCCTGACCTTGAGGCACGAACCGTTGCCGCCGCGCTCAATCGCATGTTCTACGCACCGCTCTTTGTCGACGATGCATCGCGCCATTGGCATCCGCGGATCCCTGATTTCGATAATACGCTCGGATGAACGGTCGCTATTTACGGGTAAATGGTTAGATTCATGGCGGTGTCATAATGATTTGCCGAATCCTTGCATTATTGATAAGACCATTTACCTGCTATTTGGAACGCTTTTGCCCTATGGGTCTCAAATGATGGGACACATAGGGCCTTTTTGTCCCATACGTCCTGTCTTGCCCCTCATAAACTAAAGCTACGTTCAAAAGAACCACTGCAGTAGTTCAACGTGTGACGGCACAGAAAAGCCGCGAGCGCCCTCTCACCTTCGCTCGCGGCCGGACTGCGCCATCACTCCGTACACCCTCACATGATTAGGATGTGATATTCAGTGGTTACGCTCGGAAAGAACATGCGCAGCGTCTCGATTGTAGGCGTAGGCTGCACCCCGTTCAAGGATTTTGAGGAGCATCCCGAGACCCAGGGCATTGGCGAGGGCGAGGCGTTTGGCTATGCTGCCCTCGAGGCAATTGCCGATGCCGGTCTTGAGCCCCGCGATATCGATTTTTTCTATCACGGCAGCGCCAATCCCTATCTCGTTGGCGATTGCATTACCCCCAACATGCAGGTTGCCGATTGGTTTGGCGTTCGCGCCAAGGGTTCCGTCCATCATTCCGAGGCTTGCTGCACGGGCTACGTCGCCCTTGAGCAGGCCGTGATGGCAGTCGCCTCCGGTGCCTACGATGTCGTCCTTACGGGTGCCTGCGATTTGGCTTCGACCCTTCCCGTTGAGCACATGCCCTCGCATATTCGCCAGGACTTTACGCTCGACGTCATGATTCCCTCGCTCGATAAGATCTATGACCGCGCGTATGGTCGCCCGCTCGATGGTGCCTTTGGCGTGTCGTTCGACAACTGGATCAACGAGTATTCGATGCAGTACGACCTTACTGCCGATCAGATCGATGACGCCCTGAACGGCCTTACCAAGAGCCTTCGCCGCGGTGCCGTCCTGAATCCCCTTGCCTGGTACGAGACCACGGTCGAGGAGGATGCGAAGGCAGCTGGGTTCGATACCGCCGACGAGTATCTCAAGAGCATGTACAATCCGCGCGTTACGCAGTACCTGCGCGTTACCGGCTTTGAGAAGAAGTGCGACGGTGCCGCCGCTGTTGTCGTGATGCCCACGGAGAAGGCCAAGGCCATGGGTGTCCCGTATGCACCTATCGAGGTTCTGGGCACGGGCGCCTCTGCCGTCGAAGCCGGCCTGCTTCACAACGAGCACTGGGCTACCGAGCTTGCTGCCAAGCAGGTCTACGACCTTACCGGCGTGAGCCCCGATGAGATCGACCTGTTTATGTGCAATGACTTCTTCCTGGCTTCCGAGATCGTCTCGGCCGAGGAGTGCGGCTATATTCCGCGCGGCGAGGCTTGGAAGTATGCGATCGATGGCCGCACCGCTTTTGACGGCGATAAGCCCATCAACCCGCACGGTGGCCGTTGCAACTTCGGCCACGCTCATGGCGCATCCGGTATCGCCGATATCGTCGAGGCCGTCAAGCAGATGCGCGGCGTCGCCGGTGCAACCCAGATGAAGAAGATTCCTGAGACGGCCTTCCTGCGCGGTTTTGGCGGTTCTCAGAATGTGCGCTGCCAGATTCTTCGTACCGTCGCCTAAGCGACCGCGGTTTTCGATTTCCCATAAGGAGTATTCTCATGCAACTCAAAGATATGGAGCCCGTGGTCAAGAAGTTCTACACGGGTCTTGAAGAGGGCATCTATTGGGCACGTCAGTGCCCCGAGTGCGGAGCCGTCGAGTTTCCGCCTCACCTTGCCTGCAATGCCTGCGGCTACCACAAGACCGATTGGGTCCAGGTTTCCGGTCACGGCCATCTGATCGATTTTACCCTGCCTGGTCCGCAGAACGACAAGCCCTACCTCAAGGAGTATGGCAAGTACGCCTACGGCGCCGTCGATATTGACGAGGGTTCTCAGTACACCTACGTCATCTACGGCATTACCAAGAAGAAGGGCCCCGAGATCCGCGCCAAGCTCATGGCGGGCGAGACCGTTGGTGTCCATGCCAAGGTCATCGATCGACCGGGTTACAAAGAGCTCACGTTTGAGCTTGACGACTAAGTTTTCACCCTTTTAACAATTCGATTCCTCTCTTAGGCCACGGCGGGACCCATGTCTCCAGCCCGCCGTGGCTACCCCTCTTTTTAATTAGAAAGGCACCATCATGAACGAAGAACTCACTCAGCAGATCTGCGATTTTGCCAAGTCCGCTTACAACTACGATGGCGATGTGACCCCCGAGACGACGTTTGAGACCCTGGGCAAGGGCTCGATGAAGATGATCGCCCTGACCTCCATGATCGAGAACGAGCTCGATGCCGAGGTCCCCGTTCGCGAGGTCATGGTCATGAAGACCATCCGCGAGCTTATCGAGCGCACTGCCGAAGAGATGGAGTAGCTGCCATGGACCTGATGCAGACCCTGCGCGAGCAGGCTGCCGCCAAGCCTATGCGCGTTGCTTTTCCCGAGGGCGAAAACGAGACCATGATGCAGGCGGTCGCAAAGATCGCCGCCGAGCATCTTGCCGAATGTGTGCTGGTCGGCGACGGCGGTAAGCTCAAGGAGCTTGCCGATGAGCGCGACATCTCCCTTGACGGCATCGAGATTGTCGATGTGACCGACGAGGAGGCGAACACCGCTTGCTGCGAGCGCTATCTTTCGCATCCGGATTGCAAGTTTAAGCCCAAGGGCGCCGCGCGCCGTATGACGCGTCCGCTTGAGCGCGCCCTGATTTTGCAGGTGCTCGGCGATGTCGACGTAATGTTCGCCGGCATCGATAACGCCACGGGCGACATCATCCTGGCGGGTCAAACCATCGTCGGCCTTGCCGACGGGGTGGACACCGTGAGCTCGTGCGGTATCGCCGACATTCCCAACTGGAACGGCGGCGAAGGTGGCCTTTTGGCTTTTGGCGATTCCGCCGTTTGCGTTGACCCCACGAGCGAGGAGCTTGCCTCGATCGCGATTTCGTCGAGCGAAACGGTACGCTCGCTGACCGGATGGGATATCCGTTGCGCGCTGCTTTCGCATTCGACTGACGGCTCGATGGATAACGAGCTTGTCGACAAAGTACGTCGCGCTCGCGAGATTGCCAACGATCGCCGTCCCGACCTTGCCATCGACGGCGAGTTCCAGTTTGATTCGGCGATTAACCCCAAGGTTGCGGCCAAGAAGGTTCATCGCGAGTCTGCTGTTGCGGGACAGGCCAATGTGGTCATCTGGCCCGATATCAACGTGGGCAATATCGGCGTCAAGATCATCCAGAACCTGACCGGCGCCAATGCTTACGGCCCCATGCTTCAGGGCTTCAAGAAGATCGTGTGCGATTGCTCGCGCTCTGCGCCCGTCGACGAGATCGTCGGCAACGTGGTGATGAGCTGCGTGCGCGCCCAGGCGCTTAAGGAGGCTTAAGATATGTCCGATAAAAAGACTCCCTGGCGCATCCTGGTAATCAACCCGGGCTCCACTTCCACGAAGGTGGGCGTTTTTGAGGGTGATGAGTGCAAGCTCAGCAAGAACGTTGCGCACGATGCGAAGGACCTCGCCCAGTTCGATGGGGTTTCGGCTCAGATGCCGTATCGCTGCGATCTGATTCTTGGAGCACTGGATGAGGCGGGCCTGAAGCTCGAGGACTTTGATGCATTTGTCGGTCGCGGCGGCGGCTTGCTTTCGCTGCCCGGCGGCACGTATGCCATCAATGAGGTCATGCTCGAGCATGCCCGCGTCGGTGCGAACGGCATTCAGCACCCGGCGCAGCTGGGTCCCCAGATTGCCCATGAGTTCGCTTCAAAGACGGGCAAGCCCTCTTTTGTGGTGAATCCTCCCGATACCGATGAACTGTGCGACCTCGCACGTATGACGGGCATTAAGGGCGTGTATCGAAACGTGCACCTGCACGCCCTTAATCTTAAAGAGACCGCCATCCGCCATGCGGCAAAGCTCGGTCGCCCCTATGATGAGTGCAACTTCATCGTTTGCCATATTGGCGGCGGCATCTCTATCTCGGCTCACCTTAAGGGCAAGATGGTGGACGGCAACGACATCGTCGGCGGCGAGGGCCCCATGGCGCCGACGCGCTGTGGCTCGGTCCCCGCAATCGAGGTCGCGAAGTATACGGCGGAACATGGCCTCGACGTCGCCCGCGCCCATTGCATGAAGACCGGTGGCTTTGTCGATCTTTTGGGTACCTCCGATGCCATCGAGGTGTGTGAACGTGCCGCTGCGGGCGATAAGGCTGCAGCACGCGCCTGGGATGCAATGGTTTACCAAATCTGCAAGTGGATTGGCGAGATGGCCTGCGTGCTGAAGGGCGACGTCGACGGCATCTTGCTCGGAGGCGGCATGGTCCACAGCAAGGAGCTCGTTGCTTCGATTGAGGAATGCTGCTCTTGGATCGCTCCCGTATCGGCTTATCCCGGCGAGTTTGAGCTCGAGGCGATGGCGTCTGGCGCCTGCCGCGTGCTCGATGGTGTCGAGGAAGCGCTCGTGTACAGCGGAGAACCCGTGTTCACCGGATTCAACGACTGATAGTGCTGTGTTTGGGGCGGCCGCTGGTGATGCCTGGCCGCTCCGACCCTTTTCTTTAAGTGTAAGGATGGATCATGGATAAAACCAAGATCAAGTACCTGGTGGGCATTTACGCAGCCGCCATGTGCATCATGGGCATGCTCGTGCCCGTCCCCATCGTGGCCTCTGTTGCGGCGGCATTTCCCAACGAAAACATCGCTGCCGTCCAGATGATCATCGGCATCATCCCGTTGATGATGGCGTTGTCCGCCATGCTCGTCTCTTCACAGCTTGCCTCTCGCGTGTCCAAGAAGAAGACGACGCTCGTCGGTCACATTATCGTGATGCTGGCAGGCGCCTCGGTGCTGGTGTTCCACGACTCGCTCGGCCAAGTCTTGGCGGCTTCTGCTGTCATGGGCCTTGGTCTCGGCGCCGTGCAGAATTCAACGGACGCTCTTATTGCGGATTACTTTGGCGGAAAGCAGCGCTCGTTCGTCATGGGCATCTACTTCACTTTTGTTGCACTGGGCGGCATTATCTGGACGATGGTTTCCGGCATCTTGGGTTCTGCCGAGTGGTTTCACAGCTATGCGGCGTACTTCATCATGATCATTTTCATCGTGATCGAGGCTGTTTGCCTTCCCGAGGGTCATCTTGAGCCCAAGCGCAAGGTCAACGTGTTTGCCAATATGCCTAAAGAGGTCGCGATTATCACGCTCATGAGCTTTGTGTTCGTACTCACGTTCCAGCTCTTCAGCTCCAACGTTTCGCTGCTTGTTGTGGGTCGCGGCTTTGGCGGTACCGTGGAGGCCGGTCTTGCCTCTACCGTTATGACCGTTGCCGGTATTGCGGCTGGTCTTTTGGTCGGTCCGTTGTTTGCCAAGTTCAAGAACCTGGCTATGCCGATCGCATGGGGCGTGACGCTCGTTGGCCTGGGCCTGACGCTGGTTGCGCCCGCCTTTATGGTACTGTGCGTTGCGGGCTTTGTCGTTGCGCTGGGCAAGGAGACCTATGTGCCGCTGGAGGGCAATTTTGCCGCCGGCAACTCTGCCCCCGAGGGACGTGCGTTTAACCTTGCCATTGGCATGGCAGGCATCAACTTTGGCATGGCACTGTCTCCCATTGTGTTTGAGGCCGTGACGTCGCCGTTTGGTGCAACGATTGACCAGAAGTTCATCGCCGGCATGATCGTCTGTGCGGCTTGTGTCGTCTTTGGCGCCATTAAGTATCGCAAGCTCACCCCGGCCCAGCTTGCCGAGGCCGAGAAGATGGCGGCCGGCGGCGAGGCGGAGTAGCCGCTCGAGTAGTTGCTTTGCCGTACATCATGTTTTATCGGGGCCGCCGACATATGCCGGCGGCCCTCTTTCTATCAATGACTTTGAAAGGTTTACGGCTATGAAGTTACCTGTCAGGCGCGTTATCGGTATTCTCAACGGCTTCTTTAACCCGCTATTGCTCTGCGCGTTTCTCCCCATCATTGAAGGGGCGCCTGGCTTGGATCTGACGGGCCCCACGGGCTTTTGGGGACAACTCATCGTGGCCACGGTGATCGCCGAGGTTCTGAGCGCACTCCCGCTGTTTGGCAAAACAGTTGGTATGTGCCTGGACTTTTTTGGTTTTGAGCAGGGGAGTGCATCACACAAGATCGCCGGTACTGTCATCGGTGCCACGCTCCTTTTTATGGTGATCGGTTTTGGCGAGATTGCCTTCCAGGGAGGATTCGGAACGATTGAAGGCCGTACGTTCTTCGCGCGTTGGGCCGGCCTCGTCACAAAGGGATGGGCCTTTGTGGTTATCGCCGGCGTGCTGCTCGATCCCTTTACAGCGGCTCTCGGCCGCATGATAGTTCGCGAAGAGAAGTAATAGATCCTCGCCTATCGAATGCCGGCGGACGGGGCGCCGGGGCTGTAGTCTTCCGAGCGTTTACAGTCCTGTCGCTCCGTCCGCCGGCATTCGACCGCAACATGTTGGTCAAGCATAATCTTTTGGATTCTTTTGGCGTGAGCGGCTTGGTTTTGGTAGGATTTGTCAGCGGCGCGGTTGAGGGGGTTTCAAAACTGCCGTGCAGGTAGTCGAGCTGATAACGTTTTAGCACTCTGCCAAGAGCCCTTCATTTTTAATGCGTCTGCAAAATGACTAATTGCTTTGACCTGCTGAAACACTATATGTTGTGTTTGACCTAAAAAAAGAATACAGGATATAGATGCCTCTTTGTCGTATGATAGATGGCGGACAGAGAACGAAGACCTTAACTGCCTCTTTTGAACGTGTCCTTGAGCCGCTTGATCGGCTTCTGGGAATGTCCGCATGGAGGCTTATGGTTTATCGAGAACACAGATTGCGCGACGGCGCCGCAAGACAGGGACAGGCCCTGCCGGGCATCGTTTGGCTCTGAAGCGCAATGAGGCTACGACGCGAAAGAGGCAAGAGGATGAAGATCATCAAGCGCAGCGGCACCGAGGTTGTCTTTGACATCGATAAGATCGTCAATGCCATCCGCGCCGCCAACTTGGAGGTCGAGGAGAGCTCTCGTCTAACTGACCGCCAGGTGGTTTACGCGGCACAAAACGTCGCCGAGGCATGCGAGAACGCGGGCCACACCGTTTCGGTCGAGGAGATCCAGGATTTGGTCGAGGACGAGATTATGCGTCTCGACTGCTACGAGGTTGCCCGCCACTACATCATCTATCGCTATGTTCAGAGCCTGAAGCGCCAGAAGAACACGACCGATGACAAGATTCTGTCGCTGATCGAGTGCAATAACGAAGAGGTCAAGCAGGAGAACTCTAACAAGAACCCGACCGTCAATTCCGTCCAGCGCGACTATATGGCCGGCGAGATTTCCAAGGACCTGACTCAGCGTGTGCTGCTGCCCCAGGAGATCGTGGATGCCCACAATGAGGGCCTGATCCACTTCCACGATTCCGACTACTTTGCCCAGCACATGCATAACTGCGACCTGGTGAACCTGGAGGACATGCTCCAGAACGGCACCGTTATCTCGGGCACGCTGATCGAGAAGCCGCACAGCTTCTCGACTGCCTGCAACATCGCGACGCAGATTATCGCCCAGGTTGCTTCCTCCCAGTACGGCGGCCAGTCTATTTCACTGACCCATCTCGCCCCCTTTGTCGAGGTGAGCCGTCAAAAGATTCGCGGCGAGGTTGCCCGCGAGCTCGAGGAGCTCGGTGTTTCGGCATCTGCCGAAAAGGTCCGTGAGGTCGTTGAGGACCGTCTGCGTGACGAGATCCGTCGCGGCGTCCAGACGATTCAGTATCAGGTCGTGACCCTTATGACCACAAACGGCCAGGCGCCGTTTGTGACGGTCTTTATGTATCTCAACGAGGCTCGCTCAGCGCAGGAGAAGCACGACCTTGCCATGATCGTGGAGGAGACGCTTCGTCAGCGCTATGAGGGCGTTAAGAACGAAGCCGGTGTGTGGATTACCCCGGCATTCCCCAAGCTTATCTATGTACTCGAGGACGATAATGTTCACGAGAATTCCCCGTACTTCTACCTGACCCAGCTGGCTGCCAAGTGCACCGCCAAGCGCATGGTGCCCGACTACATCTCCGAGAAGAAGATGCGCGAGCTCAAGCTGTCGAAGGGCGAGACCGCCGGCAACGGCGATTGCTACACCTGCATGGGTTGCCGCAGCTTCTTGACGCCCGATCGCTCGGGCAACGGCTTTAACAATGTCGCCAACGCGCTGAACTATGACCCGAACAAGCCCAAGTACTACGGTCGCTTTAACCAGGGCGTTGTGACCATCAACCTGCCCGATGTCGCGCTGAGCTCGCACCAGGACATGGACAAGTTCTGGAAGATCTTCGACGAGCGTCTTGAGTTGTGCCACCGCGCTCTGCTGTGCCGTCATGAGCGCCTGATGGGCACGCTTTCGGATGCCGCGCCGATTCTTTGGCAGTACGGCGCCCTCGCTCGTCTGAAGAAGGGCGAGACGATCGACAAGCTGCTCGTGGGCGGATACTCCACCATCAGCCTGGGCTATGCTGGCCTGTATGAGTGCGTCAAGTACATGACGGGCCACAGCCACACCGAGAAGGAGGGCACGCCGTTTGCCATGGCCGTCATGCAGCGCATGAACGACAAGTGCGCCGAGTGGAAGGCCGAAAGCGATATCGACTTCTCGCTGTACGGCACCCCGCTTGAGTCGACGACCTACAAGTTCGCCAAGTGCCTGCAGCGTCGTTTTGGCATTATCCCGGGTGTGACGGACAAGGGCTACATTACAAACAGCTATCATGTCCACGTGTCCGAGGAGATCGATGCCTTCGATAAGCTTAAGTTCGAGGGCATGTTCCAGCAGCTTTCGCCGGGCGGTGCCATCTCCTACGTCGAGGTTCCCAACATGCAGGACAACCTCAAGGCTGTCATCCGCGTGATGCAGTACATCTACGACAACATCATGTACGCCGAGCTCAACACCAAGAGCGACTACTGCCAGGTGTGCGGCTACGATGGCGAGATCAAGATTGTCGAGGATGACGGCAAGCTGGTGTGGGAGTGCCCCAGCTGCGGCAACCGCGACCAGGAGAAGATGAATGTCGCCCGTCGCACGTGCGGCTACATCGGTACCCAGTTCTGGAACCAGGGTCGAACCGAGGAGATCCGCGACCGCGTGCTGCATCTCTAATAGTCATCCCAGGCCGCCCCGTAGCGAGGCCCCGGACCTTTACTCGCTATTTCGGACAGTCCTGGCTCACGACGGAGGTGCCACTGGCGCCTCCTGTTCGTGCGGAACTCATATCGAGCAAAGGTCCGGGGCCTCGCTACGGGGCGGCCAAGTTGATGTAGCTGAGATGCAGCATGTGGTCTGCTCACTCCTCGAAGTTCTTAGCGGAAATGAGTCGACCTGCAACAACGGTTTGCTTGGAACGACGGTTGAGCTGCAACAGAGTTTTTATTGGACCTCGAACCCTATGCTCGATGTTCGCTTCGTTCATTGAGTGTCGCTCGCGAGGGGTCTGGAGTATATCGTCCCGCCCGCAGTTTCGCAGGCCGCAGGCCGAGAATGTTTGAGGACGGGATGATATGCTCCAGACCCCCAGGAAGGTTACTTATGAACTACGCGAACATTAAGTATTTCGACATTGCCGATGGGGAAGGTGTTCGTACTTCTCTGTTTGTGAGCGGGTGCCGTCGTGGGTGCAAGAATTGCTTTAACTCTGTTGCGTGGGACTTTGCTGCGGGCGAGCCCTTTGATCGTGCCGTCGAGGACAAGATTATCGAGAGCCTCGATCATCCCTTTATTGACGGCCTGACGATTCTGGGCGGAGAGCCCATGGAGCCCGAGAACCAGGCGGGGCTCGTTGAGTTTGTCGAGCGTGTTCGTGCCGCTTATCCTGCGGGGTCAGGAAAGACCATTTGGTGTTTTACCGGCGACGTGCTCGAGGAGCTTATGCCGGGTGGTCGTCACCATACTGAGGTGACGGACCGTATCCTTGCCTGCCTCGACATGTTGGTGGATGGCCCGTTTGTTCAGGATCTTTATGATATCTCGTTGCGCTTTAGGGGCTCGAGTAACCAGCGTGTGATCGATATGAACGCTACGCGCGACCGCGCTGTGCGTGAGGGCGTTGCGCTTTGCGATGCTGTGGAGCTTTGGCGGGACGATCCAGTCTATTCGACCCATACTATGTAGCTTGTGGTCGATGCCGGAGGGCGTGGTACCATAGCGCGAACGTGAAATCGGAAAAGTGAGGCCCAGATGGTCGATCAGGAAAAAGTCGAGGCCGCCATTAAGCTGTTGCTTGAGGGCATAGGCGAGGACCCAACTCGTGAGGGCCTGCTGGAGACCCCGGCGCGCGTTGCCCGTATGTATGGTGAGATCGCCGGCGGCATGGACCAGAGTGCCGAGGAGCACCTGTCCAAAACCTTTGCCGTCGCTTCGAACGATTTGGTTATCGAGCGCGACATCACGTTCTACTCGCTGTGCGAACATCATCTGCTGCCGTTTTATGGCAAGGCCGCCATTGGTTATATCCCTAACGGTCGGGTGGCTGGGCTTTCCAAGCTCGCCCGCACGGTTGAGGTTTATGCCCGCCGTCTTCAGCTGCAGGAGCAACTGTGCGCACAGGTTGCCGATGCCCTCATGGATTATCTCGCTCCCCAGGGAGCGATTGTGTTGATGGAGGCCGAGCATATGTGCATGACGATGCGTGGCGTGCAAAAGCCCGGCACCAAGACCGTGACGCTTGCTCGCCGCGGCGTCTTTGAGACCGATCCCGCGCTCGAGGAGCGTTTCTTTAGGATGCTGGGCCGCTAACCATGAGGGTCGTCAACGACTTTACATCGAAGACCGATGAGGGGACGTCGCGTCGCGGCTTTATGGCTTCGGGCCTGGCGCCTTTTGGCGTCATGCCTCGCATTGATTACATTTGTGCCAACGGGCTGTTCCGGCGGCACCTGGGCAACATCGTACAGTTGGAATCGGGGCGCATCTTCTGCCGCCACGGTATTGACCATCTGCTCGATGTCGCTCGCATTATGTGGATCAAGAATCTCGAGGAGCAGCTCGAATTTGACCGCGAGGTCATCTACGCCACGGCACTTCTTCACGATATCGGCAAAGATGAACAGTATGAATCGGGTATATCCCATGATGTTGCAAGCGAACGCGTCGCTGATGCGATTCTCGGCGGCATGCCCGATGACGTGGCGTTTGAGCCGGCCGATGCCGCAGCCATTAAGACGGCCATTCTGGGCCATCGAAAGCTGCGCGTGAACAGCCAACCGCTTGAGCGTCTGCTCTATGCAGCCGACAAAGCGTCGCGTGCCTGCTTTGCATGCCCCGCGCGCAACGCTTGCAACTGGAGCGATGATAAAAAGAACCTGTCGATTCGCGTGTAGTTAGTTTGCGCGGTCGGGGTTCTAAACGAAGGAGACGATCGCGTTGAGTAACAAGAAACTGCCCGAGAATGCAACCAAGACTGAAGGTGCTGAGCTCGCCCGCCGTGGAAGGGACGAAATAGCCACCGCAACGGCGGTGCCTCACGTGAGCTATGACGATCTGCGCCATGCCGATCGCATTGTCATTGACGGCCTTGAGGTTTTTGCCAACCATGGCGTGTATCCCGAGGAGAACGCGCTGGGTCAGAAGTTCATCGTTTCTCTGGTGCTCTATGCCGACCTGCGCGCGGCGGGGGAGCACGATAACCTGGATGCCTCGATTGACTACGGCTCGGTGTGCCACGATGTCGATGGCTATCTGCGCGAGCATACGTTTAAACTCATCGAGGCGGCAGCCGAGGGGACAGCCCAGATGCTGCTGCGCCGTTATCCCTCGCTGCTTGGTGTGCGCATAAAGCTCGATAAGCCGTGGGCTCCTGTTGGCCTGCCTCTGGCAAGCTGCGGCGTCGAGATCGAGCGCGTGCGCTAGTCGACGCTAGAGCTTGTTGAGGGGTGGCTGCCTGAGCCGCTGCGACAGAGCTTTATTGTTGGGACAGTACGTGTCGAGCAGGGCGTGGAATCGCTGATTGTGGCTTGGCTCGAGCAAGTGGACGAGCTCGTGGGCGACAACCATGTCGAGGCATTCGATGGGATAGGCGGCAAGTTCGCGTGCGATGCGAATGGCGCCGGTCTTGGGCGTGCATGATCCCCAGCGCGTTTTCATGCTGCGCACGGAGACGCGGGCCACGGTGACGCCCATTGCGATTTCGTACGCGTGCACCATATCGTACAGCGCCGTGGTGACCTCGGTTGCATAGAGCTGGTCGATACGGGCTTGGAGCTCATCGGACGTTAGGCCGTCGAGGATTGCGTGCCGCTTGGCCTGTGGGCCTTCGTCCGATTCATCGGTACCCATAAAACTTGCGAAGGTGGCCTTTTTGGGTCGCGGTGCGGGTGATGCAAAGTTGTGATCGAGTGCATCCTGTACCGTGATGGGCTTGCCCCAAAGTGCAATGATGGACGAGGGGCTGAGCGGCTCTCGTGCCGTCGCCTGACGCTGCTCGCGCTGGGCAAGTCGGCTGATAATCCAGGCGCTGTTGCGCTTCACAAACGCTTCGATACGCTCGCGGGTGGCGCCGAGCGGTGCGCTGGCGTGGACCTCACCGCTCGAAGTGACGCGTAGGTTGAAGTTCTTGACGCACTTTTTGGTAACGATGACGGGGATGGGCGTCCCATCCGGTCGGGATGCGGAAATCGTAAACTGCTGCGTCAAAAGCGGTCCTTTGGATTGGGGGACGGGCCGGCATGTCGACCGTTCGGCATGCCGGCCCGCTCAAGGGATGTGAAATTAATAACGCTCAAAGAAGGCAAGCGCGTTGTCGCTGCAGAGCTTTTGCATCACGGTCTTGCCAAAGTGCTTGGAGAGCATGTTCTGGAACTCGGGCATCATGCTGGCATCGGAGAGGAAGGCGGGCACCGTGGCACCGTCCCAGTCGCCACCGAGTGCGATGACGTCCTCGCCGCCCAGGTCGAGCCAGTGCTCGATATGTGCCGCTAGCTGGTCGAAGGTGACGTCTGCGGCGGTCTTGTTGGTTGCGTCGTTGGAAAGGAACTCGCTGCAGTAGTTGAGGCCGACGATACCGCCCATGTCGCGAATGGTGCGGAACTGGTCGTCGGTGAGGTTGCGCTTGACGCCGCAAACCGCGCGGGAGTTGGAGTGGCTGGCGACGAAGGGGCGCGTGGCGTGGGCGACAACCTCGTCAAAGCACTCATCGTTGAGGTGGGAGACGTCGAGCACCATGCCGGCGTGCTCCATCTGCGTAAGGGCCTCGATGCCGGCGGCGGTGAGGCCGGTGTGGGTGTCGTGGCCGCTCGCGAGCGGCCCCTGCGCGTTCCAGCTGAGTGATGACATGAGTACGCCCAGGCTCTTGAGTACCTCGATCAGCGCGGGGTCCTCGGCAAAGAACGTGGCGTTTTCGATGGTATGGATGCAGGCGACCTTGCCGTCTTTGAGCGCAGGGCGAATGTCTGCCGCGCTGCGTACGTTGACCATGCGGTCGTGGTTGAGCATTGCCTGGCCGCTCATGTGCGCCATGATCTGCGCCTGGAAGCGCGCGGCGTGGGCGGTGGGAATCTCGTCGGGGACAAACGTGGCGAAGCACTGTGCCCACGGCGTGTTGCCGATCTTTGCGAGCGAGATGGCGCAGGCGTTGCCCTCGATGAGGTCGAAATCTTGCGGATGCGTTTCGTCGCCGGGGAAATAACCGTCGGTGCCGGCGGTAAAGCGCAGGTCGAGATCGAGCGTGGCCCAGCCGATGCGGTCGGCGGTGTCGCAGTGTAGGTCAAATACGGGATATGCCATGGTTCCTCCGGTTGCAGCGTTTCTTTGCAAACTGTCCTTGAATTGTATGACTAGGGTATAGTTAGCGCCATATGTTCATGGCGGCCCGCGTTGTGCGCCGCCCTTATCACGGAGGTTACCATGTCCAACCAGGGCAAGAAGGTCAAGGCCCATTATCGCGGCACGCTCGACGACGGCACGCAGTTCGATAGCTCCTACGATCGCGGCGAGCCGCTGGAGTTCACCTGCGGCGCCGGTCAGATGATCAAGGGCTTCGACGCCGCCGTGGTCGACATGCAGGTGGGCGAGAAGAAGACTGTGCACATCCCGGCTGCCGATGCCTACGGCGAGCACAACCCCGAGATGGTCCTGACCTTCCCGGCCGAGCAGGTTCCCAATATCGAGCAGATCGAGAAGGGCATGAAGCTCTTCCTGTCCACGCCGAGCGGCATGCCCGTCCCTGCCGTGGTCATCGACGTAACGCCCGAGGCCGTGACGCTCGACGCCAACCACGAGCTGGCCGGCAAGGACCTCAACTTTGATATCGAGCTCGTCGAGGTCGAGGACTAGGCTATGCCTGCAAATCTGGTTTCGACAGCGTGCCTCGGAAATCTCAACGATCCGTCCTATGAACTCCTGCTTCGCCGGAAGTTGGGCGGCGTCTTTGAAGGTGACGAGCTACTGCTCGATTGGGGCCAGGCTGATGCCTGCGCGTTTGTGGGCGTGACGGAGCTGGGACGCACGATCGATGTTCGGCTGGATACTGCCGACGGCGGTCGTCTTGCCGATGGCGACGTGCTCGCCATCGACCGTTCGGGCATGGTGCCCGTGGCGGTTGTCGTGCGCCTGCGCAGCGCCGAGGTTTATTTGGTCGAAGTCGACCGTATGGATCCGATTGCGCTCGCGCATGCGTGCTGGGAGATCGGCAACATGCATGCGCCGCTCTTCCGGGGCGACTCGGACGAGCATACCGTGCGCATGTATACGCCGGTGCAGCCTGTTTTGGGCCGCATGCTCCGGGGTGTCGAGGGCGTTCGGCTCTCGGTGGTTACCCATGAACTCGATGCGGACCGGCGCTTTGCGTCGAGTGCGGCGGATGCCGTTGTGAGTATGGCTCCAGACTTTACGATCGTAAAGAAGGCGCGCGGTTAACGTGCGTATAAGTAAGGCGGACTTTGAGAGGCAACTATTCAAAGTCCGTCTTTCTGTTGATGAGATGCTGTGGGGGGGGGAAAGCATATGGGTCTTGAGGGAATCAAGCTGATTGCATGCGATTTGGACGGCACGTTGCTGCATCCGGGGGAGCGCGAGCCGCGTTCCGAGGCCTTTGAGCTTATCGATGAGCTGCATCGTCGCGGTATCGTGTTTATGCCGGCGAGTGGCCGTCAATATGCGAGCCTGCGCTACCTGTTTGCCCCGGTGGCCGATGAACTCGCCTATGTATGCGAAAACGGAGCCCTGGTCATGAGCGAGGGGCGTGCCGTGGTCAAGCGTTCTATGGAGCGTGGCCTGGCCATGGATATCGCGAATGCCGTGGTTGCGTACCCCCATGCCGACGTGACCCTTTCGTGCGAGGGACACCTCTACACCATGAGCAGCAACGATGCGTTTGTTGACCACCTGCGTTATGAGGTTCATTGTGATGTGGCGGTAGTCGACCGTCCCGAAGACATTGACGAGGATGTCATTAAGATTGCCTTCCAGACGCCCGAGGCGGAGCAGCCGGCGGCGCTGGAGTATTTTGTGCGTCGCTTTAGCGACCGGGTCGATGTGATGACGTCGGGAACCGAATGGACCGACTTTATCGGCTTTGATTCGGGCAAGGGGTCCGCGCTTGCCGATTATGGTTGTGCGCTGGGGATCTCACCTAACGAAATGATGGCGTTTGGCGATAACGAAAACGATCGCGACATGCTCAACGTGGTGGGCCATCCCTATCTGATGGAGAGCTGCAATCCCAGCATGCGCGGTGTCAATGACCGTGTCCGCTACGTGCGCACGGTCGAAGAAGAGCTGCGTTGTCTACTTGCTGAGTAGGCATGTCCCAAACATCTACCGGCAGTCGGGGCAGAGACCCTCGAAGATGGTGTAGTGCGACGTGACGTGCCAGCCGATTTGCTCGGACGCCTTGGCGTCGAGCTGGGCATCGAAGGGGAGCGGTACGTCGATGACGCGGCTGCACGAGGTGCAGATGATATGCGCATGCGGCTCGATGGTGCGATCGAAGCGGCTGCCGCCCGGCGTCTTGATGGAGAGGATTTCGCCGGCGTCGGCCAAGAGATTGAGATTGCGGTAGACTGTACCGCGGCTGATTTTGTCATCCTGCGCGCGCACGGCGTTGTAGATTTCGTCGGCGGTGGGATGGTTATAGCTTTGGCGCACGGCGTCAAGAACCAGCTTTCGCTGCCTGGTATTCCTTCTTTGCACCGCCATGCGCCTCGCCTCTTTTCTATTAACGGTCGTAGGTAAATGATACCGTATTTAGCACACAATACTAATAACGAGGCGTGAAACCGTCTTCATTGGCAAGTGGGGCTTGGGCCTGGGCGTCTGCGAGGCGAAAACGCGTTCCCATGCGCTCGTAGGAGGCATGAAGCGCTTCGAGATGAGATAGGATATTTGCCGGAGCTCCCTGTATCTCCATCTCGACTGAGCCGTCTTCCATGTTACGCACCCAGCCGGTGAGCGCGCGTGCCTGCGCGAGGTTGGTGTTGGTAAAGCGAAAGCCAACGCCTTGGACTTGCCCCGCCCAGCGCAGGAAATAGCGCAGGGGAGTGTCTTGAGTGGCCTCGTCGCTTGCGAGCACAGTAAGCCTGCGGCGCAGCTCGAGCTCGACGTTTGATGGTTTTTGAGGTTCTCGACTGCCGCCGGTGACGCTGGAGAAGAACGTATCGAAGAGGCCCATCGCTAGGCCTGCTTGCCTGCGTCGGACGGGAAGGTAATGCCGGCCTGCTGGCGCACGGCATCCATGATGCGCAGCGAGACGAGCGTGACATCGCGGTAGTGGCCAAGTTCGTGACGTCCCGCCGGGGTCTCCCAAATCTCTTCCTTAACGTTATCGATGCCGCCGATGGCGGTGATAAAGTCTGTGAGTTCGTATTCCATAGTGTTGCTCGATTTGGGCAGGTCGAGCACGCGGCCGTTGTCGCCCTGTTCGCACGGTGCCTCGGTCGCCGAGCCGCGTACGACATCGCCGCGATAGTCGATGCGGACGTTGCGGGGCGTGGACAGATGGTCGATCTGGATAGTGCCACGCTCGCCTTCGATCTGCGAGGGCAGCAGGTCATTCGTTATTTTGGAGTGCGCGAGCTCGACGGAGATACGGCCACCGCCATAGCTGGCGAGGATGGAACCGCAGCCGTCGATGGGGCCGTGCGTGAGCTGTCGCGTGGCGGGGTCGAGCAGAGTAGCCATGCTCGTAAGGCCGGAGGGCATGCCGAAAATCTCGACCATGGGCTCGACGGTGTAGACGCCAATGTCCATGAGGGAACCCGATGCCATATTGCAGTCGAAGATATTGGTGGCGCGTCCCGCGAGAATCTCGTTGTAGCGCGAGGAATATTTGCCAAAGCGCAATGAGGCGCGGCGGATGGGGGCGATCTCGCCCAGGGCGTCCTCGATGGCGTGGAAGGCGGGGTCGTGGAGGGGACGCATAGCTTCGAGGGCTACGACACCTGCTGCCTCGGCAGCGCGGAAGACTTCCAGCGCCTGCGCTTCGGTGGCGCAGAAGGGCTTCTCGACGATGACGTGCTTGCCACCGGCGATGCAGGCAAGGGCCTGCTCATAGTGAAGTGCGTTAGGGCTGCCGATATAGACGGCGTCGACGTCGGCGGCTGCCGTAAGCTCATCGAGTGAGGTAAAGTTTCGCTCGCCACCGCGCTCGGCGGTAAAGGCGGCACCGCGATTGGCATCGCGTGAAAGCGTGCCCACGAATACGGCCTGTTCGTTGGCATTGACGACTTGGGTAAAGTCGTCGGTGATCATGGATGTGCCGATGGTCGCTATACGCAGCATGTGTCCCCCTTGCATTGTTTGGTCTACAGGACGAGTGTAGCGCGAGGGGGACGCAAAAGCGTGCGAAAACGCTATTACAGGTCGCTCTCGTTAAAGCCGGCGTCGATATCGAGGTTGCTGCCGTCGGCCGCCGTGGTGGCGAGCTCATCGCAGCGCTCGTTGAGTTCGTGACCGGCGTGACCCTTAACCCAGATGAACTCAACCTTGTGCTTGCTTTTGGCGGTGAGTAGGCGCTCCCACAGGTCGCGGTTCTTGACGGGTTGCTTGTTGGCGGTTTTCCATCCGCGCTTTTTCCAGCCGTCGATCCAGTGCTTGTTAAAGGCGTTGACGACATACTGCGAATCGGAATGGACTTCGACCTCGCAAGGGCGGTTGAGCGCCTCGAGCGCCACGATGACCGCCATAAGTTCCATGCGGTTGTTGGTGGTCTTGGCGTAGCCGCGCGAAAGTTCGGAGGTAAAGGTCTTGCCGGCGGGGTTGGTGTATTTGAGCACGGCGCCGTAGCCGCCGCGTCCCGGATTTGATCGGGCCGAGCCGTCGGTATAGATGATGACCTTCACGGGCTTCCTTTCGTTGGGTACGTTTCGTGTGAGTGACCATTGTAGCGCCATGCCCGCCGGGGGCTAGCAATCTACGATTTCTACCCCGTCTTCCGACAGTTAGTTGGCACGGATGATGCGGTTGAGCTCGTCGAGGTATTGCTGCAAGAGGGGAGAGGGCTTGCGCTCGTCGTGCATGATATAGCCTACGTGCATCGTTGGGGCGTCTGCTAACGGGATCGATGCCATACCCCATTGCATTTCATTGGAGAGGACTCCGGTCGACAGGGTGTAACCGTTCGACGTGATAAGTAAGTTAGTAAGTGTTCCGCGGTCCGAGATTCGTATGTTGCGGTCGCAAGGGATATAGCTAAAAGGTTCCTCGGCGTAATAGAAGGAGCTCGAGGTGCCTTGCTCAAAGCTGTAGCGCGTATAGGGTGTAAGGTCGGCAAGGGACAGCTGCGGGCGGCGTGCGAGCGGGTGGCGCTCGCTAACGAAGACGTGGACCGTCGCGTCGAAGAGGGGATGGAAGCTTGCGCGGGCATCGGCGAAGGCCTTCTGCAGAACGCGGGCGTTAAAGTCGTCCAGATAGAGGATGCCGATGTCGCTGCGAAACGCGCGGACGTCATCGATGATCTGCGACGTGGTGGTCTCGCGCATGATGAATTCGAACTTGCTGTCCCGGCAGCGCTCGACGACGTTGACGAAGGCCTCGACCGAAAAAGCGTAATGCTGGGCCGAGATGGCAAGGCGCGCCTGGGGCGTGCCGCCGTCCTCGTAGCGGGCCTCGAGCATATCGGCCTGCTCTACGACTTGACGCGCATAGACCAAAAGCTCGGTGCCGTCGTTGGTGAGCGTGACGCCGCGGCTGGAGCGCGTAAAGATCTCCAGATGGAGCTCCTGTTCCAGGCTTTTGACGGCGTTTGAGATGTTGGACTGAGCGGTATAGAGGCGCTGAGCTGCGGCGTTGATTGAGCCGGACTCTGCCACGGCGATCAGAAAACGAAGCTGCTGGAGGGTCATCGACGCAATCCTTCCGATTGTTATCTATAAAAACGATAACAGGTTAGCGCTTTTAAGTGATTGACCGAGGGAAACAATGCTCGTACTATTCAAAACACACAAAGGCGGTAGGTAATTAAGCCAACCACGGAACCGGGATGCGAAAGGAGGCCCGCATATGAATTGCTTACCAAGACGAATGCCGGGCTCCTGTTTGCGCCCGTCGGCGTGATCAGGAGGCAGCGACTTACTTCTCTCTTTTTATTTACTTTTGTTCGATCAAGGAGATCATCATGAGCCAGTTCATCAACAACCCCGAGCACACCTTTGGTTTCGATACCCTGCAGCTTCACGTTGGCCAGGAGAGCGCCGATCCCGCATCCGACTCCCGCGCCGTGCCTATCTACCAGACCACGAGCTATGTGTTCCGCAACTCCCAGCACGCCGCCGACCGCTTTGGTCTTGCCGATGCTGGTAACATCTACGGTCGTCTGACCAACTCCACCCAGGGCGTCTTCGAGGACCGTATCGCCGCACTCGAGGGTGGCGTGGCGGGTCTCGCCGTCGCCTCCGGTGCTGCTGCCATCACCTATACCCTGCAGGCTCTTGCCCAGGCCGGTGACCACGTGGTGGCTCAGAAGACCATCTACGGTGGCTCCTACAACCTGCTGGAGCATACGCTCTCCCAGTTTGGCGTCGAGACCACCTTCGTCGATGCCCATAACCTGGAAGAGGTCGAGGGGGCCATCAAGGACAACACCACGGTCATCTACCTCGAGACGCTCGGCAACCCCAACTCCGACATCCCCAACATCGACGCCATCTCCGAGATCGCCAAGAAGCACGGTCTGCCGGTTGTCGTCGACAACACCTTCGGCACCCCGTATCTGTTCCGTCCGCTGGAGCATGGTGCCAACATCGTCGTCCACTCCGCAACCAAGTTCATCGGCGGCCACGGCACGTCGCTGGGCGGTGTGATCGTCGACGGCGGTAACTTCGATTGGAAGGCGAGCGGAAAGTACGCCCAGATCGCCGAACCCAACCCCTCCTACCACGGCGTTTCGTTTGCCGAGGCTGCCGGTCCCGCCGCCTTCGCGACCTATGTCCGCGCCATCTTGCTGCGCGACGAGGGCGCCTGCATCAGCCCGTTCAACGCCTGGGTCCTGCTCCAGGGCACCGAGACTCTGTCGCTGCGCGTCGACCGTCATGTCGAGAACACCAAGAAGGTCGTTGAGTTCCTGGCTGGTGACAGCCATGTTGCCAAGGTGAACCACCCGAGCCTGTCTGAGCACCCCGATCACGAGCTCTATCAGAAGTACTTCCCCAACGGTGGCGCGTCGATCTTCACCTTTGAGATTAAGGGTGGCCAGGAGGCAGCTTGGAAGTTCATCGATCATCTGCAGGTGTTCTCGCTGCTCGCCAACGTGGCCGACGTCAAGTCGCTCGTCGTGCACCCGGCTACCACCACGCACTCCCAGCTCTCTGCCGAGGAGCTCGCCGAGCAGAACATCACGCCCTCCACGATCCGTCTTTCCATCGGTACCGAGAACGCCGAGGACATCATTTGGGATCTGAAGCAGGCCTTCGCCGCGCTGGACGAGTAAGGCGACTTGTGCAAGGACCCCTTGCGACTCGATAGGTATAACTGCATAAAATGCCTACTCAAGGCGCCTGCGCAAGCAATGGTTGCGCAGGCGCCTTTTTTGCATAGGAAGGGCGCTATTACAGGGTTTTTGGCATGCTTTATGCATTCGAGTTGTGGAAAACTCCTGTTGAGAGGATGTGAGTTTTACGCAATTGACGTGCGCCTTTTGAGTAAAACCGCAGGTCGCGATTTGCTCGAGGTACTATGCAGCGCGATCGAATCACACGCAGCTCAAACGCAGCAAAAACGCACTACGGAGGTTTCCAGCTACATGAGGATCGATTCACGAAAACCGAAAGCCGCCGCCCTTTCCGCCGCTCTGACCGTGGCGCTTTTGGCGGGCGCCGGCGCAACTGATGCCCACGCGGCAACACTGTCCGATACGGTTGGATCTACGCCGTCCGAGACGACGCTGGTACAGCCCGTTGATTATCGCGGCGATGGTTATGGTTCCATGCAGGAGTGGAACGCCTCGATGGAGGCCAAGCGCGATTCCCTTGAGATGCGCGCTCAGATTATCCTAAACATGTATGGTGACTATGCCACCGATGACGAGCGCGCTGTGCTGCAGGGTTGTATCGATGGTGCGGGCAGCCTTTTGACGATGGGGGAGGTCGACGCGAAGTCGACCGAGCTCGATGAGCTGCGCACTGCGCTTGAGAATGCCAAGCGCGAAGCGCTCGAGGCCGCTGCCGCCGAGGCGGAGGCTGCCGAGGCCGCCCAGGCTTCGTATTACAACGCCGGCTCCGGCTCGTCTTACACGTCTGCTGCGTATTACGCGAACGGCTCGGGTCTGACGCGCTCGAGCGGCGTCAATAACTATAACGGCCGCCGCGAGACTTATTACAGCAGCAACGTGTTGTATCACCACCGCACGGGCGAATGGACGCAGGATTCTGAGGGCTTCTGGCGCGATTCCGACGGCTATTACGTTGTTGCCGCGGGCGATATGGCCCAGGGCTCGACCTTTACGGGCTCCAAGGGTGATTGCAAGGTCTATGACTCCGGCTGCGCTGCCGGAACCACCGACTACTACACCGGTTGGTAATCTGCCATAAGCAAAATACGCACATGATGGGCGGGCGTCTTTACTGAGCTTTTAGACAACGTAAAGCCGCCCTTTCTTTATGTGCGCTTGAGTTAACAGAGCCCTTACCGTGGCGGTACGCTGGGCGTATGGATGCGGGGCACACTAGTTCATGAGAAATAAGGTCTTTCTCGTGGAGGAAGTGGTCTCATGAACGCTCGAGATATCGCTATCGCCGCCGTCGCATTGGTACTTGGCTGTCTTGGCCCTACGGCCGCGCTCATTGCGGGCATGCAGGGGTCATGCGGGGCTGCTCCAATCGTGGTCGGCGCGCTCATCGCAGCAGCGCTGCTGGGAAGTGCGGGCGTGACCCTTTGCCGCGATGACGAGGACGAGACGCCGCAGGTGCGGCGCTGGCCGTTGTGAAGCTGGTTTTGCCCATAGATGAAGAAGGAAGCCGCCGCAAGGGGAGTGCCCTTTGCGGCGGTTTTTGCTATTGAGACTGTTGGATGCGGTGCGGCGGCGTTACCAGCTGGCCTCGATTTCGCGGATGCGCGAATAGAGCCATTCGTTTTGCGGCACCTGGATACCGTGCTTGGCCGCGAGGCGGCAGATGGTACCCGCAAATTCCTCGACCTCGGTTCTGCGTTGAGCGATGCGGTCTTGCGCCATCGAGGGCATGCCGGCGGGATCGAGCCCTTTTATGAGACGCACCATCTGCGTTAGGTCTGCCTCGGTGAGCTCGATGCCCTCGGCATTGGCGACTGCAAGCGTCTCGCGCATGGCGGAGACAAAACTGCGGAGCTGCTCGGAGCCCTGCTCCGTAGCGCTTCCGTAGGTGCCGCCGTAGGCCATACAGGTCTGGTTGATGCCGTCGTTGAGCATGAGTTTGGCCCACATGCGATGTGCGATGTCGTGCTCGACGGTATGGGCGATGCCGCAACGCGTGTAGAGCTCGTCGATGGCGATAACGGTTGCGGGGTCGGTGCCCGCTGCCGCACCAAAGCGGATCTCGCCGGCATTGGTATAGGTGAGCTCCCCGTTGAGGAATACGGCGTCCATGCCCTGGCAGATACCAAGGACGGTGTGCTCCCAGCCAAAGCGCTCGGCAATCTTCTGCTCGCTCGTGATGCCGTTGCACAGCGACGCGATCAGCGTGTCGGGTCCCACGACGCTTTCCAGGGTTTTGAGCGCCACATCGAGCCCGGTTGTCTTGACCGTGAGGATGACCAGGTCGACGGGCGTCGCCTCGCTCGCGCGGACGGACTTGAGCGCGCAGGGCTTGCCGTTGACGGTGAGCGCATCACCCGCGTGGCGCTCAAAGCGCGCGTCGTCCATAACGTATTCGACGGCGTCGTTGCCGAGCGCTTGGGTGATCATGCTGCCGTAGAGCAGGCCCACGCCGCCCTTGCCGATGAAGGCGACCTTGTTGATCTGCATGTGAATCATCTCCCCATAAAAAGGCGCCCGCGTATGGGGCGCCTGATGGATTGTATGCCGCCGGGCCATGTCGCGTGCACCGGATGGCCGTATTTAGAAGAACAAACGCATGGGAACTTATGACGCGGGGCAGACCGCAAAGACACGTGCGGGATATCCGACGCCATCACGCACCTTGGGGAAGGTGCAGAAGATGACGGCGCCCGTGGCGGGAAGCTCGTCTAGATGGTCCATGACCTCGATCTGATAGCGGTCGACCGAGAGGATGTACTGTTCGCCGGGGTAGGGGTAGGCGTCCTCACGCGTGGTCACGCTCGCCGGGTCGGTGTCAGCCGGCTCGTGGCCGATGGCGCCGATGTCGCGCTCTTCAACGAGCCACTTGATGGCGCCGAGGTCCCAGCCGGGGTAGTGGGGCTGGCCGTCCTCGTCCTTGTTCTCGAGGTCGGCGAGCTTGGACCAGTCGGAGCGGAAGGCGACGAAAGCGTCCTCGGGAATGCGACCGTGCTCATCCTCCCAGGCTTTGAGGTCCTCGATGGTCAGGATAAAGTCGGGATTCGCGGCGCACTCCTCATGCTTGTCGATCACGCAGAGCGGATGCATAAACGCGATGGGTTCAATCTCTCCAAGGGAACGACCCTCGACATGGAAGTGGCGCGGCGCGTCGACGTGGGTGCCGTACTGCGAGGCGACCGAATACTGGAAGCAACGCATGGGCGCGAGCATGTCCTCGGGCGTGCCGGGCAGGTAGTCGAAGAGCTTGGTGGACTCAAATGGCTTAAAGCCAAACCAGTGCGGGGTGTCGCATGAGAGCGTGTGGGTGAGGTCGACCCAGCGATAATCGTTGCTTTTGAGCTGGGAGGCGAGGTTCCAAAGGTCGAGCGCGGGCATGGGCGGCTCCTTTCATCGGGCTTTTTGCTGATGTTAAAGCGGTGCCGTGACAGCTCGATTTCTGCTGCGTTACGATACGTTCTCGATTGCGATTCCACGATGTTTCGGCCGCGTGACCATTGTGTTTCGCCTTGCCGGGGCGCTGATGGCGAAAGGAGGGGCCGTGCAATATCGCGTTGACCCCAAAAGTGGTAACCGAATATCCGCTCTGGGTCTGGGCTGCATGAGATTTCCCGGTGCGCCGGGACACCCCGATGCGAAGACAGCCGATGCCATCATTTCCCGTGCGGTGGAGCAGGGGATTAATTATCTGGATACCGCGTATCTCTATCCCGGTAACGAGGTGTGCGTGGGCGCCTCACTTGAGCGCTTGGGGCTGCGCGACCGGGTGTTGCTGGCGACTAAGTTGCCGCACGCTTCGTGCAAGTGCGCGGAGGATTTCGACCGGTTTTTCGACGAACAACTGCGCCGCCTGCGGACCGATCATATCGACTATTACCTTATGCACAACATTACCTCGCCCGCCCAGTGGGAACGCGTGGTGGCGTTGGGTATCGAGGACTGGATTGCGCACCAAAATGCTGCGGGGCGTATTCGCCAGATAGGTTTTTCGTATCACGGCAGTGCGGCGGACTTCCTGACGATGCTCGACGCGTATGACTGGGATTTTTGCCAGATTCAGTACAACTACGCTGGAGAGCGCTACCAAGCGGGAACGGCGGGACTTATAGCAGCCGCCGAGCGCGGGCTCGCGGTGTTTGTGATGGAACCGCTTTTGGGCGGACGCCTGGCGGGCAAGCTGCCTCCGCGGGCCCGCGCCGTGCTCGATGACGCCCGTGACCCGCATTTGCGCACTCCTGCCGCCTGGGGACTTTCGTGGGTGTGGAACCATCCTCAGGTCACGATGCTGCTTTCGGGCATGACCGATACCGCACAGGTGGACGAGAACGCGGCATTGGCGGATCGCGCACTTCCGAATTCGATGACGACAGAGCAGCTCGACACCATCGCACGTGTGCTGGGAGAGTTTGAGAAATCGAATCGCGTGCCCTGTACGGGGTGCGGCTACTGCATGCCGTGCCCCAAGGGCATCAATATTCCCGGCTGCTTTGGCGCCTACAACGCGAGCTACGCGCATAGTTGGTTTACGGGGCTGTCTCAGTACTTTACGGCGAGTGCGGTGCGAACGAACGAGCCCAAGCTGGCGAGCAATTGCGTCAAGTGCGGCAAATGCGCACGTCACTGCCCGCAGCACATCGATATTCCCGAGCGTCTCGACGATGTGCGCCGACGTTTCCAGCCTGGCCCCGTAACGGCTGCGCTTAAAGCCTTTTGCAAAACGCGCTCCTCATGACCCTTTTATAACTTGCGGTGGAATACGGTCTGTTTGCGCCAAAATAAGGCACCAATAGACCGTATTTCACCGCAACTGATGAGGGGGAGCTGGAGATGCTGACGATCGGGTGTCATCTTTCGACGACGAAGGGCTATCGGGCAATGGGGGAGACGGCGTTGTCCATTGGTGCCAATACCTTTGCGTTCTTTACGCGCAACCCGCGCGGTGGCAAGGCAAAAGACCTTGACATGGATGACGTGGCGGCTCTGCGCGAGCTTATGGCGCAAAACGACTTTGGACCGCTGGTGGCGCATGCCCCGTATACCTATAACCCCTGCTCCGCTAAGGAGCGGGCGCGCGAGTTTGCCTTGGAGGCTATGGCGGAAGATTTGCAGCGTCTGGAAGCACTGCCCGGCAACTACTACAACTTCCATCCCGGCGCGCATGTGGGACAGGGGGCAGACGCCGGCATTCAGATGATTGTCGACACGCTGTGCCAGGTGATGTTTGGGGGACAGCAGACGACGGTATTGCTCGAGACCATGGCGGGTAAGGGCACCGAGGTGGGCCGTAGCTTTGAAGAGCTGGCGTGCATTATCGAGGGGGTTGCCGCCAAGTGTCCAGAGCTGTCCGATAAGCTGGGCGTTTGTTTGGACACCTGCCATGTGAGCGATGCCGGCTACGACATCATCCATGATCTGGACGGCGTACTCGACGAGTTCGACCGCGTGGTGGGCATCGATCGCCTGCATGCCGTACACATCAACGATTCGAAGAACCCTTGTGGCGCCCATAAGGATCGCCACGAGTGCATCGGCAAGGGCTACCTGGGTAGTGAAGAGTTTGGCGGCGGTATGCAGGTTATACAGAATATTGTATCGAATGGCCGCTTGCGCGCATTGCCATTCATCTTGGAGACACCGAACGAACTTGCAGGTTATGCGGCTGAAATCAAACTGTTAAGGTCGTTGCAGCAGTAAAGGCTGCCATAAAGTGGAGTGCTCCATTCACGTTATGGGTTTGTTTCAATCAGTTTTCTAATTGCAGATTCTTCCAAGCGGGTGCATAATAACCATCAGTTTTTGCAGGCCTCTGAATCAAACGAGGTCACCGGAAGGAGACTGATTATGAAGCTGAAGAAGCTCGGCGCATTTGCCGCCACGGGTGCTATGGCGCTCGCCCTTGCTCTGACGGGCTGCGGCTCGTCCAACGCCACCTCTGGTTCTGATGCTGGTTCCAGCAGCTCTGACGACGCTAAGGTCGAGAAGGTCGACGGCTCCAAGGAGTACGCGCTCGTCAAGGACGGTACGCTCACCGTCGGCACCTCTGCCGAGTACGCGCCGTTTGAGTACAAGGATGACAACGGCGACTACCAGGGCTTTGACCTTGAACTCATCAAGGCTATCGGTGACAAGTTGGGTCTGGATGTCGAGTACGTCAACAACGACTTCGACACGCTCGTCCCCGGCGTTGCTTCGGGCGCCAAGTACGACGTCGCCATCGCGGCTATCACCGACACTCCCGAGCGTGAGAAGGAAGTTACTTTCTCCGATTCCTACTACATGGACGATCAGGCTATCGTGACCAAGGTCGATAACACCGACATCACGGCCGACAACTACAGCGAGAAGCTCAACAACGCTGACGCTACCATCATCGTCCAGTCTGGATCGACCGCCGAAGCCTTTGCCCAGGAGAACTTCCCCAAGGCCAAGATCGTCCCCTACAAGGACGCTACCGAGTGCTTCAGCGCCCTGCAGTCCGATAAGGGTGACGCCGTAGTCACCAACCGCTCCGTTGCCAGCCAGCTGACCGCCGAGCAGTTCAACACCTGCCAGACCATCAAGCAGGTCAGCACCGGCGAGGAGTACGCCATCGCCATCAACCAGGGCAATACCAAGCTCAAGGACGACATCAACCAGGCCATCAAGGACCTGACCGACGACGGTACCGTTGACGCCCTCATGGCTAAGTACAACATCAAATAACTACTTGATTGCGCGCGGGCCCTTTCCGTTTTGCGGAGAGGGCTTTTGCGTTTCTTGAACGGGCGTCGTCCCGTCCCGTAATGTCGGCAACTTCTACGATAGGAGCCACCTTGTCTCGACTGAACAAAGGGGCCGCGGAGCAGCGTTTTCCACTGCCCGCCTTGCTCAAAAAGCTAGCCTGCGTCATGGCCGTGGCGCTCGCGCTGGTGTGCGCGGGGGCATATGCGCCCACGACCGCCCAGGCGCTTGAGACCGCAAAGATCACCGCCCGACCCAACACCGGTTCGGGCAGCGCTGTGGTCGGCGGCACCGAGACGCGAATTACCTGGGAAGTTCAGGCCGATGCCGACGAGGAGCTGAGCGGTCTTTCGCTGACGTTTGTCGACGGCACGACGTTTGGTGCCGATGACACGCGATTGACGATGCTCTCGGGCGATGACCTCATGGACCGTACGCCCATGAAGCCTACGTGCAAGGTCGACGGCCAGACGCTCAAGATCGATTTTGGCGAGACGGCTCCGGCCGGCGGCTATTTCCGTGTCGAGGTCTACGGCGTGACCTTCCCCGTCGAGGGCGGCGACGAGGCTTTTAGCGGCACCTACACGTTGGCTGACGGTTCAACCAAGAAGATCTCCAAGATTCCTTCCGTCGAGATTAAGGGCGTGACGGCATTCGATAACTTCCTGGCCGACCTTAAGGAGCAGCCGTGGGTCGAGGCATGGAATTCCAACATGTTCCTTCGCCTGTTCCTGAACCCGGTCATTTTGGTTCAGAGCCTGCCGATCGTCTTCAAAGGCTTCCTCATGTCGCTCTCGATCGTGCTCGTGGCATTTCCGTTGGCCATTCCCTTTGGCTTTGCCTTGTCACTCATGCGCATCTCCAAGTCGCGCATCCTGCGTTGCCTTGCCGGCATCTATGTGAATATCATCCGCGGTACGCCGGCGTTCCTGCAGATCTACATCGCGTTCTTTGGCCTGCCGCTGGCCGGCGTCAAGGTTGACGATTATGTGCTGGGCGTCATCGTCATGGCCATGAACTCGTCCGCCTACCTGTGCGAGATCTTCCGCGCCGGTATTCAGTCGATCCCCAAGGGCCAGAACGAGGCCGCGCGCTCGCTGGGCATGAACGCCTTCCAGACGCTGCTCTACGTTATGATTCCGCAGACGTTCCGCAATGTCCTGCCTACGCTGACCAGCGAGTTTATCCTGCTTTACAAGGATACGTCGCTGCTCGCGGCCGTGGGCGTGGTCGAGATCGTCATGAACGCCCGTACCATCGTGGCCACGACGGGTTCCATTACGCCGTATGTGGTTGCCGCGCTGTTCTACCTGGTCATCACCCTGCCGCTTGCTCGCTTGGTGAGCGGTCTTGAGGCGAGGCTTCTGGGGACGGCCGAAACCAAGAAGAAGCGTCCCGCCAAGAGCGCTGGACAGGTCGTCGCGACGCCCGCCGACCACATCGCCGGTCTGTAAGGAGGTCCTATCATGAGCGAAACCAATAACTCGAACGAGGTCGTCGTCAGCATCAAGAACCTCCAGAAGGCCTTCGGCGATAACGTGGTCCTGCGCGACATCGATCTGGATGTGCACAAGGGCGAGGTCGTCGTAGTCCTGGGTCCTTCGGGCTCGGGCAAGTCGACGATGCTTCGCTGCATCAATCGCCTGGAGCATCCCACGAGCGGCTCGATCGTCGTTGAGGGCGTGGACGTTTGCGCCAAGGGCGTCGACCTTAACAAGGTACGTACGCATCTGGGTATGGTGTTCCAGCAGTTCAATTTGTTCCCGCACCTGTCAGTCAAAAAGAACGTCATGCTCGCACAGCAAAAGGTACTCAAGCGCAGCAAGGAAGAGGCCGAG
This sequence comes from uncultured Collinsella sp., assembly GCA_902405995.1. Taxonomy (GTDB): domain Bacteria; phylum Actinomycetota; class Coriobacteriia; order Coriobacteriales; family Coriobacteriaceae; genus Collinsella. The sequence goes on from CABPCG010000006.1 coordinate 37,346, forward strand.
AAGATTGCCGTCGAGGAGCTGACCAAGGTCGGTCTTGCCGAGCGCATCGACTTTATGCCGAGCCAGCTCTCGGGCGGTCAGCAGCAGCGCGTGGCGATCGCCCGCGCCCTGTCGATGAACCCTCACGTCATGCTCTTTGACGAGGCCACGTCGGCGCTCGACCCCGAGCTTGTTCGCGACGTCCTGGGCGTCATGCGCGACCTGGCACGTGATGGCATGACTATGATCGTGGTGACGCACGAGATGGGCTTTGCCCGCGACGTCGCCGACCGCGTCGTCTTTATGGACGGTGGCGTTATCGTGGAAGAGGGTACGCCGAGCGAGGTCTTCGACCACCCCAAGAGCGAGCGCACCAAGGCGTTCTTGGGCAATATCTCGTAGCTGGTTCATGCGGCTGGCATTACAGAAAACGGGGCTGGGCATGAATCCAGTCCCGTTTTTTGTTGGGATGTCGATAATGTAGCGTGAGCCCCTTCTGTCGGGCTCGGTGGTGCTGCTAGGCCAGCTCGGCGCCAAGGGCACGGCAGGCCGCCTCGCCCTCATCGTCGGGCGCATCGTAGCAAATGACGGAGTCCACGACGTTGACGCCGGCCTCGTCGGCGTCGGCCTTCCAGTTGTCCATCCACTCGCCCTCGGCCCACGAATAGGAGCCAAAGAGGACGACCTTCTTGTCGCCGAGGGTCTCCTTGACCTCGTCCCACATAGGCTGAAACTCGTCATACTCAAGCTCCTCGGAGCCCATGGCGGGGCAGCCGAAGGCGAAGGCATCATATTCGGCGGCCTTGTCGGCAGAGAAGTCGGTGCAGGGGATGACCCCAGTCTCGGCACCCGCGGACGTGGCGCCTTCGGCGACGAGGTTTGCCATGGCCCCGGTGTTGCCCGTGCCGCTCCAGTAGACGACGGCGATCTTGCTCATGTTGAGTCCTTTCAGTTGTGCGGCAGGTTGCCGCGGCTTCTATGTTCTATCGGGTTGCCTGGGCAAGTTGCGCCAAGCTGCAGCCCTGCTGATAGACAAAGGTGAGGTATTGAGTGCAAGCGCGGTAGGCGTCAAACATCGCAAGCGCTTGCTCGACATTCGTGTAGACCTTCCAAGCTCCAAAGACCTTGTAGTTCTCGCCGCGCTGGACGATAAACTCGTGCACGTCGTCGTAGGGATATCCAAGGAAGTAGCCTATTTCGTGCGGAAACTCGCAGGTGCAGTCGTTGCTGCAGCTAGCTTGCTGGGGTAGTGCGCATCGAGTCTGGCTACAAGCGCATTCCGCGACGTTATTGCTCGCGAGCGTGATGCGTGATGCCAAATGCGCAAGGCATGTCGAAAGGTCTCTCGTGTCGTAGCCTTCCGAGGCGAGCGCTGTTTGGGCGCGAGGGTCTGCGAAATAGGTGGCGAGGCTTTTGGCTCGGTACACGTACACGAGTGCTCCGCAGGGCCGCCAGACCAAAACACTCAGGTGGATGCCGAGCGGGTCAAGCTCGCGATTGCACTGGGCGATAACGTTGAGCAGGCGTGCTCGACGTTCTGCGATGGTTTCGGTTGTGGTCGAGCCGTTCCCGTGGGCGTAGGTGCCTGGATAGGTAAAGAGCGATGCCGGCTTGATGCCCGCGAGCGTGGGAGAGCAGTTGCGCACGACCGCTGCCTGAAACGTTGGGATATCTATGGTTCGAGTCACGGCGCTCCTTACGGATCTAAACTGTTAGCCTAGGAAAACTTATACACGAAAGTAAGCCATGGTCAACAAAAAAGTTTGAAGAGGGAAACTAATTGACCGAACAGACATGATTTTGGGTTAAGATGGGGACACCCCATGGGGGTATCTAGATAGTGCTAATTGAAAGGGGAGCGCATGAGCGACTTGCTCAACCCTGCGAATCTCATCGTGCTGGCCGTCATTGCCGTCGGCATGTTTTTTGGACTGCGTCGCATTGCCGCTTCGACACACGGGAAGAGTTGCTGCAGCGATGGTACGAGCGGCAAGAAGGCCAAAAAGGTTGTTGTGGTGGATACCGATGCGTCACACTATCCCTATAGCGATGAGCTGCTCATCGGCGGCATGAGCTGTGACGGCTGCGCTCAGAACGTAGCCAATGCCCTCAATGCGCTGGATGGCGTGTGGGCAACGGTGACGTATGCGGACCACACGGCACGCGTGCGCTCTAAGCAGCCGGTTGATCGTGGTGTCCTCGAGACGGCCGTGAAAGACGCGGGCTACTACGTCATGACGCTGTAAGCGCCGCCCTGGATGCGCTTCCTTGGCTAGGCTCGTCCGCGCAGTTCGATGTCTTGGATGTCGTCGAAGTCGATGGCGATGTCTCGGAGCTTGAGGAGCTTGAAGGCGGGGAGCGCCTCGTCGAGGATGCCGGTGCGGCTGCGATAGCCGTATGTATCGTAATAGTTGACACGAACCAAGTCGCCACGTTTGAGACCCTCGAGCTTTTTAGAAAGTACGAGGGCTTTTTCTTCCGTGAGCTCACGTTTTGACTCGACGGTGATTTCCTGCTTGCGCACGAGTTCGTAGTATCCCGTGAGGGCGGCAAAGGGCATAAACTGCGCGGCGCGGTTGGCGCGCACGGCACCGTTAGCAGTGAGCTTGGGGTCGGCGGCGCGGCGCCTGCCCTCGGGGTCCGCCAGGCGCTCGAAGGCGGTCGGCGGGCGCACGGGCTGTTGTTTGGGTTTAGGCACGGTGTCCTCCAACTTGGTCGTTGCGTTCGCGCGCGGTGGCGCCGGCGGTAAAGCTTAATCCCTTGACGAGCGCGTTCTTGCCGTACTTGCCTTTCACGGCCAGGACGGCGCGCGCCAGGTCGCGCTCGCGCTCATCGGCCTCGATATCGCTGAACAGATCGATGGTGGTAAATTCCTCGGGCATGAGGTTGCCAAATCCAAGGTTGATGCGCTTGACCGGTCGTTTGGGATCGACGGTCTGCGCCCAGAGCTCATCGAAATAGCCCATGATTTTCTTAAACGAATTAGTGCGCTCGGGCAGCTTTCGCGAGGCGTTGGAGTGCGCAAAGAGTGCGGCATAGCCACCACGCGGTTTGCCGCCATGCTCTCCCACAAAGATACCATCGATTGCCTGCGCTTCGCGCACCAGGCGACGCCTTTCGTCATCGCGCTGGACGGGCTTGGGAGCACGGGGCGCGAGCTCGGAGCCGTCGGTCGCTGCGGGTTCGATGCCCGAGGTACTCGAGCGCAGGTGTCCGCAGCCGTCTATATACTGCGCCGTGCCGCTGGCGTTGAGCCGGCGTATGTCGGCGCGCTCGCTTGCATAGCCCACAAAGAGCGAGATGCTGTCGCACACCACGTGCTTGTCGATCAAATCCAGCACGGCGGCATCGACCATTTCGCGCAAGACGGTGTAGGCCTGCTCGTAGGCATAGCCCTTCGAGAGCACCTGCCCCGTGGTGGTCGAGGTCGCTTGCGGGCGATAGGCTTGGATATCGGCGATGGTCGTTGGCTCGCGCCCAAAGGCGTGGTCGATAAGATATTCGGCATTGACGCCGAGCTCATCGTAAAGCAGGTTTTCGTCGAGCGCGGCGACGCCCATCAGATCGTAGACGCCGTACTTTTCGAGGCGGGCTGCCACGCCGGGGCCGATGCCCCAGATATCGGTAATGGGACGATGAGGCCAGATCTCCTTGCGAAAGGTCTCGTCGTCGAGTATGCCGATGCGGCTGGGTACGTGCTTGGCGGTAATGTCGAGCGCTACCTTGGCCTGGAATAGGTTGGGGCCGATGCCGACCGTCGCCGTGATGCCGGTGCGCGCGAGGACCTCGTCGCGCAGCGTGCAGGCGAACCCTTCCGCATCGGTGTGATAGAGGTCCAGATAGGGCGTCACGTCGATAAAGCACTCATCGATGGAGTAGACGTGCACGTCCTGGGGGCTGACGTATTCCAGATAGATACCGTAGATTTTCGCCGACACCTCCATGTAATGCTGCATGCGCGGTACGGCCGTGATGTAGTCGATGCCATCGGGAATTTCGAACAGACGGCAGCGATTGCGTATCCCGAGGTCCTTCATGGCCTGTGTGATGGCGAGGCAGATGGTCGTGCGCCCGCGCGATTCGTCGGCAACGACCAGGTTGGTGGTGAGCGGATCGAGCCCACGGTCGACGCACTCGACGCTGGCATAAAACGTCTTGAGGTCGATGCAGATATAGATGTGCTGCTCGTGCGCCACCCGTGTCCTTCCATCAAACACATGTTCTTATCGAATACATGTTCGATAATACCTGCTTGCGCGGACATCGTCAAAACCTGTCCCTCTTTGGCGGGTATGGTCGTGCGGTTGCATCGGGTTTTTTAACGCAGCTCTAAAGAGCGCGAAACAGCTCGGAAAACCTCGCTTCGTAGCATGAGCCTAACGATTGATACCGCCTATACGCACGGAAGGGTTGTGGGGATAATGGTCAACTATGGGTTTGGTATGCCGACGCGCTTGGTTGCGGATGGGGATGTGGCTCGCTGGTGCGGACGATTGGTCGCTCACTACGGTGGCACCAAGGCGCTGGTTGTGCTGGGCGGTGACAAGCATACGCGCGATGAGCTTGTCTCGGCGGCACTTGGCTCGCTTGATCGAGCCCTACTCGAGCGTGTGCTTTTCCGCTGCGGCTCGTTTGAGGGCGACGGGGGAGACGAGCTGATCGACGAAGCCGTGGCCCTGGCGACCGACGAAGGCGTAAACTTTGTCCTGGCGATTGGCGATGCCGATACTGCTGGCTTTGCGCGCGAGCTCGCGCGTCGCATGGCGGCGCTCGATGCCGGCGAAGACGGCTTTGTGCCTTATGGATGCATTGTCTCGGAGGGCAAGGTGCCTGCTGTCGTGGGCACCGGCGAGGTCCCCGTTTTTGCCATTATCGCGCCCGAACTGCTGGAGGACATCGGGTCTCCTCTGCGTGAGTTGCTCGGTAGCGTCTGCGCTGCGGCCTAATATTTGCCATAAAGGGACGGGTTATTTTTGGTTGGTAAAGCGTTTGACCTGCCAAAATAAACCTGTCCCTTTTTGTTCGGTTGCCGTTTGGGGGCCGATTGGCAACGCTCGCTGATTGTAGTCTTGACCTGCGCTAGAATAGTGACATCTGAATGTCCGGGCGCATGGAGGCGTGCGCCCGTATGCTGAGGAGGACTTTATGGCAACTGTTGCCGCACCCATCGACGCTACGTCGACTGCCGCTTGGAAGGCGCTCGAGGCCCATCAGGAGAAGCTCGAGGCCGAGGGCATCGACCTCAAGGCCTGGTTCGCCGCTGACGCCGACCGCGTGAATAAGTTGAGCTTTGACGCCGGCGACCTTCACTTCGATCTGTCGAAGAACTTGGTGACCGATGAGACCGTCAAGCTGCTGTGCGATCTTGCCCGCGAGGTGAAGCTCGAGGAGCGCCGCGACGCCATGTTCTCCGGCGAGCACATCAACACCACCGAGGACCGCGCCGTCCTGCACACCGCGCTTCGCCGTCCGGCAAGCGAGAAAGGCCAGCTTATCGTCGACGGCCAGGATGTCGTCGCCGACGTGCACGAGGTCCTCGACCGCATGTATGCCTTCGCCGAGCGCGTGCGCTCCGGTGAGTGGAAGGGCGTTACCGGCAAGAAGATCGAGCACCTGGTGTCCATCGGCATCGGCGGCTCCGATCTGGGCCCGGTCATGGCTTACGAGGCCCTGCGTCCCTATGCCGACGCCGGTATCGACTGCCGCTATATCTCCAACATCGACCCCAACGACCAGGCCGAGAAGCTCAAGGGTTTGGATCCCGAGACCACGCTCGTGATCATCGTCTCCAAGACCTTCACCACGCTCGAGACCCTCACCAACGCCCGTGAGGTCAAGACCTGGATGCTCGAGCAGCTCAAGGCTCAGGGCGCCATCGACGGCTCCGATGAACAGAACGCCGAGGCTGTGGCAAAGCACTTCGTCGCCGTTTCCACCGCACTCGAGAAGGTCGAGGCTTTCGGTATCGACCCGGCCAACGCCTTTGGTTTCTGGAACTGGGTCGGCGGCCGCTACTCCGTCGACTCCGCCGTGGGCCTGTCGCTGATCGTCGTGCTCGGCCCCGAGCGTTTCCAGCAGTTCCTTGAGGGCTTCCACGCCATCGACGAGTACTTCTGCAACACCCCGCTCGAGAACAACGCCGTCGCGCTGATGGGTCTGCTCAACGTCTGGTACGTCAACTTCTTCGGTTCCAAGAGCCACGCCGTGCTGCCGTACTGCCAGTACCTGCATCGTTTCCCGGCCTACCTGCAGCAGCTCACCATGGAGTCCAACGGCAAGCATGTCCGCTGGGACGGCAGCGCCGTGACCTCCGACACCGGTGAGATCTTCTGGGGCGAGCCCGGCACCAACGGCCAGCATGCCTTCTACCAGCTGCTGCACCAGGGCACCGTGGTGGTTCCGGCCGATTTCATCGCCTTCGCCAATACCGCCAACCCCGCAACCGACAATGGCCAGGATGTCCACGAGCTGTTCCTGGGCAACTTCCTGGCCCAGACCAAGGCGCTCGCCTTTGGTAAGACGGCCGACGAGGTTCGTGCCGAGGGCACGCCCGAGCAGATCGTCCCGGCTCGCTGCTTTGAGGGCAACCGTCCGACGACCTCGATCTTCGGCGACACGCTGACCCCGTTCGTGCTCGGCGAGCTCATCGCCCTGTACGAGCACATCACGTTTGTCGAGGGTACGGTCTGGGGCATCGACTCCTACGACCAGTGGGGCGTTGAGCTGGGCAAGCAGCTTGCCAAGCAGATCACTCCTGCCTTCCACGACGACGCCGCCAAGGCCGAGCAGGACGCTTCGACCCAGGCACTCATCGAGTTCTATCGCGCGCACCGCAAGTAGGATTCGCTGCGAAAACTAACGCATAGCCGACAAGGGCCCGTATCCGTTGGGATGCGGGCCCTTTGCTATTTGGATAGGATGGAATGTATCGGGAGGCGCCTCGACGGGCATCTCAATCGTCGAAGGCACGCCGTTCATGTTTGGGACAATATGACATTTTTCCCGTTGCAAACAGCGCCGCCGTGGGTGTTCTGTATGATGGCTCAGACAAGGTTGCTCAATGACGGGGAGGCATATATGGCAATCAAAGCCATCGCAATGGATATCGACGGTACGCTCACCAACGATCAGAAGGTGATCAGCCCGCGTACGCGCGAGAAGCTGCTCGCGGCACAGGAATCGGGTATTAAGCTCATCTTGGCTTCGGGTCGTCCCGCCTGGGGTCTTCACGCCTTGGCGCAGGAGCTCGACCTTCAAAACCATGACGGTCTGTTAGTTGCCTTTAATGGCGCGCATGTGGTCGACGCTCAGACCGATGAGGTCCTTTTTGACCAAGCCATGCCGGCTGACGAGCTGCACCGTCTGATTGATCATCTGCGCAATTTTGACGTGATCCCTATGATTTCGCTCGGTCGGGACCTGCACGTCGTGGACTCGTATCGCTGCATGATTACGCTGCCGGACGGTTCGCAGAAAAACATCGTCAAATACGAGCGCGATGCGTGCGACCTTAAGATCCGCGAGGTCGAGAGCTTGCATGAGGTCGTGGATACTTATCCCGTGGACAAGCTGCTGACGGCGGGCGATCCGACCTACCTGCAGGCGCATTACGAGGAAATGTATGCGCCCTTTACCCAGACGCTTTCGGGCATGTTTACGGCCGACTGGTACTTTGAGTACACGGCGCCCGGTATCGATAAGGCCCGTGCGCTCGAGGGTGCCCTGCCCAAGCTCGGCATCGATGCCAGTGAGGTCGTATCGTTTGGCGACGGCCAGAACGACAAGTCCATGATAGAGTGGGCCGGCACCGGTGTTGCCATGGGCAACGCCGTCGATGAGGTTAAGGCAGTTGCCCAGATGGTAACCGCCAATAACAACGAAGACGGTATTGCAGTGGCGCTGGATAAGCTGCTGGGTTAGAATCGCCGATTAATGCATGGTTTGGGCGCCTGCTTGCGGGCGCCCTTTTGTTAGGGAGGGTGCCGTGTCCGCATTTCCGTTCGACGCCGTTATCTTTGACATGGACGGTGTCATTGTCGATACCGAGTATTACTACCTGGGCGAGACTGCCGCGTTTGCCAAGGAGCTTGGGCTTAACCTGACTCAAGAGGAGTTGAATGGGCAAGTCGGTACCTCGCATCAGTTCTTCCTGCATATGCTGGTCGATTGGTTTGAGCGCGCCGGTAAGGGGCATTTCACTGGCGAGGAAGCGTTGGCCCGTTGGGACGAGTGGGCGCATAAGCGTCCGCGCGACTATCAGGCTTTGATTAACCCAGGCGCCGTGGATACGATTCGAGAGCTGCCGCGCCGTGGCGTTCGCGTGGCGCTTGCCAGCTCGTCTCCCATGGATAGCATCGAGGAAGTGCTCAACGCGTGCGGGCTGTCGGATGCCTTTGAGTATGTGGTGAGCGGCGAGCAGTTTAAGGAGAGTAAGCCCGAGCCCGACATCTACCTGCATGCGCTGGACCTGCTGGGGCTGCCCGCGAATCGCTGCTGCTGCGTTGAGGATTCGGTGCCTGGCATCACTGCCGGCAAGCGAGCCGGCCTGACGGTCGTTGCCAAGCGCGAGGAACGCTTTGGCTTTAGCCAGGATGCCGCGGACAAGATTATCGACCAGCTGCCCGAGCTGCTTGAGCTTTCTTAGGGGGTCTGTTGGAGGCTCTTTAGGGGTTCGTGGACAAAAAATGCCAAATATGAGTACTGTCACTAATTTAGTAACAGGGAAATTATGCTTTTAAGGCCCTGGTTGAGCGCCTGGGGGCGATTATAACCTGTTAAATATGGCTTTAGCCATGCTAAAACGCCTTGATAATGAACAGCTGTACATTATCAAGGCGTTCTTTTGTCACAATATAATGCTACTAGCTTTGCAGCAGTACTCATATTTGGCGTTTTTTGCCCACCGGGGTCAGTTGAAGTCAAATATGGAGTGCGAATTTCCTAAAACGGTTGATTCGACGCTCTCCTCGGCGCAGTTTTTAAGTTCGGCGATGTGCAGGGAGGCGCTTTTTAGCGATGTGATGAGCTGTCGCGCGCTTGCATCTGCTTGCGGTTCGGCTGGAGCGTCGGTTTCGAGCAGCAGACGGTCGAGTGGGATCTGTCGGGCGTATTCACGACCGCGCTTGGTAGCGAGCATCCGCTCGTTCACGGAAAAATAGCAGCCTGCGTTTCGCGCACGGTCGAACTCGTTCGAGGTGCCGCTAAACCAGTGGAAGATGATGGCGGGGGAGTTGGGGCTTGGGGTGAGTAATCCATATGACTCAAGGGCGTCCAGTACGGTTCCTGCCGAACGAACAGCGTGAATTGATATCACGCGCCCGGCAAGAGGATAGTGCACGAGTGCATTACAGAGCTGGTCGAGCGCCTGTGTTTGTAGCGGCTCGCTTCCGGCACAGCGCGCGGAAAAGTCGAGTCCGACCTCGCCGATAAAGCGCTCTTGTGCGGCGACCTTGCAAAGCAGATTGATTTCGGCGGCACCGCATCGTCCGTCGGCGAGCCACCAGGGATGGAGGCCGATGCCGGCAAAGATGTTTGAACGGCTACGGGCGCGCTTGTTGGCGCTTGCGAAGTCGCGCGGATCGACGCCGCAGTCAAAGAGACCCATGCCCAGCGCCGTCGCCTCGTCGGCAACGGCGTCCGGGCGAGCCATTAAATCGAGATGGCAGTGCGCGTCAAATAACTGCGGTGTCATTGCGGCACATCTCGTTAATCTAGGCGCTGGCCGTCGGCGCGCACGCGCTCGCACCCGCGCCCACTGATCTGGCGTATAACCTCGCCGGCGATCATCTGGCCCATGATGGGCGGCATAAAGCTCGCGGTTCCCAGCTCGGTGCGCTCGTGGATGTTGGAAGGGTCGCGGGACTGGGTTTTAACCGATTCCTCGCAGCTAAACAGCACGTGCAGGCTCTTGATGCCGCGCTTTTTGCACTCTTTGCGCATGATGCGGCTCATGGGGTCGCGCACGGTGTCAAAGATATCGGCAAAACGCAAGCATTCGGGATGCAGCTTGTTGGCCCCGCCCATAGAGCTAACCAAACGAATGTCGTGATCTTGAGCATATTTGGCAATGGTGAGCTTGGCCGAGATGGTGTCGATGGCGTCGACGACGTAGTCGAGCTTGCCGCCCGTCTGCTCCAAAACGCTCGCGAAGAAATCATCGATGTTGTCGCTCAGCAGGTATTCGGTACGTTTGATAACGGTGGCGGCAGGATTGATATCGTGGATCATGGCTTCCATAACATCGACCTTGCGCTTGCCGATGGTGCTGTGAAAGGCGATGGCCTGGCGATTGATATTGCTGGGCGCGATGATGTCCTTGTCCAGAATTACAAAATGCCCGATGCCGCCGCGGGCAAGTGCCTCGCAGCAGTTAGAGCCCACGCCTCCGCAGCCGAGTATCAGCACCGTGGCGTTGGCGAGCTTGTCGAGTGCCTCGCGGCCCATGATGATCTCGAGCTTGGTATCGCGTGTCTCGTTGGGAGTTGAGGCTGCGGTTTCGGTCATAAATATCCTCCGATGGGGAAGCGATTCGTGTTTTAGCTATCGCCATTATAGGTATTATCGCGATTCCATTTGAGCCCTAGGGGCTTGTTGAAATGAGGCAGTGATTCGCATAGGATGAAGCAGATGGCACCCGTTGCAGCGGGTTAGCCAACTCCGAAACACGTTTATGGCGTGAGAAGTGGCCGTCTTCGCATTACGCGGGACGGCTATTTTTTGAGTGTAAAATTAGACAATTAGACAAACATCTAAATATCGAGTATAGTGTGCGCGTCATGTGGGGTGCTGAGAGGAGGTCTTATGCCGGGAGAGGGTTTTAAAGCGCTGGCCGATCCTACACGGCGTCACATTTTGGAACTACTACGCGAGGGCAATTGTACGGCCGGAGAGCTCGCCGAGCATTTCGACATAAGCAAGCCGTCGCTCAGTCATCATTTGGCGACACTCAAAAACGCCGGGCTGGTGACCGACGAGCGCCATGGCCAAAACATCGTATACAGCTTAAACACTACCGTCATGCAGGACTTGATCGGTTGGTTTATGGGCTTTACAAACACTGAAGGTGATGAGGATGAATAACGAAAACAAGGGCATTCACGCCACGGGGGTATCGCCGCGTGTATGGGCCATGCTTGTTGTGGTCTGCGCTATTAATGTCGCGGCGCACCTTATGGTGATGCCGAGCTTGCCTGCACAGATTCCCACGCACTGGGGAGCGAACGGCGCCGTCGACGGTTGGGGCCCTAGCTGGATGGCCTCCGCGCTCGGCGTGCTGCCTCTGGCACTTCTTGCAATGTTCTACGTGGTGCCACGCATTGACCCCAAAGGTGAGGCATATCGAACCTCGGGCAAGTTCTATCAGGGCTTCGTAATCGCCTTCACCTTGTTCATGTGTGCCATAAGCTGGTTGGGTGAGCTTACGGTCTGGGGCGTGGTGCCGGCGGTCGGTTCGGTCAACGTGCTGATTTCCGGTGCCATCGGTTTGCTGTTCATCGGCGTAGGCAACTACTTGCCGCGTGTGAAGCAGAACTATACGCTCGGTATCAAGACGCCCTGGGCGCTTGCCGATCCCGAGAACTGGCGCCGCACACAGCGCTTTGGCGGTGCTTGCTTTATGGTGCTGGGTGTTGGTTTGATTGTGATGGGCGTGGCGGGTAGCGTGCTTTCGAGTGAAGTCGTCGCCGCGGTGATTGCGGTGCTGGCGTTTGGTTCGGTCGGAGCCGTCTACGTCTACTCGTATCTGCTGTGGCGTAAATCGCAGCGAGCCGTTCGCTAAGGTTGCGGAAAACTAGCGTACGCAGTTCATAGTATGTTCTGGGGGACTTTTCCCAGGTAGTATTAGGGGCGTGGGCAACCATGCCCCTTTTTCGTTAAGTTTCAGAGCTGGTTTCCTCATTTCGTTTCCACTAAAGCGAAACAAGAATAGGGAAACAGCAGGTAGAAAGGATAAAACAGGCAAATGGCGGAGTTTATCTACCAGATGTATCAGGCTCGCAAGGCCCATGGCGACAAGGTAATCCTTGACGACGTGACCCTGAGCTTCTACCCCGGTGCCAAGATCGGTGTCGTGGGCCCCAACGGCATGGGCAAGTCGACCCTGCTCAAGATCATGGCCGGTATCGAGGAGGTCTCAAACGGCGATGCCAGGCTCACCCCCGGCTACACCGTGGGTATCCTGCAGCAGGAACCGCCGCTCGACGACGACAAGACCGTTATCGAGAACGTGCGCATGGCGTTTGGCGATATGATCGCCAAGGTCGATCGCTTCAATAAGATCGGCGAGGAGATGTGCGACCCGGATTGCGACATGGACGCCCTCATGGCCGAGATGGGCAAGCTCCAGGACGAGATTGATACCGCCGACGGCTGGGATATCGATTCCAAGCTCGGCCAGGCCATGGACGCCTTGCAGCTGCCCGATTCCGACATGCCGGTTAACGTGCTCTCCGGCGGCGAGCGTCGTCGCGTGGCGCTGTGCAAACTGCTGCTCGAGGCTCCCGACCTGCTGCTGCTCGACGAGCCCACCAACCACTTGGACGCCGAGTCGATCCTGTGGCTCGAGCACTTCCTGCACAACTACCAGGGCGCGGTGCTTGCCGTCACGCACGATCGCTACTTCCTGGATAACGTTGCCGAGTGGATCTGCGAGGTCGACCGCGGCCACCTTTATCCCTACAAGGGCAACTACTCCACGTATCTGGAGACCAAGGCCGCGCGTATTGAGGCGCAGGGCAACCGCGATGCCAAGCTCGCCAAGCGCATGGAGGCCGAGCTCGAGTGGGTACGCAGCTCGCCCAAGGCTCGCCAGGCCAAGAACAAGGCCCGTCTGGCTCGCTACGAGGAGATGGAGGCCGAGGCCCGCGCAAGCCAGAAGCTCGACTGGACCGACATCCGCATCCCTGTGGGCCCGCGTCTGGGCAACAAGGTGCTCGAGGCCCATCACCTGCACAAGGAGTTCGATGGCCGCGTGCTCATCGATGACCTTTCGTTCACCCTGCCGCGCAACGGCATTGTGGGCGTTATCGGCCCCAACGGTGTCGGTAAGACCACGCTGTTCAAGACGATTGTGGGCCTGGAGCCGCTGACTTCGGGCGAGCTCGAGGTGGGCGAGACCGTCAAGATTTCTTACGTCGACCAGAACCGTTCCGGCATCGACCCCGACAAGAACCTGTGGGAGGTCGTCTCGGATGGCCTGGACCACATGATGGTCGGCGAGACCGAGGTTCCGAGCCGCGCTTATGTGGCGAGCTTTGGCTTTAAGGGCCAGGACCAGCAGAAGCGCGCTGGCGTACTCTCCGGTGGCGAGCGCAACCGTCTGAACTTGGCGCTTACGCTCAAGCAGGGCGGCAACCTGCTGCTCCTCGACGAGCCCACGAACGACCTCGACGTCGAGACGCTGTCCTCGCTTGAAGCGGCGCTGCTCGAGTTCCCGGGCTGCTCGGTGGTCATTAGCCACGACCGTATGTTCCTGGACCGCGTCGCCACGCACATCCTGGCGTGGGAGGGCACCGACGAGAATCCGGGCAACTGGTATTGGTTCGAGGGCAACTTCGAGGCCTATCAGGCCAACCGTATCGAGCGCCTGGGCGAGGACGCAGCCCAGCCGCATCGTATTCACCGCAAGCTGACGCGCGATTAGTAGCAAGTAGAAAGGCCGCCAGCAAGCGCGGCCTTTCTTGTAGCAATTGCACTGCAGCTATGCCCTGGCTGCTGGTTTGATTCATAATCAAAGTCATCTCTTTGGGATTAAAGCCCGTTTTTGCTATGAGTGATTTTCTAATTCCGTTTAAAACGTAAAGACGTATTGGGCTACAAGGACATAAGCAAATCGAATTGAAATATAACCAGTGCTGTAACGTTACAAAAAAGGTTATAGAATAGGAGTATCTTATAAGTCGCTCCTCTAGAAAGAAGAACATATGCTTTCGCGTCGTCGTTTTCTGCAACTTGTCGCGTCTTCAATTGTCGCCTTAGCCGCACGTCCGAAAGAGGTTTTTGCTTCGACGGGCAATATTGATGGTGAGCAGATACAATTTACTTCAGAAATTGCGCAAGAGCTTGCCGATAAATATATAAAGGGACTCCTCGGCTCTTCGTATACGCCCTCTGACCCTATTCCTTTTGTAGACGTTGATGGGTCCCCGCTTGGCTACATTGTTCCGGTTGTGACATTCAATAGAGCCGCGGGCTATTTGGTTTTAGATGCTTCAGATGATGAAATACTTACGGGCTATCGTTTTGGAGACGGCTTAGTCAGCCCTATGGATCGGGGAGGAGATCTTGGTGTTGAGTCTTATTCTTTCAATAACCCAGTCGTAATGATCAATCCATTCGAATTCGGTGTGCAATCTTTGGACGGTTCAATAACAACAAATTGCGGAAGAACAATCCCGGCTGTTTCCATAGAAGGACGGCCTGTCGTTTTATCGAATAAACCTTCAAGCTGGAACGATGTCGTAATTTACGCAACTCAAATGCAGGATTACACAGTATCTGGATTTCGTTCCATTTCTCAGTTTATGTCATATGATGAAAGCGAGATTAAGAGGCTTACTGCCCACTATGCTTGTATGGTGACAGCTTTTTCGAACGTTGCGGAACTGTATGGCATTGCCAATTTATATAGCGACCCTTCGCAATATATGCAGATATGGAATTACACCAATACCCATGCTCTTTCCGATGAAGAACAGACTGTTCCCGGCGTTGTTTTGGGCGGAACGCCGATATCAACCTGTGCAACGGGGTTTACAAATTACTGCGCAAGCAGAGGAAGTACTCTTATCGCCCGCACTGTCTCCTCTCCGGCTATCGCGAGCATTCAAAATGAGATTAACTCTAATAGACCGAATGTTTTACATGCGAGTTTGTACAACGGATCAGCCCATTCTGTAACAGCGGAGGCTTACGCCACACTTACTGGTAAGAAAACTGGAGAGACAAGGCAGATGATTGGCATAGCGGACGGCTGGAATTCATCTTTATCCTTCCTGAAGTATGATCAGAGCTATTATGCGTGGACTTATGGAACGACTTTTTCGAAGTAGGGCGATTCGTCTAGCTCTGTCTTTGGTGCTGATGGCTTCATTGGTGGGCTGTTCAACAAAGGAAGAGATATCGCGCGGAGGTTCCGGAGAAGTGACTGCGACAGACTCAGGTTCATTAGAAATAGCTGGCGGGCATGCCGATGTGATGTTACAAGGAGAAGGCGTGCTTAGGTCGATTGATGCTGAAGACGCTGTCTGCTCAATAGAGGATTTGAAGACAGGTGAAACTGCATCGTACCGAGTTTCAGATAATGCTGCGAATATGATTGAGTCGATACCGACTGGAGCGCAGGTTTCTTTTAGATACTTTGCTCCGCAACTTGAGGATGAGCTTGCTTCTCTGGTGTCTATATGCGCCGATGACAACTAAAAGGCCTGAATTCAAACGGCCTCGGATGGTCAATTGGCTATCCGAGGCCGTTTTTTACTCGACCGGGGCTTCGACCTTGTCGATGGCCCAGGTGGCTCCGAGGCCGCCGGTGGTGTTGCGGCGAATGCGTACGGTGACTTCGTGGCGTTTGCCGGCCTGTGTGTAGCGCAGGGGGAAGCTCGCGCGGTTACGGCCAGCCTCGATGGTACCGCGCTCGCGAGCGATCCAGTAGTACTCGCCGACGATGCCGAGGGTGTCGGCGCCGTAGGGGAGATAAGTCGACAGCTGGTGCAGCAGCGGACTAGGGCAGAAGACCTCGGTCGCGAAATCGATGGGGAAGTCCCCGGGGATGGTCGGTGCTGCGGGAGCGGGGGCCGGTGCTGAATTGGGGACCGGAGTCGGTGCAGGTGTGGGAGCCTGGTCACAGGCGGGTGCGGATGCGGACTCAATGACAGGTGCAGACTCAGATGCCGCTTCTGGCTTAGCTATGGAATCTGTCGGTTCCACGGAGATGGACGTGTCTTCGGTCCCGGTTTTGGCACCGGCCTGCGGAGTGTCCTCTGCCTCGACGTTCGGCTTGGCCTCGACCGGCGTGGATACCATGGTGGTGATGCCGGCGTTGGCGTTCTCGGGGTCATAGACGACCGTGAGCGAGATGGCGGGCTGCGGCGTCTCGTGCTCCGGTGCCGATTCGGTAGCGTCTTGATCTGCGGGCTCGTCGGACTGATCGTCCTCGGCCTTGTCACCAAAGACATCGCTGTTTTGGAATGCAGACGTCTCGGGCTGGTCAGCGGCTTCTTCGGTTGTCGACTTGGGAGCTTCGTTGAGCTCCGCAGTGGTTTCCTGCTCAGATATGACTTCGGGATCGGTCGTGGCGGTGATTTCGGTTTCTGCTGTTACCTCAATAGCGACTTCGATCTCTGCCTCGGGCTCGGGCTCCGGCACGGCTTCAACCATGGTTTCTGGCTTGGGATGTTTAACGTGCTTGGGACGCACGGCCTTGAGGTCCTTCTCGCCGCGCTTTTTCTTTTTGTAGGACTGCTTGGCTCCCTTGGCTGCCTTGGGCTTGTCCTCGCCCTTGGCAAGGGCGGCATCCCAAGCCTCGTTGGCGATGACGGTGGCATACAGGCGACCGCCCTTAAAGACGGTCAGCTTAATGCAGTCGTCGAGCTCCTCGAGCAGCTCACGCGTGGACTCAAAGCCCAGGTCATAAGCGGTCATGTCGCCGGCGGCGAGCGCCTCCTCGACCTGTGTCATAAACGTTTGCTTGCCGCACCCAATCGCGTCGCGCAGCAGGCGATACAGATAGATGTGGTTGCCCAGCGAAAGCGTGGGCCTAACTATTGTCTTGCTCATGGCAAATCTCCTCTTTACACATGTAAAGCATCTTACCATCGCATAGCGTTCGCCATGGCGGCGCCCAAGGCAAACGGGCGCGAACCGCTTTCGATTCGCGCCCGTTGTACAGGTCGGTTATCTATGAGAGGCAAATGTGCTTAGTTGCCCGATGCCGTGCCTTGGCTCGAGTTGTCAGATGCCGTGCCGGACGCGGTTCCGCTCGAGCTGTTCGAGCTGTTGGTGTTGCTGCTGTCTGCTGTGCCCGTTCCCGAAGCGGTGTCGCTCGTCTGGCCGCCCGTGCTCGGCTGCGAACCGTCAGTCGTTTGGCTTGAGTCGGTCGTGCCGGACGGCGCGCCACTGTTGGCCGTAGAGGAATCGGTGCCCTGCGATTGGCTTTGGGTGTTCGAGGACGAATTGGCAGAGGTAGAACTGTCTTGCGTGCCGTCCGCCTGTGCCTGCTGATCTTGCGACTGGGTGTTGCCATTTGCATCGCTCTCGGTCGTGCGCGACGAAAGGATTGGCTCGGGGCGCTCGCCCAGACCCTCACCGGCGGTGGTAATAAGGATGGCGCCGGTACAGGCGATGACCGCGACGATGGCGATGGCGATCGAGAAGACGATGACCTTCTTTTGCGTCTGGCTGCGCTCTGCCGCCGCCTTGGCGCGCAGACTGTTAGGGGCGACGCGCGCCGTGGTCGCGCGTCCCGCAACCTGGCGCATTTCCTGCGTGGTCGCGGCGCCACCTAGGTGCTCCTCGACATCGGGTTCAACGGGCTCGTAGGCGCCGGCAGGGTAGTCGACAGCGGCATGCGTGCCCTTGATTGCTTCGGCGCTGGCAGAGATAAAGTGGCGGTAGACCTGCGAGGACACAACGGTGATGACCGAGCTCACGGCGGCGCCAATTACTGAACCAGCGATACCAATCTTGGAGGCAAGCGCGACGCTCGTGGCGGCAGCTGCGGCGCCGGCGATGATCTGGGGAATGGAAATGTCGTCAAACAGGCCCTTTTTGGGTGCGATGGCCATGGTCTGTCCGATGGAATGGTTCTCGTGCACGCCGTTGTTGAGCGATGCCGGCGTCATGACGCGCGTGCGCGGCGCGTCGGTATATTCAGTCGTCATACGGGGTCCTCCCGGTTCGTTTAGTGCTGCGACAGGTTGTTCAGCCCTCAGGGTACCCAGTCGGTGTGAACCGGAGATGGATTCGCCCGCAACACCATCAACTCACCAAAGCGCGAAACTTCTTCTCAGGCTGATCGAATGAAGACGGGGCGAATCGTTCGGATGTCGAAAGGAAGGTTGACCGGATTTGAAATCCCGTGGAATAATCGGGCTCGCGGCGCTGTTGCTTGCGCCGGGTAGGGAGCGTCATGAAAATCCTTAAGCGGATCAACAACAATACGGTTATCTGCGTAAACGCCAAGGGCCGTGAACTCGTGGCAATTGGCCGCGGTATCGGGTTTCCCAATGGCCCCGATGAGGTCACACTCGATAAGATCGAGCGAACCTTCTACGGTGTCGACTCGCGCTACCTAGCGCTGCTCGACGAGATCGATCCTCAGGTGATGGAGTTCTCCGCCCAGATTGCCGATATCGCTCGCTCCAACATCTCGCGCGAGCTCTCGGCAAACCTTCCCTTTACCATGGCTGACCATATCGCCTTTGCCATCAAACGCTGCCGCGAGCATATGTTTGTGCAGATGCCGCTCTCCTATGATGTGCAGCAGATGTACCCCATTGAGTACAAGATCGCCAAGTTCGCGATCGAGGGCATCAATCGCGGCTTCAACGTCAAGATGCCGCGGGGGGAGGCGAGCGGTATCGCGCTCTGTATCGTCAACAGCGTGGTCGCCTCGTCTTCAAAGGCCAAATCCAATACGGTGCGTAAGGACGAGGTGATGCTCGAGAGCTTCACCAAGATTATCGAATCCGAGCTGGGGGTTTGCGTGGACCGCGACGGCTTTGACTTTTGCCGTTATGCCACGCACGTGCGCTACCTGTTAGAACGCGTGCAGACAGGAGAGCCCCTCAACACGGAGAACGGCGCGCTTTACGGACCGCTCTGCGAGCAGCATCCCGACGTGGCCGTGTGCGTCGACCGCATGGCCGCGCTTATCGAAGAGCGCTTTGACGCCGGGCTCGCCGATGAAGAGAAGGTCTACCTGATGCTCCACGTCAATCGCGTCTGCGCGGGATCTAGGTCCTAATCGACCGCTCGCCGCTGAAGTTTGACCGTTGGCCGGTTTCGACTTTCGTAAAAGCAACTGTTGGATGTAGTTTCATAGTCACATAAGGTGTTATTCGAGAAGAGCCTCGAAGCATGACGTAGACAGTTCCCTGTCCGCTTTGTGCTTTGGGGCTCTTCTGTTTTTGTCTTCTTCTTGCTTTTCTCGATTTGCCTCGTGTCAGGCCTGCCGTAATCGGTTCTTCGCGTGTGCGCAAACGGGAAGACAGAAAAGCAAGGGAGTTCAGCTATGACTGACAATAAGAAAATCGCCGCGGACGTGCTCGAGGCCGTCGGTGGCAAGGAGAACGTGACGTTTGTTGCGCACTGTATGACGCGCCTGCGTTTTAACCTCAAAGATATCGATGCCCCCGATATCAAAGAAGTGAAGAAGATTGGCGGTGTGTTGGGTGCTCAAATCTCCGGAGGGCAGTTCCAGGTAATCGTGGGCCAAAACGTGCCCAAGGTTTATGACGAGCTCTGCAAGATCGGCGGCTTTGCCAAGCAGGACGCCATCGACGAGAACCTTGATGCTCCTAAGCAGAAGCTCACACCTAAGGTTATTGGCAATAACATCCTCAACTACCTGTCAAGCTCCATGGTGCCTATGATCCCCGTCCTAATGTGTGCTGGCCTGTTCAAGACCGTAGCGGTGGTGCTGGGACCTACGATGGCGGGCGTGCTGTCCGACACAAGCGACCTTTATGTTCTGATGAACATGGTTTATGACGCAGCGTTCTATTTTATCCCCATCTACCTTGGCTATAATGCGGCTAAGAACATTGGCGTAACGCCTGTCCTCGGTGCCTTTATGGGCGGCATTCTTATCGACCCGACCATGATTCAGCTTGCGACCGATGGAGCTCAGTTCTCCGTTTATGGCATTCCCTGCGTCGCCGCAAACTACACAAAGACGGTCCTTCCCATTCTTCTGTCCGTGTGGGCGATGAGTTATATCGAGCGCTTCTTCCGCAAATATGTGCCAGATACCCTTTCAACGGTTTTCGCGCCTTTCCTTACCATGGTCGTCGCTGTTCCTGTGTCTCTCTGCGCTCTCGCCCCTGTTGGTTCATGGGCCGGTAATGCCCTCGCCGCCGGTTTTGAGTTCCTTGGTACTTCCGGTGGTATCGCCGCCATCCTCGGAGGAGGTATTCTGGCGGGTCTTTGGTGCCCAATGATTATTACCGGCATGCATGTGGCGGTTGCGATGATTGCCATCGCTAACTATATGACTGTGGGAACCGACAGCTTTGTTTTGGTTGCGACGGGCGTTAGCCTTTGGGCGACCTTCGGCTGCGAGGTGGCGACCTGGCTCAAGCTGTGCGATAAAGACGAGAAGAGCATGGCATTCGGCTATTTGGTCGCAAACATTGTCGGAGGCGTCGGCGAGCCTTTCATCTACGGCATGATGCTGCGCTATCGCCGCGTGTTTGTCTGGAAGATTATCGGATCCTTTGTTGCCGGTGCGCTTGCAATCGCTCTCGGAGCCACGGTTTATACTGCCGGCGCGGCATCTAACTTCTTGGAGTTCCTCGCGTTTGCGGGCGGCGGGACCCAGAATCTCATCAACTTTGGAATCGCTGCTGGTGCAGGCTTCCTTGTGAGCGCCTTGGGCACGTATTTCCTGGGCTTTACGGCGGATGAGCTCGAGAATGGTCCCGTTTCCGAGCGTTAAGTTTTCTACGGCCTGCGTGTGGCAGGACGCATTGGAAGGGCGTCCATGACGCCCTTCTCTTTTTGTATTTCTATTTCCGATGTTTGGGCGGCGTGTGCCGCGAAGAGTTGGAGTTGGAATGAACATAGAGTTTGGAATCTCGAAGATTGACGTAACACCCCAGTCTCCTTGCCGCATGGGCGGCTACAACAGAAAAGGTGCCTGGACGGATGTTCTTGATCCTATTGAGGTCAACGCTAGCGCTGTCTGTGTTGATCTTGTCCCGTTTATTCTTATCGAGCTCGATTCAATAATGGTGTCGAAAGATTTTTCCCTTTCGGTCAAGAACGCCGTATCGTCAAAAACGGGCATCGATTCGAGCAATATCGTCGTCGCATGCATTCATACCCATTCTGCACCATGCTATTTTAAGCTTGCCTACGAGGACACGTTACCTGAAACCGAATTGACGAGTGATTTGATTGGCTTGGCTACCGAGGCGGCGGTATCTGCATGGGCGTCCAGGTCGAAGGCGACCGTATCGATGGAGATGTTAGGCATCGAGGGACTGTACGGGAATCGAAATGTTCAGGGCGGTCCGGCCGATAAACAGGTAAGTATTTTCTCGTTTGAGGACGCTCAAGGTGGTCGCCCAATTGGAAAAATGCTGTTCATGTCCGCTCATCCTACCATCCTTAATGGGAAAAGCGCCGTCCTCTCTGCTGATTTGATTGGGCATGTCAGGCAGCGTTTGGAGAGGAAATATGGCTGTCCTGTACTTTGCGTCAACGGAACGTGCGGGGATGTGTCGACGCGTTTCTATCGGCAAGGGGAGGGAGTTGCCGAACTCGAGCGTACGGCTAACGAACTTTGCGCTCAAATTGAATCCAAGCGTGAGCGCGCGGCACTCAGAGTTGATACTCCGCGTTGGGGCTCTATCAGCATGAAGAGTGTCTACGATGCAAAAACAGATCCGGATTGGATCGAGATGACCAATCGGATAGAGGCTATGGATGCGAGCCCGATGCGAGACTTTCTCCTTAAGCGGCAACAGCTTAAGCTCTCGATGGGGAAAATCGAGCTTGAGCTTCCGAGCCAGTTTGCGGTAATTGGTAACTGCATTTTTATCACGATGCCATGCGATACGTGTAGCACATTAGGCTTGGATTTTAAGAGGGCGTTTAGCCAATACAACGTCTTTGTTATCGGCTATGCGAACACGTACTGCAACTACCTTGTGCCTCAGGAAGACTACGGCAAGTATTTTGAAACCTACAACTCGCGAACGCCGCGCGGGGTTGCCGATGCGTTCGTTGCGCGAATCATTCAGGCGGTCGGTGCCGCGCTATAGCAGGCGCTATAGACCATCGTGGTAGATGAACCGGTCAGGATTATACGGAGCATGTATTGTGTCAATCATTGAACCTCTCATCCAACAAGTCCTTATCATGTTTTTGCTCATGGGAATGGGCTACGCTCTAAACCGCTTGGGCATATTGAGCGAGCAGGCTGCAATAGAATTCGGAAAGTTGCTCATCAACCTTGTGATTCCCGCAATCATTCTCAAATCATTTTGGATCGAGTATTCGTTTCAGAGGATGTATGAGTTGGGAATGACCTTAATGCTGTCGGCGGCGATGTTGTTGCTCGCTTGCGTTGTTGCCCGCCTGTTGTTCAGGGGCCGTCCCATCGACATTTTTGCTGCGGCATTCTCGAATGCTGGATTTGTGGGAATACCCCTTGTTGAAGCGGCGCTTGGAAAAGATGCCGTGTTTTTCATCACGTGCATGATCGCTCTTCTCAATGCCATGCAATGGACATACGGGCAGTATCTGCTGTCGGGGTCTAAAAAATGTATGAGTCCTAAAGCGATCCTGACAAGTCCAATGGTCATGGCTTTATTGGGCGGTTTCTTGATTTTTATCCTTCGTGTCCCAACGGTCCCTCTGGCACAGTCAGTGCTTTCGTATATCTCGGGGCTCAACACTCCGCTAGCAATGATGACTCTCGGTATCTATCTTGCTCAGTCTGATTTGATGGCGCTCCTGAGGGCGAAAAGCTTGTTTGCCGTCTCATCGGTCAGGCTGCTTGTTATTCCGATTCTTTCGCTCCTGTTCCTATGTCTCTTTCCATGTGATAGGTCAATTAAGATGGCGCTGCTGATTGCGGCTGCGACCCCCACCGGCGCGAATGTAGCCATCTTTGCCCAGCAGCATAATAAGGACTATCGATATGCATGTGGAACAGTCTGTGTTACCACCCTTCTGTCTATGTTCACTATGCCAGCGATAGTGTCCTTGTCTCAGCTAGTGTTCTAGGCGCTATGCCATGCACCTGCGGATGAACGCTTCGTGGCGGTCGATTATGGCCGGGGCCCAACAATCCGGACCGCCGTCGATCGTGCTGGCAACAGATGCCATCAACTCATCAAGGGGGCTTGCTATCATTGGTGCACTAGCTTGATGCTAAACTGAATTAATGATTGCGAGGTGGTTTACGTGATGTACCCGTATATGACATTCGAAGATGGTACCGAGGTCATTCATTCTGACCTGATCACAGATGGCGATATCGAAAAGGTCATCGTGCATTTTGAACGACCGACGGCAGAGGGTTTCGACTCCGCTCGTTGCGAGCTGCCTTCTTACAATTGGACCATGTGGGAGGGGCGTTTTACCGACGAGGAGAAGCGAGGTTTTGAGACTTTTCTGGGCAATAACGCCCATCTGCTGTATCGCTACGCCGCAAACGGAGGAGCTAAAGTTGCCTAGCCTTTTTCTTATTGGCGGCTATCGGGTCTTCTTTTGGTCCAATGAAGCGGGCGAGCCAATCCATGTCCATGTTTGCAAGGGGGCGCCTTCAGATAACTCGGCCAAAATCTGGCTGACTCGAAGAGGTGGCTGCATTGTCGCTAATAACAAAGCGAAGATCCCCCGGAGCACGCTTGATGACCTCTGTGAAATCATCGCCGCTCAGCATGAATTGATTTGCTCTAAATGGAAGGCATTTTTCCTTGTGGACGAGATCTCGTTCTACTGCTAAACGTCATCCCGGCTTCTCTTTTCCAATTTTAATCATGAGCTTGTCCCATCTGTGCTGATTGAACTTGACAGTACAATGGAGGCGGACTATATCGCCGCCGCTCGTTGCGGCTAACGGATGTGCTGGAGCTCGCATGAACGATTTTCTAAACGGTCAAGTTGATAACGACGGTTTTTTGCGCCTGGCAGCGGCCTCGCCCAAGATTCGCGTGGCCGATGTTGAGGGCAATGCCGAGGTTGCGCTGGCGGCTGTTCGCGAGGCTACCGAGCGCGGCGTTCGTGCGCTCGTGCTGCCCGAGCTTAACCTGACTGGTTATACCGCGGCTGATCTGTTCCATAACCGCACATTACTGCATGCCTGCGAGACCGCACTTGTGCACATCCTCGATGAAACCCGTGAGTTGCCGGTCGTCTTTACCATCGGTCTTCCCGTTGCAGTTGCCGAGAATATCTACAACTGCGCCGCCGTGTGCTGCGCGGGCGAGCTTTTGGGCCTCACGGCCAAGAAGTATTTGCCCAACTATGGCGAGTTCTATGAGCGCCGTTGGTTTGCTCCGGCGCCTGCGGATCCCGTGTGGGTTGAATTTGCCGGTCAGGGTCCGGTCCCGCTGGGTTCGGGGCTTGTCTACCGTTGCTGTGATGAAGGCGCCGAGGACCTGGTGCTGGGCGTTGAGGTCTGTGAGGACCTGTGGGTGCCGGCACCCCCTTCGACCGAGATGGCGCTTGCCGGTACGACGGTGATTCTCAACCCGTCGGCCTCGGATGAGATTATCGGTAAGGCAGACTACCGCCGCAGCCTTATCTCCAATCAGAGTGCGCGCCTGTACTGCGCCTATGTCTACGCCGATGCGAGCGAGGGTGAGTCAACGACCGACATGGTCTTTGCGGGGGAGAACCTCGTCTACGAAAACGGCTCCAAGCTCGCCGCGACCAAACTGCTTACCTGCGACATGGCCATCGCCGACGTCGATCTTGACCGCCTGGTTGCCGAGCGCCGTCGCTCGACGACGTGGACGCGCGCGGACGATGCGCCGGAGGCCACGACCGTTGATTTTTCGTTTGAGGGCGTGCTTGCGAAGGATCCTGTTCTGCGCGATGCGCTCGGCATCGACCGTGTCTTCCCCCGCGCGCCCTTTGTGCCGGCCGACCATGGCGACCTGGCCGAGCGCTGCGAGACCATCCTCGACCTGCAGACTGCGGGCCTCAAGACGCGCCTTGCCCACACGGGCACCAAGGCGGCGGTCATCGGACTTTCGGGCGGTCTGGACTCCACGCTGGCGCTGCTTGTGACCGTGCGTGCCTTCGATGCGCTGGGGCTGCCGCGCACGGGTATCACGGCGGTTTCCATGCCTGGCTTTGGCACGACGCATCGCACTAAGTCGAATGCCGAGTCGCTCGCTCGCGACCTGGGCGTGAGCTTCCGCGAGGTTTCGATCCACGCGGCTGTGGAGCAGCACTTCAAGGACATTGAGCACGATCCGACCGTGCAGGACGTGACCTACGAGAACAGCCAGGCCCGCGAGCGTACGCAGATTCTGATGGATCTGGCCAACCAGGCTGGCGGTTTTGTCATCGGCACGGGCGACCTGTCGGAGCTGGCGCTCGGCTGGGCTACCTATAACGGCGACCACATGAGCATGTACGCCGTCAACGCGAGCGTGCCCAAGACGCTTGTGCGCCATCTGGTGCGCTATGCGGCCGATGTCTTTGGCGGGCGTATTGCCGAGGTCTTGCTCGATATCCTCGATACGCCGGTGTCCCCCGAGCTCCTGCCGCCCACGGGCGACGGCGAGATTGCGCAGAAGACTGAGGACCTGGTGGGCCCGTACGAGCTGCACGACTACTTCCTCTACTACCTGCTGCGTTTTGGCTTTGAGCCGGGCAAGATCTACCGCATGGCGCTCAAGAGCTTCGAGGGCGTCTACGACGTCAAGACCATTCACACGTGGCTACGCACGTTCTACCGTCGCTTCTTTGCCCAGCAGTTTAAGCGCAGCTGCCTGCCCGATGGCCCCAAGGTGGGCTCGGTCACGCTCAGCCCGCGCGGCGATTGGCGCATGCCGAGTGACGCCAGCTCGCGCCTGTGGCTCGCCCAGATTGACGCGCTCAATCCGATGGACTAAGGTTGCCAAATTGAACCAAAACAGCGGGTGCAAGCGTTACACTTTTGCAATCTGATGGCCCGTATCGCGCGGCGCTCTTGTCGGAGCGCCGCGTTTTTCATATCGAAAGGTGGCACCATGCAGGCATCGCAGCGTCTCGACCGCTTTGGCGCGGAGGTCTTCGCCTCGCTCAACAACAAACTGCTTGCGCTGAAGGCTCAGGGCAAGACCATTTACAACATGAGCGTGGGCACGCCCGACTTTAAGCCGTACGACCACGTGGTCGAGGCGCTCACGCAAGCGGCCCAGGACCCCGAGATGTGGAAGTATGCCCTGCGCGACCTGCCCGAACTCAAGCAAGCCGTGTGCGATTACTATGAGCGCCGCTTTGGCGTTTCGGGCATTACGCCGTCTATGGTGCAGTCGTGCAACGGCACGCAGGAGGGCGTGGGCCATTTGGGCCTGGCCCTGCTCGATCCGGGTGACACCATTTTGGTTCCCGATCCGTGCTACCCGGTCTTTGAGGCGGGCGCCAAGATTGCCGATGCCAAGCTCGAGTACTATCCGTTGGTCGCCGAGCATAATTACCTGCCCTATGTGGCGGGCATCGATCCCGAGGTGGCCGATCGTGCCAAGTATATGATCGTGTCGTTGCCCGCCAACCCGGTCGGCTCGGTGGGCACGCCCGAGGTCTACGAGGAGATCATCGCTTTCGCCCGCGAGCACGACCTGCTCATCGTCCATGACAACGCGTACTCCGACATCGTGTTCGACGGCGAGCCGGGCGGAAGCTTCTTGCAGTATCCTGGTGCGCTTGAGGTGGGCGTGGAGTTCTTCTCGCTTTCCAAGTCGTTTAACGTTACCGGTGCGCGTATCGGCTTTTTGGTCGGCCGCGAGGACGTGGTCTCTGCCTTTGCCAAGCTGCGCGGCCAGATCGACTTTGGTATGTTCTTCCCGATCCAGAAGGCTGCTATCGCCTGCCTGAACGGTCCGCGCGATGAGGTCGAGGCGCAGCGTCTGAAGTACCAGGAGCGCCGCGATGCCCTGTGCGACGGTCTTGAGGGCTTGGGCTGGGAGCGTCCCAACGCGCATGGCTCTATGTTTGTGTGGGCCAAGCTTCCCGGTGGTCGCACCGATTCCATGGCGTTTTGCGAGGAGCTTATGGAGAAGGCCGGCGTTGTGGTGACGCCGGGCGCGAGCTTTGGTCCTTCGGGTGAGGGGCATGTGCGCATGGCGCTGGTCCTGCCGCCCGATCAGATCGCTTTGGCTGTCGAGGCCATTCGCGAGGCGGGCCTGTATTAGAAAGCTATTCCGCTCGTCAATAGCTCGAAACCGATTTCGTGCAGTTATTTTACGAATCCTGCAAACAATTTCGGTAAACGGTCGATTTTTGGCTGCGAATAGGAGCATAATCAAAGTCCCGATTGGATGTATTGGGATTACGGCAAGCCGCTCGGGTCGTTCCCGGGCGGCTTGTTTGTGGAGAGAGATGGGAGTTTCTAATGGTTAACGAGAAGAAGGTCGCTATTGTCGGCTGCGGTTTCGTTGGTTCGTCTTCGGCGTTCGCGCTGATGCAGAGTGGTCTGTTCTCCGAGATGGTCCTCATCGACGTGGACAAGAACCGCGCCGAGGGTGAGGCCCTGGATATCGCGCACGGCATGACGTTTGCCGAGCCGATGAAGATCTACGCCGGCGATTATTCCGATGTCGCCGACGCCGCCATGATCGTCGTCACCGCTGGCGCTGCCCAGAAGCCCGGTGAGACTCGCCTGGACCTGGTCAACAAGAACGTCAACATCTTTAAGTCCATCATTCCCGAAATTAAGAAGTCTGGCTTCGACGGCATTCTGCTCATTGTCTCCAACCCGGTCGATGTTCTGACCTATGCCGCCATCAAGATGTCCGGCCTGCCCGAGGGCCATGTCATCGGCTCCGGCACCGTGCTCGACACTGGCCGTCTGCAGCAGATGCTTGGTGCCCACGTCGAGGTTGACCCGCGCGATGTCCAGGCCTATGTCATGGGTGAGCACGGCGACTCTGAGTTTGTCGCTTGGTCCAGCGCCCAGGTTGCCGGCGTGCCGCTGAACACTTTCTGCGAGCTTCACGGTCATCTGGAGCATGAGGCTGCCGAGAAGCGCATCGCCGAGGACGTCAAGAACTCCGCCTACACCATCATCGAGAAGAAGCACGCCACCTACTATGGCGTCGCCATGGCCGTCAAGCGCATCTGCACCGCCGTCATGCGCGATGAGCAGACCGTTCTGCCCGTCTCCTCGCTCATGGTGGGCGAGTATGGCCTGTCCGATCTTGCCATCTCCATGCCGACGGTCGTTGGCCGCGACGGCGTCGTCTGTCGCGTCCCCGTGCCGCTGAACGATGACGAGCAGCATGAGCTCACCGCCTCCGCCAAGGCCCTCAAGGACATCATCGACAGCGTCGACTTCTCCTGCTAAATCAAGCTCGCTAGAGCGAAAAGCTACAATGAAGGCGTCCGGGTCCACACGGCCCGGGCGCCTTTTTGGTGCAAAGTAACCTGACCCCAATGCACCATTGTTGCCCCAATGCACCATAGTTGATGGGAGGGCCATGTCGGATTCGCCTAATTTTTTAACCTATGCCCAGACGGCGTTTGATCCGTTTGAGGAGAGGCCGTTCTGCGCGGTGGATAGCCTGGTGTTTGCATGGCTGTCATATCTGCGTTTGCCGGGGGATATGCCGGAGCTTACCGGCTGGCAGGGACTGGACGTACGCGAGCTGCTGCGTGCCGAGTGCTATCGGGACATGATTGGCGACCTGTGGGATCCGGAGGGGAGCAGGGCCTTGTTGGAGGCTGTGGCAGCAAGCCCTCGCTTCCGTGGCGTTCGTGTTTGCGGCTATCGTACCGTGAGTAATGCCGAGACGACGGAGCAGTTTGCGGCTATGACGTTCCGATTTCCGGCGGGGTTTAGCTATCTTTCCTTCCGGGGGACCGACAGTACGATTGTGGGCTGGAAAGAGGACTTTAACATGGCATTCCGGTGTCCTGTGCCGGCCCAGGAATCCGCGGCGCGTTATGTGGACGAGGCGGTGGATGCGATTGACGGGCCACTTTTGTGCGGAGGTCATTCCAAGGGTGGAAACCTTGCGGTGTACGGTGCAGCGATGTGTTCCGATGTCGCCCGTGAGCGAATTGAACGGGTGTATTCCCATGATGGTCCGGGCTTCGTCGAGGAGTTTCTGAACGGCAACGCCTTTGCCGATCTTTGCGGTCGAATCGACAAGACGCTACCTCGGTCGTCGATCTTTGGCATGATGTTCGAGACACAGGAGGACTATGCCATCGTTGAGAGCACCGAGTTCAGCCTGCTGCAGCACAATCCCTTTAGCTGGGTGGTTGATGGTCGCGACTTCGTGTACTGTGAGCGCCTGTCCGCCGGTGCTCGATACGTTGATGGCTCCATTCGCGAGATGCTGCTTGCAGTGTCGCCTGGCGAGCGCGAGCGTTTTGTAGATGCGTTGTTCTCCGTGTTTGAGGCTACGGGTGCTGAGCGGTTTGCGGATATCGCCGGGAATCTGCGCGAGAGCCTGCCCGTGATGCTCCAGGCTGCGCAAGGCTTTGACGAGGATACGCGACGCTTTGTCTCGCAGACCATCGTGGCAATCCTTAAATGCGCACTGCTGCCCAAACGACCCCAGATCGACATGCCCGCTGCCGGCAAGAGTTTGGCAGAACAGCTCGAGGCTTGGCAGTCCGAGCTCCTGCGCTAGCCATTGGTGCAACCTGTCCCCGATGCACCAATCTTCGATGCGCCTGGGGCGGGCTCGACCGCTATACTGATTCGTGCTCAAATCGATCTAGAACGGAATGCCGTATATGAAAATCAATCACGCGATTCTGCATATCTTGGACTTTGACTCTGCCGTTAACGTCATGAGCCAGCGCGAGCTCGATATCGAGAGCCGTACCGTGCGCAACTTCGTGACCACGCATCTGCGCCGCGCCCGCACTTCGGCCGATAACAAGCGCGCTACGTTTGCGGAGAACTCAGCGTTTGGCGGCGAGCTCAAGGGCTATTTCTTTGGCGAGCGCGAGTTTGTTGACCTGTCGCAGCAGATTGCGGAGTTTATCTCCTCCGAGCTCACCAAAGCCGAGAAAGCCGAGTCCACTGACGTACTCGTGGCCGATTTTGACGACGACGAGGATGCCCGCTGGTTTGCCGTGATGCTGCTGGGCTCCAAGCAGGCTTTTATGCACGAAGTGGGCCGCGAGGAGGGCGAGGTGCGCAACGACATCGCGCGCCACTATGCTATCCTGCCGAATCCTTCCCAAAAGGTGCCAAGCTATGCCATCGTGCGCGCGAGCACCATGGAGATCGGCTATGTGGACAAGAAGCGCAAGATCGCCGGCGAGGACCGCATGCTTATCCCCGATGGCTTGCTGCAGTGCGACACGGGCGTATCGGGCAAGGAGGTCATCGACACCGTGACGCGTGTGGTCGAGGAAGTCGCCGAGGAGCACGGTGCCAATACGGCCGTAGCGCTCGCCAAGGTTAAGGCTGCCGTTGCCGAGAAAGTCGAGGATGACGAGGAGTTGCCGCCTTGGGATATCGTCGATGAGGTCTTTGAGGATGAACCGGTCATCAAGGAAAGCGTACGCGCGGCACTGACCGAGGAGAAGGTACCTGAGCGTGTGCCTGTGGAGCGCAAGCAGGTCGAGCGCGCGGCGGTGCGCAACCACAAGATTCGCACCGACACGGGCATCGAGATCAGCTTCCCGGCCGAGATGGGCTCGAACTCCGAGTACATCGAGTTTGTCAACGAGCCCAACGGCCTCATCTCCATCGAGCTCAAGAATATCGGGTCAATTGAGAATCGATAAACTGCGCTTGGACGCTGCAAAAAATAAAGGCCGAAGCCTCGGATGAGGGCTTCGGCCTTTTTACTTGGGGCTTAATTACGCTACTGGTTGAGCATAAGTCAGCGAAAACGCCCCAGAGCGAGCAAGGTGACGTGAAAGAGGAGGGCATTGACCTTTTGGTCATGCCCGACGATTGAACGTCAGATTGCCGCTCTGGGGCGTTTGCAGCGTCGAGCCGTTACGCGGGTTGGTAAACCCGCGTAACCCTACAGCTGGCGCAGACCTTCCTCGAGGCCGGTCTTGCTGTCGGTCTTCTCGTCGCGCATCTTGATGACGCGGGCGGGGACACCGGCCACGACGGCGCCGGCGGGGACGTCCTCGACGCACACGGCGCCGGCGGCGACAACAGCGCCCTTGCCCACGCGCACGCCTTCCAGGACCACGGCGTTTGCGCCGATCATGACATCGTCCTCGATGATGACGGGCGTGGCGCTGGCGGGCTCCACAACGCCTGCCAGCACGGTGCCGGCGCCGATATGGCAGTTCTTGCCCACGGTGGCGCGGCCGCCCAGCACGGCGCCCATATCGATCATGGAACCCTCGCCGATAACGGAGCCGATGTTGATGATGGCACCCATCATGATGACGGCACGGTCGCCGATCTCGACGCGGTCGCGGATGATTGAGCCCGGCTCGATGCGGGCGTTGATGCCCTTAAGGTCGAGCATGGGCACGGCGGAGTTGCGGCAGTCGTTCTCTACGTCGTAGTAGTCGATAGAGTCGGCGTTGGCGTCGAGGATTGCCCTGAGCTCATCCCAGTCGCCAAAGACGGTCTTGCCGCGCCGCCCGCCGTAGACATGCGCGTCGCCCCAGGCAACCTTCATGCCGGGCTTCTCGCGCACGTACAGCTTGACGGGCGTCTTTTTGGGCGCGGTGGCGATGTAGTTGATAATCTCCTGTGCGTCCATCTCGGCTGCGTTGCTCATATGCTGTCTCTCCTTTGAGGGGGTATGGTTGATAACTAGTTAGGCGAACATGACCTGGTCGAAGGTGTAGAAGCCGGGTTCGCGGGTGATGAGCTTCTGCGCGGCTGCCAAGGCACCGTTGACGAAGATCTGACGGCTCGTGGCGCGGTGGGTGAGCGTGACCTCCTCGTCCTGGCCAAAGAAACTCACCTCGTGCACGCCGGCGACGGTGCCGCCGCGCAGCGAGTGCATGCCGATCTCCTTGGGGTCACGCGCGCCGCACATGCCCTCGCGGCCATAGACGGGGTGGTAGCCTGCCTCGGGCTCGGCCTCGACTACGGCGTCGAGCAGCAGCTTTGCGGTGCCGCTGGGGGCGTCGACCTTTTGGTTGTGGTGAGTCTCGACAATCTCGCAGTCAAAGCCGGGCAGCTCACGCGTGGCCTGGGCCACTAGATGACGCAGGGCTGCGATGCCGATGGAGTAATTGCCGGAGTGCATGACGCGGGCGTTCTGGCCCAGCTCACGCAGGCGGTCCATCTGCTCGGGAGTGTAGCCTGTGGTGCCCGAGACCAACGCCGCGCCCGTGCGCTCGACATAGGCGACGACGGCGTCAAAGGTCACGACGTTCGAGAAGTCGATAATCACATCGGCAGCCGGTGCGTTCTCGAGCTCGCTCAAATCGAAGCCAATCTGGGCCACAATGTCGAAAACGGGCTGTCCGGCGGTATCGACAATACCCTCGGCGGTAGTGCGGATGAGCGAGCCCATGCGGCCCGTTCCCATAATGACGGTCTTAATCAAGCAGACCAGCTCCCTTCAGAGCATCGGTAAGTGCGGCTTGCGTGTCGTCTGCCATGGGGCACAGCGGCATGCGGTAGTTTGCCTCGATCATGCCCATCTGGGCGAGCGCTTCCTTAACGGGGATGGGGTTGACCTCGCTAAAGAGGGCGTTGATGAGCGGTTGTGCGGCAATCTGGATATCGCGGGCGCGCGCTACGTCGCCGTCCAGATAAGCGCGGCACATGTCGTGCACGAGCTGCGGCTGTACGTCGGCCCACACGCTGATGGTACCCGAAGCGCCTAGGCTCATGAGCGGCACGGTGAGTGCATCCTCGCCCGAGTACATGCGGAAGTCATCGGACAGCAGGTGGGCGATCTTGGCCGCGTAGGCGACGTTGCCCGAGGCCTCCTTGATGCCGATGATGTTGGGGTGCGCGGCCAAGCGCTCTACGTTGCGCTCGCTGATACCGCAGCCACAGCGGCCGGGGATGTTGTACAGGATGCAGGGGATGTCCACGGCATCGGCGACGGTCTTAAAGTGCTGGTAGATGCCCTCTTCGTTAGACTTGTTGTAGTAGGGGGTAATGAGCAGCAGGCCGTCGGCGCCCAGGCCTTGGTAAGTGAGCGACTTGGTGAGCATGGTTTGCGTGGAGTTGGAGCCCGAGCCGGCGATGACGGGGACGCGTCCTGCAACATGCTTGACAACGGCGGCGACGACGGAGTTGTCTTCGTCATCGGTCATCGTGGCGCTCTCTCCGGTGGTGCCCAGGGTGAGGATGGCGTCAGTGCCATTTTGCAGGTGGAAATCGATAAGGCGCTCAAGCGCGTCAAAGTCGACACTGCCGTCCTTTTTAAACGGCGTGACAAGGGCGACGATTGAGCCCTCGAGATTGCGGATATCCATGTTCTTCTCCTTCGCTTCCGCGATCTGGATGCGCTTGTTCCATTGAGCGGCGACGGCCAGGCGTTCGTCCCGGGCGCGGCGACGGGCACTCTCGGCGCGCGACTTGGCTAGTAGCTCGCGGCCGCACGGCAGCACGTCGAGTGTGGCAAAGTAGTCGCCCGGGCGCTCGGCGCGGCGGATGAGGTCGGCCGATCCGTCGGGGCGCAGCAATACCTCGGCGGAGCGCAGGCGTCCGTTGTAGTTGTAGCCCATGGAGTAGCCGTGCGCGCCGGTATCGTGGATCACGAGCACATCGCCCATGTCGATATGCGGCAGCTCGCGATCGATGGCGAACTTGTCGTTGTTCTCGCACAGATTACCCGTGATGTCGTAGGTGTTCGTAACGGGCGCTGTGGTCTTGTCGGCGCCACCCGGCTGGCCCATCACCGTGATGTGGTGGTAGGCACCATACATGGCAGGGCGGATCAGGTCGACGGCGCTTGCGTCGACACCGATATAGTCCTTGTAGATCTGCTTTTCGTGGATGGCCTTGGTGACCAGGCAGCCGTAGGGCCCCATCATAAAGCGGCCCATCTCGGTGCAGATGGCCACATCGCCCATGCCGGCAGGAACCAGGATCTCGTCGTATGCCGCGTGTACGCCTTCGCCGATGGCGTGAATGTCGTTGGCCTGCTGCTCGGGCAGATAGGGGATACCGACGCCGCCGGACAGATTGATGAAGGCGACGTGTGCACCGGTCTCGCGCTCCAGGCGCACGGCAAGCTCAAAGAGAATGCGCGCGAGTTTGGGATAGTAGTCGTTGGTGACGGTGTTGCTGGCAAGGAATGCGTGGATGCCAAAGTCCTCAGCGCCCTTGGCCTTGAGCATGCGGAGGGCCTCGAAGAGCTGCTCGGTGGTCATGCCGTATTTGGAGTCGCCGGGGTTATCCATGATGCCGTTGGAGAGCTGGAACAGGCCGCCCGGATTAAAGCGGCAGCGGACCGTCTTGTGAATGGGCCCTGCAACGCGCTCAAAGAATTCAATGTGGCTGACGTCGTCGAAGTTGACGATAGCGCCCAGCTTGTCGGCGAGCTCAAAGTCCGCCGCGGGCGTGTCGTTGGACGAGAACATGATGTCGTGCCCCGTGATGCCCAGCGAGCGGGCGATCATGAGCTCGGTATAGCTCGAGCAATCGCAGCCGCAGCCGTATTCGTTGAGAATGGAGATGAGCGCTGGGTTGGGGTTGGCCTTGACGGCAAAGTATTCCTTAAAGCCCGGGTTCCAGGCAAAGGCGTCGCGCACTTCTTGCATGTTGCGGCGGATGCCCGCCTCGTCATATAGATGAAACGGCGTGGGGAATTGCTCGACGATATGCTCGAGCGTCTCCTTGTCCACAAACGGCTGCTTTGCCGCATATGCCTCGTTGGGAGTCAGTGACATGTCCCGTAAACCTCGCTATCCAGACGGCGCTACCTGCGCATCGAATCCGCATAGCGTGGACCCCATGTCCGGATAGCGCTCCCGCATTGCTGCAGACAGTCCTGCGGGTGTTTCCCGCAGGCCCACCAGGTTGTTCGTGCCCGAAAAACCCAGTTCGGCGGGTTTCGCCTCCCCACGGGGTCAAAGCCTGCCGGCTCGCCCGCGGTTCTTCGTGCCCGCGCCTCTATCAAGTGGTAAAGACCCTACCACGTTGCACTTTACCAAACAAGAGTATTCGTATATAACGTTTAAAAAATGCAAGGATATGCTGGAAATAAGGGTGTGACAATCTTGCGGCACAATAGATGGCAACCGACGCGCACCCATGAAAGGAACCTCTATGACCGAGCTCCAAGAACTCCGTCGTTATCGTCGCGACCTGCACCGCATTCCGGAGCTCGACTTCGATCTTCCGCAGACTATCGCTTATATCGAGGGCGTGTTGGCGCCGCTCGCCTGCGAGGTGACCCATCCGTGTCCCAGCTGTGTCTGTGCGTTCTTTGACGCTGGCGTTGGCGCCGCGCATGCCACGGCGATTCGCGCCGACATGGATGCGCTTCCCATTGCCGAGGCGACGGGCGCGGCCTTCGCCTCGTCTCATCCCGGCAAGATGCACGCTTGCGGGCACGACGGACACATGGCCATGGCGCTCGCCGCCGCGACGTATGTCGACCGCACGATTCGCGAGCAGCCGGGTTCACTTAAACGCAACGTGCTTTTTGTGTTCCAGCCGGCCGAGGAAACGACCGGTGGTGCCAAGACGGTATGCGAGAGTGGTGTGTTCGAGCGCTATGGGGCCGACCGCATTTTTGGCTTCCATGTGTGGCCCGATCTGTCTGCCGGCACGCTGGCGAGTTGTTCTGGTCCGCTGCTGGCGCGTTCGAGCGAGACGCATATCCATATTCACGGTACGAGTATCCATATTGCTAAGACTTATGGTGTGCCGGTTGAGGAGTCACACGATGCCGCGTTGGCGGCAGCGAAGTTTTTGGTTACCGAGCGCGAGCTGATGGACGAACTGGGCACCGACGAGCCCTGTATCGGCAAGTTTGGCCTGCTGCAGGCCGGTACCGTCTGCAACGCGGTGGCGGGGGAGGCCCATGTGGCCGGCAGCTTGCGTGTGTTTACGGACGGCATGTTCGACCGTGCACGCGAGGGTGTGCGCCGCGTGCTTGATGAGGCATGCACTGCAACGGGCTGCACGTACGATCTCGACTTTGCCGAGGGCTATCCGCCGGTCGACAACGATCCCGAGTTGTTTGATCGAATCGCGCCTGCTCTGCCCGAGTTACAGCTCGTGGACGAGCCGCTGCTGATTGCCGAGGATTTCGCGTTCTATCAACGCCATCTGCCGGGCGTATTTTTCCTGCTGGGCACGGGTATGCCAGAGGACCAAGACAACCCGAGTGATTCGGATGGCTGCCCCGCCTATGCCACAAGCGCTCTGCATACCGATAGTATGCTCTTCGACGAGGAAATCCTACTCAAAGGCCTCGATGTCTACAAACGATTGCTTTTGCTTGACTAAGGCGTGAAGGACTATTTGTTCTAGAAAATACGAACAAACGTACGATATAATAGAGATGTAAGTCTATAGAAACGTTTGACGTTACTAACGTAAGGCGATACTATGATTGCATCGTATAAAGATGAGGATACCGAACGCTTTGCCATGGGTGTGCGGGTCAGGAAGTTCGTGCCCTTTGAGCGTGTTGCGTTGAGGAAGATTCGCCAACTGCAGGTTTGTGCTTCGCTTGATGATCTTCGCGTTCCACCGGGCAACCGCCTGGAAGCTTTGAAGGGCGATCGTGCCGGGCAATATAGCATCCGTGTTAACGAGCGCTATCGGGTCTGTTTTGAGTGGAGACAGGAGATGGCTTGGAATGTCGAAATCGTCGATTATCACAAGTGATGAGACCTCGGCCGATTTGCTGTCGCCAGTGACTCCTGGTGAGCTTCTCAAAGAGGAGTTTCTTGTTCCCATGGGCATTTCTCAATATCGCCTTGCGAAAGAGACCGGGATTCCGGCTCAGCGTATCGGGCAGATTGTCTTGGGAAAACGTCGCGTGACGGCCGACACCGACCTCCGTCTTTGCCGTTATTTTGGCCTGACGGATGGTTATTGGCTGCGCGCTCAGATGGCGTTTGACCTTGAGGCCGAGAAAAGGCGGATCGAACCGGAACTCGATAAGATCGTTCCTGTTCAGCAGGCCATCGCACTGTAGTGCTCAGAGATGATGGGGGTGGCGCGGCGATGAAGCGACGCCGACAGTCTGCCGTATATAGTCCGGGTGGATGCGGGTGCGGTTTGCTGCTGCTTCCGGTCATCGCTGTGAGCATTGGCGTGATGTTTGCGCTTGCTGGGCTTGCCGCGGCGGCGCTCGTGCTGTTTATCACTGCCATCGGCGTGACGATTTGGCTCTGCCGCAATCGCGGGCAACGCCGTGCCGACGGTAAAACCAATGTCGGCTGGGTCGTCTTTCTGATCATTGCGTACCTGCTGAGTGTCAGCTACCTTGTTTTCTTTGTCCTGTTGATGATCAGTGCTTTTACCGGGGAATCCGTCACGGTGGGTTGATCACTGCTGGCAGACGGTCGCGCAAAGTGCGTTTGCTCGGCGTTTGGATAACTGCATTGGCCGTTTACCGCAACCTTAGCTCTCAGCTAATGAATTCAAGTTCAATCCTTCCTACGATGTGCTGTGTGCCGGCACGGTAGCCGGATCGTAGGAAGGATGAATAATGGCAAAAGAGGGAAAGAAGCCGATCGGCAAGATTGTCCTAGGCGTCATCGTGGTGCTGGTTATCGTCGGTGCCGTGGGCTCTATGGGTGGCAATTCAACCGATTCGTCTGCGAGCGATTCGGCAAAACCTGCCGAGGCGACACAACAGGCTGAGGAGCAAAAAGAATCGCAAGAACCGTATACCATTGCTGACGAGGCTGAAGACACCTCCAGTCAGTTTGCCTATAAGATCACGGGCACGCTTACCAATAACACGGACAAGGAAAAGAGCTACATTCAGATTGAGTATGTTCTGTATGATGCCGATGGCAACCAGGTTGGAACGGCTCTTGCAAACACCAATCATCTGAAGGCGGGCGGCTCCTGGAAGTTCGAGGCGCTGGGTACGGTGTCTCCCGACCAGGTTGCTAGCTGGGAGCGTTCGGACGTAAGCGGTTTCTAGCATGTTGCATGCACTGGGGGAGGTGAAGTCGTATGCCCGATAAAAAGCTGACCGAGGAGCTGCTCAATGAGCTTCTCGATGCGCCGAACATCGATGGCTATATCAGGGAGCACGACTTTGCTGCCCCGTCGCTTTCGGACTACCTGAAGCAGCTGCTGCAGGAAAAGGGCTTGGAGCGCTCGCGCGTGGTTCGTATGGCCGATCTCAATGAGACCTTTGGCTATCAGATCTTTACCGGTGCGCGTCACCCGAGTCGCAATAAGGTGCTGCAGATTGCCTTTGCGATGGCGCTGACGCTCAAAGAGGCCAACCGTGCACTGACGGCTGCCGGGGTAAGCGTCCTCAACTGCAAGGATCGCCGTGATGCGATTATCATCTTTTGCATCGATCGCGGGTGCAGCCTCCAAAAGGTCAACGAGGAGCTGTATCGCTTTGGCGAGGAGACGGTGAGTTAGCGGCTGATATCTGAGCCGGCGGAGCTGCCGAACAAGGATGCAAACGAACGGGGCGCAGATGCCATGGGGTGTCTGCGCCCTGCGCTATGATGGAGGCTATGGATACTCAGACCCCAACATATCCCGATGACGAGCTGACCGCAGCGCTTGCCGAGCACCTGGCGTCGCTCGATCGCGACGACAGCTATCGCGTGGGGCGTGTACTTAAGCGCTCGTCCGTTGAAACAACCGAGCTCGTGTACTTTGAAGGAACCGGTGGTGGTTCGCTCGGCCCCTTTGTCCGTAAACGCATCGATGCCTCGGCTCAAATCGGCGGGGCATACGAGCGTCTGTTTGCCGCTCAGCGGGCAGGCAGGCGTTTTGAGCACCTGCCCAGAATCGTCGATTGCCGTCGTGTGGGCGACGAGCTCAACGTGGTTATGGAATACATCGAAGGGGAGACGCTCGGGGTGCTGGTGGACCGTCTGGGAGCCACCCCCGATTATGCGCGTGAATTGTATCCTGCCCTATGCGATGCCGTGGGCGAGCTCCACGCCGGTTTTGCAATGGCGGGGGAGACGTCGGCGCCGGTGATCCATCGCGACCTCAAGCCATCGAATATCATCGTGACAGGTGCGAGCCGTACGCTCGATGAGGGCCTGACGTTTTCATCGCTGGTGATTATCGACTTGGGGATCGCGCGCGTATGGCGCGATGGCGCCGATGCCGACACCGTCAAGTTTGGCACGCGACCCTATCGCCGCCCGAGCAGTATGGGTTTGGGCAGACGAGTGTGCGCAGCGACGTCTACGCACTTGGCGCCCTGTTGTTCTTCTGCTTGACGGGAATCGACCCTAAACCAGGGCTCGACATGCGCGAGCAATGCGAGGCGCGTGGCATTCCCACTCCACTTGCCGATGTCATCTGCATGTCGATGGCGCTCGACCCGGCTAAGCGTTTTGCGAGTGCGGAAGCGTTGGGACGGGCTACGCGCGCGGCATACGATCTGAGTCGCCCCGTGCGGCCTCCTGCGCCTGCGCCTGTCCGTACTCCGGCCTCGGAGACGGTGTTGACGCCCCAAGGGCTCCAGAACCCCGCAGGGCTTCCTAGGCCTGCCGCCTCCGCTGCATGCGGTCTGCTCTCTCGCGTTCCGGAGTCTCTGGGGCGCATTTGGAATACGCTTGTCTGCTTCTCGCTACTTGTGTTCTTTGCCGGAAGTCACTTTGCCGTCTTTCACCCCACGGGAGCAAACCAAGGCTACCCGACGTGGCTTCTCATAATCGAGTATTTTTTCTTTGTCGATGGCCTTATGGTGCTTATGCATTTTGCGCTGCTCGATAAGCGCCGTCTTCGTCGGCGATTCGTACTGCTCGACAGCTATCGCGGCAAGAAACTCGCGAAACTCTGGCTCAAGGCATTGGGTGTGCTGCTCCTATGCATGATCGTCATAGTCGCGGTTGCCAATGCGACCGGCGTCGTCGATACCTCCGCTACCTAAAAGAAAAGGGCCCCATTGGGGCCCTTTGCAGTTGCACCTAGATGCGGTTCATCTGAGCGGCGACTTTGTTGTACCAGTCCTGCCACGTGGGCGGGCAGTACTTTTTGGCCGCTGCCGGGGTAAGGGTGGAGCCGTAGTTGGCGCCCAGATAGGCAACGTGAGCGGAGATGCCCTCGCTCCAGCTGCCAAAGCTGCGCCAACCGCCGCCACGGGCACTCCAGCCCCAGGCGTTGTAAGAATTGGCGCAATAAGCACCCTTGGTGCTCTCGATGCAGGCGATGGCGGGGGACCAACGGGGGTCGACACCGGTATTCCAGGCGGCGACGGCAAAGTTATAGCCCTGGCCTGCCATGGGGGAGCCGGCGAGATAATTGTCGATGCGGCTCGTCCACTCATTAATGAACGAATCGTAATCGGAACTACCGGTATTGGAGTTGTTCACCGTGGTGTCTATGGTGGTGTTGGTGTTGGTGGCCTGGCTGCTGGAATTGCCGCCGCTTACGCCCTCGCCCGAGAGCTTCTCGGCGGCAGCGGCCTTATCGGCCTCAAGCTTGGCAAGCTCGGCGGCATTTTCCTGCTCGGCTTTTGCCTGTGCCTCGCTGCGGAGCTGCTGGGCCTGCGCCAGCGCATCCTCGGCGTTTTTCTGCTCTGCCTCAAGCTGTGAC
The DNA here is from genome assembly GCA_902405995.1 of uncultured Collinsella sp. Taxonomy (GTDB): domain Bacteria; phylum Actinomycetota; class Coriobacteriia; order Coriobacteriales; family Coriobacteriaceae; genus Collinsella. The sequence continues at coordinate 77,826 of CABPCG010000006.1, forward strand.
TTGGCCTGCTGGAGCTCGGCCTTGTTCTGCTCGAGTTCGGTTTGCATATTATTGAGCTCTTCGATCTCGTCGACGCTCGAGCTCGTGATCTGGTTGGTGTATTTGCAGGTCGTGATGAACTCACCCAGGCTCTGCGCATTGACCAGGAAGCTCACGATGGGATTGGTGCCTTTCTGATACTTGTACAGATCGCGCATGGCGGAGCTTGCCTTGGCCTGCTGCTCGGGAAGTTTAGCCTCGATTTCCTCGATGCTTGCCTCATTGGAGTCAATCTGCTTTTGCAGGTCATCGAGTTTGGTGCGGGCGTCGTTGTAGGCGCTCGTGGCGGCTTCGATCTTCTGCTGGGCTGCGGAAAGCTGGTCCTGCGTTGCCTGCGAGGCGGCATACGCCGCAACGGGGGAGAGCATCGGCGTGGCCGTCAGCGCAACGGCGAGCGCGGCGCTCGTGATGATACGAGCCGGCTTCGACGCAATGAGCGCTGCGGTGCGATGATTCGAATGCTGCATCCAGTCCCTCTGCAATCAATCGTAGGTTATGGTTCGAACGGTATTCTACTACTGCTTTCGACCTCAACTTGAACCTTAAAGGTTCCAAAGGGTCAAGTTGAACTTGAGGCTTTGGCTTTGACCTGCAGTTATGATGAATTGTTGAGAAACCATAGAGTTCAACTTTAACGTTACGGAACCCTGTCGAGAGGGTTTTTGTTTATCATAAGTCGCCTCATGTGGGGTTTTGCAACTACAGGGTCCCATCGCGGTGAGTGCGGCTTTATGCTGGACGATCACGTCGATTGCCATAGATACGGTGGAGCTTTGGGCGCCGGCGGCTTGGCACGCTAGAATAAATCAGTTGCGCAAAGACCGCCCGTTGTGTGGGCAGTTCATGATAGGAAGTTTCCATGGCATTGCAGTTTACAGAGCGCGAGTTCATTCCCGTGCTGCTCGGAGGCGACATCAACGCCTATTCGGTGGCGCGCGCCTTCTACGAAGAGTACCAGGTCAAGAGTCTGGTCTTTGGCAAGTACCAGACGGGTCCCGCGTACCGCAGCCAGATTATCGACTACACGCCCAACGTGGATATCGACACCATGCCCGTGATGCTCAAAACCGTCAACGGCATTGCCCAAGCGCATGCCGACAAGACGATTGTCCTTGTGGGCTGTGGCGATAACTATGTTGCCCTCGTGGCTCAGGCCAAGGATGCCCATGAGCTGGCGGATAACATCGTCGCGCCTTACGCTCCCTATAGCATGCTTGAGCAGTGTCAGAAGAAGGAGATCTTCTACGAGCTGTGCGAGAAGCACGGCGTGCCCTATCCGCATACCTTTACCTTCACCATGGCGATGCTGAATGCCCAAGGCGAGGCACCTGCCGAAGTGCTCGACCAGATCGATTTTCCTTACCCGATGATCCTGAAGCCTTCCGACGGCATCATGTGGTGGCAGCACGAGTTCGAGGGCCAGAAAAAGGCCTATGAGATTGCCGACCGTGCCGAGCTGGAACAGGTCATTCGCGACTCGTATGCCAGCGGCTACACCGACGACCTGATCTTGCAGGATCGCGTGCCCGGCAACGACGAGTATATGCGCGTGCTCACCAGCTATTCCGACCGCAACGGCAAGGTCCGCATGATGTGCCTGGGCCACGTGCTGCTCGAGGAGCATCAGCCTCACGGTGTCGGCAACCACGCCTGTATCATCACCGAGCCCAATGACGAGCTCATGGGCGGCGTGCGCAAGTTGCTCGAGGACCTTCACTTTGTGGGCTATTCCAACTTTGACGTTAAGTACGACGAGCGCGACGGCTCGTTTAAGTTCTTCGATTTCAACACGCGCCAAGGCCGCAGCAACTACTACGTCACCAACAGCGGCTTTAACGTTGCCAAGTATGTGGTGGACGAGTATGTGTTCAACCGCCCGTTTGAGCCGGAGTTTGTGACGGCGCAGGACGAGGCGCTGTGGATGGTCGTCCCCATGGGCGTCGTCGACAAGTACGTCAAGGATTCCGAGCTGCGCGCTAAGGTGCATCGCCTGGACAAGGAAGGCAAGGGCGCCGACCCTTCGTTTATGAAGGGCGACTTTGTCTTTAACCGCTGGCTGCGCATGTGGCACACCAAGCTGCGTCACTTTAAGCTGTTCAAGACGTATTACAAGTAGATGAGTGCGGCGCCCGTCCGGTTTACATCGGGCGGGCGCGGGTATGATACGCGCAATTGCGGAAGCGTCACCAAGGAGGCGGCGATGGAAAAGCTGGGAGTTATCGGCGGCATGGGCGCCGAGGCCACGTCGTATTACTACGACCAGGTGGTGCGCCATACGGCTGCTGCCTGCGATCAGGAACATATCGACATGGTGGTGCTCTCCAAGTCGACCATGCCCGACCGCACGCTTGCCATTAAGACCGGCGAGCATGCCAAGCTGCTGGCGACCATGAAAGAGTGTGCCCAGGCACTCGAGTCGCTGGGCTGTGCGCACATCGCCATTCCCTGCAACACGTCTCACTACTTCTACGACCAGATCCAGTCGTTTACGAAGGTGCCGATTATCCACATGCCGCGTGAGTCGGTGCGCTATGCCCTTGCGGGTGCGGTGATGGGGGAGCGCGAGTTCGACCCCAACCTGAGTATGCCGGCCGAGCCGGTGCACAAGATTGGCATCATGGGCACCGACGGAACCGTGGGCGCGGGCGTCTACGGCCGCGAATGCGAGGCTGCGGGTGTTGAGGTCGTCTATCCCAGCGAGAAACGCCAGAACGATGTGATGTCGCTTATCTACGATGATGTGAAAGCCGGACGTGAGCCCGATATGGATAAGTTCGACCGCGTGATGTGGGAGTTCGCCCGTAGCGGCTGCGACCGTGTCATTCTGGCCTGCACCGAGCTATCGGTGCTGCAGAAGTATCGAGAGATGCCCGAGATCACCCTCGATGCCATGGATGTCCTGGTGCGCGAATCCATCATCCGCAGCGGCGCCCCCTACCGCCTCTAGCTTCCGACCTGTCAAAAAGGACAGGTTAATTTTGGTAGGTTTTATCTGGTGAAACAGTAAAGGCCTCGGCTCGTTTGGTGCGAGCCTAGGCCGTTGGC
>CABPCG010000007.1 GCA_902405995.1 uncultured Collinsella sp.
CGCGGCTGATCCGGTCCGACCGGGCCGCGCGGCAAGGAGATATATTGCCAGACCGCGAAGCCTTGTGGGACGTCAATTCCGCTCTTCACAAGTCCTACACAACATATCGCTTTCTATAGGTAATAGAAAGACTGGCGCGGATCTTCCGCACATATCAGATGATGACCCTTTGGTTCAGGAATATATAGAGATCGGTCACCTGTAAGTGTTTATCTACCCGCGCTTTTAGCAATGTAAACCGCACTTCAGATAAAAAGAGGGAGCGCCGCGCACAACGCGACACTCCCCTAGCGATTCAACAGAATCTATTAGGCCTCGAGAGCCTTCTTGGCAATGGCAGCCAGCTCGTTGAAGGACTCGATGTCCTCGTAAGCCATCTGAGCCAGGACCTTGCGGTCGAGCTCGATGCCGGCAACCTTCAGGCCGTGCATGAACTGAGAGTAAGAGATGTCGTTCAGGCGAGCAGCAGCGTTGATACGGGTGATCCAGAGAGAACGGATCTCGCGCTTCTTGTTGCGGCGATCACGATACTGATACTGCAGGGAGTGCTGGACCTGCTCTTTAGCATGCTTGTAAGTACGCGAAGCGGCACCGTAGTAACCCTTCGCACGGTGCATAACGGTACGGCGCTTCTTCTTGGCGGCAACAGCGCGCTTAATACGTGCCATGTTCTATCAACTCCTAGACGGTAAAACGAAAAACGGGAACGCGAACTTAGGCGAGACGCGACTTGATGACCTTGCGGTCGGCAGCGGCGATCTCGGTCTCCTGACGGAAGCCACGCTTACGCTTGGTGGACTTCTTGCTCAGGATGTGGCTCTTGAAAGCCTTGGCGCGCATAAGCTTGCCGGTACCAGTCTTGCGGAAACGCTTCTTGGTGCCGCTGTGGGACTTCATCTTAGGCATGAAATACTCCTTAATCGGTTACAGAACACTAGTTACTTGCTATCGCTTGCCGCTTTATCCTCATCGAAGGCGCCCTTAATCGGGGCGAGCAGCATAAGCATGTTACGGCCTTCCATCTTAGGCTTGGACTCGACCGTAGCGTAAGGCTTGAGATCCTCGGCGAGACGCTCGAGAACGTTAAGGCCCTGCTCCGGGTGAGCCATCTCACGGCCGCGGAACATGATGGTGATCTTAACGCGTGCGCCCTTCTTGAGGAAACGCAGAACGTGGCCCTTCTTGGTCTCGTAGTCGCCAACGTCGATCTTGGGTCGGAACTTCATTTCCTTGACCTCGACCTTGGACTGGTTCTTACGAGCAGCCTTGGCCTTCATGGCCTGCTGGTACTTGAACTTACCGTAGTCCATGACCTTGCAGACCGGCGGCTCCGCGTTGGGAGCGATCTCGACCAGGTCGAGACCCTGATCGTCGGCGACGCGCTGGGCATCGCGGATGGCGAACAGGCCGAGCTGAGAGCCATCGACGCCAATCAAACGACACGAAGATGCAGTGATCTCGTCGTTGATGCGGGTGTCATCAGACTTAGCTATTTTCCCTACCTCCATTCATAAAAAAATAACCCGGCGCTTCTCAGCAACCAGGTCGTACACATAGTCTTCCTCGATTTGAGGAAGGGAATCTAAGTTGTATGACCAGTCAGCTGCTCATTGGCGCCAAAAGGTGGGAACCCTCAGGTTCCTCTTTAGGGCATTGCGGGAACAACGCCTTGCGAATAATAACACGTACAGCGCGTTATCACATTACGTACACGAAAAAGGGACCTTGACCCCCTTGAACACTCGCTTGCATGTATGGTGCTCGAGACGAGACTCGAAGGGCCTTCGCTTCGCGAAGCCCCGGGCTTCGGGCGCGTGGCGCCCTCGCCACGCTCCGCTACAAACAGGCCACAGGCCTGTTTGCTTAACGCTTCGCGCGCTCACGCGAGTTCGGCACGAAAAAGGGGGCCGCAACCCCCTTGAACGCTCGCTTGCATGAATGGTGCCCGAGGCGAGACTCGAACTCGCACGTTGTTGCCAACGGTGGATTTTGAGTCCACTGCGTCTGCCAATTCCGCCACTCGGGCACGCAATGCGTGAGTTAGTTTATCACAGCTTTCTACCGATTAGTCCGAAAATGGAACTTCGAGCATTTCGATGAGTTCGACCGTGCGGAGCATCTCGCGCCAACGGCATCCGCGACCGTCGACCGAAGCCTCACCCATCTGGTTATCGTAAGGGTCCTCGCGCATGCCGTCGAAAGAGGGCTCAAACTCTGCCTGGAATCGATTGTTGGCCACCATACGCCACGGGTCGAGATTGCCAAAGTAGTGACGGCGGCGCCACTCCTCCCCCATCCTGCGAGCAGAAGATCCAAATGACACGTCGGCGTTGAGCCAACCGGTCTGCGGCGTATAGAACTCTGCCCAGTCGTGCGACCCCACCGAATCGGGCGCAACATACAGGCCGCTCTGCCAACGGGCAGGCACGCCCGCGATACGGCACATGGTGATAAACGTGAGCGCCATAACGCCGCAATCGCCGCGGAGCGAATGCGCGCAGTCATCGGCAATAGATCCCAAAAGCAAGTACGGCGGCTGATAGCGATAGTCGATATGCTGCGTCAGGTAATCATAGATAGCACGGGCGCGATCGAGCGGATCCTCGAGTCCGTCAACAACACTGGCCGTCAGCTGCTGCAGATACGGCGTAAATGCAATGTGCGGACGGTCCTCGGAAATATCCTCGGGCAGAGGCGCGTCCATACGCGGGTGAACCGGAAGTGTGCCACCGTAGACATCACAATAAGCAGCATCGATGTGATAACGATAGGTCACCGAAAATAAGTGCTCGCTCGAGGAAGACCACGAGGCGGTACGCGCCGAAGCATTCGCGGGAGCAACAGCGCCCTCCGGCGTCATGTCGAGAATCTCGACCCGAGACTGCTGACGGCAGGCAGCCGCGACGGGAAGCCAAGCGCAAACGGTCTCCCCTTCCAGAGCGCCGGGGACAGACACGGACGCTTTAAGCGTAATGACGCGAGCCAATCCGTTTTGCGACTCCATCTCCTTGAGCATCTCGTTGCGCAGTGCTACTCCGTCCGTAGAATCGGGCCGCATGCCGGGAACCTCTTTGGGATATACGCGAAGCGAATCGAGGAAGTTGTCGAGAACGAACAGTTCGCCATCGATAAAGCGCCAGTCAATACGCTTACGATTAATCAGGTCATCAAACTGCTCTTCGGTAAACTCTGGCCACTCCTCGCGAATCATCGCAATAGCCTGATCGCGCGACACCGAAAAATGAAGCGGCGTCTCGAGCATGCGATACCGCTCGGCACGAACACAAGCAGCCAGCGAAGGCTCGGGGTTCTGCTCCAAAAGGCGATCGCAGGCAGCAACAGCCTGCGTCAAATACCCCGCATCCTTAAGACGAAGAATCTCGGGCGGTAGCCCAATATCGAGATGGCGAAAATCATCACAGCAGACATCAACAGAGCAACCAACAGGACCTTCGTCAATAACCTTCCCATCCGAAGGCAGCACATTAATAACAGCCATACCAAAACTCCAAGTCACTAGAACGCTTGAAGCCCATTGTAGCGAGATAAAAAGAAAGCCCCAACAAGGGAGCCATCAACACCGCTGAACGGTAACCATATAACTAAAATCAGACCAGTAACCCTGTAGCAAGTTAACAAAGGAGGCCCCGTTTCCCCGGAGCTGTTTCCGTCGCGCGACTTCTGGCAAAGCCAGTAGCCATCTTAATTCAGACTCGTAACCCTGCGGCGTTAAACGAAGGAAGCCCCGTCCCCCGGAGCTGTTTTCTTGGCGCGACTTCTGGCAAAGCCAGGTGAGCGCAAAGGAAACAGTGTAGGGGGACGGGGCTTCCGGCGGGAAGTTTAGCGACGCTTACGCCTTGTTGACGGAGCCAAACTCCTCCATGAGCTCCTTGGTGCGGGCAACGATGTTGTCGCGACCAGGCTTGAGGAGCTTGCGGGGGTCAAAGCCCTTGCCCTGCTGATCCTTGCCAGCCTCGATGTACTCGCGGACGCCCTTGGCGAAGACGAGCTGCAGGTCGGTGTTGACGTTGATCTTGGAGATGCCCAGGGAGATGGCCTTCTTGATCTGATCCTCGGGGATGCCGGTGCCACCGTGCAGGACGAGGGGCAGGTCGCCGGTCTGGGCCTTGATCTCGCCCAGACGCTCGAAGGAAAGGCCAGCCCAGTCGGCGGGGTACACGCCGTGGATGTTGCCAATACCGCAGGCGAGGAAGTCGACGCCCAGGTCAGCGATCTGCTTGCACTCAGCAGGATCAGCGAGCTCGCCGCTGGAGGTCACACCGTCCTCGGTGCCGCCGATGCCGCCGACCTCGGCCTCGATGGACATGCCCTTGGAGTGGGCAAGCTCAACGAGCTCCTTGGTGCGGTCGAGGTTAAGCTGGAAGGTCTCCTCGTGAGAGCCGTCATACATGATGGACGTGAAGCCGGCCTCGATGCACTTGAAGCAGTCCTCGTAAGAACCGTGATCGAGGTGAAGGGCGACGGGAACGGTAACGCCCGTGGCCTCGACGGCAGCCTTGACCATGTCGGCGCAGACCTTGAAACCGCCCATCCACTTAGCGGCACCAGCGGTGCACTGAAGGATCAGCGGAGACTTGGCCTCCTCGGCGGCCTGGAGAATAGCCAGGGTCCACTCGAGGTTGTTGGTGTTGAAGGCACCGAGACCGTACTTGCCGGCCTCAGCCTTCTTGAGCATGTCTGCTGCGTTGACGAGCATAAAAGAAACCTCCTGTAAGGTTGCTCCGATAACGCCTGAGATTTTACCACGGCGTACCCGAGCATAAACGTTCGTTTGTTCACGAATATCGTCCAAACAGACTTTTTTTGACCGTTTGCCCTACGGAATTGACCCGTTGGGGAAAAATAGCTTGACGTTTGGACGCTTCTCGTGCTTCAAAAGCCGACTATTAAGCTACATCCGCATGAAAGGGTTCTGCATGAGCTCGCGTGCCATGGTGGTCGAATCGCCATGACCGGTTAGGCAAACGGTATCGGGCGGGAGAAGCCGGGCGAGCTTGGAGAGCGAGCGCAGAATCGCTGCCTCGTCGCCACCGGCAAGATCGGTGCGGCCGTGCCCGCCCGGAAACAGGGTGTCGCCCACAAAGGCAATGTCCCCCTGCTCGGTGACAGCAAACAAGACGATCCCGCCCGGCGTATGCCCTGGCGTCTCGATCACCTGCAGGCAGATATCGCCCACCTCGATAGCATCGCCCTCGGCGAGCAGGCGCGTCGGCTCACCCGGATCGGGCGTCTCGATGCCCCACATAGCTCGCTGTTCCTCGATATTCGCATGCGGCACCGCCACATCCTTAGCACACAGCTCATACTGGCAGCCCTCACCAGCGGTGGTTCGCACGCCGGCAACACCACCAACATGATCGGCATGGCCATGAGTGCATACGGCGCCAAGCACGTGTACGCCGGGGTGTTCGGCTCGAATATGCTCCACCAAGCGCTCGCCTTCCCATGCGGGGTCGATAATCACGCACTCATTGTCCGAAATGACAGCATAGCTATTGGTCTGAATGGGACCGTTTACGAGCGTCTCGATCTCGACCGATCCCTTGGGAGTTAAATCCAAGGACACAGCACTCATGTCCTTCTCCTCTCTATAGAACTCGAGGCATCAAACGATGCCTCGAGCATAGCGAATATCGATAATGTGGCACGTTCGTCGCGACTAAACGCGGCGCTTAAGCTGGGCTCCACCCTCGCCGGGCATCAGGCGGCGCGCGTCGTAGACCGAGTCAACGCTGCTGATAGAGGCCAGCAGCGGATCCAGACCACTCGCGTCCGAGATCTCGACCATAAAGCGCAGGGTTGCAATACCCTCGCGGTTGGTCGACGTAGCGGCAGAAAGGATATTGCCGCCCGCATCGCCAATGGCAATGGTGACGTCCTTGAGCAGGCCCATGCGGTCCAGGCACTCGACCACGATCTCGACCTGGAAGAGGGTGTCGGCAGCGCCGTCCCACTCCACTTCGATCATGCGCTCGGGATGCTCCATAAGACCCTTGACGTTGGGACAGTTGGCGCGATGCACCGAAACGCCACGACCGCGCGTGATGAAGCCGACGATGTCGTCGCCCGTCACGGGGTTGCAGCAATGAGCCAGACGGACCAGTAGGCCGCTGTTGCTCTCGCCCTTGACGATAATGCCGTTACTGGCGCTCTTGCCGCGCTTTTGCGGCTTGCGGTTGGAGCCGCGAGCAGGCTGCTTCACGACCTCGGCGATAGCCTCGGCCTTGGTGAGCTGTTCCTCGGGCTTGGGGTCCAAGATTTGCTCGACCTTATTGCCCACAGCGCGCGGGGCAACCTTGCCGGCGCCGACGGCGGCAAACAGGTCCTCGAGCTGCTTGAAGTTAAACTGCTCCGCCACGGCGTTGAGCGCACGCGTCGAACGCGGCGTAGAAATGCCATAGCCACGCTTACGCAGGTCCTTAGCCAGCATATCGCGACCAGCAGCAGCGTCGTCGTCCTTGGTCGCAGCGGCAAAATAGCGGCGGATCTTTGACTTGGCGGAAGGTGTCTTAACGATCTTGAGCCAATCACGCGACGGCTTGGAACTCTTGTTAGTCAGAATCTCGACACGGTCACCCGTCTTAATCTCGTGCGTGAGCGGAGCCACCGCACCGTTGATTTTGGCGCCGACGCAATGGTTTCCCACCTCGGTGTGAACGGCGTAGGCAAAGTCGAGCGGCGTGGAGCCGGCACGAAGCGCCATGACCTCGCCCTTGGGCGTAAAGACAAAGATCTCCTGATCGAAGAGGTCGACCTTCAGCGAATGCAGGTATTCCTTGGCATCGGTGATCTCGTCGGAAGCCGCCCAATCGAGCGAATGCTTGAGCCAGTTGATCTGGTCGTCCAAACGTTGAGCGTCATTGGTCTTGGAAGCAGACGATCCGCCCGACTTCTTATATAGCCAGTGGGCGGCAATGCCGTACTCGGCCTGCTCATGCATCTCATAGGTTCGAATCTGAATCTCGAGCGGGCGGGCCGTGGGGCCGATAACCGTCGTATGGAGCGACTGGTAGTTATTGACCTTGGGCATGGCGATATAATCTTTAAAGCGACCGGGCATGGGGTGCCACAGCGTATGCACCGCGCCGAGCGTGGAGTAGCAATCGCGCACCGAATGCGTGATGACGCGCAGTGCCACCAGGTCGTAGATCTCGGAGAATTCCTTGCCCTTGCGCTTCATCTTTTGGTAGATGGACCAATAGTGCTTGGAACGGCCGTTGATCTGGAAGTCCTCTAGACCAATGCGGTTGAGCTCATCGGTAAGCGTCTTGATGGTCTCGGCAAGGTAGCGCTCGCGGACCTCGCGCGACTCAGCCACCATGCGCGCGATGCGCTGGTAGGCATCGGGCTCCAGGTAGAAGAAGGACAGGTCCTCGAGTTCCCACTTAATAGAGCTCATGCCCAGGCGGTCGGCCAAGGGCGCGTACACGTCCATGGTCTCGCGCGCCTTAAACAGGCGACGATCCTCGCGCAGGGCTGCCAGCGTTCGCATGTTGTGCAGACGGTCGGCAAGCTTAACGATGATGACGCGGATGTCCTTGGACATGGCGAGGAACATCTTGCGCAGCGTGAGGGCCTGTTTCTCGTCCATGCTGTCGACTTCGATGTTGGTGAGCTTGGTCACGCCATCGACGAGCTCGGCCACCGTATCGCCAAACAGGTCGGAAACATCGGCAAGCGAGGTCTCGGTATCCTCGACGGTATCGTGTAGCAGCGCGGCGCACACCACGTCACAGTCCATCTTGAGATCGGCCAAAATGATGGCCACCTCGACGGGATGGTTGATGTACATCTCACCCGAGCGGCGCTTTTGGTTGCAGTGCTTCTCGGCAGCAAAGCAATAGGCCTGCTCCACCTTAGAAAAGTCGTCCTCATTCATATATTTGAGGCACAGGCGCTCCAGCTTGTCGTAGCTGTCCGCCATAATCTCGGGCGGCAGCTCATCGGCATGCTTATAGTGCTCCATCTCCGAGAACGGCTGGAGGGCGGAATCATGGGCGGTACGGGCTGCGGCATCCATCGAGGTCCCCTTCCCCTAGGCCCGCGGTACGATCGGGCGGTTAACTTTGGCTAGCATATCAGAAGCGCACGAATCGAGCGCCCAACTCCGGAAAGCCGAGAACTCCATGCGCGAACGCAAGCCCTCCAAATAGCGAATTGACCTGCTCAATTGCACACGGCCGGGGTTTTCGGCCATCGCGATGCGACGGGTGTCGTCAAACCCCGAAACGCGACAGAAGCCAAGCTCTTCGAAGATTCCCAGGCCACTTTCCACCGAGCGCTCGTCGACCGGCGTGCGGGCATCGATGGCAAGGCACATCTGCGCGATGTCGATATCGCTCGCGCTAAAGGAATCGTCCCCGGTCTTGCCGCGGTTGGAGCGCCACATGGTTTGCAGCGCGCGATAGAGCGTGACGAGCTCGTCGCGCTCGGGCGCATAGCAGTCGAGTAGGCGCTCGTTAATGCGGGCGTCGCGCGACGAATAGAGCAGGTGAATCACGGCGGGCTGTCCATCGCGACCGGCGCGGCCACTCATCTGGTTAAACTCAATCGCGCCAAACGGCATGTGATAGAGCACGACATGGCGAATATCGGGAAGGTTGACGCCCTCGCCAAAGGCAGAGGTCGAGACGATGCAGCTGAGGCTTCCGTCTCGGAATGCTTCCTCCACGCGGCGGCGATCGGAGCGCGCAAGCCCCGCGTTATAGAACGCGATATGGGTTGCGCAATCGGGCACACGCTTGCGCAACGTCTTGGCGAGCGCCACGGACTGGTCGCGCGAATTGACGTAAATGACGGTCTTCTCCCCCGTCGCCACGATCGACACCAAACGGTTCTCGCGGCTCGCAAGGTCGCGGTCGTCCTCGAGCTGCAGGTTCTCGCGCACCGTCTCGTCGACCACCGTGCGAGTAATCGGCAGCATGCGGGCAAGCTCGGCCACGACCGGAGCCGTCGCGGTGGCCGTCGCAGCCATAACAACCGGGTCGCCCAGGGCTTTGAGGATATCGGGCATGTCGAGATAGGCGCTGCGGTCGCCGCCCTTGGCAAGGCCGGCGTGGTGCGCCTCATCGATAACGACAAAGCCGATGCGGCCCGAACGCGCGAAGCGGTCACGGTGGATAGATAGGAACTCGGGCGTCGTGAGCACGATACCGGTGCGGCCCGAAGCTAGGCCGGCGAACACATCATCGCGTGCGGCCTCCACGGTCTCGCCGGTCAGCACGCCAACGCCAATGCCAAGCGCTGCCATCCTCGACGAGAGGTGATAGGCCTGGTCGGCAACAAGCGCACGCAGCGGATAGACAAAGATGCTCGCACGTCCGCGAAGGACAGCCTCGCGCGCAGCATGTACATGGAAGATGAGAGACTTGCCGCGGCCCGTTCCCATAACGGCCAAGACGCTCTGGTGGTCGGCCAAGGCATCGAGCGCCTCAACCTGCGCGCGGTGCGGCTGGTTCGATCCGATAAAGCTATGGATAAGCGAGCGCGTGAGCTCGGTATAGGAAAGCTGGGCGAGCGTCTCGCGCTTACGCGACTCCAGGCGCAGGCCGGAATCCGCCGGCTGCACGCCACGACGAAGCTCGCATGCCGGATCGTCGACGCTGGGCAGCGTGGTATCGCGGACCAGAACATCCTTGATCATGAGCTTGGGCTTCACACGCCCCTGCCAATGCTCGGCAACGGCCTCGAACACCAAGTCGACAGCGCTATCGCAGTTGATGAGCTTATCGATTTGCGGCACGCGGAACATAATGGCCGGCACACTCGCGGCGCCATCGGTCGCCACAAAGCGCATGTGCTCGCCGGTTTTGCCCACCACGGCGCGGTCGCACATCGTCACGCCCTCGGCAGCCAGCAGCGGCACCTTGTTGCCCTGGCCAAACGGCTCAAGACGGGAGATCTGCTCGATGGTCTCGATATTCAGCTCGGAAAGGTCGACGGTGGCGGCGACCTCGTCGGTGTCTTCAAAGTCCTCGGCGGGAAGCTCCGATAGCACGGCGGAAAGGCGGCGGCGAAACTCATCGAGCTTGGATGCCTCGATGGTCACACCCACCGCACCGGCATGTCCGCCGCGACGGATCAGCAGGTCGGAACAACGCTCGACGGCGTCGAACAGGTTGACCTTGCCCACCGAGCGACCCGATCCGCGCGCAACGCCGTCCTCAATCGAGAAGAGCAGCGCCGGCACGTGATAACGGTTGGTCAGGCGGCTCGCTACGATACCCTTGACGCCCTCGTGCCAGCCCTCGCCACCCACGACGATTGCGCGACCGCCGTCATAGGTCTCCTCGACCTTTGCCATGGCGTCGCGTGTGAGCTCCGCCTCGATCTCGCGGCGCTGACGGTTGATTTCCTCGAGCTCGGCTGCCAGTGCACTTGCCTCGATAGGATCGCGGGCAAGCAGCAGGTCGAGCGCCAGCTTGGGATCAGCCATGCGGCCGGCAGCATTCAGACGAGGGATGAGCGAAAACGACAGGCCGTCGGCCGTAATGGTAGAAAGGTCGGCCTTGGCAAGTGCGGCAAGCGCGATATAGCCGGGACGGGCCGTCACGCGCATCTGTTGGATGCCCTCGGCGACCAGTGCGCGATTCTCGGGCGTGAGCGGCATCATGTCGGACACGGTGCCCAGCGCCGCGACCTCGATCAGCGAACGCCAATACGACGGCTTGCCCAAACGCTCGCCCAGGACCTGCACCAGCTTGAGCGCCACACCGGCACCGGCAAGCTCGCGCGAGGGACCCTCGTCCTCGAGCTTGGGGTCGGTCAGGGGCACGCCCTGCGGCACCTGGTCGGACGGCTCGTGATGGTCCGTGACCACCAAATCGATCCCCAGGCTCTCCAGATAGGAGACCTCCTCCTTGGCGGCAATGCCGTTATCGACGGTCACGATCAGGTTGGGTTGGGCGAGCTCGTTGACGCGGTCGAGCGCCGCACGCGACAGGCCGTAGCCCTCGTCAAAGCGATGCGGAATAAACGGCGTGACGTTGGCGCCAAACGAACGTAGCGCCTCGGTCAACAGACAAGTCGACGTAATGCCGTCGACGTCAAAATCGCCAAAGACCGCGATGTGCTCGTGGTTGCGAATAGCGCGCTCGACGCGGTCGGCAACGACCGCCATGCCCGGAATAATGAGTGGGTCGGCCCAGTCGCGATCGAGCGAAGGCGTCAAAAACAGCTGGCCTTCCTCGATGGATGTTATGCCGTGCGCAACCATAATGCGCGCCACCAGCCCGGGTATGCCCAGGCCAGCCGAAAGCTCCTTTTCGAGCTCGGGGTTTTGCCGAGCGACTGCCCAGCGATGCGTCGTCTTAAGCGATGACATAGGCGCCCACCCCCGATAGGGGCAGGTCGCCGCGATACCTCTCACGGTTCATAGCGATGAGTCCTCTGTGTATACCCGCTTCGGCAGGCAGATCTGTTGAACGGATTTATTATACCGTGCAGCGCGGACGCACAACGTCCAGCACGCCGCGGTTTCGATAAACGAGGGCGGTAATACCCTCGAAATAATCGAGCGTTTCTGACGCACGGACGCATGCGAGCGTCTAGCATATCCATTCAAAACGGATTCACGAGCAAAGGGAGTCACAAGAGCATATGAAGCAATGGGTTGGACTGGGCAAGTTTCTTGCGGGGCACATGCAGGTCATCGTTCCGATTTGCGTGACGCTCGGCGTGCTCTTTCCCCGGCAGATCGGCGTGCTCAAGCCCATCGTTCCCGCCCTGTTTGCCTTTATGACGTTCCAAGGTGCGCTCAGCAACACCTTTCACCAGGTGGCCGAGGTGTTCCGCCGTCCCCTACATTTGATTTTGGCGTTATTTGTCTCGGCCGTGCTCATCCCCATCGCGGCGTATGCCATGAGCTCACTGTTCTTTGGTTCCAACCCAAACCTTGTCTGCGGCATCGCGCTCGAGTACAGCGTACCCGTGGCAGTCACCGCCTTTATGTGGATTAGCATGTTCGGCGGCAACGGCCCGCTCGCGCTCACCATCATCCTGACGTCCTCGGTCATCTCGCCCGTGACGATTCCGCTCACGCTGAAGCTCCTGCTGGGTGCCACCGTCGCAATCGATGTTCCGGGCATGATGCAGAACACGGCCTTTATGATCGCCATCCCTGCCGTGTTCGGCATCGTGATCAACGAGCTCACGCGCGGATGGGGACATGAGAAACTCTCCCCCGCGCTTTCGCCCGCCTGCAAGTTCATGATGATGGGGGTCATCGCGTCCAACTCCACCGCCATGAGCGAGTACGTGTTGCACATGAATGTTGAGCGCTTGGAAGTCGCCCTCTTTATTTTGGTCTTCGCCATCAGCGGCTTTGTCGTCGGTTTTCTGGTCGCCCGTGCGTTGCACCTGCCGTATAGCGAGACGACCACCATGTGCTTTACCTGCGGCATGCGTAACATCTCTTCGGGCGCCGTCATCGCCACGCAGTACTTTCCAGGCGAAGTCGTGTTTCCCGTCATGTGCGGAACGCTGTTTCAGCAGGTGCTCGCCTCGGTTATCGGACATCTCTTTGAGCGACTGACCGGCGAGGAGCGCGCCGCCCAACGCAAGCGCGTCGAGGCCGGCCGCGACGCCATGGGACGCTAGACTGTCCGCGTTACGCGGGTGTTAGTCTTGCTATACGAGCGTTTCCAGATGCGCACGCAGGCGATCAGCATCGATATCGAGCGTGGTCTCGGCATTAACCTGGGCCAAACGATAGCCGACAAAGTAGGGCGAAACCACCCAACGCGGAAGCGCCTTGGCAATGGTCCGGCCGTCCATGTGGTAGAAGAACAAGTTGTACGACTCCGCGCGGCCGCCGTGGTGCTCGTGCAGGATATAGCGCAGGGCCACCTGAATCGCATCGGCAAACAGGTCCGCTTCGGCTTGGTCGCGGGCGTCGTCGCTGGCGGCGATTCCCTGTGGAGCCGAGACGTTGACCTCAAAGAATCCCATAATCGGTTCGGTTGAGATGTTGACCGAGATTCTCCCCTGCTGCCAGACAGCGATGCCTTCAAAGTTGGCTAAGGTCAGCGCCGCATAGCCGTCCTCCTGTTCCAAGCCCACAATCTGCATGTGTGGATGGACGAGGCTGCCGCCCGAAAGCGGACCTTTGTTCTTATACATGAGTACACTGCGGTACTGCTGGGAATCGATCATCTGCTGCCAACAGCCCAGAGCAAACCGCATCACATGGTGGAGTTCATCCGGCTCATAGGTCACCAAGTCGGCATCGTGATCTGCCGATTCAATCAACACGGTTTGACGGGTGGCGCGCAAGGTCTTGAACCTATTCTCGAGCCAGATGCAGTCACCATCGCGCTGGATGATGTTGGCGAGCCCCTCCGTGTCACAAAAGGGGCACGCGGTGCCAGGGCGACGATTATCGTCGGGCTTACCGCTCGCCTGCTGGACGTCAAATACCAGCGCCACGGGTTATACCTCCAGCGGCACGATCTTGGTGCCATGGAGTTCGGAGACGCCCAGTGCCGCCGCCACGGTATCGCGATTGGCCGTGGAAATGCCGCCACCGGGAAGAATGGTCAGGCGGTCGCCCGCATACTCGACAAGACGCGACAGGTGCTCCAGGTTGTCCTCGATCGGCGTTCCGGCAGCACCACCATGCGTCAGGATGCGCGTGATGCCGCAGTCGGCGAGTGTGTCAATGGCATCGAGCTGAGCCTCGAGCGAGAGCTGGTCAAAGGCCATGTGGAAGGTGATATCGATGGCCCCGCGCTTGCACTCCTCGGTCGCGCAGCCCGTAGCCATCACGAGGGCGCCGAGGGTGAGCTCGTCGAGCGCCCAGCCGCCGGCACAGGGCTTGCAGCAGCCAAAGACCAGGCCGTCAACGCCGGCGCTCACGGCAAGACCCAAGTCCATCTCCATCATGCGCAGCTCGTCCTGGTTGTAGTGAAAGTCACCGCCACGCGGGCGAATCATGCACATCACTCGCGCGTCATGCTCGTGAGCATAGCTGACCGTAGTGCTGATAACGCCGGCCGAGGGCGTGGTACCACCGACGGCAAGGTTGTCGCACAACTCGATGCGCTTAGCACCGGCATCGATAGCCGCCGGCACACGCTCAAAGCTCTCGGCACAAAACTCGTACAGCATAGATAGCCCCCAGGAGACATTTCGATTTCCACACGGCATTGTCGCACGTTAAATAGCAACCCGCACGATGGAACAAAACCTTGACAAGGAGTGTCCCAAAGTGCCGGCACATAAGGAACGTCCCCAGGTGCCACCTTGAGCGATGGGTACTCATTTAAGTACGTCCCCAATGAGTACCCGCAGGGGACAGACAGACCGGACTCCCTATACGACAACTGTTGACATCATATACTATGTGTCATATAGTAGGTGTTACACAGTATACTACGAAAGGAGGTGTGCGGATGGAGGCACAGATGAAGCGCGGCTTCCTCGAGGCCTGCGTGCTCGCGGCCGTCTCGGGCGAGGAATCCTACGGCTATCAGATCGTGAAGGACGTGCCCGCGAGTATGGGGCTCACGGAATCCACGCTCTATCCGTTGCTCAAGCGCCTGGAGAAGGCGGGCTGCATCACCGCGCGCTCCGCCGAGCACAACGGGCGGCTGCGGAGGTACTACCGCATCACGGACGCCGGGCGCGAGCGTATCGCCGAGTTCCTCGCCGAATGGCCATCCGTGCAGGAGATCTACCGTTACGTGGAGGGGGCGCACCATGACGCGCGATGAGTTCTTGAACCGGCTGGGCGAGCTTCTGGCCTGCCTGCCGGCAGATCAGGTAAAGGAAACGCAGGAGTTCTACGCGGAGGCCATCGCCGACCGTATGGAGGACGGCATGACGGAGGCCGAGGCTGTGGCCGCCATGGGCACGCCCGGTGAGGTCGCCGAGGCAACGCTCGACGAACTGCCCGCCGTGCCGCGCGCGATCGCGAGGACCAAGCGCAAGAGCACGGCACTTCTATGGGCGCTCGCCATCGTGGGCTCTCCGGTATGGATTCCGCTGCTGCTCGCGTTCGTCGCCGTTGCCGCTGCAGTCTACATCTGTATTTGGGTTCTTGCGCTCTGCGTGTGGATCGTGGCCGCGGCATTCGGGGGCGCGGGCCTGGTAGGGCTCCTGTTCGCCGTGGACGGCATCATTATCGGGCATGTTCCGTACGTTTTGGCCTCGATGGGAATGGGATTCGCTTCCATCGGTGTGGCGCTCCTCACGGGAGCCGGCGCCTGGACGGCGTCCAAGCAGATCGCGCGCCTCTCTGCCCTTTGGGCGAAGAAAGCCGTTTCGCCCTTCTGGAAAGATCGAGGCAATAAGAGCCGCATGGGCGCCGAAGCGGCGCCGCTCACGGCATAGGAAGGAGTGCAAACATGTCCAGCGTAAAAAGGATTTACCTTGCCGTAGCGGGTGGGCTTGTTGCCACGGGGCTCGTCCTGGCTGCTATCGGATTTGTGGCCTCCGGCTTTAACCTCGCTGTGCTCAACACGCAGATCGACCTGCGCGATGACACCATCATTCTGGGTGGTGTTGAAATAGACGACCCGACAGGGCTTCCACTCATCGAGCAGCTTGCCGAGGTCGGCGAGATCCATATTGGATCTGCAACGACTGGTTCGTCTTCTCCTCGCAAATGATCGAGCTCGTAGCAGCCGTCCCCCCCCTTCGGGCGCACCACGACGGGCATGAGCACGCCGCGCTCGGAGCCTTTTTGCGAGACCTTCCGTCACGCTCTTCCTGCGTGGTGAACCGGTCATCGACCGACGAGAGGCTGATGGGAATCTCTCGACTTCGGGCCAATCCCGCTCACCGATCTGGTCTTCCTTCGTGATACGCACATAAGCGAGCAGACACCGCGCAGTGCTTCAGCGCGGCCGCACTTCCACGTCTATGACGGAGGTGCCCGGCGGCGTCTTGGCAATCCCCTTGTTTGCAGGCGTTAGCGCGTGGGGATCGCCCACTCGGGGGTCGAGGCCGCCGAGGACGGCGGCGAACCTCGCGGTGTCATTCGACATCGCGAGGTTCCCGGACCATGACCACCTGGCCTCGTACCGCGGCATAGCCCCAAGGGTGAGGAGCTTCGGCACGTCGATCAGGGCGCCCGCGCAGCGTCGGCCGGTCCGCCGTTCGGCAGAACGGCGGAAGTCCCTAGCCGCCCAGGTAAGCCTTGCGGACGTTGTCGTCGTGCAGGAGCTCTTGACCGGTGCCGGTCATGGTGATCTTGCCGGTCTCGAGCACGTAACCGCGTGTGGCGATGGAAAGTGCCATCTGCGCGTTCTGCTCGACCAGGAGCACCGTGGTGCCGGCCTTGTGCAGGTCCTCGACAATCTGGAAGATCTGCTCAATCAGAATCGGCGCCAGGCCCATGGAAGGCTCGTCGAGCATGAGCAGCTTGGGGTTGCTCATAAGGGCGCGGCCCATAACGAGCATCTGCTGCTCGCCGCCCGAAAGGGTGCCGGCGACTTGGCGACGGCGCTCCTTCAGGCGCGGGAACTGCTCGTAGACGCGCTCAAGGCCCGGAGCAACCGTGGACTTGGGCTGCGTGTAGGCGCCCATCTCCAGGTTCTCCTCGACCGTCATCTGCAAAAAGGCGCGACGGCCCTCGGGCACCTGGGCCAGGCCCTTACCAACCAGCTTATCGGCGGGCGTATGAGTAATGTCCTCGCCCATAAACTTGATGGAGCCGGTCTTGGAGCGCAGCAGGCCCGAGACGGTCTTGAGCGTTGTGGACTTGCCGGCACCGTTCGCACCGATCAGAGCCACGATCTCGCCCTCGTTGACGTTAAAGGAGATGTCCTTGATGGCGTGGATGGCGCCGTACCAGACGTTGATGTTGTAGACGGAAAGCATCGGCTCTGCCATTTAGTTCTCCCCCTTATCCTGCTTGCCCAGATATGCCTCGATAACGGCGTCGTTGTTCTGGATTTCCTCTGCCGTGCCCTTGGCGATGACCTTACCAAAGTTGAGTACGCAGATACCCTCGCAAATATTCATGACGAGCGACATGTCGTGCTCGATAAGCATGATGGCGATGCCAAAGGTGTCGCGAATCTTAACGATGTTCTCCATGAGCTCCGCGGTCTCGGACGGGTTCATGCCGGCGGCAGGCTCGTCGAGCAGCAGCAGCTTGGGGTTGGTGGCAAGCGCGCGGACGATCTCCAGGCGGCGCTGAGCGCCGTAAGGCAGCGAGCCGGCCTGTTCGTTTGCCAGATGCTCCATATCAAAGATGGAGAGCAGCTCCATGGCACGCTCATGGGCGGCCTTCTCGTGCTTCCAGTACGTCGGCAGGCGCAGCACGCCCTCAAAACCGGAATAGCGCTCCTGGTTGTGCAGACCGACCTTGACGTTGTCCTCCACCGTCATGGTGTTGAACAGGCGGATGTTCTGGAACGTACGGGCAATGCCCATGCGGTTGACCTGGTAGACCGACTTGCCCGAGGTGTCCTCACCGTCGAGCAGGATGGTGCCGTGCGTGGGCTGATACACCTTGGTGAGCAGGTTGAAGACCGTGGTCTTTCCGGCACCGTTGGGGCCGATCAGACCGGCGATCTCGGTCTTGCCGATAGTCAGGCTAAAGTCGTCGACTGCCTTAAGGCCACCGAACTCAATGCCCAGGTGGATGCACTCGAGTGCCGGGCGCTGGCCCAGATCGCGATCGGGAACGATGGCGCCAGAAGGATACGGGACCATCTTACCCTTGTTGAACTCAAATTTACTGGGCATCGGCTGCCACCTCCTTCTTGGAAGCAAAGCGGTCCATAATGCGTGCGAAGAACGCCTTGAGCTGCGGGTTGTTGGTAAAGATCATGACCAGGATCAACACGATGGCGTAGATGAGCATGCGGTAGTCCGAGAACTGACGGAGCAGCTCGGGAAGCACCGTGAGCAACGCCGCCGCGATGACGGAACCGCGCATGTTGCCCAGGCCGCCCAGGACCACGAACACCAGAATGAGGATCGACGTGTTGAAGTCGAACTTGGTGGCGGAGAGCTGCGAGAAGTTACCGCCGAAGAGAGCTCCGGCAGCACCGGCGAGGGCAGCGGAAACCACGAAGGCGATCATGCGGTACTCGGTGACGGAGATGCCTACGGACTCGGCTGCAATCTTGTTATCGCGCACGGCCATGATGGCACGGCCGGTACGGCTGCGAACCAGGTTGAGTACGATCACGAGCGCAACCATGACCAGGATGGCACCGGCGAGGAAGGTCGAGTACGTCGACACGCCCGAGGCGCCCTGCGCGCCCTTGATGATGGCGGTGCCGTCCTCGAGCAGGTGCAGGTCGTCGATCGTGGAGTTACCCGTGATGTTAAAGATCACGTGCAGGCCGCGGGAGTCGACGCCCACGATAAGGCAAGTAACGATCTCTTTGATGATCTCGCCAAAAGCCAGGGTCACGATGGCCAGATAGTCGCCGCTCAGGCGCAGGACCGGGATGCCGATCAAGAAGCCCAAGATGGCAGCGGCGATAGCACCGACCACGATGCTGATGATAAGGCGCACCGGATCGGAGGGAACGGCGCTCTCGAGGGCGACCGCGGTGACGATGCCCGTGTAGGCGCCGACGCTCATAAAGCCCGCGTGGCCCAGCGACAAGTCGCCCGCGATGCCGACGACGAGGTTGAGGGAGATGGCCATGACGATATAGGCCGTGATGGGAACCAGCTGACCGGCGATCATGCGCGGAATCATGTGGTTGGACTGCATAAAGAACACGATGGCGAACGCCACAAGGCACATGGCGTACGTAACAAAGTCGTGACGCGTCTGCTTGTCTTTAAGAAACTTCATAACGCTCACCTACACCTTCTCGGGGACGTACTTGCCCAAGAGGCCGGCAGGCTTGACGAGCAGGACGATGATCAAAACACCAAAGACGATGGAGTTGGCAAGGCTCGTGGAAATGTAGGCCTGCGCCATCGCCTCGATGATGCCGATGAGAATGCCACCGACAAAGGCACCGGGGATGGAGCCGATGCCGCCGAAAACGGCAGCGTCGAAGGCCTTGATGCCAGGCATGGCGCCCGTGGTGGGCTGCAGGACCGGCGAGTAGGAGCACAGGAGCACACCGGCGATGGCAGCAAGGGCGGAGCCGATAGCAAACGTCATCGAGATGGTGCGGTTGACGTTGATGCCCATGAGCTGAGCGGCGGCTTTGTCCTCGGACACGGCACGCATTGCCTTGCCCATCTTGGTCTTACCTGTAAAGAACATCAGGCCGGCCATGATAACCAGGCAGGCGACGATGGTGACGAGCGATACGGCGCTCACGTTAAACTTGGCCAAGAACTCCGGCACCGGGAAGGTGACGAGCGAAGTGAAGTTCTTGGGCGTGGCGCCCCACAGAAGCTGCGCGGCATTCTGCAGGAAGTAGGACACGCCGATGGCCGTGATCAAAACGGCCAGCGGGCCTGCTTGGCGCAGCGGCTTATAGGCCAGACCCTCAATGAGAACACCGAGAACCGTGCAGACAACGCAAGAGAGAATTACAGATGCCCAGCCCGGGAGGCCGAGATACGACGTGGCACAGAACGAGACATAGGCACCGACCATGATGACGTCGCCGTGAGCGAAGTTGAGCATCTTGGCGATACCGTAGACCATGGTGTAGCCCAACGCGATGATGGCGTAGACGCTGCCCATGGACAGGCCGTTGACCAGGTATTGGATAAAGACCGTCATGTTCCACATCCCCCTTTCGAATAGGTTTCCAGTTAATGTATGAAACAGGGACGTTACACTGTCCCTAGATACCAAGCAAGCAGGGAAGGCCAAAACCTCCCCTGCCTGGGATCAAAACCGCTCTATGTAAGGCGGCTTATTAGGCCTGTACGTACTTGCCGTCGGTGATGACGTACGCCGTGGGCTCCTTCTGGACCTGGCCCTTATCGTTCCAGGTAAGCTTGCCGGTCAGACCGTCAACGGTAATCTTGAGCATAGCCTTGGACAGTTTATCAGCGACCTCGGTCGGGTCGGCGTCGACACCAAGACCGGCCTCTTTGAGGGCCTCGGCCACCGCGTGCACGCCGTCGTAGGCGTCGGCGGCAAACTGGTCGGGAGTATCGCCGTACTTATCCTTGTAAGCGTTGACGAAGTCGGCGTTCTTCTCGTCGTCGGCGGAGAACGGGGTCATGAGCAGCAGACCCTCGGCAAGAGAGGTGTCGAAGCCCTCAACGCCCAGGATGCCGTCCATGCCGTCGCAGCCCATCATCTTGACGTCGTAGCCCATGTCCTTGGCGTTCTTGAGCAGGACGGACGCCGGCGTGTAGTAGATCGGCGCAAAGATCATGGTGGCACCGGCCTGCTTGGCCTTGGTCAGCTGGTTGGTAAAGCTCGTGGCGGAGTCGTCCTTAAAGGTCTCCTCGTCAACAACCTCGAGCTTGGACTCAGCGGCCTGGGCCTTAAAGGAATCCGCGATGCCCGAAGAATAGGCGTCGCCAGAGTTATAGAACAGCACGAACTTCTCGTCCGCATACTTCTGCGCCAGGAACTTGGCAGCGTTGACACCCTGGTTGGGGTCGGTAAAGCAAACCTGGAAGACGCAATCCTTGCCGTCGGTGACGTCCTCGGAGGACGCGGACGGGGTGATCATGAACGTCTTGGGGTCGTTACCACACTCGGCGGCAACGGCAACCGACGCACCCGTGGTGGTCGGGCCGACGAGGGCCTGCATGCCCCAGTCGAGCAGGGTGTTGAAGGCATTGACGGCCTTCTCACCGTCGGCCTGATCATCCTCGGCCTTGCTGGCAAGCGGCAGCTCCTTGGTCGAGAAATCCTTGCAGCCAAGCTCGACGCCCTGGGTAACGGACTTGCCGTAGGACGCGTTAGCGCCGGTCAGCGGGCCGATGGTGCCGATCTTAAACGAAGCGTCGCTCGAAGCGGAACCGCTGTCGCCGCCGTTGGAGGAGCAACCAGCTAGAATGGACATCGCCCCCAGACCTGCTGCGCTCGCGATAACGCTCCTGCGATTCATAACAGGGTTTAATGACTTACCGGTGAGGCTCGACATGCGGCTCTCCTCTCAAATCTCGTCGGGTTTTGGTTACCCGACAGGCCATCCTTCGCCGTGTTCGGCGTTCGCAAAATAGTAGACGCTTTAGTTAGGAAAAGTGGCGATTATTTCAACTTTTCTTTGGATTTGTTCATTTATCCATAGTTCTGCGTATTCCTACTTCTTTATGCAGTAATGCCACTTTATTATGTAAAAGTAATGTTTCCATTCTGTTACAAGCGTTCCCGCTCTCAATAAACATGGTGTCCCCCCTTTTTTTCGCTGGCCGCGGTGCGGCCGTCTTGCGGTACAGGGCAAACCTTATGGCGCAAACGTTGACAGTTTGTTACGGAGTTCCGTTTGTAGCGAGCATGTTTCCAATGTTTCCGCAGCGTTTCGGGGGTGTCGTTTTGTGCGACTCCTGTTGCCTGGCGAGCACACGCCCTCGGTTCACGCTAGAATGCACTCAACCTTTAAGCGGTTAATCCATCCATAAGATGCACGAAGGAGCTATCTATGAGCGAATCCCTGCGCACCGTGAACGTCGGTCTGATCGGTCTGGGAACCGTCGGCGGCGGCGTGGCCCGTCTGATCAAGAGCCACCACGATGAGTACCTGGCAGCCTACGGCATCGACCTTAAGCTGACCCGCGCCTGCGCGCTTGCTTGGGAGCAGGCCGAGGCAGCTGGTATTGAGCGCGAGGCCTTTACGAGTGACTGGCGTGACGTCGTCACCGACCCCGCCGTCAACATCGTCGTCGAGCTGATCGGTGGCGAGCATCCCGCAACCGAGATCTTCACCACCGCCTTTGAGCACGGCAAGCACGTCGTCTCTGCCAACAAGGCCCTGCTGGGCCGTCACGTCGAGACGCTTGCCGAGAAGGCGCGCGCGTGCGGCGTGCAGATTAAGTGCGAGGCCAGCTGCGGCGGCGGTATCCCCATCGTGAGCACGCTCGAGCACGACCTAGTGGGCAACAAGATCCTGACCATCGCCGGCATCCTCAACGGCACCACCAACTATATCCTGTCGCGCATGGACGCCGAGGGCGCCGATTACGCCGACGTGCTTGCCGACGCGCAGGCCAAGGGCTATGCCGAGGCCGACCCGTCCGCAGACGTCGACGGCTTCGACGCCGCCAGCAAGACGGCCATCCTTGCCTCCATCGGCTTTGGCACCCGCGTGACCACCGACGATGTGTACCAGCAGGGTATCCGCACCATCGGCGCCGAGGACATCGCCCAGGCCCGCGAGCTCGGCTACACCATTAAGCTGCTGGGCATCGCCCGCAACACCGACGCCGGCGTCGACGTCCGCGTGCATCCCACGCTGATCCCCGCCGACCACATGCTTGCCAAGGTCAACGGCGCCATGAACGCTGTCTACGTGGTAGGCGACGCCGTGGGCGAGACCATGTTCTACGGTGCCGGCGCAGGCTCCTTCCCCACCGCGAGCGCCGTCGTGGGCGATATCCTGTCGCTCTCCGAGCAGATCAGCCGCGGCGTGGCTCCGCTGCCCGAGATTGAGCCCTATGGCCACAACCTCGCCTTTAAGCCCATGGACGAGCTCCAGACCAAGTACTATGTGCGCCTGAAGGTCGCCGACCGCGTGGGCGCCCTGTCCGAGACGGTCGACATCTTTGCCAAGCACAACATCTCGATCTCGCTCATCAACCAGGTCGAGGACGGCAAGTCGGGCGTCAGCGATGCCTGCTCGGTCATCTTCCTGACGCACCGCGCGCTCGAGAAGGACGTCCAGGCTGCCGCCGCCGAGCTTGCCAGCGTCGACTGCGTGGCCGAGGTCGCCAACGTCCTGCGTATCGAGGACGTCGAGGCCTGGACCGAAGGCGTTATGGCCAACTAGCCCAACGCTCGCCTAGCAATACGCGCCTTGAGGGCTCCCGTCCGATGTGGGACGGGAGCCCTTTTGTCTCCTGCCCCAAGCACAACGGCAGAGCATATTTGCGCGAGCCGCTCATCGGTAACGCGGGCTACCGTTCACCGATATGCAAACGCGACCGATTCCGGCTACCGCTACGCTGTGCTGCGAATGTCCGCCCGCGATGAGAGGAAGCACCATGTTGCTCGAGGGCAAAAAAGCAATCATCACCGGAGGCACACGCGGTATCGGCTATGCCATCGCCTGCCGTTTTATCGAGGAAGGCGCTGCCGTCACCGTCTTTGGCTCGCGCCAGGAGACTGCCGACGCGGCCGTTGAGAAGCTGGCAGCCGCCTATCCCGACGCCAAGGTCTGGGGCCGCTCCTGCGACCTCACCTCGCTCGAGGCCGTGACCGGGGCCTTTACCCAGGCTGCAGCCGACATGGGCGGCTTGGACACGGTCGTCAACAATGCCGGCATCTCCCAGCGCTCACCCCTTTTGGACTACACGGCCGAGGAGTTCGCCAAGGTCATGGACCTCAACGTCGTCGCCGTCTTTAATGGCCACCAGGCTGCCGCCAAGATCATGACCGAAGCCGGCCACGGCGGCACCATCACCACCACGAGCTCGATGGTCGCTAAGTACGGTCAGCCCTCCGGCGTTGGCTATCCCACGTCCAAGTTCGCCGTCAACGGCATGGTCCAGTCGCTCTCGCGCGAGCTCGCTCCCATGGGCATTCGCGTCAATGCCGTAGCACCTGGTGTAACTAAAACCGACATGGTCGCCAACCTGCCCGAAGAGATCATCAAGCCCATCATCGCCACCATTCCGCTGGGTCGCATGGGCGAGCCCGAGGATGTCGCCAACGCCTTTGTTTTCCTGGCGAGCGATATGTCCTCCTACGTCACGGGCGCCGTGCTCCCCGTCGACGGAGCTGCCCGCTCTTAAGGGACCACAAGCCTCAACTCCCAGCCTCAACATAGTCCAACAAAGAAGGCGCGCCGCCCGCATCAATTGCAGGCAGCGCGCCTTCTTCTGTTATGAAAGGGAAACTATGTCCCAGTATTTCGGATCAGAACGGGGCCCGGTCCCCCAGGACCTCCTTGCGGAAACTGCGTCCCGTTTCGGGTCTTTAAAGTGGGACGCGTCTTCCCCTAGGGAAGCGTCTCGTTATTTGCCGTCGTCGTCTTGGGCTTCATCGCGTGCGTAGAGCTCCAGCATGCGGCGGCGGTATTCGCGCACGGCGAGCTTGGCGCGCTCCAGGCGGCGGCGCTCGCGCGGGGTAAGCTCGGACGGGTCGATCTCGTCTCCATAGGTCTTATCGGCAAGAAGATGCGCCGCGTCCACGATGCGGGCATCGATGTGGCCGCTCGCCGCCTCGGCGGAAAGACGCTCGGCAATCGTATCGAGCGTAGGCAGGCCCTCGAATACGCGACCATGGCCATGCGAGGTCAGCAGCTCGTGCTCTCGTGCGAGCAGACTCGCCAAATCGTGATGGGCACGCAGGATATCGAGTGCCTCGGCAGGATGCTCGGCAACCTCTGCCACGGCGGCGACCGGCGCGGCATCGACCACGCGGTAGAAGAGCTGCGCGAGCAGCGGCATCAAGAACACCGTGATGGCACCGGCGGCAACCATGACCGACGCAACATCTTGCGACAGCGCGCCCGCGTTGACGGCCACGCTCGTCACGGCAACGATGATCGGCAGCGCCGTGGTGCAGTACAGGGCCACGGTAATGCGACCATACGCCGACACATCGCGCGTCACAGGACAAATGCTCATAGAAATAAGAATGGGTACGGCACGAATAATCAACAACGCCACGATAAAGCCCACGAGCAGCCCGGGGCGCGACACCACGGCCGTCAGATCGATCTTTGCGCCCGACACGGTAAAGAACACCGGGATCAAAAAGCCGTAGGCCAGGCCGTCGAGCTTGGTCTCGAGCGTATGGTTGCCCTCGGGGATGATATAGCGCAGGACGAAGCCGGCGGCAAAAGCGCCCAACACGATATCGAGGCTAAAGATGGCGGAAAACGCCACGAGCGTGACCAAAATAAGCACCGTCAGGCGCACGAAGGTCTGCGACGTGGTATCGGCGCGCTCCTCGACAAACGCAAAGAAGCGGCTCCCGACGCGTTTGGAGCGGCTGGGGACCACGGCAAGCAGCACGCACACCACGGCAAACAGGCCCAAGATCAGCAGCGTCTCGATACCCGTACGGGCAGACAGCAGTACCGACATGGCGAGCACGGGGCCGAGCTCGCCCCACGTACCATAGGCGAGAATCGAATCACCGACGCGCGTTCCGGCAAGCAACCGCTCGCGCAAGATGGGCATGAGCGCTCCAAGCGCCGTCGAGGTCAAGGCGAGCGTCACGGCGATACCGTCGAAATGGCTGACCGAGAACCACGGGGTAAAGCGCACGGCAAGCCAGGCGATACAAAATGTAACAACCCACGTGGCCATACCGTAGCGCCCCTCGACGCCCGTGATGTTCTTGGGATCGATCTCAAAGCCTGCAAGCAGGAACAAAAATGCCAGACCAAGCTCTGACACGAGCGAGACCTCGGCATCTACATGGATAACGCCGAGCATATGAGGTCCCAGCACCGCGCCGAACACAAGCAAAAAGACCGTCTCGGGAACGGGTTTTCCAGGAATCGCCGAAGCGATGAAGGGGCTTGCAAAGGCCACGAGTGCGATGATGGCGAGCGAAACGAATGCCATGTGATGCCTTTCTCTTGTTTGCGCTTCACTGTAGCACCCTCGCCGTCCTCTACGCGCCGCGAGCTGTCGTATCATAGTGAGGTTTACAAACATGTGGCTCAAGGCGACCGCGAGGCTTGCCCCGCAAACCGACCGCTGCCGCATACCGTACCGTACGCCCAACCGATCAGGAAGGCAGGAACCAATGGTCTCTCGTATCTACGTGGAGAAGAAACCCGGGTTCGACGTCGAGGCTCAGCAGCTCAAGGGCGAGCTGACCGAGATTCTCGGCATCAAGGGCATCGAGGCCCTGAGGATCATCAACCGCTACGACGTCGAGGGCATCGACGAGGAGCTTTTCCGCTCCTGCGTGCCGACCGTCTTTAGCGAGCCCCAGGTCGACGTGACCTACGACGAGCTCCCCGCAAGCGATGGCGCCGTCTTTGCCGTCGAATTCCTGCCTGGCCAGTTTGACCAGCGCGCCGACTCCGCCAGCGAGTGCGTGCAGCTCATCAGCCAAGGCGAGCGCCCCGCCGTGCGTTCCGCCAAGGTCTATATGATCTCGGGCGCTCTGGACGAAGCCGCCATCGAGGCCATCAAGCACTACGTGGTGAACCCCGTCGAGGCCCGCATCGCCTCGCTCGACCTGCCCGAGACGCTGCATATGGAGACCCCCGAGCCTCAGCCCGTCGAAGTGCTCGACGGCTTCCGCGAGCTCGATGAGGCCGGCCTTGCCGCCTTTATTTCCGAGCGCGGTCTTGCCATGGACGAGGCGGACATCGCCTTCTGCCAGCAGTACTTCCGCGATGAGAATCGCGACCCCACCATCACCGAAATCCGCGTGATCGACACCTACTGGTCCGATCACTGCCGCCACACCACCTTCGGCACCGTCTTGGACGACGTGACGATCGACGACGCCGTGGTGCAGCAGGCCTTCGACCGCTACATGGAGATGCGCCACGAACTCGGTCGCGACGCCAAGCCCGTCTGCCTCATGGACATGGGCACCATCGGCGCCAAGTACCTTAAGAAGACCGGCGTCATGACCGATGTCGACGAGTCCGAGGAGATCAACGCCTGCACCGTCAAGGTGAAGGTTGATGTCGACGGCGAGGACCAGGACTGGCTGTTCCTGTTTAAAAACGAGACCCACAACCACCCGACCGAGATCGAGCCCTTCGGCGGTGCCGCCACCTGCGTGGGCGGTGCCATCCGCGACCCGCTCTCGGGCCGCAGCTACGTGTACCAGGCCATGCGTGTCACCGGCGCCGGCGACCCCACCGTCCCCGTGTCCGAGACGCTCGAGGGCAAGCTGCCGCAGCGCAAGCTCGTGACCACTGCCGCCGCCGGCTACTCCAGCTACGGCAACCAGATCGGCCTTGCCACCGGCCAGGTCAACGAACTCTATCACCCCGGCTACGTGGCCAAGCGCATGGAGGTCGGCGCCGTCGTGGGCGCTACCCCGGCAAACCACGTGCGCCGCGAGTGCCCCGCCCCCACCGACAAGATCATCCTGCTGGGCGGCCGCACCGGCCGTGACGGCATCGGCGGTGCCACCGGCTCCTCCAAGACCCAGAACACCGAGTCCATCGAGACCTCGGGTGCCGAGGTCCAGAAGGGTAACGCCCCGGTTGAGCGCAAGTTGCAGCGTCTGTTCCGCCGCGGCGACGCCTGCCGTCTGATCAAGCGCTGCAATGACTTTGGCGCCGGCGGCGTCTCGGTCGCTGTGGGCGAGCTTGCCGACGGCCTGTACGTGGACCTGGACACCGTGACCAAGAAGTACGACGGCTTGGACGGCACCGAGCTCGCCATTTCCGAGTCCCAGGAGCGCATGGCCTGCGCCGTTGCCGACGGAGACGTCGAGGAGTTCATGGGCTACGCCGCCGAGGAGAACCTGGAGGCGACCGTAATCGCCGAGGTTACCGCCGAGCCGCGCATGCGCATGGCCTGGAACGGCGTCGCCATCGTCGACCTGTCCCGCGAGTTCCTCAACTCCAACGGTGCACCCAAGCACCAGGTCGCCCACGTCTGCGCCCGTAGCGTGTGGCAGCCCAGCTGGGCCGGCACCACGCTTGCCGAGCGCATGACCTCGCTCGTCACCGATCTCAACGTCGCCTCCAACAAGGGCCTTTCCGAGCGCTTCGACTCCACCATCGGTGCCGCGACCGTGCTCATGCCCTTTGGCGGCAAGACGCAGCTCACCCCGAGCTCTGCCATGGTCGCCAAGTTCCCCGTGGACGGCGAGACCACCACGGCGAGCGCCATGGCATGGGGCTTCAACCCCTACCTGATGGAGGCCGACCAGTTTGCGGGCGCCTACCTGTCCGTGGTTGAGTCAATCGCCAAGCTCGTGGCCGCCGGCTTTGAGCACAAGCGCGCCTATCTCTCCTTCCAGGAATACTTTGAGCGCCTGCGCACCGAGGCCGAGCGCTGGGGCAAGCCCATGGCAGCCGTCCTGGGCGCCCTTATGGCCCAGGTCGACCTGGGCGCCGGCGCCATCGGCGGCAAGGATTCCATGAGCGGCTCCTTTGAGGACGAGGCCGGCGAGCTCAACGTTCCGCCGACCCTCATCAGCTTCGCCGTGGCCGTGGGCAAGGCCGCCCGCGCCGTCTCGCCCGAGTTCAAGGGCCTGACGCACCGCGTCGTCCGCATCGCCCCCGCCACCTACGGCGAGGACTACCGCCCCGACGCTCAGCAGCTGCTCGCCGCGTTTGACGCCGTCGAGGCGCTCACTGCTACCGGCGACGCCCTGGCCGTCTCCACGCCCGGCTACGGCTGCGGCGCCGAGAGCCTCTTTAAGATGTGCGTCGGCAACCAGATCGGCATCGAGCTTGCCGAGGACGTGGACGTGGAGAGCCTCTTCACCCCGCTCTACGGCAGCTTTATCGTCGAGCTCGCAGAGGATGCCGAGCTGCCCGAGGTCGCCGACGGCGTTGTCGTCGAGCCACTGGGCACCACCGTCGAGGGCTATGTCATCGACACCGGCTCCGAGGTCATCGAGCTCTCCGAGCTCCAAGAGGCCTGGGAGAGCGGCATCGAGGGCGTCTTTGCCTACCGCAGCACCGGCGAGCAGCCCGAGGTCGAGACCGTCGACTATCGCGCCAAGGATATCCACGTGTACGGCGGCGCCAAGATCGCCCGCCCGCGCGTGATTATCCCCGTCTTCCCCGGCAACAACTGCGAGTACGACAGCGCCCGCGCCTTCCGCGCCGCCGGTGCCGAGGCCGACACCTTCGTGATCAACAACCTCACGCCCGAGGCTGTTGCCGAAAGCACCCACGAGCTTGCCCGTCGCATCCGCCAAAGCCAGATCGTCATGATCCCCGGCGGCTTCTCGGGCGGCGACGAGCCCGACGGCTCCGCCAAGTTCATCACGGCGTTCTTCCGCGCCCCCGAGGTCACCGAGGCAGTTCGCGACCTGCTCAAGGCCCGCGACGGCCTGATGCTGGGCATCTGCAACGGCTTCCAGGCCCTGGTCAAGCTCGGCCTGGTGCCCTACGGCGATATCGTCGACGCCACGCCCGATGCGCCCACGTTGGCGTTCAACACCATCGGTCGCCACCAGAGCCGTCTGGTGCGCACCCGCATCTCGTCCAACCTGTCCCCGTGGCTGTCGCAGTGCAGCCTCGACGACCCCTACACCGTCGCCATCAGCCACGGCGAGGGCCGCTTTGTCGCCAACGACGAGGTGCTCGCCCAGCTGATCGCCAACGGCCAGGTCGCCACGCAGTACGTGGGCGAGGACGGCAAGCCCAGCATGGACCTTTCCGTCAACCCCAACGGCTCCGCACTCGCCATCGAGGGCATCACGAGCCCCGACGGCCGCGTCCTGGGCAAGATGGGCCATGCCGAGCGTCGCGGCGACAACCTGTACCGCAACGTGCCCGAGCATGTCCCCGGCGACAAGTTCATGCCGATCTTTGAGAGCGGCGTAGCCTACTTCGCCTAAACCTTTCCCATCGGGTACAATCCCCTCGGGTAACAACACCCGCCACCGACACATCCGGTGGCGGGTTCTTTTTTGCTTCGCGCATGTAGGAAGGACATCATGGAAAGCCGCAAGCCGTATCTCGCCACCCTGCCCGGACTCATCCTGGGCTGTCTTGTTTGCTGTGCACTCTGGGGATCGGCCTTTCCCTGCATCAAGATCGGCTACGCACTCTTTGGGATCCCGGCGCACGATAGCGCCTCGCAGCTACTCTTTGCAGGTTTGCGCTTCACGCTTGCCGGCATCCTGGTTATCGTCGGTATGAGCACAGCTCAGCGCCGCCCGCTCGTCCCACAGGTACGCGATATCAAGCCCATCTGCATCCTGTCACTCTTCCAGACTATCGGGCAGTACTTCTTTTTCTACCTGGGACTCTCGCGCGCCAGCGCCATGTCGAGCTCCATCATCGAGGCCAGCGCCAACTTCCTCGCAATCCTCTTTGCCGCCCTGGCGTTTCGCACCGAAAAGCTCGATGCGGCCAAGGTGCTCGGCTGTGTACTGGGCTTTGCCGGCGTCGCGCTCGTCAACCTTTCGGGCGCGGACGGCACCTTTGGCTTTACGCTCGACGGCGAGGGCTTTATCCTGGCCTCCACCGTCGCGGGTGCCCTGTCGACCTGCCTGATCGGCATCTTCTCGCGCGAGCACGACGGTGTCTTGCTTGCCGGGTGGCAGTTCTTGGTCGGCGGCCTGGTCCTCACCGCCATCGGGTTTTTGATGGGCGGCGCGCTCTCCCCCACCGCGATCATCCCCGCCATCGCGCTCATTATCTATATGGCACTCATCTCCGCCATCGCGTACTCGCTATGGTCGCGCCTGCTTGCCGTCAACCCCGTCAGCCGTGTGTCGGTCTTTGGCTTTATGAATCCAGTCTTTGGCGTACTGTTGAGCGCTCTGCTGCTCGGCGAGGGCGCTGGCACGAGCCCTGTTACCGTACTTGTTGCCCTGCTGTTGGTCTGCGGCGGCATCATCATCGTCAACAGGCCCAAAAAGGCCTAGCGAGCTCACCTTTTTAGGGAGGATGTTCGCACACTTTAGCTTAATGGAGTACATCGGAGAGCCGAGGGCCGCCATGCACGCAAGCGTGCGCCCCTATTTCTAGCGTATCTGGACGCCAGCTTTCTTCTTCTCGCGCTTTACGCGGTAGAGCTCCGCGTCGGCAGCACGAAGCAAGTCTTGCCAGGTATCGACGCCATCACCAACCCGTGCGTAGCCGATGGACATCCGCAACAGATACGGAACCTCGGCGCGCGCGAGCTCATCGTTGATTGTCGCGCACAGATGCATGATATCCTGTTCCGCCACTGCCTTTTGGAGCACCACGAACTCATCGCCACCATAACGTGCGATAAAGCCGCCAGACGCCGAGCAGACTTCTTTGAGCGCAGCGGATATGACCTGAAGAGCGTGGTCGCCCTCCACATGCCCATAGCGATCGTTAATCTGCTTAAAGCCGTCGGCGTCCATCATAAGCAGATATACATCTTCGGCCTGATCCACATTTGAGAAGAGCGACAGCATATAGGTCTCAAAACGGTTGCGATTGTTAAGGCCAGTCAACGGGTCGGTCGAGATGAGCTGCTCCTGGTAGATGATGTAGAGCAGCAACATGCTAATCATTATGCCGACACAAAGGCCGGGCAGCGAGTATACGACCTGAAAGGTACCGCCCACCAGGGCCGGAATGGCGAAAAATGCCAAGGTTCGATAGATGGCCTTCGTCTGCAGGCTCTCGACCCTGCGAGATTGCACAAATGCATGCAGGGACGTATGTATAACGTAACAGTAGCTGACGATGGGCTGGATCATATAGGCAAAGCCGCGACGATACACGCCCTGCGAATCGATATAGAACAGGGCGTGCGTCCAGTAACTGGTAAACGCCAGCACGACCACCAGAGCCGTAGGCAACGCTACAAGCACCACCCTATAGCGCGAGGTCAAAAGGCGAGAGCCCTGCACCGTCTCGGAATAGATAAACCAAATGAGACACGCGATAGCAAAGAGCGAAAACGAAACCGCGTTGGAAATCCAGTTGGCAGCAATGCCCAACGTGCCGTCCACACCGTCCGAAAGCGTCCAGATCATATCGAATAATATGTACGCGGCAGAGGTGTAGCCAAGCATGCTAAACAATAGCTGCTGGGTGCTCGAGAACAAGGAGCGACGACTTCGCACGGCAAGCCCGATAAGAACAATCATGCATAGCACGAATATCTCAATCTTGAGTGCCTTAACCACTAGCGCCATCCCTTCAATACCCAAGTGGTCAGAATCGCCCAATTCGAATCAGGGCAATAAACACCCCTTTACTCCGCAGGGGTAAAGGGGATAATAGCAGAGCGCCCGAACATCACTGCAAAACAGTTTCTGTTCGGGCGCCCATACGGCGCGAATTGCACACGCCGGCATCATTGATGGGTATCGATTGCTACTCGCCATCGATGTCAGTCGCGACAGCCTCCTCGATGGCCTCGACACCGGCGAGCGACAGATCCTCCTTGCCTTGGCAGAACTTCTTGTCGACCCAGCCAGTCAGAATCGGAGCCATGATCGCCGTGATGATAACGGCGGTGGCGATCTGAGCGTACGCGGTGGGCGCAAGCTCGGCGTAGCGCGGTGCGACCTCGGCGAGGGCAACCGGTGTGGTCATAGCCGTGCCGGCAATGGTGGAGCAAGCCACAGCGGCCTTGCCATTGCCGCCGCACAGACGCTCGAACGCAAAGGTGATGGGACCGACGACAAACAGCGTGACAAGGCCCAGCAAGATGCCGGAAATACCGCCGGTGATAAAGCTCGACAGGCTCATGGACGCACCGAGCTGAAATCCGATGACGGCAATCGCGGGATTGGCACCGGGAACCAGCAGGTTCTTGATAAACGGGAACAGGTTGCCCAGAACCATGCCAATAACGAGTGGCAAGATGGAGCCGATAATGGTGCCAATTGGAATGTTGGCGAGGCCGGAAACACCGAGGATGATCATCGTGACGGCGGGGCCAGCCGTAAAGAACAGGATGCCGACGGCGCCCTGCTCGGACTCATCGCCGAACTCGCCCATGATGCCCGTATAGAGCGCCATGTTGCAAAACGTAATGCCGCCGATGATAGACACGGAGCTCAGACCCAGGAAGTTGTCGTTAAAGAAATATGCCACGCCCAGGCCGAGAGCCGCTGCGACGACCAGCTTGGGGATCAGCACGACGATACCGGTCTTGATGGCACCCGGCGTGGACTTAAAGCTGATGCCGGCGCCCACAAACAGCAGGATCGCGGCGACGATGGTATTGGAGCCACCGCGGCAGGCAGCCGTAAAGAAGCCGCCGATCTCAAAAACCTGCGGGCAGAAGGTGTTGAGCAAAAGACCGACGATCATCGGATAGATCATGATGTCGCCCGGGATGCGCGGGACCTTGAATTTTTTTTGCTCGTTGGCGGTTGCTTCCTGTGCCATGAAACCCCCATTTCCGCTGACGGGGTACAAAAGCCCACGTCACGCTTTGCTACAGTAAAGTTTGACCATGGTACCAGAAGAAATAGACCAGCTCGGTGAAAAACTCGACAAGTTGGGATGGAACGAGATTCGGCGCCCGCGACGCCACCCCTATATAAGGCTCAAGACGATATAGAGTACGATGCCCGAGACGCAGCACCACAGCATCGATTTTGTCTTGACCGCCACGACCACGACGCCGGCGGCCGCAATCCAGGGAACCAAGGCAGGCCAGAGCCCCGCGTCGAACGCGCCGGGACTCACCAAGTCGTTGGCGACCAGCGCGGCAAAGGCAGCGGGCGGGATATAGCCCAGGGCCTCGGTAATACGGGGCGACAGGGTCCGCCCGCGCAAGGCGAACGCCGGCGCGATGCGAAAGAACGCGATAGCAGCCCACGACGACAGCCACAGAACCAAGAACTCGTTAACGGGCATCGCGGGCACCTCTTCCGTCAAATACAGCATCGCACGCCAGCGCAATGGTAATGCCGACCACGACGCTTGCCGGCACGGCAATATTCACGAGGCCCAAGAACTTGCATACGGCGACGGACACCGCGCCCGAAACCGCCGCGACAACGTTGCCGCGCGACAGCCGCTGCGAAAAGAGCAGGCAGATAAAGAGCGAGGTGCAGACAAAGGCTGCAATGGCGGTGGGAACATCGACAACGGCGCCGACGATGGCGCCCATCGTACACGAAACGCCCCATGTTGCGATGAGAATCACGTTGAGCACAAAGGACTCGCGCGGGCCCCAATCCTCCCCTTCAACCAACTTGGCAAGCGAGATGCCATATGCCTCCTCGGTAAGTGTCGCGGCAACAGCCAGCGTCTGACGCTTCGAGGCACCCGTCAGATGCGGCGCGATCGATGCCGAGTAAAGCGCAAAGCGCGAGGAGATGGCAGCAACGCTCGCGACGATCGATGCTGCAGGCACGCCCGCCAGCCACAGGTTGCAGATCATAAACTGGCCGCTGCCCGTCACAAACGTGCTGCTCAGGGCAAAGACCATCCAGGGTTCCATTCCCGTCTGCCCCATGATCATTCCGCACGGCGCGCCTATTGCAACATAGGTAAGCATCACCGGCCAGACGGTTTTAAAGATCCTAAGGACCATGCCACTCCCATTCTGGTAAGTCGTCTGCAGCGCACCTCGCAACGCAGCAGAAATATCAACCGGTGGCAATAAAGTTCGCCTACAATTGCCACCGGATCGAAAGACACAACTTTTTAGGAAGTCATTATGACAGCTATCGATCGAGACCGGGCGCGCGCAGCCTTCAAAAGCTACACCGATGCCTACGACGCCACCAACCCACGCATCGCGCTCAAAATCGAGCATACGTACCACGTGGCCGAGGCATGCGATGCCGTAGCGCGCGAGCAGGGCTGGTCGTCAGATGATATTGACTTGGCATGGCTTTGCGGCCTGCTGCACGATATAGGCCGCTTTGAGCAGCTGCGACGCTGGGACACCTTTAAGGACGCCGAGAGCATGGGCCATGCAGCGCTGGGCATCGAGGTCCTCTTTGGCGAGAATCCCGCCGATGCACCCGCCGTGACGAGCGTCCGCGACTTTATCGATGACCCGGCAGAAGATGAGCTCATCCGAGCGAGCATTGCCTATCACAGTGATTTCCGTCTACCCGCGCAGCTCGACGAGCGCACGCGGCGCTTCTGCGATATCGTGCGCGATGGCGACAAGATCGACATTATGCGCACCATCGCCGACAGCACCGTCGACACCATCCTCAAGGTGGATGAGGACACGTTTCTCGCCAGCCACTTCTCGACACCGGCGCTTACCGCCTTTGACGAGCATCGCTGCGTCGCGCGTGACGAGCGCAACGAGCCGGCGGACTACCTGGTGGGGCTCATCTGCTTTATGTTTGAGCTCGTCCATCCGGCAAGCCGTGCACTGGCGCGCGAGCAAGGCGATATCTATCGCCTGCTCGACGCGCCCTTTGGCATTACGCGACCCTTTACCGACCCCGCCGCGCAGGCAACCTGGAGCCGCCTTAAGGACGAGCTGCGCCGCTGGCTGGCAAGCGCTTAGCACTCGAGCTGAGCCAGCAGTTCCTCAACGATCTCAACGGCATCGCCGACGACCTTGTACCGGGCGGCACCGAAGATGGGGGCATCCGGGTCCTCATTGATGGCGACAATGCACTCCGCCCCACCGATGCCGGCGAGATGCTGGATAGCGCCCGAGACACCGATGCTCACGAGGAGCTTGGGCGAGACCGATACACCCGTCTGGCCAATTTGGTGGCGATACTCCAGCCAGCCGGCCTCCACCACGGGGCGCGTGCAGCCAAGCTCGGCACCCAGAGCCTCGGCAAGCTTTCGCATCAGCGGTAGGTTTTTCTTGGAGCCGATGCCGCGGCCCACCACGACTAGACGCTCGGCATCGGCAATTGAGGCCTGCTGTCCCCACTCCTCGGCGGGAATCGAGATCTCGACACGGGCCTTAACGTCATCCGCTAGCACTACCTGGGCAATCGTGCCGGAGCGGCTATAGTCAAACTCGGGCGCCTTAAAGATGCCGGGGCGCACCGTTGCCATCTGAGGACGGTGGTTGGGGCAGATAATGGTGGCCATCAGGTTGCCGCCAAACGCCGGGCGCGTCTGCTGCAGCAGACCCGTCTCCGTATCCATCGAAAGCACCGTGCAATCGGCCGTAAGGCCCGTCTGCAAGCGCACGGCCACACTGGGCGCCAGCTCGCGACCAAAGGCGGTCGCGCCGTACAGAATGGCCTCGGGCTTGCGCTCGGCTACCAAATCGCAGATCAAGCGGGCGTAGACCTCCGCGTCGTTCTGACGCAGGCGCTCGTCACGACAGACCAGAACTTCGTCCGCACCGGCGCAAATCAGATGCTCCAGGTCCCCGAGTGAGCCCTCGGGGCTCATGCCGACCAGTGCCACCAGACGGCAGCCGCGGGCATCGGCAAGCTCGCGCCCCTTGCCCATGAGCTCGAAGGCCACGGATGCAACGGCATCGTGCTCGTCAGCCTGCACGAAGATCCAGATGTCTCGATATGCGTCAAGGTCTGCCGCGCCGGCGGCCCCGTCGCGCTCAATCGAGATGGCGTTGACGGGGCAGGCGTCGACGCACCCACCGCACAGGATACAGCCGTCGGTTACGCGGGCACAGCGATTGGGGCGCTCACCCTCCACCACAATGCCGCCCGAGGCGCAGGCGCGAACGCAGCGACCGCAGCCGATACAGGCTTCGCTATCGATAATCAGCCCGCTCATCTATGCCATCCCCTCGATAATCTTGGCAAGTTTTACCGCCTGCTCGGACGCCGTTCCCTCGACGGCCTCGCACGTTTGGTCACGGTCGGGCACAAACGAGCGCACGACTTGCGTCGGTGATCCGGCAAGGCCGCAACGCGAGGGGTCGGCGTTTACGTCGGCAGCGCTGGCCACGCGCACGTCTGCATCCTCGGCCGCGCGAATACCGGCAATACTCGGCATGCGCAGCTGGCCAATCTCCTTGGCAGTCGTCATCGCACACGGCATCTCCAGGTACACCGTCTCCTCGCCGGCATCGCAGCCGTGAACGAGCGCCAGCGAGCCACACGTCGTAAATCCCGCGCTCTGCACACAGCTCACGTCGGTCACGCAGGGGACCCCAAAGGCGCCGGCCAGCTCGGGGCCGATCTGGGCCGTATCGCCGTCCACCGCCATCTTGCCGCAGATGAGCAGGTCAAAGTCCTGATCGAGTGCCTCGATGCCGCATTTGAGGGCATAGGTGGTGGCTAGGGTATCGGCGCCCGCAAAGGCGCGATCGGTCAGCAGCAGCGCGTCGTCGGCACCGCGGGCGATGCAGTCGCGCAGCAGCGATTCGGTCGCGGGGATGCCCATCGACACCACCGTCACACGCACGTCCATGCCAAAGCCGATAAAGTCGTCCTTCAGCGCTAGCGCACATTCGAGGGCACTTGCATCGAAGGGATTAATGACCGCCTGCTTGCCATCACGCACGATAGTATTGGTCTTGGGGTCCATCTTGACCTCGGTGCTTCCGGGCACCGCCTTGACGCACACCACCATATGGAAATCACTCATCTTCACGCGCCCCCTTTCTGGACGAGTTCATCCAAGAGCTTCTCCGTAAACAGGTTGCCGCGACCCAACTGGCCGGCAGGATCGAGCTGGAGTTTGAGGCGCGCCGACTCGACCATGGCCTCGTGGCCGTACATCGTCTCCAAGAAGCCCGCCTTGATCTTGCCGACGCCGTGTTCGGCAGAAACGGCACCGCCCATGGCCGTGACCTCGGAAGCCCACTGGGCAAAGAGCTCTCCACCACGACGGTAGTCTTGCGCATCGCGCGGCAGGATGTTCACATGCAGATGGTTGTTCCCGATGTGTCCCCAGGCAGCAGACTCAAGCCCGCTTTCGGCCAGCGTGCGGCGATAGAGGGCCATGACATCGGCAAGGCGTGCATTGGGCACCGACATATCCGATCCCAGCTTGGTAATGGTGGGGTCGGTGCGGCGACGCTCGTCAATGAGCATGTTGACGCTCTCGGGCACCGCGTGGCGGAAGAACCGCTGGCACTCGCGATCGACTTCGGTGCGGGCGACCCATGTCGCATCGTCGCGGCCGCCCGCAAACTCCAGCACCCATCCAAGGTGGTACAGCTCCTCGGTCGCCTGCGCCTCGTCATCGCAGTCGAGCTCCACGTAGACACAGACCTTTGCCTCGTCGTCGAGCGCCGGCAGCGAGGCAAACGCTGTCGACTGCTCGCGCTGGCGACGCAGGATATCCAGGGCGCCAGCATCGAAATACTCAATAGCGACGGCATGGGACAGCACGGGACGCACGGAATCGGTAAAGGACACGGCCTTGTCTTCGCTATCGAAAAAGCAACTCACACCCCATACGACCGAAGGTGCCGCCTGCAGGGCGATCTCGAGCTCGGTAATGACGCCGAGCGTGCCGCACGCACCGATAAAGAGATCGATGGCGTCCATATCGTCCGCAACAAAATACCCCGAGGCATTTTTGGTCTTGGGCATGGTGTAGTCAGGAAGATCAAGCTCGAATGTATGACCCTCTGCCGTCACGAGCGACAGGTGGCGGCCCTGGGCAAAAGCCTCGCCGCGCTGAAGCTCAAGCAAATCGCCATCAGCCAGCGCGACGTGGAGTCCCGTGATATGCGGGCGCATGGGGCCGTAAGCGTAGCTGCGGGCGCCGGAGGCGTTGCATGCCGCCATGCCACCCAGACAGGCAGATGCCTCGGTGGGATCGGTGGGAAAGAACTGCTCGGGGGACTCTTGGAACTCCTCGTAGGCCTCAAGCGATGCCTGGTCCCAACCAGCGGTCGGCAGTACCTTCTTGCTCAGCTGCTTACGCAGCTCCGAGAGCACAACGCCCGGCTCCACGCGCAGCAGAAATTGGCCTTGTTCATCGCGGCGAAGGCCCAAGTAGCGATTCATACGGGAAGTATTGAGGATATGCCCACCGTGGGGCACGGCACCGGCGGCAAGGCCGGTTCGGGCGCCCTGAACCGTTACCGGGACACGCTCGGCATGGAGCGTTTCCAAAATGGCACGGACCTCGTCTTCCGTTGTCGGAAACGAGATGCTCGATGCTTCGCCCGATGCACGAGATTCATCGCGGCCATACTCTTCGAACTCATCGGTGAAGGGTTTAATGGTTGCAGACACGCGAACTCCCCCTTTAGCTAACTACAGTGTTTGCAGGGAGATGTTACCGCATCGTTTCGTCGACGTGTTCGAGACCGTCTCCATAATTGGCGATTTTTACGTTTGTGCAATTCGGCGAACGGCAAGGCTTCCTCGGCAGACGATGCTTTTGACACATATCGCCCCGCCGTCGCCGACCGCTCGATTGTCGCTCGAAAAAAGTTGAAGTAATTTTTCCGCCTTTTACCTGCGGAGATGTCAATCCGTCAAGCATTTGGTCAGAAATTGGTCAAGTAGCGGCTGATACGGTCGGCGTCGACAGCCAAAACCGATAGAAGTTTTGGCCCCAGAAGCAGGGAGGTTCCCATGGCATATTACTGGCCCCAGTACGGCGTCGCCATCGAGGTCGACGACGATCCCCATCTCCTGCCTTTCGACGAAGAGGCGTTCCCCGATACGGCGGTCTACCACGTCACCACCGATGTTATCTGCGACCCCGAGTCGTTCTCGGCGCTCGCCCACCACATCGCGCGTATCCACGACATCGAGCTCCCTCACGACTTTGACGAGCTCATCTACTCGCGCCGCCTGATGCTTCACATGCTCTTTGGAGCGGACCCGTCCACGTTCGCACGTGTCTACACCACCAAGGACGCCGCATGAGTGCGAAGAAGCCGCCCCGCCTCGCAGGACTGGGGCGTCGCAAGAAACTCGTCGTTGTCTGCCTGGCTATCGCCTGCGCCCTCATCGCCGTAGGGCTATACGCCTGGCAGTCGCAGCCCGTGCCCGAAGCGGGCGCCTCAGTCACGACGGCAGAGGGTAAATCGCGACAAGAAATCCAAGATGAGCTCGATGCCATCGTCCGCGACAACATGATGACGATTTCGGTCGCGCCGGTCGCTCAGCTACAGGAGGACGGCAAGCTGCGCGTCAACGTGCAAAACGTCCAAGACAATAAATTTCCCCAGCGATTCCGCGTCATCCAAAACGACGAGACCATGTACGAATCCGGTGTGGTCGAGACCGGCAAGACAATCGAGACGTGCCCCGCCGGCGACATCAAAGAAGGAGAGGCATACATCGAGATCCAGGCACTCGATGCCAAGACCCTCGACAGCCACGGCAATCCGACACGTGTCAAGGTACGGGTTGAGCAAGCCGAGAACTAGCTTTTTCGGCCGACGCGACACCGCACGCAATTCACCAGCATTCGTCCAATCATCGCGGGGACGGCCCGCGGCGAATAGAAAGGAACGACCATGGACATCACCAGGAACATGAACGGAGCCAGAGCGCTCGTCGTGGGCGCAGGGCTCGCGCTCGCGCTCGCAATGGGCGCCGCCCCGACGCCAGCTCTGGCAGCCGGGCGCGTTGGAACCACGAAAGTAATGGTCAGGACCGAGATCGACAACGTAGAGTTCAAAGTTCCGACGGTTATTCCCTTCGTCGCCAAGGCCGACGGCACGCTTCAGGGCCCCTCAGAAGACGCGACCACCATCGACAATCATTCGGCCTACGGCATCCATGTCACCAACATGAAGATCGACGCCATGAACACCTGGACCATTGCCGCCGACGCCAAGGCCGGAACCGCGCAGAATTCCATCGACTTTAAGGTCGGCCCCGACGGCGCACTCCAGAACGCCAGCGCCGCAATGCAGGAGACGGGCCTCGATCTTTCCAAGAATGCAGCCTTCGACATGGGCTACCAGGGCATTGCCGGCGGCACGGACAAAATTAAGCTCAAGACAAGCGGAAACGTCGCCCGCGTCACGCGCGACATCTTCCGCGTAACCGGCGAAGGCGATCAGGTTGCAACGATCACCTGGACGGTCGAGCCCGGTGCGCACACGGCATAAGGCCGTCGCCCTGGCCGCCGCCGTCAGCATCCTAGCATTTGGGCCAGCCATGGCCTTTGCCCAGCAAGAACAGGCGCAGGCCGCCACGCAAGTGACGGTCGACCTCTCGGAGCTCGACCGCGGCGACCGCGAGGAACCGTTGGCGCAGACAGGCGACAGACGATGGCTCTTGGCAGTAGGTGCTACAGCAGCAGGCGCGGGGACCGCCGGCCTCGGTCTGCACATCAAACACAGCCAGAAACAAAACACGGACAGGCCGCACTAAATTAGCTAAGGAGACCCCATGGCATCGAAGAACCTTTTGCCCGTCGTCGCACTCTGCGGCGCGCTCGCAACCGGAACGCCTGTCGCCGCTTGGGCGACTCCCGTCATGGCAGACTCCTTACCAGCAGCCCTAAGTTCCGCCCCAAATCCGTCGAGCGCCATTGCGTGCAAGCGTTTTTCGATCGCACAGGCCGCGATCTCAACCTCGGGATGCCTTCGTCGTAATACGGACGGCTCGATAGTCGTGGATATCAATCGTTCGAACAAGGCAAACGGCTCCCAGGCGGGGTGCGCCGTCTGCACGTGGCGCTCGGTTGTGCTCGATGCAGATGGCGATCCATGCAATTTAGAGCTGCGCATCGACATCGCTTCGGTCGATGACTCGGCGAACGGAGCGAAGGTCGTCTTCGACGATGCGTTTTTCGAGAAAGGAGGCGGTATATGTCTGGGCTGCGCCGCCGCGAATGCAGACGACACGCAGCCCACCCTCTCATTCACGGCATCGTTGCAGCTGACCAAAGCCGGCACCGATGCCGTCGCGGCGGGAGAAGCGTCCCTGCTGTTCTACGCCGTCAGCACCAAAGACACAGACGCTCATTTCGAGAAGTCAGACGGATCACTCAGCCTTACACGAGGGATAGAGGCAGGCCCTATTGAAATCGATGCCCACGCGCAAAGCAGGCAACGCATTCTTGCCGACCCGGCGCTTCTCGAAATGGAGTGGAACGGATCCGGAGCCATCGGAATTCTCCCCTCCGCGCTTGACGCCAAGACGCTCCCCTCAAACGACGAACCCATCAACGCAACCACACAAGAAGAGAGCGCGGACAAAGAAGCAGGTGCGGGCGACACGCCGTCGCCGACAAACAGCGTCCCAGCTTCTTTCGAAGCACCGAATGAGCCCGCTACCGATCCAAACGATCCCGAGCTCGCGGACAGTCTGGGGCTTGCTGATCCTCAAGAAATCGATGAAGGTAACTGCTGCGTGCTTGCTGCGCTCGACCACACGGAGGTCATCGACGCTGCGAACATCGAAGTTGCCGCCGCCAATCAGCCCGT
Source organism: uncultured Collinsella sp. (assembly GCA_902405995.1). Classification (GTDB taxonomy): domain Bacteria; phylum Actinomycetota; class Coriobacteriia; order Coriobacteriales; family Coriobacteriaceae; genus Collinsella. The sequence continues at coordinate 41,893 of CABPCG010000007.1, forward strand.
CCGCAAGTCGGCCATCATCGCATTTCCCGAGTCCATCGAAGTCGTCTTTTTGCCATCGGGCGAGGTCGTGGCCCCAACACTGCTCACCCTGTTGGGCGCCAAGAATACTCGAAACGAAATTAAAAAGGTCACGGTTGTCGACCCTGCAACCACCGCTAAACTGCGTCTATACGCCGTTGCCCCAGACGGAGGCAAAACCTTGGAATTCGATGGTGACACACTCCTAGCCTGGCGACGTCTGGACATTATGCAAGACGTCTCGTATCAGATCGAACTCGAAGGGTTTGATCGCGCCCGCGATGCCAATATCATCGCCGCGGCTATTGAATCCCCACAGCGGCTTATGACACTGCGCTTTGACTACTATCCCTATGTCCCGACAACCACCTGAGGCTTAAATGCTGCGCATCATTCCTAACACCACTTATATAACGTATTAGATGAGTCGCGATGTGCCTCGCATTTCGTTCTGCTACGATTGCCACGTTGGCATCAATACAGGAGGGCTCATGCCGGGCTTGGGAACAGTCATCAACGTTGTGCTTTTAGTTGCGGGCGGTCTTTTGGGATTAGCGGGCGGCCGCTTCATTACACCGTGCATCCAAGACACGCTCATGAAAGCATCGGGGCTGTGCGTCCTGTTTATCGGCCTGGGCGGCACCATGCAAAAGATGCTCGTCATCGATGGAAAGGCGCTGTCGACCACCGGTACCACCATGCTCATCGTCTCATTTGCGCTCGGTTCGCTCATCGGCGAGGCCGTCAACTTGGAAGCCGCCATTGAAAACCTTGGCGAATGGCTCAAGCGCAAGACTGGCAGTGAGGGCGATAACGAGTTCACCAACGCTTTTGTCTCGACTTCACTCACCGTGTGCATCGGCGCCATGGCCATTGTGGGATCGATCCAGGACGGCCTGCTCGGCGACTGGTCAACGCTTGCCCTCAAGGGCGCACTGGACTGCATCATCGTCTGCACCATGACGGCCTCGCTTGGCCGCGGCTGCATCTTCTCCGCCCTGCCCGTCGCCGTGTTCCAGGGGACGATCACGCTGTTTGCCGGCGCACTCTCCCCCATCATGACCACGGCAGCCCTCGACAGCCTTTCGCTCGTAGGCTCCATGCTCATCTTCTGCGTCGGCGTCAACCTCATCCGTCCTCAGACCTTCCGCACGGCCAATATGCTCCCCTCCGTCGTCATCGCCGTCATCTACGCCCTCCTGTTCTAAATCTATCTACGCAGCAGTATCTCGAACACCTGTTTGATGCTGTGCTATGATATGAGGTCACCGAAGCTGCGTTAGGAGAGGAGAAGCGGTGGCCGACCAGGACATCAAGATGCTCATCGAGCGCATTATGGCCGAGGCCCGGACCCATCAGTCCGCCCGCTTCTCAAACGAAATCTACGCAGACGAGCCGATTCTCAAAACCGGCCGACAGATGCAGAATTTCCTCCCCGACCAGTACCGCAAAATGCGCGAGATATCGCGCTGGCAGGATGACCCCAAGGGCGGCGCGGGTCGTTGGCTTTCGGAAGCCGAGCTTTTCTACCGCCAAGGCCTGCTGATGGCCGACTTTGAGGACGACTGCCCCTACAACGGCACCTTTAAGTCGTACTTTCCCACCTACAATGCCATGAGCGATCGACAGTTGCGCGGCTACTTTACCTGGCGTGCCCAAGTGCGCCGCGGAACCGTCGAGGAAACGTCTACGTCCTTTGCCTTTCTGTATCTCTATGAGCTGATTTGCGGCATTGGCGTAGATAATCCGCTCGATGGTTTTAACAAGATCAAGGCCTTTTGGGATGTCTATCGCGCCTTCGAGCCCGGCATCGACCGGTTTGCGCGCGTGTGGCTGCAGGATTACGCCGTGTTCCACGGGCTCGACCCCAAGCTGCTTCGCGACTCTAAAACCGTCATGTTCGATAACGCCCTTGTCGAGCTGCGGCGCGCGGCACGAGACCTTGTACCAGCACCGGCACCGTCCGGCCAGACCCCTAAGCGTCGCAAAATCTCCGAGCCCACGCTCCCCCTTCCGCCCGACGAGGCGCGCGAGGAACGACTCATGGCCGCTATCAATGCCCTCTCCACGTATAACCTAAGTAACTCGCGGCTCGATCATAGCCACCGCCGCGATCTGCGTCACGTGGCATGCGCCGTGTATGTCCGCATGGCGCGCTACTATGACACGCACCGAAAGACCGGCATCGTGGCGAGTTTATTTGGAGAGGAGACGGCCATGCCCTACACCATGTTTGCCTCGGCCGTGTTCTTTGCGCCCGAGCGCCACGAGGACTGCGAATATCGTCTGGACCCCATTCACATCTACCGCTGTCAAAATGGCTTTTGGGAATGCATGCGCATCCACGGCAGCAGACAAAAAAGTGGCAAGCTCGGTGAAATGATGCGCGCTTGCGATCAGCGCCTGCGCTTGGCACTGGACCCCGCCCATCCCCTTAAGGAAGAAAAGGTCCCCAAATATCTGGCCAAGATTATCGATGACGAGATTGTGGCATGGCTTTCGTGGGACGCCGCACACCAGCCCGTCAAGATCGATATCGATCTGAGTCAGCTGGGACACATTCGGAGCGCCGCCGCGCAAACGCGCGAAGCGCTTTTGATCGACGAGGAGCGCGAGGACGGCACGCTTGCGGATGCCGAGGTGACAGTTGCCGAACGACGGGAAGCCAAGCCCGTGGCCGGCACGATCGCCGAACCAGTCGCGACGACCATGCAGCAGGACGAGGCTAGCGAGCCGACCATCTCCACCGAGCAGTTTGGCGTCGTGGCCCCGCTCCTCGCACCAGCACCCACGTCCGCTGACACCGCGTCCGCACTCGATCCCGCCGCAGACGCCTATCTTCGAGCACTACTCGAGCAAAACGCAGCGCAGACGGCATCGGCGGTGGCGCAGTCGGGCAAGAGTGAGGACATGCTTGTCGATACCATCAACGACGCGCTCTTTGACCTGGTGGGTGACACCGTAATTGAATTTGGCGCGGCAGGGCCGCAGATTATCGAGGACTACGAAGCAGACGTGAGAGGATACCTAGACCATGAGTGATACCGCATCCGCAGCGCCCCGCGTACCCAAGCGCGTCGCTGCCGTCATTCTCAACTCGCTCAAGGGCGGCGTGGTCCCGCGCATCGGCCTTCCCTATATCACCGTGGGACGCGAGGTCGAGATTCGCGCCCTGCTCACCGATTTGAGTCTCATCGCCGATGGCGGCGCGAGCTTCCGCTTTTTAGTCGGTCGCTACGGCGCCGGCAAAAGTTTCTTGCTCCAGACCATCCGCACGCACGCCATGGGCGAGGGATTCGTCGTCGCCGATGCCGACCTATCCCCTGAGCGCCGCCTGCAGGGCGGCCAGGGACAGGGCCTTGCCACCTACCGTGAGCTCATCCGCAACATATCGACTAAAACGCGCCCCGAGGGCGGTGCGCTCAGCCTTATCCTGGATCGCTGGGTCGCCTCGTGTGCCGATGCCGACGAGCCTGCCATCAATGCCCAACTGGCGCCGCTCGAGGAAATGGTCCACGGCTTCGACTTCACCCGCATGCTCCGCCGCTACCGCGCGGCCGTATCCGAGGGCGACGAAGAAGCTATGAGCCGCGTGACCAAATGGATCCGCGGCGAATACCGCACCAAGAGCGAGGCTCGCGCCGAACTGGGGTCCTCAACCATCATCAGTGACGATGACTGGTACGACTACGTTAAGCTCATCGCGCGCTTTTTGATCTGCAGCGGCTACAAGGGCATGCTGGTGCTCATCGACGAGCTCGTGAATCTGTATAAGATTCCCAACGCCATCACACGCCAATACAACTACGAGAAAATCCTGACCATGTACAACGACACGCTCCAGGGCAAGGCGCAGTACCTGGGCATGATCATGGGCGGCACGCCAACCTCCATCGAAGACCGCCGCCGTGGCGTGTTCTCCTACGAAGCCCTGCGCAGTCGACTCGCTCAAGGCCGCTTTGCGCGCGAGGATCTTAAGGACATGCTCGCGCCCATCATCCGCCTGCAGCCACTCACCTACGAGGAGTTGCTGGTGCTCATCGAAAAACTCATGCAGATCCATGCCGGCTACTTTGGCTGGACACCCACGCTTACCGAGAACGACTTGGTGGACTTCCTCAAGATCGAGTTCGGTCGTGTGGGAGCCGACACGCATCTGACGCCGCGCGAGGTCATTCGCGACTTTATCGAGCTGCTCGACATCCTGTGTCAGAATCCCGATGCAAACGTGGCTGAGTTGCTGCAAAGCGTCGGCGGCGTCACGCTGGCGCCGCCAGCCGCAACAGGCGACACCGGCACCGCAGACGGCAACCGCAACTTCGCCGAATTCACCATCTAACCTGCCAAAAAGGGACAGGTTTATTTTGGTAGGTTTTATCTGGGCGAACGTTGAAGCAGTAATGCAGCAAGCCACTGCTCGCCGCGTTGAGAGGTTCGTATATGAGAGGAGGCCCCGTGAACGCCTTTGACCGCTACGCCCCGTTTATCCAAGACTTTATCTACTCCCACGATTGGGAGAGCCTGCGCTCCATTCAGGTTGCGGCAGCAGATGCCATCTTTAACACACAAGACAATGTACTCCTGACGGCATCCACAGCTTCCGGCAAAACCGAAGCGGCCTTCTTTCCCATCCTGACCGAGTTTTGGGAGAACCCGCCCGCAAGCGTGGGCGCCCTCTACATTGGCCCCCTCAAGGCGCTCATCAACGACCAATTCGTCCGCCTCAATGACCTGTGCGAAGAAGCTGACATCCCCGTCTGGCACTGGCATGGCGACGTCTCGCAATCGCACAAGGCCAAACTCATCAAAAAGCCGAGCGGCATCTTGCAGATTACACCCGAGTCGCTCGAGGCGCTCTTGATCCATAAGCACATGGCGATCCCGCGCATGTTCTGCGACCTGCGCTACGTGGTTATCGACGAGGTCCATTCGCTCATGCGCGGCGACCGTGGCGGGCAAACGCTCTGCCTTATCGAGCGACTCTCGCGCATGGCCGGCGTGCAGCCTCGCCGCATTGGCCTTTCGGCCACCATCGGCGACCCCGAGCGCACGGGCGCTTTTCTCTCACAGGGAACGGGGCGCGACTGCGTTATCCCCCGCTTTGAGGAACCGCGCCGCATGTGGCGCATCTCCATGGAGCACTTCTACAACTCGGGTCCCCAGGCACAGCAACGAGGATTCGTAGGCACGGGTCCACAAGAAGCCGAGGTGCTTACTTGCGAGCGTATTGAGACGGCGGCGCCCGCGGCGCTGCCCGCATCCGGACAAGACATGTGCCACAGCGGACAGCTTGCACAGGAAGAACGCCGTCAACGTCGCGAGCAGGCGCGGGGCAAGGCCGCTCCCAAAGACCGTCGCACTTCCTCGGCCCCCGAGGGCGAAGTCGACATCCCACGAGCGGCCGAGCAGGCGCTTCTCAACCCCACCGACACGGCACCCGACAACGCCGACCCCGGTATGGGCTATATCTTTGAACATACGCGCGGCCGCAAGTGTCTGGTCTTTGCCAACTCGCGCGAGGAGGCAGAGGCCGTGTGCTCCATGCTGCGCAGCTACTGCGAAAGTCGACACGAGCCCGACCGCTTTCTCATCCACCACGGCAACCTTTCGGCATCGCTGCGCGAGACGGCCGAGGAGCTCATGCGCGACGAGGAGCAGGCGCAGACAACCGTCACCACCTCTACGCTGGAGCTCGGTATCGATATCGGCCGCCTGGAGCGCGCCTTCCAGATTGACGCGCCGTTTACCGTCAGCTCCTTTTTGCAGCGCATGGGGCGCACAGGCCGTCGCGACCTTCCGCCCGAGATGTGGTTTGTCATGCGCGAGGAAGAATCCGAGCCGCGCACGATGATGCCCGAGACCATTCCTTGGAAGCTCCTGCAGGGCATCGCGCTCGTACAACTCTATCGCGAGGAAAAATGGGTCGAGCCGCCTGAACTCGATCGACTCCCCTACAGTCTGCTCTATCACCAGACCATGTCGACCCTCGCCAGCACCGGAGAGCTCACGCCGGCCGAACTTGCCCAGCGCGTGCTCACACTGAGCTATTTCCATCGCATCTCGGCCGATGACTATCGCGTGCTGCTGCGTCACCTCATTAAGATCGACCATATCCAGGTCACCGAGGGCGGCGGGCTCATCGTGGGTCTCGCGGGCGAGCGCATCATCAACAACTTTAAGTTCTATGCCGTGTTCCAGGAAAACGAGGAGTTCACTGTTCGCAGCGAGTCGGCCGAGTTGGGCACGATCGTCAATCCCCCACCGCCCGGTGAGCGCATCGCCATCGCAGGCCATTGCTGGATTGTCGAGGAAGTGGACTGGAAGCGTCATACCGTCTTTGCCACGCAGGTCAAGGGCCGTGTGCCGGCCTACTTTGGCGACTGCCCCGGTGACATCAATACACACGTACTCGAACGCATGCGCAAGACGCTCAACGAGCATGCGGCATATCCGTATCTCATGGGCAACGCACGGGCACGTCTTGCACAGGCTCGCCATACGGCCGAGATTTCGGGCGCAGGGACCAAGCCACTCATCAACCTGGGTGGCGACACCTGGGTGCTCTTCCCCTGGCTGGGCAGCTACGCCTTTTTGGCACTCGAGCGCATGCTCAAGATTAAGTGTGCCGCGGAGCTGAGCCTTCGCGGACTCGACCCGTCACGTCCGTACTTTATGCAGTTTAAGATGAAGGCCGACGAGGAGACGTTCTTTGAGGTGCTCGCCGCCGAGGCCGAGAAGGACTTCGATCCCATCGAGCTCGTCTATCCCGGCGAGGTGCCTTACTTTGATCGTTACGATGAGTTCGTTCCCGAGGAGCTCGTGCGCAAGGGCTTTGCCGAAGGCGTGCTCGACATCGAAGACATGAAGCAGCGCGTTCTCGGCTGGCGCGACCACGCCTAAGACCAGTCTTTTTGGGACGGGGAGACTTATTTGTCGTGAAGGACGGTGCCGAGGAAGTCGGTGTCGAAGGGCACGGCTTCGGCAAAGGCGTAGTTGCCGTCGCTGGCGATGAGCAGGTAGTTTTCCTCGCCGCCGAACTTCGCATCGCCACATGGGACCACCCAGGCGTGGTCGAACACCTCGAGTGCCGTGGCAGCGCAGTCGCGCAGGAACGTCACATCGCTCCCCTCGCTTGCGCTCACGATATTGGCCACGTAGATACCCCCGGGGTTCAGGCCGCCTCGCACCAAACGCAACGCCTCAACCGTCGCCAGCTCGCGCACGGGCTCGGCACCGCCAAAGCAATCGCTCACGATCACGTCGTAGCGACGATGCCCCACGCTCGTCACGCCCAGGTACGAACGCGCCTCGGCAGTAATCACCCGCAGGCGATCGCCCGCCGTGCGCTCCAGCTCGTCTAGGTAGAACCAGCGGCGGGCCAGACGCGTAATCTCTCCGTCATACTCGATGACGTCCATGCGCAAACCCTCGTGCGACATCAGTGCAAACTTGGGGTAGGCAAACCCGCCGCCACCCAGCATGAGCATACGGCTGATACCGTGACCATAAACGTCGCGCATCGCATCCTCGGCCTCAAACACGTCGTCAAACGCACGATAGTACGCAAAGGCGGGCTCAGCCCAACGCTCGCCAACGTAACTCGCGCTTTGGTAGACGCCGCCTTGCACCAATACGCGGACTTCGTCGCCGCCCTCGTCGTGCACGCGCTTCACACGCGCCAACCCATTGCGGGTTCGCGCAACCTGCAGACAGGCAGCACGAACAGCGACAGCGGCCGCACCAAGCGCCGCGGCTCCCAGAGCAACGCCGGCAACGACGCCGGCAGAAACACTCGGCTTGTTCATCTAGAGCTCCTTTTGCAGATAAAGGCCATGGTCATAAAAACCAAGATGGCGATAGTACTCGCGCGTACCGATCGCGCTGATCACGTTGATGCGCGCATAGCCGGCATCCCGGGCAATCTCGCACGCACGCTCTACGAGCAAACGCCCCAACCCGTGATGCTGCGCCACCTGGCCCTGGTCGCCCACGCGTGCCGCCATGCCATACACGTGCACCTCGCGAATCATCGCCTCGTCCGGCGTCGTCGGCAACTCGTCCGCATGCGCGGCAACAAACGAATGGTCGGGCAGCGACAACCGCAAAAAGCCCGCGATCTTGCCCCGCGGCGTCACCCACTGCAAAAAGCGCTCGTAAGTCACCGGCGTCTCGTACGCCACTTCCTCATCAAGAGAAAGCTCATCCAAGTCGGCACCCGCGGTACTGATCTCGCGATAGCGAATCTCGCGCACCACTGCGCCTTCTCCACGAGCCGCCAAGCGATTCTCGACGAGCTGACGCAGGTTGGGCTTCTTGTTGCCCACCATGATGTCGTCGGAGCTAAAGTCGCGGATCATGCGACTGATGCGGCAGAACGCCGGCGTCACCACGATGTCATCGGCCAACACATCAAGCAGCTCTTCCTCGGTATAGGGGCGCCACTCGCCACGCTCATAGCAGCCCACCAGACGCGAGCCCTCGATGAGCGCGCACGGGTAGACCTTGACCTCGTCGGGCATAAAGGCCCCTTCGGTCATAAAGCGTTCGTAGTCGCGCTTGTCCCCCTCGGGCGTGGCGCCCAGCAAGTTAAGCATAAAATGCGCGTGGATCTTAAAGCCAAACAGGCGCGCAAGCGAAAACGCCCGCTCGATCTGCGCCACCGAAATGCGACGCTCGTTGATATCGAGCAGGTGCTGGTCGAGGCTCTGGATACCCATCTGGATCTTGGTGCAGCCCAGGCGGCGGATGAGCGTAAGCGCCTGCGGCGTTACAGCATCGGGGCGCGTCTCGATAACGAGTCCCACCACGCGATGCTTCGCCGTCTCATTGATACGCTGCTGACGCTCGAGCTCCTCCATCGTTGCCGTCTGCCACTCAGTGACCTCGCCCCACGGCGTACCGGGACCGTACAGACGACGCACCGCACGGTTATAGCCGCCCACGGCAGCATCCACACGCCCCTGCTCGTCGGCAACGCCGGCAGCAAGCTCGACCTCGTCTGTCGCAATGCCGGCGGCCCGATAGCGCTCGCGGCGCTCTGCTACCACAGGCGGCAGGGCATCGGCGGGAGCGTCATCGAGCAGACGCCCCGCCTCGGCACGACTGATGCCCGGACGCGCCAACATGGGGTTAGCCGCCACACCAGCCACGGCATCGTCATTGAGCGCGCGGAAGAGCTCCGACATAAACCACGTCTGATACCCTTGCGGATAGTCGCTCCAGGTACCGCCGAGCACAATGAGCTCAATCTTATCGGTCGCATGCCCCATTTGCGAAAGCGCCGTCAAACGGGCACTCACCTGCAGATACGGGTCAAAGCAATTTTGCTCCGCACGGGCGCACGCCGGCTCGGCATGCAGATAGCTTTTGGGCATGCGCAGATCGTTGGGGCAAAACAGGCAATCGCCCGAGCATGGCCAGGGCTTGGTGATGACGGTAATGGTCGCCACGCCCGAGGCCGTTCGGCGCGGCTTCATACGCAGCACCTGCAGCAGTTGACGTTCCAGATCGGAATCGACATTCCACGCAGCCCACCGAGCCGGCTCCTCACGTTTAACCCGCTGGTAGAACGGCAGCAGACGGCGCTTAGCCAAATCGCGTTTGTCGGCACCCTCGCGGCGCGCCTCGGCATGTATCAATTTGACGAGCGCTTTGTCGTCCACAGTCTCGCCGCGATGCAGAGCCTCGAGTATGTTCAAGATAATCTGTTCCATGCCCCCATTGTAAAGGCAAAGGCGCCGAAGCCGACCACGGCCCCGGCGCCTCCATCAAAGAGCATGCCTATATGCACCAATCTCCGAAAACCGCATGTCACTCCGGATCAAACGACATGTCACCCGAACCAACCTCAAAACGATACGTGGCAGACTTATCACCGTTGTCGAATTCAAGATTCAATATGGTCTCGCCATCGTAGCCAAGCGGAAGGAAACCGCTCTCGAAGTCGCCGCTGCCCACGGTGAGGCTCGCCGTAAAGCCCGTAGAGTTCGGAACCGTTATCTCCACATCGCCCGAGTCCACGCTTACGTCCATCGACTTCGCGGGGGCCTGGTAGAGCTCGAACGTCACATCGCCCGAACCGACCTCAGCACTGAGCGCATCAGTCACGCTGCCCGTAAACTCTACATCTCCCGCACCCAGGAAAAGGTCAAGACCATCACAGATGACACCGGCAATCTGCAGATCACCCGAGCCCACGTGTGCGTTGATCCCCTTCAGATGTTCGGCAACACGGCGTGGCAGCTCAACCGTAACCGAGCGGTCAATTGCCTTACCGTCATCACTTCCAGATCGGGAAACCTTGAGCGTCGAGTCCTCAACGGATGCGATGTTTTGCGTCGCGGCCTTGGAGGCATCCACGCCCTTGGCAACGCGTCCCCGCTCGATAACACGGACCTTGTTGTCATCAACAACCTTGACGTCCACCGTAGCCGCGGCGATATCGAAATCGAGGTAGCGAAATTGATCGGCATCAAAGGTCGCACTCGAAAGCTGCTGAGGCTGAGCGGAATATTTACCGCCATCGTTCATAAAATCGTCGTCGTCAACCACATCGTCCATACTGGACAAGCCGGATACAACATCGTCGAGATCCCACGGACCATCAAAATGAATCAATGTCCGCGAAATGCCAAAGACAAGCCCGATGATGAGCACAAACGCTCCGACGCCAACGCCCAAGCGCACCTTGGATTCATGCGAAAGCTTCATCATTCATCACCCTCTTTGGAAATCGGCTCAGCGGTGGCCGCGGTGGCCACGTCAGCGTCAACCGCAGCGGAAACATTCTGAGCCCTAGCTGCCACCGACGCCGAACCAACCTGGATATCCCCACGCGCCCAATCGCCATCGAGCGCACGCGCCACCCAGTGATAGATGGGGATTGTAAAGAAGATCAGTGCGGCAAAGGGGCCGGCACCAAACAGGAACATCAGCAAAAAGAACAGTAGCCAGCACACGGCCCAATACGGGAACGACTGGAACGGGCCCTTCACCGGAGTCGAGCCAACTGCGCCGCCACTCGTCACCTGCGCCGTAGCGGCATTGGCGGCCTGTGCACTCCAGCTTGCCGCTTGCGCCGCCTTGGCGGCGGCGTCACTCGCCTGTGTTGCCGCCTCGGTTGCGCGTGCCGCCGCCTCATGGGTACGGGCGCGCTCTGCCGCCTCGGCCTCGCGCTGACGGGCACGGTCCTCGTTCTCAAACTCGATATCGTCCTCGATCTCATCGCTCGGATTGAGCAGCTCGTCCAGGCTCACGCCATAGAGTTTGGCGAGCGAGATCAGGTTCTCGGTATCGGGCGAGCTCTCCGCGCGCTCCCATTTACTGACCGCCTGGCGCGACAGCCCCAGCTTTCGCGCCAGCCCTTCTTGGCTAAAACCCTTGCTGCGGCGAAGGTCGGCGAGCCGCTGCGCAGTTTCTACATTCATGGTTCCTCCTATGTGATGCCAGCCGTGCCGCCGGACCGTTTTTGTTCTTAAGGCGCCTTGCACAGTTAAAAATGTATCCGCCACCGCCAAAAACATGCCACCTATTTTAGTGAGATTTTTGACAACCGGCGGTTGCGGGCATATATGAGCTGCGGAAATGTGTCCAAACAAAGCAATGACCCGCAGCTCGGTTGTCCCCGTTGCGGCGTTAACGGTAGTATGGTCGTACCGTTTATTCCGCACCGCCAACGGAGGGAGTTCCGCGCCGTGAACCGCGATTTCGCCTCATCGCTCATCCAGCTCAACAACACGTTCTATCGCGAACACTCCGCCTCCTTTTCCGATACGCGGCAGGCCCCGTGGCCCGGCTGGGTGCGCACCATGGACATCGCGCTCGGGCAGCTCGAAGTCGCCACGATCGAGCATCCCGTCCGCGTCTTCGATCTTGCCTGCGGCAATATGCGATTCGAGAACTTTGCCGCCGGCGGCGCACTTGCCGCCAAGGGCGTCGATGGCGCAAACCCCTCGGCAGATGCCAGCTGCCCGTTTGAGTTCTACGGCGTCGACTCATGCCAAGACCTGGCCATCGATGCACGTGGCCACGCACTGCGCATTCCCAACCTGCACTTCCAGGAACTCGACGTGCTCGACGCCCTCATGAGGCTCAACCCCGCCGAGACGCCCGACGTGCTTTTCGATGCCCCGCTCGCCGACATCTCGGTCTGCTTTGGCTTTATGCACCACGTGCCATCGTGCGAGTACCGCGTACGCGTGCTCGACGCCCTGGTGCGCCAGACACGCCCGGGCGGCATCATCGCCATCAGCTTTTGGGAGTTTATGAATGACGAGCGCATGGCGCGCAAGGCCGTTCGCGCCGAGGCCCGCGCCGAGCTCACCCCGCCGTTTGAGGGTTACGATTCCGCACAGTTTGAAGCCGGCGACCACCTCATTGGCTGGCAAAACGACCGCCACGCCTACCGCTATTGTCATCACTTTGACGATCAGCAGATCACCGACCTGGTGCGCGGCGTGCGCACGTTCTACAAGAGTGGCGAGGTTCCCGTACGCGAGCTTGAGCGTTTCCATGCCGACGGTCGCAGCGGCGAGCTCAACCGCTATGTGATTCTCAAGCGCCTGTAGGCATCGTCGACTCGCCACCGAGCCGCGCCGTAACGTTCGGGCAAGCTATGCCCACCCTTTTCCAACCCATTGACGGAACGCATGGCTATGCGTTCCACACGTATGACCAAGGAGCCTCATGGGAGCCGTCCACGTTCGCACGCCTAAGAACTTTGTGCTCGAGGAGCGCCTGGAGCGCTACGCCGATGCAATTGAGACGAACCCCGAGGCCTATGCCGGAGAGTGGCGCGAAGCCTGCGCGCCGGCCGGCAGCGTATCCTTCGCCCGCCTTCATCTGGATCTGGGCTGTGGCAAAGGCACCTATCTGGTTGAGCGAGCTCACCGTGAACCCGAAGCGCTCTTTATCGGCATGGACCAGGAGCCCATCTGCATTGCCTATGCCGCACAGAAAATCTGCGAGCAGGAGCTGTCCAACGCACTCGTCCTGCCCCGAGGTGCCGCATCGCTGCCGCAGCTGTTTGCCGCAGGCGAGCTCGACGCCATCACCATCAACTTTCCCACGCCACAGCCCAAGGCCAAGTACGCCAAAAAACGACTCGTCCATGTCGACCATCTGATGCTCTACCGCCCGCTCTTTGCAGCCGGTGCCACCGTCACACTGCGCACCGACAGCAAGCCATTGCGCGACTACGCCCTGGGACAGTTTGCCGCGGCAGGTTACGACACGCTTTGGGTAAGTGACGACGTCCGCCACGACCATCCCGAGCATCCCGAAACCGAATACGAGCAGCGCACCCGAGATATGGGCGCCACCGTCTATGGCATTTGTGCCACACCCGGCGCGCAGCCCAGTAACGATGCGCTCGCGGCGGGCCGCATGCAGGAGCAAAGTCTTGCCTGCTACCTGCCCGACGACCTCGATGAGCTCACCTATGTACCCCTGGGCATGGAAGAGGCCGTCGAGAACTTTAGAAACCGCGCCCGCAAAGGCAAAAAGCGCCTTCCGCAGGAGTCATAGGGGCTTTTGACAGTCACGTCGCCAGCGAGCAAGCGCAAATAGGCACCGACGAACGACCCTCAAGCCTAAGTGAGTAGACTTTTTAGCAATAGCCAAGCACAACCCGCATAGGAACAAGTAAAACCGCAGGTAAATCCCTTACGCAAAAGCCATGTGCTGGCGAAATCGCAAAAAGTCTACTCACTTAGCTCGCGGCCGCACCAAACGGCTGAGCAGAACGCCCATTTCCTGCATTTTCTTTCGCGCTGGCACCCCGCGCCGCCGCTACGCCATAATAGTTGGCGGACAATCGCGAGAGAAAGCAAACACATGGCACAGACCACGACAGATATCGCCGCCAGCACCGTCTCCGGCGCCGGAGCCGCCAGCTCATTCTCGGGCGGCACGGGAACCGAAGCCGAATTCGGCTCACTCGGTGCGCTCTCCCCCACCTGGTGGGAGCCCGAGGACGGCAGCGAGCCCGAACCGTGGCTCACGCCCGACCAGGCCTTCGAGCGCTTCTTTGAATGGACGAGCAATCGCGGTATTGAGCTGTGGGACCACCAGGAAGAGGCCCTCATGGATCTAGCCGCCGGCGATCACGTCATTTTGGGCACACCGACCGGATCGGGCAAATCGCTCGTCGCACTGGGCATGCTCTTTATGGGCATGGCGCAGGGCAAGCGCTGCTATTACACGGCCCCCATCAAGGCCTTGGTCAGCGAAAAGTTTTTCGACCTGGTGCAGGTGCTCGGCCGCGATAACGTCGGCATGATCACCGGCGACACGCATATCAACACCAAGGCGCCCGTCATCTGCTGTACGGCAGAGATCCTCGCCAACGACGCACTACGCGAGGGCGAAGATGCCGATGTTGGCTGCGTCGCCATGGACGAGTTCCACTACTTTGCCGACCCCGATCGCGGTTGGGCCTGGCAGGTGCCGCTGCTCACCCTGCCTCACACACAATTCATGCTCATGAGCGCCACGCTCGGCGATGTCACCGCGATCGCCGCCTCACTCGAGGAGCACACCGGCGCCGCGTGCGATCTGGTCGTCGATGCCCCACGCCCCGTGCCGCTGAGCTACGACTACGTGACGACCTCCCTCGAGGGCACGGTCGAGCTCGCAATGCGCCGCGGCGAGGCCCCGCTCTACATCGTGCACTTTAGCCAGGACGCCGCACTTGCGACGGCGCAATCCCTCGCCAACTTTGGTATTGCCAGCAAGGAGCAGCGTGGGGCCATCAAGGAGGCGGCCAAGGGCACGAGCTTCTCGACGGCCTTTGGCAAGATTCTTAAGCGCTTGCTCGGATGCGGCGTCGGCGTGCACCATGCTGGCATGTTGCCGCGCTATCGTCTGCTGGTCGAGCGCTTGGCACAACAGGGCCTGTTGCCCGTCATCTGCGGCACCGATACGCTCGGCGTCGGTATCAACGTGCCCATCCATACCGTGGTGCTCACCGCGCTCACCAAGTTCGACGGCTACAAGATGCGTCGTCTGCGCGCCCGCGAGTTTCATCAGATTGCCGGTCGCGCCGGCCGCTCGGGCTTCGATACCGAGGGCATGGTGATTGCCGAGGCACCCGAGCACGAGATCGAGAACGCCAAGCTCATGGCCAAGGCGGGCGACGACCCCAAGAAGCTCCGCAAGATTAAAAAGAAGAAGGCCCCCGAGGGCTTTGTCACCTGGAACAAGCAGACCTTTGAGCGCCTGATCGAGACGCAGCCCGAAACGCTCAAGCCGCGCCTTCGCATCACACACTCCATGGTGATTAGCGTGGTCGAGCAGGGCGGCGACGCCCGCGCCCGCGTACACGGCCTCATCGAGACGAGCCTGCAGACTCCCGAAGAAAAGGCTAAGCTCGAGGTTCGCGCCGACGAAATCTTCGCCACGCTCATCGACTCCGGCGTCGTCGTGCGCACCGAGGTACCGCCCGCACCCGACGCTCCGGCTGATGCCGCGCCGGACATCGACTACGCGCTGACGGTCGACCTGCCCGAGGACTTTGCGCTCGACCAGCCGCTCTCACCGTTTTTGCTTGCCGCGCTGGAGCTGCTCGATCCCGAGAGCGAGACCTATACCATGGATCTGATCTCGATGGTCGAGGCCACGCTCGAGGACCCCAAACAGGTGCTGCGCGCACAGGAGCGTGCCGCGCGCGATCGCGCTATGGCCGAGATGAAGGCCGACGGCATCGAGTATGAGGAGCGCCTGGAGCGTATTCAGGACGTCACGTACGAAAAGCCGCTTGAGGACCTGCTCGACGCCGCCTTTGACAAGTACTGCCAGGAAGTACCCTGGGCAAACGACTACCAACTCTCTCCCAAGAGCGTTCTGCGCGATATGCTGGAGAGCGCGAGCGATTTTAAGGGCTACATTCAAAAGCTCGGCATCGCCCGCTCCGAGGGCATTTTGCTGCGCTACCTGGCAGAGGCTTACCGTTCGCTCGACCGCACCGTACCCATCGAGAAGCGCGACGAGCGCCTGCGCGACATTATCTCGTGGCTGGGCTTTGTGGTGCGCTCGGTCGACTCGAGCTTGGTAGACGAGTGGGAGAACGCTGGCAACCCGGCAGCCCTCGACGCCACGCCGCCGCAGGGCATCGACGAGGTCGTGGCGGACCGTCGCGGCTGCACGCTGTTGGTGCGCAACGCGCTCTTCCGCCGCGTGACTCTTGCCGCCCGCGAGCATGTGCGCGACCTGGGCGAACTCGACGACGACTGGGGCATGAGCGAGATCCGCTGGCAAAAAGCACTCGACGCTTACCACGAGCAGCACGAGGAGATTCTCACCGACGGCGACGCGCGCTCCTCTGCTATGTTCTCGATCGACGAGTCCGACGAGAAGGCGCTCCACGTGTGGCACGTGCACCAGATTTTTGCCGACGAGGACGGCGACCACGACTTTGGCATCATGGGCGATGTCGATCTGGACGCCACGCAAGACGGTGGCGAGGTCATCTTCAAGAACTACCGCGTCGGTTTTATCGAGGATTTGCTCGAGGATTAGCCAAGCATATTGGGACGAAACGAAGCGGGGCTGTTGGCAACATCGCCAGCAGCCCCGCTTTTTCACTATCCGCTATGCCTTACTCGGCATCCTCGACCTCATACGAATCCGCCTCGGCTGGCTCCTCGTTTGTCTCTGGCGCAGCCTCGCGCGCCTCGTCAAACGCTGCCTTCATGGTCTTGTTGCCCCATGTGAGCTTGCGAATGGTAAGCTCATCGGCCTTGTTGTGGGCCAAGCGTAGGTTCTCGGTGCTGCGGCGCAAGTCGTCCTTGGTCTTCTCGAGCTGCTTAATGGCGGCATCGATCTCCTTGATTGCCGACTCGAATTGCTTGCTCGCCAGGTTGTAGTTGCGCGAGAAGCCATCCTTGAACTTCTCCATCTTGGCTTCGAAGTTCGTGACATCGATATTCTGCTGTTTGTACTCCGCCAGTTCCTGCTTATAGCGAAGCGAACCCATAGCGGCGTTGCGAAGGAGCGTAATCATGGGGATGAAGAACTGCGGGCGGATCACGTACATCTTCTCATAGCGGTAACTCACGTCGACGATACCCGCGTTATAGAGGTCACTCTCGGGCTCCAGCAGGGTGCAGAGCACCGCATACTCGCAGCCTTTCTGGCGGCGATCGTGATCGAGTTTCTTAAAGAAATCCTCGTTCTTGTGTTTGGTCGCGGTCTCGTCGTTCTCGTTTTTCATCTCGAACATGATCGAAATGATCTCGTTGCCGCTCGCGTCGCACTCGCGGAAGATAAAGTCGCCCTTGGTGCCCTCGGACGCATCGTTATCTTTCTCGAAGTACGCGTTGGGAAACGCCGTCATGCGCAGACGATTAAACTCGGTCTCGCAGTGCTGCTCGAGCGACTCGCCCACCATCTTGGTGGACAGGCGGACCTTCATGTCCTTAAGGCGCTCAATCTCTTCATCCTTGTAGCGAATCAGTTCCTCGTTCGCGCGCTTGGTCTGCGCAAGTTCGAGCTCGTGTGCCGCCTTGGCCTGCTCCTCGCGTGAATCGCGCACCGCCAGCTCACTCGTGAGCTTGGCGCGGGCCTCGTCACGCTCACGCTCCGCCGCGGCGACCGCCTCCGATAGGTTCATCTTGGCCGTCAGTTCCTGTTCGCGCAGCTGAGCACGCAGACCCTCGGCCTCCTGCTCGGACTGAGCCTTTGCGACGGAAAACTTCTCCTGAACCTTCGCGCGATAGTCAGCAAGCGTACGTTCGGCCTCGCTGCGAGCGGCCTCGAGCTCACGCTGCGATTCGGCCGCAGCAGCAGCAAGCGCCATCTCCTGGGCCTTGTCCGCCGCGGCGAGCCTGGCTTGCAGCTCGGCAATCTGGGCATCACGTGCGGACAGGTCGTTTTGAGCAGCATTGCGTGCCGCTGCCTCGGCAAGCTTGGCTTCATCATCTTTGCGCCCCAACTGCGCACGCAGGTTGTCGATCTCGCGCTGCAGTTCGGCATTCTCCTTTTGAGCATCGGCGCGGGCCTCAACCGCCGCGCGCTGGCTTGCACTCTCGCGCTCTGCAGTAGCGCCTTCGAGCTTGGCGCGCAGCTCGGCAAGCTCGGCATCGCGCTTGGCGACTTCTTGCGCCAGCTGTTGAGCCGCAGCGTTCTTCTGCTCTACGAGCTCAGCGTCGCGCTGAGACTCTGCCTTTTGCAAGGCAGCCGTCGAACGCGAACGCTCAAGCTCCAGCGCCTGCTCGCCCTCGCGCTGGACCGCCTTCACACGCTCATCAAGATCGCGCGAGAACTCGGCATCGCGCACCTGTTTGACGATATCTGCATAGCCGGACGCATCGCCCTTAAACACTTCGCCGCAATGCGGGCACTTGATCTCGTTCATGGCAGCTCCTCGATGGACGCAAATTTCAACCGCCTACACTCTACCGCGCCGCACGGACAAAAAAGACGCCACCGCCATAATGGCAACGGCGCCAGAACCACCACAAAGGCGACTGTCCCCTTTGTGGTGACTTGGGTCCTTACAGGTCGCGGTAGTCGATCAGGCGAAGATCAGGTTGAGACTCAAGCCAAGTGCGAAGCTCGGGGTCGATCAGCGCATCGACTTCCTTGGTGCGGTCGGTCGTGAGCGAGCTGTTCTCCAGGATAAAACGATCGAGATAGCCCGGATGGCACACAAAGACGACCGTCTCGCCGTCCACCATCTCGCGAACCGTCTGCATGATTGCCTCTTTGGGCTCGTAGCCCGGCTCCATCGAGCGCATCACCATGCGCAGATCAGTATCTCCGCAATGCACCACAGCCGCGGGGTCGAAGCTCGCCTTTTGCTCCTTAAGGCCCAGCTCCTGAGCAACCGCCGAGATCGCTCGGTTAAGGTTTTTGCTCATGACGGCATGGGCCTCAAAGTAATCGGGCTCGCGGCCCACGATCTCGACAAAGCGGTCATGCTGCGCGCGGATCTCGATGCAGGCCTCGTCGAAGTCTATCAACTCCTCGCCGCGCTTAAAATGATCGCGGAAGGTACGGCTGCTATGGAACTCGCCGTTCTCGTTGAGCATGCTCGGAATGAGCGCCGGGTCGGCACACGGCTTGCCCAGGCACACGTTGGTGTGCTGACCCACCGCAATGCCGACATCCGCCACGAGCGACCAGCCACGCTCGGCCTCGGGCATATTGGGCATAAGTCCCGCCGAGCGCACCAGGCCCTCATTGATACTGCGGGCAATCCCCAGGTTAACGGCATACGAATAACCGATATCGTCGGCACGAATGAGCAATTGCTTCATATTGACCCCCATCTACGGAAAGGGACACTTGAAGCGCAGCCAAGTGCCCCAGATAATTGTCCTACCGAACGGATGCTTTAGGCTTTGGCGGCAGCAGCGTCTTCGTCGAGCTGCTCCTTGGTAAAGCCAAAGAAGTAGGCGATGGCAGCGGCGGCAACAAATGCAGTGCCCGATGCAACGCAGCCCCATACGAGATTAGCAGTTCCGCCTGCAACATAACCTGTAATACCAAGGATATTAGTTGCGCCCAAAACATACGTGGTCACATTAGTGAGAGCCGCGATCAGGCCGCCGATAGCGCCGCCCGCGACCATGGCACCCAGGCAGCGAGTATACTTAAAGCCGCAGCCATACAGCGCGGGCTCCGTCACGCCACCGACAATGCCGGAGAGCGAGAAACCAAGCATAGCGCCCTTTTCGTCGACCTCCTTAAGGCGCAGGAAGGCACCGAAGGCCATGCCCCACGTGGCGAACTGAGCGATAGCACCCGCGACCATAACGCAGGAGTCAGACCCTGAGGTGAGCACCTGCACAATGCCGAGGGCAATCAGAACCTGGTGCATACCGGTCATAACCAGGAACTCCCAAAGCGCAGCAATGGCGACGAGGGAGAGGATCGTGACGATGCCGCCAGCGTTTCCGAGGCCGAACATAAAGTTGCCGACCAGGTCGCCCAGAATGGAACCAATCGGAGCTAGGGCGCACAGGGAAACGGGGGTCATCACAGCCATGGTGCACACGGGCACAAACACCGTGGAGAGCATGTCGGGGATGATCTTCTTCATGAACTTCTCGACGACCATCAGCACCGGCATAGACAGCAGCATGGGGAGCACGGTCGCAGAATAGTTGTTCAGCTGAGCCGGGAGCGCGCCGTAAACCATCGTGGTCGTAGCACCCGAATCCGCCGCAGCGTTGACCAGCGTCATGAACTCAGGGGCAATGAGCACGCCGCCGAGCATCATGCCGAGCGGCTGGCTGCAGCCGAGCTGCTTTGCGGCAGCCCAACCCAGATAAACAGGGAGGAAATAATAGCCTGCGTTGTAAATCCAGTTGTAGAAGAAGTTGTAGATGTCGGAATCAGCAGACCAGATACCGAGCATGCCGTCGCCGCAAAGTACGGCAAGTGTGCGGAACATGGCGGCGCCCATGATAATGGGGATCGTCATGCACATTGTCTTGGACAGGTAGTTAAGGGCCTTCTTGCCCGCAGTCTTGACCGTCAGTGGCTCCTTGATGCCGTCATCGAGGTTCTCGTCAATGGAGCCTTCGCCCTTGACGCCCAGCGCAATGGCGGCGTCATAGACCTTCGGCACGTTCTGGCCAATGATGACCTGATACTGGCCGCCAGACCACTGTGCACCCAGCACGCCCT
Organism: uncultured Collinsella sp.; assembly: GCA_902405995.1. Taxonomy (GTDB): domain Bacteria; phylum Actinomycetota; class Coriobacteriia; order Coriobacteriales; family Coriobacteriaceae; genus Collinsella. The sequence goes on from CABPCG010000007.1 coordinate 62,542, forward strand.
TGATCTTCTTTACTTCATCGTCATTGGGAATGGACTGATCCTTGAGGTTCAGACGCAGGCGGGTCATGCAGTGCGTCGCGTTCGTCACATTGGAGGCGCCGCCGACGGCAGCAAGCACGTCCTCGGCAATCTTCTTGTTATCGACAGCCATGTCGAATCCCTTCTCTTCCAACTAAAGGCCGTGGGACTTCACGGCACCAAGACGCACAATTCCGCTCGCGCCTGCGCAGCGCGCGACATCAGTTGGCAAGAGATTGATTTGCATGTGATTCCCGGGTGGATCGACATGAAAAAGCCCCGCGCACAACCGACAGAGACCCAATTATGGCCTCGGCAGAATCGGTAGTGCCTCTCGGAGCTGCGCCGTGAGTAACACCCAACACACGGCGAGTATATGCGGCAGATGCGTTCGTTGCGGCTCAGATTACCGACGAACGGTAGCAAACGACCCGCGAACGGTCGCCATGACGGAAAGGAAATACCAGAGAGCCTATTTATCCGAGTGGACAGAAGCCACGCGATTCACATGCATGATCAGATAGACGAGCTCCTCTTGGGCCAATGGCTCGCCAAAGGTCTCTTGAATCAGATCGTCGACACGGTGAGCGCAACGCGATGCCGCCGGATACTGCTCCACGAGCACGTCGTAAAGACCGGAGTTCTCGGTATCGATCGGCTCTTTCTTTGCCACGCGGTCGAGCAGATAGCGCACATGAGTGGCAAAGCGGGCAAAGGCGAACGACGAGCGATCGACCGTCACACCCAACTCTTCTTGAATAATCGCGACCGTCATATCGAGCAGTCGCTCCTCGTGCTGCTCGGCAAGCACGCGCCGCTCGCTCGGCTTAACCGATGCGTTGACAATCGACATGGCAATGCCCGCGGCCTCGCTTCGGGGCATGCGCACATGAAAGCTCTTCTGGATACCGCGAACAGCCAGCTCGCCCAAGCGGTATTCGATGGGATGCAGCTGCTCAAGATCGCGCTCAAGCGGCAACGACACCACCATGTGTTCGCGGGCACGCTTAATGGCAAACTGAATATGGTCTGCCAATGTAATGGGAAGGTTAGGACTCAATTCGTACGAAAGCTGTCCGGTCGCGATATCGGCCAGCTGAGCAGAAAACTCCAGCACCTCGGGATCGACCTCATCGATAAACGCCAGGTACTTTGAATCAATGCCGTAAAAGGTACGCGTGATGACATCCAGGTCGACCTCATGCGGCATATCGCCAAAGCCGATACCACGACCCAGCGCGATAAGCTGACGCCCCGCGCCGTCTTCGCAGATGGCAGCGTTATGGTTAATGCGCTGGATAGCCCTCATGGATTCATCGCTCCTACTGAAACGCGCCGTACAGACCATCCGCGCGGCGCGTTCATTCTACCTGCACTTACAGCTACAGTCCAAAGAAGCCTAGGATTTGGTCACGGCTTACGGGCTTGTACTCGTTGGCATCGAGGCCGACATCATAGCGAAAGATGGGGCGCTCGCGATCGCGGTTGCGCGCGTTGGTGCGGTCTCCCCTGCTGTGGATATGCCCGTGCAACATGATGGCGCCACGCGCCTTGCCGTTCCAGCTGAGCATGGGGTAATGGCTCATTACCAGGCGATGGCCCTTAGCGTAACCGGGGGCGACCTCCAGATAATCGCGCACCTCATCCCAAATGTGCGGCGCGTCTGGATCTTCCCAGTCGCCGTCATGGTTACCGCAGATGAGCGTTATGTTCTGACATTCGATGCGCTCGCGCAGGCGCACCGCCTCCACCATGGGCAATCGATACGTAAAGTCTCCCAGGACATAAAGGCGGTCGTCCACAGCCACGCACTCGTTGATGGCATCGATGACACGGCGGTTCATCTCCTCGACCGAGTCAAACGGTCGATCCATGTCGTGCAGGATATTCGTATCGCCCAGGTGCAGGTCGGCGGTAAACCACATCATCGTCTCTGTCCTCATTTCGCAACGCGTATAAGACCTGTCTAGTATACAGACGCAGCGATGCGACAATTACCCAAAGAGCCCACCGAACAGACCTCGGCGGCGCTTGTCCTTTTTATTCGAACCTTTACCCCGGGCGTTCTTATCCTTTTGCTTTTTGCGGTCCTGCTCCAACTCATCGTCATCGAGCAGCGAATCCCACTCAAACGGATCGTCTACCAGATTGAACAGGTCATCGTCATCAAACATGACCGCCTCCATCACCGATTAGCGAGTATCCACCACATAGTTGAGAAGTCTACGGGTTCGTGCGGACACAAATTCACCCCGTCCGTGTCTTTCAATCGTTTGCCGCAACGCTTGCGCAACGGAACGCTTGCAGATAAGATAGGAACACGGATGGCACCCGTGACAGCGGGTCTTGCCAACTCCGATACACGTTTTCATCGTGAGAAATGGCCGTCTTCGCTTACGCGGGGACGGCCACTTTGTTTATCCCTATGTCATCTGATTCTAATGCACAAACATGCGCACGAACTTGTGCTTCCAGCTTGCGTAAGGAGCATAGCGGAATGGCACGTCGAGCCAGGTTGCCTTGTTCACGATGCTCTTCTTGTGACTAAACGTATCGAAGCTCTCGCGGCCATGGTACTGCCCCATACCGCTCGCGCCCATGCCGCCAAAGCCCATATGGCTCGTAGCCAGATGCATGATCGTGTCGTTGACGCAGCCGCCGCCAAAGGGCACGTAACGCACAAAGCGTTGCTGAGCCGCATGGTCCTGGCTAAAGATATACAGAGCTAGCGGCGTCGGACGATCCGCAATAAACGTCTCTGCCTCGTCTAGGCTCTCAAACGTCAGCACCGGCAAGATGGGGCCGAAAATCTCCTCCTGCATTACGGCGTCATCGGGGGTCACGCCGTCTAGAATCGTCGGCTCAATCTTGAGCGACGACTCGCGCGCGGTACCTCCAAGCACAACCTTATAGGGATCGATCAGCCCGCGCACGCGCGCAAAATGCTTGGCGTTGACGATATGACCGTAATCCTCGTTGTCGAGCGGATGCTCGCCAAACATGCGACGGGTCTCCTCCCTGATGAGGCCCAACAGCTCATCGTGTACGCGCGTATCGACCAGCAGGTAGTCGGGCGCCACGCAGGTCTGCCCCACGTTGAGCCATTTACCAAAGGCGATGCGCCGTGCCGCGACTTTTAAGTTTGCCGTGGCATCCACAATGCAGGGGCTCTTTCCGCCCAGCTCAAGCGTCACGGGCGTCAGGTTTTTACTTGCGCGCTCCATGACGAGCTTGCCGACCGGAACGCTACCGGTAAAGAAAATCTTGTCCCAGCACTCATCGAGCAGTGCTTCGTTCTCGGCACGGCCGCCTTCTACAACCGTCACCAGGCGCGGATCAAATGCCTCTTCGCAGATTTGCTTGAGCACCGCGCTCGATGCCGGGGCATAGGCGCTCGGCTTGATGACCACGGTATTGCCCGCGGCAAGGGCTCCAGCGAGCGGCTCGAGCGTCAACAAAAACGGATAGTTCCATGGAGCCATGATGAGCGTGACGCCATAGGGCACGGCCTGCGTCTTACACACGCTCACGGCGTTGGCGAGGTCGCACGGGCGCAGGCGCGGGCGACTCCATCGAGCAACATGCGCAATCTGATGACGAATCTCGGAAAGCGAGGTGCCGATCTCACACATATAGGCCTCGTCATGCGACTTTCCCAAATCGGTCTTGAGCGCATGGGCAATATCGGTCTCGTGTGCCCGCACCGCCTCGCGCAGGCGCACGAGGGCGCGACGTCGAGCATCGACATCAAACGTGGCGCGCGTCTTAAAGTAGGCGCGCTGTTCGCCGACAATGCGCGCGATTTCCTCGGTGTTCATGGGCCCTCCTAGTTCTCATCCTCAAACATACCACCCGCGACGACCTCGTACATACGCTCGAGCTCCAAACGGTCCATCAAAAGTGGAACGGGGTATAGCGGATTGGCCTCGGCATCGGCATGGGCCGCCATTTGCGGAATATCGGAGCGGCGAATGCCCGTCACATATTTGGGAATGCCCAAGGCGGCATTCATGCGGTCGACCCAATCGATAAAGGCCTCGGCCGCAAGACTGTCCTGCGCGTTAGCCGGCGCGATACCGGCCATGCGAGCAAGATCGGCAAGCTTGGGGGCGGCGGCGTCACCATAAGCGCGAAGCATGTGCGGCAGGATGATCGCGTTGGCCAAACCGTGCGGAATTCCGTATCGGCCGCCCAGACTGTGCGCGATGGCATGCACGTATCCGACATAGGAGCGGGTAAATGCAACACCCGCTTTATACGCCGCCGAAAGCATATTGCGACGAGCGCGCATGTCGTCGCCATGCTCATAAGCCTCGGGCAAATTGTCGTGGATGAGCTGGACCGCCTGACGCGCCATCTTGCGCGTGTAGGGCGTGGTGCTACGGCCGATAAAGGCCTCGACGGCATGCGTCAGGGCATCCATGCCCGTCTGCCCCGTAATGGAGGCGGGCAGGCCGCGTGTAAACTCGGGGTCGTGCACCGCAAAGCGCGGGATAAGCACAAAGTCGTTAATGGGGTACTTGTAGTGCGTCTCGTCATCGGTAATTACCGCCGCGAGTGTGACTTCGCTTCCCGTACCGGCGGTAGTGGGAACCGCAATAAGCAGCGGCAGGAGACGGTGGACGCGCAACAGGCCACGCATCTTGTTGATGGGCTTATTTGGCTGTGCGATGCGTGCGCCCACACCCTTGGCGCAGTCCATGGCCGAACCGCCACCAAAGCCGATAATGGCCTGGCAGGCGCTCTCGCGATACAGGGACGCCGCTTCCTCCACGTTTGAGACCGTGGGATTCGCACGCGTTTCGGCATAGACCGTAACGCCAATCCCCTGAGCCGTAAGCGCACGCTCGAGTGATGCCGTGAGTCCCAAACGAGCAATACCAGGGTCTGTCACGATAAGGACCTTCTGGATCGAGCGCTTTTGAAGCACTGCGGGCACATCCTCGGCATGCTCCAAAATGCGCGGCTCGGTATAGGGCAGGATCGGCAATGCGATGCGAAAAACCGTCTGATATGTTCGGCACCAGGCGCGGCGGGCTAGATGCATAAAGGAAACTCCTTCATTTGTTGATAGGTCAACATTTGTTCGACCGATTGTACTCATCGGCGTCCGCATATGGCTTGCAAATCGTTAATCAATCAACATCTTCACATGCCGAAAATTGTTTTATTAAAAATCATTCCTAATAGGCTTCACATTCGGTCGCATTTATGGATAATAGAACTCGTCAAGACGCACGTCCGGAGAGGGCCCTTACGGGACCGGACGAGCGCACCATCGCCATCGATCGAAAGGATCGAATCATGAAGTTTGTTTGCCCCGTTTGCGGTTATGTGGAAGAGTTCGACGGCGACCAGCTGCCCGAGGATTTCAAGTGCCCCCAGTGCGGCGTTCCCGGCTCTCGCTTCCTGAAGCAGGAGGAGGGTCAGCTCGAGTGGGCTGCCGAGCACGTCGTGGGCGTCGCCAAGATGGAGGGCGTCTCCGAGGACATCGTTGCTGACCTGCGCGCCAACTTTGAGGGCGAGTGCTCCGAGGTCGGTATGTACCTGGCCATGGCTCGCGTTGCTCATCGCGAGGGTTATCCCGAGATCGGCCTGTACTGGGAGAAGGCTGCCCACGAGGAGGCCGAGCACGCCGCCAAGTTCGCCGAGCTCCTGGGCGAGGTTGTGACCGACTCCACCAAGAAGAACCTCGAGATGCGCGTTGAGGCCGAGAATGGCGCCACCGCCGGCAAGACCGATCTCGCTAAGCGCGCCAAGGCCGCTGGCCTCGATGCCATCCACGACACCGTGCACGAGATGGCTCGCGACGAGGCTCGCCACGGCAAGGCTTTCGCCGGCCTGCTAAAGCGCTACTTCGGCTAAGCCAAACACCTGAGAGACATTCTCTAGCTTTATAAGGCCCGGACCGCATGGTTCGGGCCTTTTTCGTGTCTTGCAAACCAGTTAACGTCCCAAAAATAGGACCACCTTTGACATCGGCTTCGCGTCAAAAACTAAGTGAGTAGCCTTTTGGGAACTTGTCGAGCAGACCACCCGTATTGCTTTATAAAACCGCAGGTAGATAGCTTGCCGCAAAACAATCTGGTCGCCATCACGCTAAAAGTCTACTCACTTAGATTTGCAACCGTCCACGATCGAGCTGTTTTGTGTCTAACGGGCATCTTTCCGTCGATTACTCCCAATTTTGTCCAGTCAACGAATAGTTCAGACCGAAGTAATGCCTCGGCCCCTTGCTCCTCCAAGCTTTTATCGCGATATTCAACATCGAGCAACCTGCATACGGCCTTAACAATCGCGTGGAATCTACCCTCATCGGATATCTGTCCGTGTGTCAGGAGAAATACATCGTAGCCCATGGCCTGAAGCGCCGTCATGCGGTCGGCGTCACGCAAACCATCCCCGGCTCGCCCGTGTGAGCCCTTTCCTTGGCATTCAATGGCCACCTGTCGCTCTCCGTCCGGCGAAGACAGAAGTAGGTCAATGTATACACGGGACTTTCCCACAATTGCTCGAGCACTTGCGCTTAGCGCCACTTCGACATTGAGCTCTATGCCGCAAAAACCTTCGCCTCCCAATGATCGTGGCAACCCAAGCAACAAATACGTCTCAACCTCAAAAGGCGATGCGGCACCCAGTGGAACGAGATGCGATACCGCGACAAATCGCTTGCCGTAACGCATCCCACAAACATCTGAACAAAAACGGTCAAGATCTCCGTCCAAAACCAAAGCGTCGCGCCGCCACAAATTTGAGGCGGCATCGTCCTCGGACGGGCAACGTGCCCAACCAAAGGTTGCCGGAATCGCGCCCGACTCAATTGCACGCGAAAGCTCTGCCTCGAGTGCTGCTGGCAAGGCACAAACCGTAAACAAGCCGCACATCTCCGCCAATACCAAAAGCAGCTGGAGATCCGTCAGATGCCGCGACATGATGAATGCCGTCAGCAAAGGAGATGTGACCAAAAACCCATGTTCCGTTTCCAGCACGGATTCCCTGGGGAGCTCACCAAGGAACAGCCGTTGCCTAACGCTGGCAGGACAAGTCCGCTCATTTCTCGTCCCAACCAATGTATGCAACGGCAAGCCGAGCGCAACCGCAGCAGTCGGGTTGCGGGCGAGGTCATATCGCTGCCGGTCTTCTTCCGGTCGTGGAAGTGGCGGACACAAAGCGAGGGCTTGAGGAGGCAAACGCCAGTACCTAAAAGCCGATATGTCACAAAGTAGATCCTTCATAGGCACAGGAAAACACGGATTTCAACCCGGGTACTCCCGCATTGGCGCGAACGTACCGAAAAGGGCGCCGAACGGACTGTTAAGTTTTCAACAGCCTTCCCCAACTGGCCAAAAGCTTGCCAAGAACTGGACGGAGTCCTGTTGAAAACCCGCTATTTCTCTCATGCGGAAGCTTTGCACAGCAAGTGAGTAGGCTTTTTGGAAACTCCCGAGCAGGCAGGCCATCTTGTCTTGCAAAGCCGCAGGTAGACGACTTGCTGCAAAACGGTCTGGTCGGCATAACGCCAAAAGTCTACTCACTTAGGCTAGAGGGCACCCCCATTAGCTGTGATTCCAGGGTGTTTAGCGCATTTGGACTCAAATCGTCATACTGGACAAGGATTCGAGCCAAGTTTTTAGGGACAGATGCGCCATCGGCACACCAAAAGCAGTCACCGATATCGATATAAGGGATATTCGAGTGCATAAGTGCCCGCGTAAAAGAGCTTCCGCCCGCGCCACGCTCCGCAACCACGATGCAGTAAAGGCCCGCGTCTGCATGCTCGATCGAGACCTCTCCTGCCGGAAATGTCTTCCGCACAAGCGCCGCCAGGCCATCACGCGCCTCGCGAGCACGAACACGCACGCGGTTCACATGTCGCTCGTAATCACCCGATTCCAGCAAACGAGCCAAAGCGACCTGGTCAACAGAGCTCACCGACGAGGCGTAAAAACCAAGGTTGTGCCTAAACCGCTCCATTAGCTCATCGGGCAACACCATGTACGCTAGACGCAACGCCGATGACAGGCTCTTCGAAAACGTGTTGGTGTAGATAACCGACTGGGCGGCATCGATCGACGCGAGCGCGGGAATCGGCTTGCCGGCAAGGCGAAACTCACAATCAAAGTCATCTTCGATGAGATACCGACCTGGTCGCTCGGCGGCCCAGCTCAGCAGCGCATAGCGACGCGCAATGCTCGTCACAAGGCCGGTCGGATACTGATGGGACGGCATCAGGTGAAGGACATCGGCCCCGGCTTTCTGCAGAACGCTCAAGTCCACGCCCTCATCATCCAACGGGATATGTCGAACTTCGCAGCCCATAGCCTGATAGATGCGCGTCAGGCGCAAATAGCCCGGATCTTCAACGGCATACACCTTGTCGGCTCCAAGCAACTGAACCAACATGGTATCGAGCAGCTGGGCGCCCGCACCGATGACGATGTTGTCGGGATTAACATTCATGCCCCGTGTCCCGCGCAGATGGCGAGCGATTGCGCGTCGTAGCCGAGCGGTGCCCTGTGCCGGCGCAGTCGAAAAGATTTCGCGTTCATCTTCAGATGCCAGCGTCGCCCGCAGCGCGCTTTGCCAAAGCCGCGCCGCCTCCAAAGCGGAAGGAGAAAGCGCATCGAATCGCTCGACCTGTCCGTTGACATCACGCGCACTGGGGCCCGCAGAGACGGCATCTCGGTCGATGCCCTCCGCAGCCGAAGCCAAAACCGGTGCATCCGGAAGCTCGCAAGCGTAGTAGCCACGACGCGGCATTGAGCAAATATAGCCCTCGGCAAGTAGCTGGCTATATGCATTCTCGATGGTAATGACACTGATTCCCAGATGGCTGGCAAAGGCGCGCTTAGACGGAAGATGTTCCCCCGCCGCAATACGTCCAGCAACGATATCATCTCGAATTTGCTGGTAAATATACTCATAGAGCGATGCTTCGCCGCGTTTTTCCAAATTGTAGTCAAGCATGAGTTTATCACCTGACCATATCGAACCGTTCAATCTGGTATTAGTCTGACCTTGTTATTATCTCGAAAACTGAGTATTTCGCCATACCCAGCTCCCCGATAGGATGTTCCGTCAAGCAATGCACATGCCAACCAAGGGAGCAACAATGGCAGAACAGACCAGCAAGGCCGATCGCGTCAAACTCAATCGCGAGCTCGCGCAGATGCTCAAGGGCGGCGTCATCATGGACGTCACCACGCCCGAGCAGGCACGTATCGCCGAGGAGGCAGGCGCCTGCGCCGTCATGGCTCTCGAGCGCATCCCGGCCGACATCCGCGCCGCCGGCGGCGTGTCGCGCATGAGTGACCCCAAGATGATCAAGGGCATTCAAGAGGCCGTCTCCATCCCCGTCATGGCCAAGTGCCGCATCGGTCACATCGTCGAGGCGCAGGTCCTTCAGGCCATCGAGATCGACTACATCGATGAGTCCGAGGTTCTCTCCCCCGCCGACGATGTCTACCACATCGATAAGACCCAGTTTGACGTCCCGTTTGTCTGCGGTGCCCGCGATCTGGGCGAAGCGTTGCGCCGTGTTGCCGAGGGCGCCACAATGATTCGCACCAAGGGCGAGCCGGGCACGGGCGACGTCGTCCAAGCCGTGCGCCACATGCGCAAGATTCAAAAGCAAATCCGCGACGTTGCTGCTCTGCGCGATGACGAGCTCTTTGAGGCAGCTAAGCAACTGCAAGTTCCAGTCGAGCTTGTGCGCGAGGTCCATGCCACGGGCAAGCTTCCCGTGGTGAACTTTGCCGCCGGCGGTGTAGCAACCCCCGCGGACGCCGCGCTGATGATGCAGCTGGGTGCCGAGGGCGTCTTTGTCGGCTCGGGCATCTTTAAGAGCGGCAACCCCGCCAAACGCGCCGCCGCCATCGTTAAGGCTGTGGCAAACTTCACCGACGCCAAGCTCATTGCCGAGCTTTCTGAGGACCTGGGCGAGGCCATGGTCGGTATCAACGCTGACGAGATCGAGATCATCATGGAGGAGCGCGGACGCTAGTCCAGCAGAAAGGATCGCACATGAGCGATTATGCAGGCCAGACGGTCGCCGTGCTGGCGGTCCAAGGCGCTTTTGCCGAGCACGAGACAAGACTATCCGAGCTGGGCGCACGTTGTATTGAGCTGAGGCAGGCGGCTGATTTGAAGCAGGACTTTGACCGCCTGGTACTTCCCGGCGGCGAGTCGACCGTTCAAGGCAAACTCCTTGCCGAGCTTGGCATGCTCGAGGATCTTCGTGCTCGCATTGCGGACGGCATGCCCGTCCTGGGCACCTGCGCCGGCTTGATCCTGTTGGCGCGCGATCTTGCCGCCCATGACGATAAGGGCACGCCGCGTTTGGCAACCATGGATGTACTTGTCGAGCGCAATGCCTACGGCAGACAGCTCGGCAGCTTTCGAACCAAGGGGCAGGTAGCCGGCATCGACGGTGAAGTGCCGCTGACGTTTATCCGTGCGCCCCGCATCGTCGAGGTCCACGGCGACGCCAAGGCCTTAGCGAAAGTCGACGGGCGCATCGTCGCCGCCCGCCAAGGCAACCAGCTCGGCGTAACCTTCCACCCCGAACTCGACGAAGACACCCGCCTCCACGAACTGCTCCTACAAATGTAGGAAGAACAGAAACGAGAGTGGATAATCCCCCACCTTGAGCATGAATATGGGCTCATACCAGGAGATTATCCACTCTCATACTATGTAGTCGTTGGGGACGTTCTTAAACGACTACTCAAACAAGAACGTCCCCAAAGGGTCACTATAATAAGGATAGAAAGGTCGTGAAAATACAAAACAGGAGGTTACACACATGAGGAAGCAGGAGCAAAAGGGTAAAATCACAGCATTGTACGAAAGGTTATCTCACGACGATGGGCGGTCTGACGAGAGCGTGTCCGTAGAAAATCAAAAGCGCATCCTGGAGGACTACGCCCGAAAAAATGGCTTCACTAATGTCCGCCACTTCACCGATGACGGGGTGCGGGGAACGACCTTCAAGCGGCCCGGCCTGGACGCTATGGTGGACGAGATACGGGCCGGAAATGTGGCTACCGTCATTGTCAAAGACCAGAGCAGAATAGGCCGTGACGTGGTGGAGGTCGGCTTGCTCAAACGCACCTTTGACGAGTACAACGTCCGCTTTATCGCCGCCAATGACAACCTGGACACCGCCAATGGATTTGATATTATGTCCATCTTCCGGGATGTGATAAATGAGTGGTACGTTGCTGACACCAGCCGCAAAATCAAGACCGTTTTCAAGTCCAGAATGGAAAAGGGCCTGCGCTGTTCGGGGGCCGTCCCCTATGGCTATCTCGCCTCAAAAGAAGAAAAGGGCGAGTGGGTGATCGACGAGGAAGCTGCCGCCGTTGTGCGCCGCATCTTTCAGATGGTCATGGACGGTCAGAGCGTCAACGGCATCGCCCGAACGCTGCGGGCCGAGCAAATCCCCATCCCTTCCGAACACTGGAAGCGTATCGGCTGTCCTGTTCGAGCCAACAGCTACCGCGACCCCTACGCATGGTCTGCCACCACCCTGGGTTATATTCTTAAAAGGCCGGAGTACCTGGGGCGCAAGGTGCTGGGCAAGACTGTCTGTGAGAACTACAAGACTAAAAGCACCCGCAGGACAATGCCAGAGGAACAATTTGTATGGTTGATTTTCAATCTCAACGCAACAGCCTGAACGGACCCCGCGTTTCCGCAGCTAGCGCAACGCGGAAATAGCCCCCGGCGCCTGGCCGTCGCCTCGTTTCCGCAGGTGGAGAGGCTGTGGAGGCCGGTGCCCCCATGCCGCCGCCGCATGCTCCGCCAGCCCGCCGCGCAGCCGTTCCGGACTCAGCGCAACGGGTCCTCCGGCCCATGTCCCGGCCCGCCGCCTATCCCGCCAGCGGCCCCTCGCCCCTCGCGGCCCTGGCCCTGTCGATGCAGCCGGGCGTGAGGTCGAGCTCGCCGGGCGCCAGCTCCTCTATCCCGAACGCGTCCATGAGGGCGGAGGCGTCCTCCCCGAGGGCCATCCGCAGCACGCGCGCCGGCGTCAGGAACCCGAGCGCCCCCCTCGGCTCGGAGTTCACCTGCGACATGAGCAGCGCGCAGTCCGCCGCCTCCAGCCGGTCGAACCTGGCCCCGGCGCCCTTGGGCAGCAGCTTCCTGATCTCGACGTGGTTCTTCTCGCACGCGCCCTTCTGCTGGCTCTGCCGGGGGTCGCAGTAGAAGAGCCTGGTCTCGCCGTCCCGCTCGCCGAGCAGCGCCGCGATGGCGCCCTCGTCGGCGAACTCGCTGCCGTTGTCGGTGAGCACGGCGCCGAAGGCGCGCCTCGCGCCGTCCTCGCCGAGGACCGCGCGCAGGGAGGAGAGCGCCGCCAGGACCGAGGCGCACGTGCCGTCCG
>CABPCG010000008.1 GCA_902405995.1 uncultured Collinsella sp.
GATTTTATTGAGCACTTGCCGCGATGTGCTCGGCAGATCCAAAAAAGCCTACTCACTTGCATCTGAGATGCTCTAGATACGCAAAATACCGCCGCGAAGGGAGCTGGACTCCCTTCGCGGCGGTTATTCGCTCTGATTTTGCGACGGTTTTGCCCGCTTGTTACTCGCTGTAGCGGGTGGCGATGGCAGCTTGTACCATGCCGGCGCTCATGAGGTACGTTACCAGGAAGTAGCCACCATAGGCCGCCAGGAAAATCGCGCAGGTGAGGCCCACGGTGCCGGCGATGCTCATATCGCCGAATACGCTCACCAGCTCGATGATCACCTTGAGCGCCACAAAGGAGTGCGCCAAGCCCACTGCCAGCGGGAACAGGAAGAACACCGCTTGCTGCGCCATCACCGAATGCCGGATCTGGCGGTCGTCACAGCCGATCTGTGCCAGCACACGATAGCTGCGGCTGCCGTCGGCCACATTGGAGAGCTGCTGGATCGATAGGATTGCCGCGCACGCAACGACCAGCACAAAGCCAATGTAGATGGCCAGATAGCTAATCATGCCGTTCATCTGCGCTGCTTGCGTGTACATCTCGGAACGCGTGATGAAGACTCCCCACGACCCCGGCTCCTTGCCGTCAACGAGCAGATTGTCGAGCAAGGTGTATTTAATGCTCTCGTCTGCCTCGGTCGTATCCATACCCTGTTTGTAATTAACGAGCAGATTACTGGAATACGGTTGCAGATTAAGCTGGGACAGCAGCTCATCGGCTACGACCACGGTACCGGGATTGCTGCCCATCGCCGAGTTGGCGATGGCCGCCGTGTCCTCGTCCGACTTATCGGTTGCGGGCTTGAGCTCATGCCCGCCCAAGGTGAGGGTATGGCCGCCGGCCATATATTTGGTGTACAGGTCGCCCAGCTCGCCGCCCATATCACACGTGAGCAGATACTGGTCGCGGCCAATGCTCACCGGCTCCTCGCCCATCATCTGGCGCAGTTTGTTGTACTGGCTCGCCGGCGTCACATACAGACCCATCGCATCGGCGTTGCTTCCCTCGAGCGCCTTGGGAAGCTTTTCGCCCATGGCCTTGCACATCTCACCCGCCACCACCGAGGGGCCCGAGCCGCCAAGCGGGTAACTCAGATACGAATCGATCTGCACATGCTCACCGGCAACATCGGCGATATTGACCTTCCTGCCGGTCTCGTCGTTGTTGTCCGCCGACTTGCCCTTAATAACGTCTGCAACGTTATCGGGATCTTTACGATCGCCATGCCATGCAGCGTACAAATCGACCGTTGCATCGGCCAGCACCATGCGATCGGCCTCAGACGGATTGACATACTCCTTGTAGTAGTCGAGCGTTTCGGGCGTGTAATAGACATACGTCTGAGACACGTCAACAGGGTTATAGCGCTCCAGGTTTTCGTTCATCACGTTGGCAATCGACATACCGCAGGTCACCGAGGTAATGGCCAAAAACAGAATCATCGCGATGACGCCCATCGAAAAGCACACCGTATTGACCTTGGCCGAAAGCTGACGCACGGTAAACATATTGAGGCCGCGCCAATACACGCTGTGCAGGCTCTGCAACAGCTTGATAAGCATGCCCGAGAGTCCCCAGAACAGGGCAAAGGTGCCCACTGTAACCATAGCGGTCGTAATGCCAAACTGGTTCATGGCCTCTTGCAGCTTGCTGTCCGTCGCGGTTAGCGGGAACCCATCACGTAGCAGACGGTAATAGGCCACACCCACCAGCACCACGCCCACGGCAAAGATGGCAATCGCGATCCAGGGATTGCGCGTCTTGATGCTCTCGTTGCGACGCTCGGCACCCATGAGCTCAATGAGCTTAGTGCGACGAACGGCGCGCAGGTTCAGCAGTAACGTGAGTACGAACATCACGAGCATGCAGGCAAGGGTCAGGTTGAACGCATGCACCGAGAAGAAGAAGTGAAAATTGGCGATCTGCGTCTTAAAGAGCGAGGCCGTAAAGAATGTCATGAGCTGGGAGAGTCCCACACCCAGCACAATGCCGACGACAAAGGCCACGACCGATACTATCACGGTCTCGAGCGCCATGATCGTGGCGACGCGCCCGCGCCCCATGCCGAGCACCTGGTACAGGCCAAACTCCTTCTTACGGCGTTTCATGATGAAGTTATTGGCATACACCATCAAAAAGGCCATGACACCGGCCAAAAAGTACGTCAGGTAGCCGAGCATGCTGCCCATAACCTGCGCCAAGCCCTCTTCATCGATGCCGGCGATGTCGACCTGCATCGAGATGGTGTTAAAGGCATAGAAGACCGTGACGCCCAGGGTGAGCGTCAAAAGGTAGACAAGGTAGTCGCGGCCGGCGCGGCGGACGTTGCCCCAAGCGAGTTTACAGAGCATCGGAGCCCTCACCGCCCATCATGGCAACGACCTCCATAATGCGGTCGAAGAACTCTCGGCGGTCGGTGTCGCCGCGGCGCAGCTCGGTAAAGATCTTGCCGTCGCGAATAAACAGCACACGGCTCGTGTAGCTGGCAGCAAAGCTGTCGTGCGTGACCATGAGCACCGTGGCGCGCAGGCGGCGATTCAGGGCCTCCAGGCTCTCGAGCAGCAGGCGGGCGCTCTTGGAATCGAGGGCGCCGGTGGGCTCGTCGGCCATAATCATAGTGGGGTCGGTGACGAGGGCGCGACAGGCGGCAACGCGCTGCTGCTGGCCGCCGGACATCTGGTAGGGATATTTGTCGAGCACCTGGCTCACGGACAGACGCGCGGCCACGTCCTGCACGCGGGTCGAGATTTCGGCCGAATTCACACGGGCGATGGTGAGCGGCAGGGCGATGTTCTCGCGTGCCGTGAGCGTATCGAGCAGGTTGGAGTCCTGGAAGATAAAGCCGAGCTCCTCGCGGCGGAACTGCGAAAGCTTGGCCTGCTTCATGCGCGTCACGTCCTGGCCGTTGATGCGGATCGTGCCACTTGTGGCGCTATCGATGGTCGACACGCAGTTGAGCAACGTCGACTTGCCCGAGCCCGAAGCGCCCATGATGCCAACGAATTCGCCGCGATTGACGGTAAAGCTGACGTCGTTGAGCGCACGGGTCACGTTGCCCAGCGCTCCATATACCTTTTCGAGATGCGCGACCTCCAGTACCGGGGTCGCCATGTGCGTGGTTTGCATACCGAGTCCTTTCTTGCGATTAGTCTACGGCATCTATAGTCGCAAGAAGCCGAGTCGGCTACCATCGATATGGCTTACGCTTGCCTTACCGTTGTGTAAGGTAGTGCAGGGTCGCGTGTTGATGTTGAGAGAGGACTCCTGTTGAAGACTGTTCATGTTGCCGCTGGGATCATTCGCAAGGATGGGTCTGACGAGCTGCTTGCCGTGCAGCGCGGCTACGGCGACATGCAGGGACTCTGGGAGTTCCCTGGCGGCAAGCTCATGCGCGGCGAGACGCCCGAAGACGCCGTGCGCCGCGAACTTATGGAAGAGCTGCAGGTAAACGTCACCAACCTGCGTGATTTCTACACCGTTGAGTATGACTACCCCGACTTTCATCTCTCCATGGAGTGTTACTACTGCTCGCTCGCCGATGAATCCGATGAGCCTCAGAAGCACGACCGCCAGCTTGATGTCCGCTGGATTCCGCGCACCTCGCTTGCCACGGTGGAATGGATGCCCGCAGACAAGGGGCTCATCGATGCCCTGATTGAGCTGAAGGAAGACCGGCTTGAGGCAAGCTCCGCTGATGACGCCGCGCCCAACACAGCCGACAAACCCACCGCCAAACCCAAGCGCGCACCTAAGCGCCGTAGCAAAAAACGCCCCAAACCAGGTCTGCTCGACGGCATCGATACCTCGGACCTCTCCGCTGACGAGCGCGAACTGGTCCGCCGTCGCGCCGCCATCAAAAAGTCCATGAAGGGCAACAAACGCGCCAATACCAAGCCCGAGCTGCTCGTCCGCCAGCGCCTGCGGGCAGCAGGCCTTACGGGATACCGTCTGGAATGGAAGGTGCCCGGCAAGCCCGACATCGCCTTCCCCGGGCGCAAGATCGCCATCTTTGTAAACGGCTGTTTTTGGCATCGCTGCCCCAGGTGCAATCCCAGCCAGCCCAAGCGCAACGTTGAGTTTTGGGAGGCAAAGTTCCGCCGCAACGTCGAGCGCGACCGAGCCGCCATCACCGCGCTTACCCAAATGGGCTGGACGCCCATAACCATCTGGGAATGCGAACTCAAAAAAGACCGCATCGACGCCACGATGGAAAAGGTCATCGAGCAGGTGCGCGCCACAGAGCCGCAGCGCTAACAGCGAGCATTCACACGCTCCGCACGTCCGCGCCACATCCACGTCACAAACCTTAGAAAGCCCTTAAGCTCAAAACCTTTCAAGAGTGTTACTCGATACCTCTGACCTGCAGTTTCATCGTAACACTAAACCAGGTTAAGCCTTTCTTTAGCGCTTCTTTGCGGCAGCCGCGGCATAATGTAGCCAGCGCACGGGACCTAGCAGCAAACCCCGAGCGCATCCTTTTGGTGGATATCGAGGAGGCCGCAAAAGCATGCATTCTTCCAATGACGCAGCACAGCAGCCATCCCTAAAACATGCAAACCTTTTCTCCTTCCCCCCGACACAGAGAAACGGCCTCCTCGACTCCCCCACCACAAAAACCAAGCGCTCAGCCGATCAGAGCCTCAACTTACGAGCATCCTTCGAAAAGCTCCAAGCATCCCTAGACAAGGCGTTCCCCGAACAGGCAAGAGCAATCTAAGCCCATCGCGCTTTATACTGATGCCATGCGAAACATGGATCACATAGAATTGCACCGCGGAGGACGCGAGGAAGCGTTTCCCGAGACCGCCGAAGACTGGCCCTATATTGCCGAACGCGCAGAATTCGCTCGCTATCCGGGCAATTCCGTCCCCTGGCACTGGCATTCCGAAGTTGAGCTTTTCTACATGGAGCAGGGAGCGATTGACTATCGAACGCGCGCGGCTCATGAGCACGTACGCTTTGAGGAAGGGTCCGCCGGCTTTATCAACGGCGGCGTTTTGCACAGCACGCTGCAATCACCCAATTCGGCACCAGCCATTCAAATGTTGCATATCTTTCAGCCGTCGATGCTCGGCGATCCCGCGGGACGTCTCCAAAAGCGCTACATCAACCCATTGCTTCAATGTCGAGGCGTCGATGTGCTCAAATGGTCGCCCACCAATCCCGACGATATGCCCTTTATCGATTTGCTGAAGAGCTCCTTTAGCCACGACCTTCAACGGCCGCAGAACGAGATGGCGCTTCGAAATAGTTTGTCAGAGCTCTGGATTCAGATTAACGCCAAGACCGAACCGCTCTTTTCTTCCGACGGCGCCTCTTGGATGACCAGCCGCGACGTACAGTTCAAGGCAATCCTGGACTTTATCCGCGCAAACTATGCAGCCGCTATAGATGTGCCCCAGATGGCATCTGCAGCCGGCGTAAGCGAAAGAGAGTGTTACCGCATTATCGAAACTTGTGCAGGAACGACCCCGGCGGCATATCTACGCGCATACCGCATAAACCGTGCTTGCGAACTTTTGGCACACACCACGCGAACGGTACAGACAGTCGCGCGCCAATGCGGATTTATAACAGCAAGCCATCTTGGCCAGGTATTTAAAGAACAAATGGGGTGCACTCCTTCGAGCTATCGAGCAGCGAGGCAGAATCTCGATAGCACCAGGCAGAAATCCCGCTAGCCCTTCTTCTGTCACTGCATCAAACTTGCAGGCAAACAACAGAGAGGAGCAATCATATGAAGCACTTTGACCATATCGTATTTGACGTTGATGGGACATTGGCAGATACAGAAGAAAGCGTTCTGTCATCGCTTGTCCAGATTGTCCAAGAAGAGACCAGCAAAACGCTTCCCCGACACGAGCTTGACTTTGCCCTCGGCATACCCGGCAAGGATGCCCTTGAGAAACTTGGAATCTACTCGCAGGCAACGTTGGATCGCTGGTGCCAAGTTGCCGCCAGCTTTAAAAGCACCATCAGCGTGTTTCCAGGTTTGCTTGAAGTCATCGCAACACTCGCCGATAGCGGCTGCAAACTTGGCATCGTCTCCTCACGTGCGCGCGACGAATACGCAAAAGAAATTGCACCCCTTGGTTTCGATAAGTATTTTGAGCACATCATCCTTGTCGAAGACACAACCGAACATAAACCCGCACCCGCACCCATGCTCGAATATCTCCGACGTGCGGGCGCGAATCCTGGCAACGTCGTCTACGTTGGCGACACCGTCTACGACGAACAATGCGCAACTTCAGCAGGGGTCAGTTTTGCCCGAGCAGCATGGGGATCACACCAAGATATCCCAAACGCCACCTACAACCTCAAAACCCCCAACGACCTACTAACCCTAACAACCAAATAACCCACGCGCCCCACCCTTTCAGCCCTAACGCCACAAGGGCAACGACCTCGAGTAGGTCAACCTGGGAGGGACGAGGGCTTAGTTCCCCAATCTTTCCGCAGGGGGCAAAAAGCCTCGCCGCACGAAGTGCGCAGCGAGGCTTTTTGCATGCCCGAGGACGATTGGGGAACTAAGCCCTCGTCCCTCCCCGGGATATGTAGCGAGTCGGAGTACCCTTGCTGTTACTCTGCTTTGCCCACAGAGTTGAGGTTGGTCATACGGATCTTAACCAGCTCGGTGATCTCACGCATGCCCTCCTTGGCCGGCTTCTTAGGATCGAAGCAGGCGGGGTTCTCAGCCATGTAGGCCATGAAGCCCTTGGTGTAAGCCTGACGCAGCTCGGTGGCGTAGTTAACCTTGCAGATGCCGTTCTTCACAGCCTCGGCAACCTGCTCATCGGGCACACCGGAGGTGCCGTGCAGGACCAGCGGCACGTCGACGGCGTCGCGAATGGCCTTGACCACGGACTGCTCGATGTGAGGATCGCTCGTGTACACGCCGTGGCTGGTGCCAACGCCAATGGCCAGCGAGGTGCAGCCGGTGCGCTCAACAAACTCCTTGGCCTCGGCAGGATCGGTGTAGGGGCTCTCGCCCTCAACCGCGGGACCGTCGTCCTCCTTACCGCCGACCTTGCCGAGCTCGGCCTCGACGGGCACGCCCATGGCGCGGCCAGCGTCGGCGACGGACTTGGTCAGGGCAATGTTGTCCTCGAAGGACTCGTGCGAACCGTCGATCATGACGGAGGTGTAGCCCGTGCGGAAAGCCTGCATGCAGCGGTCATAGCCATCGCCGTGATCGAGGTGCAGGGCGACGGGCACGGAAGCGCGCTCGGCGGCAGCCTTGACCATGCCGTAGAAGTAGTCCAGACCAGCGGTCTTGATGGTGCCCGGGGTGGTCTGCATGATGACGGGGGACTTGGTCTCCTCGGCAGCGGCCAGAACGGCCATAACAAACTCGAGGTTCTCGACGTTGAACGCGCCGACGGCGTAGTGGCCGGCCTGAGCGTCCTTGAGCATCTTTTCGGTGGTTACAAGTGCCATGAGCGTTTGCTCCTCTCCCTCGCCCGCATCTGGACATCGGGCGTACGTGTCCGCAAGGCGTTTTACCTTGCATTTTGCTGCGCCCATTGTATGAAAATCGCATCTGTCGCATGTACGAGATATCGTCGGCACGCAGGCCAAAACGCTCGTTTTTGAAAAGCAAACGGAAGGGATTCAGGCTAAATTCCCCTATCCGACATTACCGTTTTCAAGCGAATCATCTTTCTTTTATAGAAAAGATAAGTAATCGAAAGGCGTTTACTTGCTCAAAAAGAAAATGAACGAAAATAGACTCAACACAATTCCTGCAAATTTAGGCTGAGGATGGAGCAGCTATGGCCCACGCAACAACCCGAGCTTTCGCCGATGAGCGACGCGCCGCCATCATGGAGATGCTTGAACATAACGCCTCGGTGCAGGTGGCAGAAATCGCCCAGACCTTTGGCGTATCCTCCGTCACCGCCCGCGCCGACCTGGACGCGCTAGCCGAGTCCGGCAAGTTGCGCCGCACGCACGGCGGCGCCGTGTCGCTCCACAAACGCCTAACCGTCTCCACGCAGGATCGCCGCATCAACGTCAACGTTGCCGCCAAGCAAGCCATTGCCCAAAGCGCTATCAGGCTTGTTAACGACGGCGACACGGTGCTTGTCGACTCCGGCACCACGGCACTCGAGTTCGTTCGGCTCCTCGACCAGCGCGATGGCATCACCGTCATCACGGCCGACATTACCATTGCCGATTACATCGACGAGAGCATGCCCTCAGTCGATGTCGTCATGCTGGGCGGGGCACTGCGCAAAGGCCATCGCTATCTGTACGGCCCACTTACCATGCAGGCGCTCCAAATGGTCCACGCCGATCTTGCCGTCATGTGCCCTGGCGCTTTCGTTCCCGGCTGCGGCTTTACCACCGACTTTCCCCAGATGGCCGAGACCAAAGCGGCTATGGTCGGTGCTGCTCGTCAAAGTGTCGCCCTCATGGACGCCAGTAAGGTCAACGGACGTGGCATGTACCGCTTTGCCGAGCTGACCGACGTCAACGCCATCGTGATGGACCGTGACCCCGATCACGCCGTCGCCACCTCAATCGCCGAGATCGTCGACAACGCACGTCCAGCCCTCATCATCGCCACCAGCTAAAAGAAAACCACCACAAAGGTGCCTGTCCCCTTTGTGGTGGTTTGAGCGTTAAAAGTGAACGTGTCGCTACTTGGAAAGCTCGTCGGCGAGGGCCTCGATCTGAGCGCGCGAGGCGTCGTTGAGCGAACCCAGGACGGTCACCTTGTTCTGCGCCAGGGTGATGTCCTTCATACCCTCGAGCTCCTTGGTCATAACCTTGGCAGCTGCAGGCGCCCAGGAACCGGCCTCGACAAGCGCCACGGTACGGTTCTGATAGGCATGCTCGGCGAGCGTGTGGATGAAGGTGCTCATGAACGGGAAGATCTCGCCCTGATAGGTGATGGAGGCGAGCACCAGGCGGTCGTAGCGGAACGCGTCCTCAACGGCCTCGGCCATGTCGTCGCGAGCCAAGTCAAAAACGGAGACCTTCTGGCCGCGAGCCTCGAGCGCTGCGGCGAGCTCCTCGACGGCGGCCTTCAGGTGGCCGTAGACGCTCGCGTAGGCAATCGTGATGCCCTCGTCCTCGGGCTGATAGCTCGACCAGGTGTTGTAGGTGTCGAGGTAATAGCCCAGGTTCTCGGTAAGAACGGGACCATGGAGCGGGCAGATGACCTGGATGTCCAAATCGGCGGCCTTCTTGAGCACGGCCTGTACAAACTTGCCGAACTTGCCCACGATGCCAAAGTAGTAACGGCGCGCCTCGCAGGCCCACCCTTCCGGATCCTCGATGTCGTTGGCGCCAAACTTGCCAAAGCCGTCGGCACTAAAGAGCACCTTGTCGGTGGCCTCGTAGGAGAACAGCACCTCGGGCCAGTGAACGTTGGGGGCGCCAACGAAGGTCAGGCTGTGGCCGCCCAGGTCGAGCACGTCGCCCTCTTTGACAACCATCTTGCGCTCGGGGTAGTCCGTGCCAAAGTAGTTGACCATCATGCGGAAGGCGCCCATGCTTGCCACAATCTGCGCCTGGGGATAGCGCTCCATAAAGGCGGCGATGCCGGCGGAGTGATCGGGCTCCATGTGATGGATGACCAGGTAGTCGGGCGTGCGACCGTCGAGCACGGCCTCGAGGTTGCCGAGCCACTCGTCGACAAAACCGCCATCGACCGAATCGGCGACAGCGATCTTCTCGCCCAAGATAACGTAGCTGTTGTATGCCATACCGTTCTCGGACACATCGTACTGGCCCTCGAACAGGTCAATGTCGTGATCGTCAACGCCAATGTAGCGGATATCCTTGGTGATCTCCATCAGGCAAAGCCTCCTAGATAGACAAAAGAGCCCGTCTATCATAGCACTCGGCTGCATCCCAACAGCTATCTGCCGGCATCCTTACCGATTGTTATTAAAATGCGATAAATCGCCGTTTACCAGCACAAACTATGAGCGCGGTATCGCCGTGCTATGTCGAATGATGAGCTGGCCGGGAATACGAATGGCAACGGTTTTGCCCACCGTACCCGCCTCGGGAACCGCATGCTCAAACACCTCGCGCCCACGCTGATGCAAGTCGAATCGAACGGTCGTGAGCTCGTTGTGTGCTACAAAATCATCGAGCGAATCATCGACGCCCACCACGCTCACGTCCTCGGGCACGCGCAAGCCGCTATCGCGCAGCGCGGCGATGGCACCGTTTGCCATTTGGTCGTTTGCCGCGTAAATCGCCGTCATGGTGCGGTCGTGCTCGGCCAGATATCTGCCGGCTTCGTATCCGCTGTTGGCAGACCAATCGCCCTCGAGCGGCGCCTGCGGCTTAATGTGCTTACGCTCGAGTGCATCCTGCCAACCGGCGCGACGAAACCGCTCGTCGACCGAGAACGACGGGCCGCCAATATAGCGAATCTGATCGTGTCCCAGCTCAAACAGGTGATCCATAAGCAATAGCGAGCAGCCGTAATGGTCGGAATCGACTGTGGTCACGCGCGGATGCGCGTACATGGTAACGATGACCGTGCCAATGCCCGGCAACGGATCAAACGTCTCAAAATCGGGTGCCATGCGACTCATGCCGATAATGATGCCGTCCACGGGCAGCGCGGCCATACGACGCGTGGCCTCGGCAAGCGAAAACTCCTCGGTCTTGGACATCTCGACCAGCGTGATGGCGCAATTATGCTCGCGAGCAGCGCTGGCGATGCCGTCGATCATTGAGAGGTTGCCAAACTTGGTGACATCGTTGACGCACAGGCCGACCGAATGGTAACGGCCGTCGCGCAGCGAGCGACCGGCATAACTCGGACGAAAGCCGAGCTCTTGCATAGCGGCCTGCACGCGCTGGCGCGTCTGCTCGTTGACGTTAGGCAAACCGTTGGCGACGCGCGAAACCGTCTGCTGCGAAACGCCAGCAGCGCGGGCGACGTCGGCCATGGAGACCGGATGCGTACCTGTATCGTTGGACGGGCGCCTTGCCACAGGATCACCTTCACCCTTGCGAGATCTGAATAGCGTGAATGCCGGCCTGGGCAGAAACACGCCCTGCACCGAGGCCCGCTATCGTCGGACGCATGTTAACGTACTCTACTTTTTCTATCTGCATCTTTTCTGCTTTATAAGTCCATACGGCAATACCGTTCACGGCTGAATTTCTACCGATTACCAGATTCTCAAAAAGTGATAAGTGTTGTGTTATGAGTACGTTAACATAGCCCGTAACGTGCGGCATCGTAGATGCTGAGTTCACGTTCCTTCAGATTGTTAACGTACTCACTACGACGGAAAACTCGTCAGTATGCGCCAAGGAAAGGACTCCCATGACCACCCCCGACGAAAAGACATTCGCCACGCTCACCAAGCTGTTCGAGGAGGAGTTTGGCCCCATCGGCGATCGCCAGGTGCTCTATGTGCACGCGCCCGGCCGCTCCGAGATCAGCGGCAACCACACCGACCACGAGGGTGGCCACGTTATCGCCGGCTCGCTCGATGTCGCCGTTGACGGCATCGCCGTGGCAACCGATTCCAACAAGGTCCGCGTTGCCGACGAGGGCTATCCCACGTTTGAGATCACGCTCGACACGCTGGATGTTCAGGAGTCCGAGAAGGGCACGTCCGCAAGCCTCGTGCGCGGTATGGCCCACGAAATCGCTGCTCTGGGCGTTGAGCCCCAAGGCTTCGACTTTGCCTTTACCTGCTCCGTCCCCTCGGGTGGCGGCCTTTCTAGCTCCGCCGCTGTCGAGGCGGCTTACGGCCGCGCCATGGAGACGCTCTGGGGCGCGCCCGCCATTGAGCCCGTCACGCTCGCCCAGATGAGCCAGCGCACCGAGAACAACTATTACGGCAAGCCCTGCGGTCTTATGGATCAGGCGGCTGTGTGCCTGGGCGGCCTCGCCTACATGGACTTTGAGGATCAGGCTCGACCTAAGACCCAGAAGCTCGAGCTCAACTTTGAGGATCACGGCTATGCGCTCGTGCTCGTTAAGGTCGGCGCCGACCACGTGGCGGCTACCGACGACTACGCCGCCGTTCCGCGCGAGATGCAGGACGTCGCCGCCGAGTTTGGCAAGGCGCGCCTGTGCGAGGTCGACGTCGCCGACTTTGACGCCAAGCTCCCTGAGCTGCGCGCCAAGCTGGGCGACCGCGCCTGCCTGCGCGCCGTTCACTACTGGTACGAGAACGGCCTGGTCGACAAGCGCTGGGCAGCTCTGAACGCCGGCGACATTGACCAGTTCCTGGTCCTGACGCGCGAATCCGGCGCCAGCTCCGCCATGTACCTGCAGAATGTTGTTGCCAAGCTGGGTTCCGAGCAGCCTTCCATGTATGCCTTGGCACTGGCCGAGCATGTGCTCGACGGCCGTGGCGCCGTTCGTATTCACGGCGGCGGCTTCGGCGGCACCATCCAGGCCTTCGTGCCGCTCGATCTGGTCGACACCTTCATTGCCAAGATGAACAGCTGGCTGGGCGAGGGCTCTGCCCGTCACTACGCCATCTCTGACAAGGGGGCTTATGCGGCATGGCTGTAATGACCGACGTGCGCGAGGCTGCACAGAGCCTCATCGAATATGCCATCCACCGATCGATGATCGGCCAGGACGACCGGATCTGGGCATACAACACCATTTTGGAGTGCATCGGCGCCACGGGTCCCGCACTCGATATGGCCTGGGCGCTCCAGGTTGAGAAACTCTCGCTCTTGCACCCCAATACCCTGCCCGACTTTGATCTTGAAGGCACGCTTGCCGCGCTTTCCGAGGCCGCCGTTACCAACGGTGCCGCCGAGGACACGGCGTCAGGCCGCGACCGCATCGCCATGCGCATCATGGGTGCGCTCATGCCGAGGCCTTCGGTTGTAAACGAGGAGTTCAACGGACGCATGGGCGTCAACGAGCCCCGCGCCGCAACCGACTGGTTCTACGGCCTGTGCTGCGACGCCGGCTACGTGCGCCGTGCCGCCATCGCGCGCAACATCAAATGGAGCACCCCCACCAACTGGGGCGATCTTGAGATCACCATCAACCTCTCCAAGCCTGAGAAGGACCCACGCGATATCGCCGCGGCTGGTGCCGCAAAGAACACGGGCGAGAAGTATCCCGCCTGCCAGCTCTGCATCGAAAACGAGGGCTATCCCGGACGCTCCGCCGCAGCCGACGGCGGCGCTCACCCCGCTCGCCAAAACCTGCGCATTATCCCCATCCAGCTCAACGGCGAGCGCTGGGGTTTCCAGTACAGCCCGTACGCGTACTTTAACGAGCATTGCATTGCCATGAGCTCCGAGCATCGTCCGATGCACGTCGACCGCAAGGGCTTGACCTGCCTGCTCGACTTTGTGGACCTGTTCCCGCATTACTTCATCGGCTCCAACGCCGACCTGTCTATCGTGGGCGGCTCGATTCTGTCGCACGACCACTTCCAGGGCGGCGCGCACGAGTTCCCCATGATGCATGCCGCCGAGGTCTCGCAGTTTAGCGTGCCCGGTTTTGACCAGGTCACCGGCACTGTGCTGCAGTGGCCGCTCTCGGTGCTGCGCCTGCGCTCGCATGACCGCGCTCAGCTGCTCGACGCTGCCGAGAAGATTATCCTCGCCTGGCGCGAGTGGACCGACGAGTCTGTGGGCGTTATCGCGCACACGGCCGACGGCGTAGCGCACAACACCGTGACGCCCGTCATCCGCCGCGTCGACTCCCGCGGCAATGCCGGCGGCGAGATCTACGAGGCCTACCTGGCGCTTCGTTGCAACATCACGACCGACGAGCACCCGCTGGGCGTGTTCCACCCGCATGCCGAGTTTCACCATATTAAGAAGGAGAACATCGGCCTGATCGAGGTCATGGGCCTGGCCATTTTGCCGCCGCGTCTGGTTCCCGAGCTCGGCGCTGTCCGCGAGCACCTGCTGGCGGCCAAAGCCGATACCAGCTACGACCTTGCCGGCGCGCTCGAGGGCGACGACCTCTGCCGTAGCCATGCCGCGTGGGCCGAGGATGTCTATGCCCGCCGCGCCGACGAGCTTACGGCGGATAGCGCCATCGGCATCCTGCACGAGGAAGTCGGCGTAGTGTTTGGCCACGTGCTCGACAACGCCGGCGTCTTTAAGTGGGACGAAGCCGGCCGCGCCGCCCAGCAGCGCTTTATCGACTCACTGTAATGATCCCTTGGGGACGGAGGAAAACGGACTATTTCGTCTTCAAGACAACGGCGCCCGCCGGCAACATCGCCGACGGGCGCCGTTTTTGAGTGTAGCCATTGGGACGTTCTTAAACGACTAGTCAAACAAGAACGTCCCCAACGACTAATGACTCGAGCGTGGAAAATCTCCCACTTTGAGCTCGCATGGGCACCAAAAGCAGGAGATTATCCACGCTCATTCTATTAGGAGTCGCAACCGCTACAACTCTACGACCTCAACGTTGCTGTAGATCTCGTCCCAGCGGTCCATGACCAGGTGGCCGGTCTTGGGATCCATGGCGTTGAGCTTACCGCAGGTATTGGCGGTCTTGAGCACGGTGACATCGTCGGCGCCGGCAGCGATGGCATGCGCAAAGCCGGCAATGGTCGAGTCGCCTGAACCCGTCGCGTTCACGGCGGCAATCGCGGGCGTCTTGGCGCGGAACGCGCGACCTTCATGGAAGCCCACCGAACCGGCAGCGCCCATCGAAACGACAACCCAGGGGATACCGGCAAAACGGTCATCGGCGGCAAGCGCCTCGCGCAGGGCATCGACATCATCGGTCGTAAAGGACGTACCCAGTAGGCCGTTAATCTCGGTCAGGTTGGGCTTTACGAGCTCGGGCTTAGCGTCGGACTCCAGCGCGGCCTCCAGCGATGCACCCGAGGTGTCGAGCAGCACCTTGGCGCCCGCCTCCTCGGCGATCTTGACAAGCTCGGCATAGTAGCCGGCATCGACGCCACGCGGCAGCGAGCCCGAAAGCGTCACGACGTCCGCCTTCGCCGCGAGCTCGGCGAACTTGGCCGTAAAGGCCTCGAGCTCGGCCGGGGCGATTTGCGGGCCGCTCTCCAGCAGCTCGGTCTGATTACCCTCGTGCAGAATATTCAGGCAAATGCGCGTCTCACCGGCGATGGGCACAAAGTCGTTCTTGACGCCGTCGGCATCCATAAGCTCGGCCATATAGGCACCCATGTGGCCGCCAAGCAGACCAGTCGCGAGCACGTCGTCTCCCAGTTGCAGCAGCACACGGCTCACGTTGAGGCCCTTGCCACCAGCGGTCTTTTCGGGCGTGACGCGGTTAACGTCGTCAATGACCAGCTTGTCGAGCTGATAGCGCGTATCAATCGACGGGTTCATGGTGACGGTCAGAATCATGTTGAACTCCTGTTTCCGGGGCGGCATGACCCGCCCCAAACATACGATAACTCGTTAAAGGATCTCGATTTCAAAACCGCGAATGACGGTCTCCCCCGGCTTGGCAACCAGGCAGCCACGCTTGTGCTCCAGAATATCGTCCTCATCGGAGCAGGTAGACAGGCCGCCCCACGGTTCCACGGCCACAAAGTCGCCCTCGGGCTTGCTCCACACAATCAGGTATGGCATATCGGGGAACGTCAGGCGCACGCCCTTGTCCTCGGTTTTCTTGGTCAGCGTAACCACGCGGCTCTCGAGCACGTCAAAGATGGTCTCCGCGAAGTCGAAGAGTTCGTGGGTAAGCGGCAGGTTCTGGTCGATCATGGGGTTCTTACTGCGATGCTCAACATCAATCAGGCCCGTCGAGGGAACGGCAGTACAGAGCTCGGCGGCCTCACGCTGATCAAAACGAAGCTCATAGTCGTCATAGGACTCGCCCTCGTCGAGCGGGCACTTAAAGCCGGGGTGACCACCCACAAAGAATGGCATATCCTCGGTGCCCTCATTGGTCACCTCGTACGACACGGCCACCTTTTCCGAATCGATCGTGTAGCGAGCAACGATCTTAAACGGATACGGGTACTGCTCAAGCAGCTCGGCATGGTCGGCAGAGCTTAGGCTCAGCGCAACCATGTTGTCGCCCTGCTCCTCGAGCTTCCACTCCTGCTTGCGGGCAAAGCCGTGGCGGGCAAGCTTGACCTCGCGGCCACCCATGGTCACCGCACGGCCATCACGAAGGCCGCCGCAGATCGGGAAGCAAATGGGTGCCTGGCCCGACCAGACCGAAGGATCGCCCTGCCACAGGTACTCGCGACCGTTGGCTTTAATCGAAGTGAACGATCCGCCAGCCGTGCTCAGTGCCACACGAATAGAACCGTTATCAAGAACAAACTCCATAGGAGCCTTCCCTTTCTTACGACAGCCCGCCAAGTCAATAGGGCTGATAGAAAACCGGCCCGCGCCCCCTCACAGAAACGCGAGCCGTCAATTGAAAAGCTACAGAATGCCGGGTACCGCCAAAACGAAGCACTCAAGCCAAGCAAGCAAACGTGTTATCGGAGCAGCTAGCCGTACCAGAACGCTTCGCAACAACAGCGGTAACCCCACAGGTCACTCAGGCATCAGCGAGAAGCCGGCTGGCGAGGCAAGGTGCCGTGAAGCGAGACGGCATTGACCTTCTGGTCATGCTGTCGAAGCTGAGCGGCAGATTGCCCGCCAGATGGCTTCGCAGCGTCAACCGATCCGGCGTTTGTTAAAACGCCGGAACCCCTTAGTCGTGGTATTCGCCGCGGTCCCACTTCTCGAGGAACTCGTCAAAGAAGTGCGGGTCAGCCTGAGCCTCGGCGTCGGCCTTGTTGCAGGCGTCGATCTTGGCAATCAGGGCATCGTGCTCGGGGGTCTTCTCGTAGGGCTCCTCCAGGAAGGCAAGCATAATGTCGGCCATCAGGAACTCGCCGGTAATCTTGCCGCCAAAGCCCACGATGTTGGCGTTGAGCTCGCGACGGGCATACAGGGCAGAGGTCATGTCGCGGACCAGGGCGCAGCGGGCGCCGGGAACCTTGTTGACGGCGTTGGTGATGCCGATGCCGGTGCCGCACAGGGCCACGCCAAAGTCGGCCTTACCGCTGGCAACAGCCTCGCCCACGGCCTTACCGTAGATGGGATAGTGCGTACGGGTGTGACTGTAGGTGCCACAGTCGAGCACCTTGTAGCCAGCCTGCTCCAGGCGGTCGGCCAGATAGATCTTCTCGTCCGTAACGATATGGTCGCAACCGATTGCGATGGTCTTCTTCATCAGAACGTCCTTTCGTCTGAATTCACAAGTTGAGGTAGAAGTTCGAGTTCTCGGTGGCTCTCGTTAGGCCATCTTGTTGAGCATGTCGACACGGATCTGGTGACGGCCGCCAGCGTACTGGGCGCGCAGGAACTCGCGGGCGATCTTCTTGGCGACCTCGGTGCCCACAACGCCCGGGCCCATGGTGACCATGCGCGAACCGTTGTGCTCGCGGGTCATGTAAGCGGAACGCTCGTCGGAAATGTTGGCGACGACCATGCCCTTGATCTTGACGGCGGCCATATAGGAGCCGACGCCGTACTTATCGAATGCGAAGCCCTGGGAATCCTTGTGCTCCAGCAGGTCCTTGGCAACGGCGGTCGCGGAATCGACAAAGTCCGCGGCAGGGGTCTCGGAATAGTCGACGACCTCGTGACCGTCGGCGATGAGCATCTCCTTGATGGACTCCCTCATCGACATACCGTCGGCATCGGAAGCGATTACAACCCTCATGACATCCTCCTTGAGAGATACGCAGGTGCGTAGTTTTTGTTTGGAAGTGTTGAATCGCGTTCAGGTCCGGGCATCTGAATGTGCGGTTCTTCACTGTTCATGTTTATTTGAACACATTCGAACAGCGACTGCAACCATTATTTGTTTAGCTTTGTTCTTTTTTGAACAAATACCGTTCACGGATGATTGGCGACCGTTTGAGCCCGGCGCAGACGTAGCGACCATGTGTTCAGCAAACAAAAGGGCGGCCGAGAACGTGTCTCGGCCGCCCTTCTTACGGTTGATCTTCCAAAGATCGCTTTGCCGCCTACTCAGACTGCCCGCTCTTCTTGGCATGTTTGGACGGAGCGCTCAGAAAACGGCCCGTCAAATAGTTCGCCGGGCCAGAGATATCGATCCCCAGTAGCGTGTGTCCCAGCCACAGAAACGCCGCGAGCACCAGCAGCGGGATAACGCACGAGGTCACGATCATCACGATGACGCCTTCGATCAGATCGGTCACCTGCCGCACGATCTCGTCGGTCATCTGCTTGGCACCACTGGTTACCGACGTGACCAGGCTCGAGGCCCCGTCAGTCAACTGCTCGAGTACGTTTTTGGACTCCGTGGCCTCGGACTTTTTCTTGTTCGATTTTGAGCTGGTCTCGCCTGACTTGTCCGTGGTATCGGTCTTTTCCGCAGCGTCCGCTGCCTTTTGCTCAGCTTGCTCAATACTTACGCGATACGTTTCATCGACCTTCTGCGACACCCATACGCTCGCGGGCACAAGCGCCATGCCGATTACGGCAACCACCAACACGTGCGTCGCCACACGGCGCAGGACGGCGCTCGTGCTCCAGCGCCCGTGAATGCCAAGCGACACCGCAAAGAGCACCAACGCAAACGGGATTAAGATGCCCAAGCCAACCGACCACAAAATCGTGAGCAAGTATTTCTCTAGGTATAGCACGGCAAGCACGATACCGAGGTTGCCTGAAAGCTGTGCGAGCTGCTCGGCAACCGGCGTTCCCGTATCTCCAGGCAGCGCCGTGATGCCCGCAGACAGGGCAACGCACGAGGTCGTGAGCGCCAAAACGTTACCTTTCTTTTGGTCGATAACCTCGATGGTGGAGTCCCAAGTCTTGGTATCGGCAAAATGCGGGCGCGCGACAAAGCCCGACAGGAGCGCCATAACCACAAGGGCGACGATGATGCCAATCTGCAGTTTTTTGTTTGCGCACACGACATCGGACAGGCTGGGCTGCAGCTCGGTTACTGTCGTGTGCTCGGTTATCTGGACAGAACGCCCATGAGCTACCTCGTGCGCGCCTCTTTTTTGTATTGACCCGTTATCCGGCATTTGGATACCTCCTCATTCCGGCGTTTAATGTGAAAGGAAGTATACCCACCGAGCGAAAATCGAACGGGACGACGAACGGAGCACCCCAAGACGTCCCCAACGACTAGTCGTTTAAGAACGTCCCCAATGACTATCACGGGATGAGTTGCGGTGGAATAGGGATTGTTTTGCGCCCGCCGGTCCCTATTCAGTCCCTATTTCACCGCAACTTGGAGGAGTGCAGAAAAAGCCCTGCCGCGGGTAGCGGCAGAGCTTTTGGAAGGGGACTTGGTTGTGAGAGCTCGTTAGGCGAGCTTA
This sequence comes from uncultured Collinsella sp., assembly GCA_902405995.1. Lineage (GTDB taxonomy): Bacteria > Actinomycetota > Coriobacteriia > Coriobacteriales > Coriobacteriaceae > Collinsella. The sequence goes on from CABPCG010000008.1 coordinate 19,316, forward strand.
GCCTCGAGTGCGGCGATGCGCTTGTAGGCATCGATGGTAAAGCGGGTCTGCTTCTCCAGGATCATGGTGGTCATGAGAGTATCCTGAGCGTGAGCCATGATGAAGGTCATCTCCATCTCGCCGCCGCCGGCCTCCTGCGAAAGCAGCTTGGTCTGCGTGTCGTGGGCGCCGATAAGTGCATCGCTGGCATCCTTGTGCAGCTGCTCGGCCTTCTCAAAATCACCCTCGCGAGCAGCATCGAGCGCTGCAAGCAGATCGGTCTGGGCGTCACCCGCGTATGCGACGATCTCGAATCCAACCATCGAGATTTCTTCTTTGGTTGCCATGTTGCGTTCCTTTCACATATGAACCAATGGAGAGCATCGCGTCCGGGCATACGCGCTGCGCTGTGTATGCCAGAAACAATAACATTCAAACAAAAAGGAACAATGCAAAACGGAATTATGAGCTATAAACGGTCGATTTTTGCCCGTGAACGGTTTTTTAACCAATTCGAACAATATCAAACACTATTAGCGGCAACCCAAACAGGTCCGTACCCTAGCGCAAATCGCGTACCGTATCGCCCGCTACGAGCACGCCGGGGATCAGCATGTGTTCCACGCCAGGCGCAACTCCCTCGGCGCCGGCGATCTTGTCGACCGCCCACATGCCGACACGCTTGTTATCAAAGCGCACCGTGGTCAGGCGACGATCGGGCACGATGTCGCCCAGGCTGTCATCGACACCCACCACGCTCACGTCCTCGGGCACGCGCTTTCCGCGCGACTCGAGCCCGCGAATGCAGCCGTAGGCCATGGCGTCGTTGGAGGCATAGATGGCCGTGCAGGTCGGATCGTCTGCCAGAGCCTGACCGGCAGCATAGCCGCTCTGCGCCGTCCAATCGCCACGAATGAATCGCGGCGGCTCAATACCATGCGCGCGCAGCGTCTCGCGCCAGCCCTCCTCGCGCTGCATGCCCGAAAGCGAGCGCTCGGGACACGAGATAAAGTGCACGGTCTTGTGCCCCTGCCCCAGCAAGTACTCGACAACCTGGCGCGAGCAATCGAACTGGTCGTTGTCGACCGTCGAGCACAGCGGGTGCTCCAGCATGGTAACGAGCACCGTCTGCATACCGGGCAGCGGCTCAAAGGTGCCAAAGTCCGCCGGCATGCGGTTCATAATCACAACCATGCCGTCCACCGGCAGTGCGCTCATGCGCGACGATGCGCTCTCGAGGGTATAGGGGTGTCCGTCTACTTTAGTAAGGGTGATGGCATAGCCGTGTTTGTCGGCAGCGGCGGCAAAGCCCTCCATACGATCGAGGTTACCGGTGCCGGTAATGTTGAACATGGCGACGCCGACCGTCTTGAACTTGCCGCGGCGCAGTGACCGGCCGGCAAAGTTTGGACGGTAGCCAAGCTCGCGCATGGCGGCGCGCACGCGCTCCTTGGTCTCGGGGCGCACGCTGGGCGAATCGTGCACGGTGCGCGAGACCGTCTGTTCCGAGACGCCCGCGAGGCGCGCCACATCTTTGACGGATACCGATTTTTTAACAGCGGCCATAGGTCGATCTTTCTGTGTCAACGATGCCATTGATGGCATCTTGCGCAGTCATTTTAAACGTCTTCAAGTATATCCAACGCCTCCCCCTCAATACGCTCACCACCCAAAACCTACCGTTCACCGACAATCCCGCTTCCACGAACGGCTTTTGTCGCCCAAATGTTAACGTTGCCATTGTGCAAACACAGAGCCACCGGGCGGCTCAATCGTTTACACGCAAGGAATCGACGGTCTACAGGCACAGGGGCCACCGATTCACATCTTTTTTGTGTCGCAAAATGGCAACGTCAACATTTTGGCAACCAGACGTCAAAAGCTACCATCGTTGCTAACCCACCGACTCTTAGGAGCTTTGCATGGAGCAACTCATCGCCACCATCGAAAAAGGCCAGCCCTTTTTCAACGCGATCGCCCGCAACAAGTACCTCAAGGCGATTCGCGACGGCTTTATCTCCGTCATCCCCATCATCATCTTCTCGTCCATCTTCTGCCTGGTAGCCTCGGTCCCCAACATCTGGGGTTTCTACTGGCCCGATGACATCAACAACGCCCTGTGGAAGTGCTACAACTACTCCATGGGCATCCTGGCTATCGCCTGTGCCGCCACCACGGCCAAGCACTTCGCCGACGCCCAGAACCGCGACCTGCCCAAGAACAACCAGATCAACTTTATCTCGTGCATGTGCGCGGCCATCATCGGCTTCTTGCTCCTTTCGAGCGACACGATCGCCACGGACGCCGCCAGCGGCTTCAACACCACCTACCTTGGTTCCAAGGGCCTGCTGACCGCCTTTATCGCTGCGTTTGTGACCGGCATCATCTACAAGTTCTTCATTAAGCGCAACATCACCGTCAAGATGCCCGAGCAGGTTCCGCCCAACATCTCGCAGACCTTTAAGGACATCATCCCCTTCTCCGTCTGCATCACCGTCTTTTGGGTCTTTGACATCGTCTTCCGCGCTGCCTTTGGCTTCTGCTTTGCCCAGGGCGTCATCCAGGTGTTCCAGCCCCTGTTCACCGCTGCCGACGGCTACATCGGTCTCGCTGTGATCTACGGTGCCATGAGCCTCTTCTGGTTTGTCGGCGTCCACGGTCCCTCGATCGTCGAGCCTGCCATCGCCGCCGCCCTCGTTGCCAACATGACCGACAACCTGGCCGCATTCCAGGCCGGCGAGCACGCCACCGCCGTCCTGACGCAGGGCGCCCAGTACTTCGTCGTCTGCATGGGCGGCACCGGCGCCACGCTCGTCCTGGTCTTTATGTTCTGCTTCCTGGCCAAGTCCCAGGAGATGCGCGCCGTCGGTAAGGCCGCCATCGTCCCCGTGTGCTTTGCCGTCAACGAGCCGCTGCTGTTCGCCGCACCTATCGTGCTCAATCCCGTCTTCTTTGTCCCGTTTGTCTTTGCCCCGATCGCCAACATCTGGATCCTCAAGGTCTTTATCGACTTCTTGGGCATGAACGGCTTTATGTACACCCTGCCCTGGACCGTCCCCGGCCCCATCGGCACCATCATGGGCCTGGGCTTCCAGCCGCTCGCCTTTGTGATGCTCGCCATCATTCTAGTCGTCGACTTTGCCCTGTACTACCCGTTCTTCCGTGCCTATGACGCCCAGAAGTGCGCCGAGGAGGCCGAGATCTCCCAGGAGGAGCTCGCCGCCCAGAACGCCGAGAAGGCCGCCAAGCTCAACGACGCCTTCCAGGGTAAAGCCGACGCCAAGAGTGTTGCCGCCGGCGCCGCTGCCGAGGCCGTGAAGGCCGATGCCCCCGCCGCTTCCGCAGCGCCCGCTGCCGAGGCAACGACCGCCAGCGACCTCAACGGCAAGCGCGTGCTCGTGCTCTGCCAGGGCGGCGGCACCTCGGGCCTGCTCGCCAACGCGCTGGCCAAGGCCGCCAAGGAGCGCGGCATCGATCTTGAGACCGCTGCCGACGCCTATGGCAACCACGTGGACATGCTCCCCGACTTTGACCTGGTCGTCCTGGCCCCGCAGGCTGCCAGCTACCTGGCCGACCTGCAGAAGGACTGCGAGCGTGTGGGCAACAGGTGCGTCGCCTGCCGTGGTAAGCAGTACATCGAGCTCTCCCAGAACGGCGACAAGTCTCTCGCCTTTGTGAGCGAGCAGCTGTCGAAGTAAGTAACGCTTAGGGCCAGCCGACTATCCAAGACCGGCTGGCCCTTCGATTTAAACGATTGGATCATCATGTCCGTTAACCCCGCCAGCGTCACCAACCCGCCCGCGCAGTTCCCCGAGGACTTTGTCTTTGGCGGCGCCACTGCTGCCTACCAGGTAGAGGGCGAGACCCGCACCCACGGTAAGGGCAAGGTCGCCTGGGACGACTTCTTGGAGGCCCAGGGCCGCTTCTCTCCCGATCCCGCCTCCGACTTCTACAACCAGTACCCCGTCGATCTGGAGCTGTGCGAGGAGTTTGGCATCAACGGTATTCGCCTCTCCATCGCCTGGAGCCGCATCTTCCCCGAGGGCACCGGCAAGGTGAACCCCGAGGGCGTGCAGTTCTACCACGACCTCTTTGCCGAGTGTCACAAGCACCACGTTGAGCCGTTTGTCACGCTGCATCACTTCGACACGCCGCTGCCCCTCTTTGAGAAGGGCGACTTCCTCAACCGCGAGACCATCGACGCCTTTGTGGACTTTGCCACCTTCTGCTTTAAGGAGTACGCCGACCAGGTGACCTATTGGTTCACCTTTAACGAGATCTGGGCCGACGCCTCCAACACCTACATCGAGGGCACCTTCCCCGGCGGCGTCAAGGCGCACCTGGCCGAGGCCTTCCAGTGCGAGCACAACATGATGCTCGCCCACGCCAAGGCGGTACTGGCCTTCCATAACGGCGGCTTTAAGGGCAAGATCGGCGTCATTCAATCGCTGGAGTTTAAGTATCCGCTCAACGAGAACGACCCCGCCGACATCAAGGCCGCCAATAACGAGCACGTGCTGCAGAACCAGTTCTTGCTCGACGCCACCTTCCGCGGGGACTATGCTCCCGACACCCTCGAGTGCGCCAACCGCCTGGCTGCCGTCTCGGGCGGCGCCATCGAGATCCTGGACGATGATCTGGAAATCATGCGCGAGGCTGCGCTCTACAACGATTACCTGGGTGTCAACAACTACCAGTGCCGCTTCCTCAAGGCTTACGACGGCGAGAACGACCTGCACCACAACGGTACGGGCGAGAAGGGCACTGGCCGCTGGCGCGTCAAGGGCATTGGCGAGCATGTGAACAAGCCCGGCATCCCCACCACCGACTGGGACTGGATCATCTATCCCGAGGGTCTGTTCGATCTGCTCGTCTACATTAAGCAGCGCTACCCCAACTACAAGCAGATCTTCATCACCGAGAACGGCATGGGCTACAAGGACCCCTACAAGGACGGTTTTGTGGACGACCAGCCGCGCATCGACTACATCGAGCAGCACTTGCGTTGGCTGCTCAAGGCCATGGAGGTGGGCGTCAACGTGGGCGGCTACTTCCTGTGGAGCCTGCAGGATCAGTTCTCCTGGACCAACGGCTACAACAAGCGTTACGGCTTCTTCTACGTAGACTTTGAGACCCAGAAGCGCACGCCCAAGGCAAGCGCCTACTGGTACAAGCACGTGGCGCAGACCCGTCGTCTGGACTAGTGGCTGGCAGGGTTGCCCGCTCACACAACCTGTCCCCATTTCTCAGCCGGGGGCGGCACGTCACACGGCGCGCCGCCCCCGGCCTTTTTGTTTTTGAGCGGGTCGGGGTCCGTTTGTCTCAATCTGTAACATCTAGCCGAGCTTTCCAGTCCTAACTGTTACAGATCGAGATGAACGGGGTGGGCCGGGCCGAATTGTCTCGATCTGTAACACTAAACCCGGTTTTGGGCGTCTACCTGTTACAGATTGAGACAAACGTACCGGCCAATCCTCTCAATCTCAATCTATAACAGTTAGCCGGTTATTTCGACCCCACCTGTTACAGATCGAGATGAATAGATTAGACCTAGCCGAAAAATCTCAACCTGTAACACGTAGCCGAGTTTTTCAGTCCTAGCTGTTACAGATCGAGACAAACAGGCCGAGCAAGCTACACCCGTAGGTCTTTCACGCTGGAGCATTCGACCAGCACGCCCGAAACAAGCGTACGGCTTCTGGAGCTCGGGGCTTCTAGGCACGCAACGACCTCGTCGGGCGCACGAACACCCAGTCCGCGGTGACGGAACTTCACCGACATATCCCGAAAACTCGATCCCCGGCTTAGCTTGCGCGCATTATCACAATAAACTCCCAACGATACACGGTCCTGCGGTTCAATGAGCCACAGGACCGCATGCCGTCGATCAGATAAAGATCGTCATATACAGAGGTAGATATATCCTATGCCCTTCAGCCCTGAGCTGTTTTGGGTGAAGAACTATCTCTTCTCCGACTCGTCGTTCGAATCGTCTGCCGAAATCGTCAAGCGAGATTGTTGAATACGATTTGGAAGATTTAACTTCAACAGGAGTGACCCGCGGTTTTCCAGCCGCGTCTTCAAAGCCGCGCGAAACAAGAAAATCAATTTCACGCGTTCTGGGCCGACTCCCCTCTGTTTTGGAAGGCTCCTGCCAGCTGTAATAAAAAAGCGAATGCCCCAGACTCTTAAGCTGCTGCGCCACGATGTTCTCGATTAGCATTCCTTTATTAATTGAAATTCTTCCAAATTGAATGTCTCTATGAACATCCATAAGGTCCGGACCATCATCAAACGCCAAGCTCACGAGCAATCCCGTGTCCGCCATATAGCATTTAAGCGAAGACGCGTCCTCGTGCAGGCGGTAACCCACGCTCGGATCACTGCATAAATAGCAACGGTTAATCAGTCGCGCATCCTCAAGCCAGATTAACGCCGACTCATATGTCTCAAAACGGGACCCCTTCTCCAAGCTGTCAAATTTGAACCGTTTATTTGCCGCAGATAATTGACCCGGAATATCGTCATAAACCGCCCGCGCACGTCTAGCGTCCGAACCTCCAAACTTGGCAATGTCCTCCCTGTACAGTGCGATAATCTGCCGTTTAACCCTGTCGCATCCTCTAAAATCATTCTCTGCCACAAAGGAGTCGACCGACTGAGGCATACCACCGACAAGCATATACTCATCAAATAATCTCATGCACGTCGCATGAACGCCGTCCGGAAGCGCGGTCCGAGATTCGCGCGCTTTACGGATCTCTTCTGCATAAAGATCTTTTCCGGTCGCCCAAAGATACTCCTCAAAATCGAGGGGCTCGAGAGGGATTCTTTCTTCCTCTGACGGTATGACAATGCTATCGACATTCTTTTTGATGGAGACAAGAGAGCCTGTCTCGATGTAATCAAATCTGCCGTCTTCTACAAGATGCTTTATGTATTCGCGCGCGATGGGAAACCGCTGCACTTCATCAAAAATGACCAGCGACTCTCTCGGTTCGAGGGCCTTACCATACTGCAGCTGAAGCATGCGTAAAAAAAGATCGACATCTTCACGATGGTTCAGAAATATATCGAGCGTGGCTTTGCTAGCAGCCGAAAAGTCAATGTACAGATAATCCTTGTATTCATTTTGCGCGAAGCACTTGACGAGCGTCGTTTTGCCAACGCGTCTTGCACCCTCAATAAGCACCGCAGTGCGCCCTTGCGAGCGTTCTTTCCACTCCTGCAGACGATCATATGCCTTCCGTTTAAACATAATCTCACCTCAGCATAATTTACGTGCTAGTTTACAAAAATACCGACCTTCAGATATATCTAATAATACAAAAATACCGAGCTTTAAATGAGCTTATATCTACAAAAATACCGACTATTGCATTGGTCTAAACATACATAATACCGAGCTTCATGTATAACGGATGCTATGCCGAGCCGTCTCGATCTGTAACACTAAACCCGGTTTTGGGCGTCTATCTGTTACAGATCAAGACAATTCAACGATGCCGACTATTCGATACGGCGTGGTACAATTATGTCCCAATGCGAAGGAGATACCTATGCCCATCTGTGTGCCCGTCCGAGACATGAAGGACACTGCCACATTCACCGCACTTGTTGAGTCTGAGCGCGACGTCACCGTAACTAAGAACGGCTACGAGGCCATGCACTGCATCAGCAGCGACCAGTATCGCCTCATGCAAGAAGAAATCGCCAAGGCAAAACTGTTGTCTCGTATGATGTTGGCAGAAGACGAAATATCGCAAGGCGACTACAGCGACTACGAATCCTTCGCGGCTTCGATACGAGACAAATATGACCTATAACGTCGTAATCCTCAAAAGCGCGCGATATGAGTACGAGAGTATTGTCGGATACCTTGCTCAAATCCTCAAGAATCCGCGCGCAGCAGGCAATTTTGTCGCTGAGTTTGAATATCAGCTTGATCTGCTTCGCGAGCAGCCGCTCCTGCGACCTCTCTCACACATGCAAGAGCTGGCGGCACGTAATTACCGATCGTTTCCCGTCAACAACTACACCTGCCTTTACAAGTTTGAGCGCGATGCGATCTATATCGCCCACGTCTTTCACCAGTCACAAGACTACGCCCGCCTGATCTAGCACGGCGGCACTCGCTAGCAAATGACCTGCGTGTGCTCCTCGATGGCGGCGCGGTCCTCGTCGGCAATATCCGGCTCGCACACCACGGCGTCCAAGCTGTCCAGGCGGCAGAAGGTGTAGAAGTCGCGTTTGCCGATCTTGCTGGAGTCGGCGATCAGATAGCGCGAGTCCGCCTTGCTAAAGGCGAGCTGCTGGATACGGCCCTCGTCCATGTTGGACGTGGATACGTCACCGTCCAAGATACCGTTGGCGCCGATAAACGCCGCATCGATGCCCAGCGCACGTAGGGTATCCTCGGCCGTCGGCCCCACAAAAGCGGCAGTGCGGCGGCGGTACATACCGCCCACGAGGCACAGCTCGCAGTCCTCGCGCTCCTCGAGCAGGTTGAACACCGAAAGCGAATTGGTCACGATACGCAGGCGAAACGCCGGCAGCATCGAGGCCATCTGCTCAACCGTGGTGCCCGTACCCAAAAAGATGGTCGAGCCTTCCTCGATAAGCTCCACAGCGCGGCGTGCGATCTGCAGCTTTTCCTCGGCATGCTTGGTGCGCTTTTCACTGTGCGAATACTCATGGCGCAGCATAGCGTGCGGACGACCCTGCGCACTACGGGCGCCGCCGTGCACGCGCTCGATCTCGCCCAGGCTCGCAAGCTCCTCAAGGTCGCGGCGGATTGTCATGTCCGATACGCCCAGCGCATCCGAGATCTCCTTGACCGAGACCGTGCCCTGCTCCTCGAGCAGCTGACGAACCTTATCCTGTCGCTCTGCCTTAATCACGATGAATCCTCGCCGTTCTTTGCGCGCATATCATTCAAACAGTAACGAACAAATTGTATCAGACTCGTACGCGTCAAAAATGAACGCCCGCACAGCTCCAATCATCACTTTTTTGAGAAAAATACCCCCAGCTTTAGTGGGGTGTAGTGATAATCTCGCCTGTTCGCGCTACAGTTTGTCGGAATACCTCGATGTTAGGAACCAAATGATCACTTCCGAGCTTTTCGGCACCGCGCCGTGCGGTACCCCCGTTCATCGCTACACCCTCAACGGGCCCGAGATCTGCGTTCGCATTATGGACTATGGCGCCACCGTGCTGGGCATCGATGTGCCCGACATTCCCGGCAACGTACGCGATGTGGTGCTGGGCTTTGATAAGCTCGAGGATTACTTTGACAACCCCGCCTGCTTTGGTGCGACCATCGGCCCCGTGGCAAACCGCACCGCTGGCGCCACGATCGCCATCGACGGCACGGACTGGCATATGCCCGCCAACGAGGGCGCCAACAACCTGCACAGCGACCTTGAGCACGGCCTGCACAAACGTGTGTGGGATGTTGAGCTCGACGAGGTCCATAACGCCGTGCGCATGACCACCTCGCTTAAGGATGGCGAGCTGGGCCTGCCCGGCAACCGAACCTTTACGGCCGTGTTTACCGTTACGCGCACCGGCGTCTTCCGCATCGATTATGGCTGCGAGAGCGACCGCGCCACCTACGTGTCCATGACCAACCACACGTACTTTAACCTTGCAGGCCATAACGCCGGCATGGACTGCGAACATTTCTTTGTCGCCAACGCCGCCCACTACCTGCCCATTAACGAGCAGAACATCCCCACCGGCGAGATTGCTCCGGTCGAGGGAACACCGTTTGACTTTCGCGAGCTTCGCCCCGTCGCACCCGGCATGGAGGCCGACGACCCGCAGATCAAGCAGGCCCGTGGCTACGATCACTGCCTGTGCATCGATGGCTATCAGTACGGCCGCAACCTGCGCCGCGCGATGCACGTCGAGGAGATGTGGACCGGTCGTGAGATGGACTACTACACCACTGCCCCGGGCGTGCAGCTCTACACCGGCAACTGGCTGGGCGACGAGCACGCCAAGGACGATGCCAACTATGGCTGGGGCGCCGGCTTTGCCCTCGAGGCCGAGATGTACCCCGACACGCCGCACCAGCCTCTGTTCCCGCAGGGCATTGTGGGCCCGGGCCATCCCTACAGCAATGTGATCGAATACCACTTTATGAGGCACTAAGCCCGCAACGCGACATATCGCACAGCAGCGCCCGCCGGCACCACCGCCAGCGGGCGCTTTTTCATCTTTTAGGCTCGTTTTTTCTGTGACTGTATGAGTGACATATCAAAACTATGCCCATTTACTACGTTTAGCCCGGGATGCTCGACCATGCACCGGTTTTTGTTACATTTGTGAGCAGTATACCTGCGGTTTTGTTTATCTCAAATTCGACATGCTCGACGATAGCCAATCAAACGTAGTAAATGGGCATAGTTTTTGACAGGCGGCATCGCGCGCGTCCCTCGCAAGGGCAAAATGATCCGTTTTCCTCCGTCCCCAAGGGATCAGTTGAACAGATTGCCAATGGGGTCGGGGGCGGAACTGGGGAGATAGCGGATTTCTAGCTCTATGCCGAGCTTTTGCAACTCTTTGAAGGCGGCGATGTCCGTATCGTCTACGGCAATGGTAGGCGTTGCAGAGCGCTTGCCCTCCCCCGCCCGCATATGGCCGATGCTGATCTTGGTTATTGGCACACCGCCCTTAACCAGCGCGAGTGCATCCGTGGGCGACGCCACCATGATGAGAATCCATTGGCGCGGCGTTGCGGTATAAATGATGTCGATAGTCCTTTGCACCGAGAAAAACCGCGTCCAAACGCCTTCTGGCGCCGCCACCCTCATGGGTGCCCATTGGCACGAATCCGCCGCGATCTCATCGTTGACGATTAAGACAAGATTGGAACCCACGGCTTCGTTCCACAGCTCAACGTCTTGCCCGTAAATGAAACGGTCATCGATACGCGTGAGAAGGATCTTGGGTTGAGCCATGGCTGCCCCATTCTGTTTGAGACCCATACGAGCGGGACGTCGGCCACCAACTCAACAGCAGGTCAAGTAACAAATGGGCACTGCAGACATCACGCCTCTAATATTAGTGCATTTAGTGCATTTAAAGTGAGAAAAGCCGTCAGAACACTTGCGCGGATGTGCGATGTCCCGTATCATAGACACCCGTTGACGCCTCAGTTGCGTCATCATATGGCCGCCAGCGTAGCTCAGTTGGTAGAGCACCGCTCTCGTAAAGCGGGGGTCACCGGTTCGAGCCCGGTCGCTGGCTCCATTACACAAGATAGCCGCCTTCGGGCGGCTTTTTTGTTGCCGATTTTGAGTGCGTGCGCGCCAATCCAAACATAGCCACGTCAACAGCGGCCCACTCGGTGGACTTCGGGTTTAATGCTTAGGGGCGGGGATTTACCAAAGTGAAATCTTAATGAAAAGAAACCCAGCTGCAACAATTGCCATGGTGAGGGCTCGAATTGGCCATATAGATCTAAAATAGTCACAATATACAAATGTCGAGAGACATTGGGGATATAGATGAAAAGAACTAAGGGTTTTCTTTTGTTGGTATTGATGCTGCTCGGACTGTTCTGCCTGAGTGGCCCTTCTTGGGCCAAGGCTGCCTGTCCTGAAGGTGAGCCTTAGCAGTCTTATACGGGCAGCCTGCTGATAACTGCTAAGGAGGGCGATGCCGACTCTCAGTCTGGGGTAAATCCCCTTGCCACTTTTGAGGGGGACGGCGGAACGGTCAAGCTTGACCATATTGGTAGCGGGATTTTGAGGTGGCAAGTTCTTCCGGACAAAATTGCGAACGATCCCTTCTCTTTTGCTGGAACGATTTATCTATACAAGGTTGTGAGCGGAAAACAAAAATACGTCGATTGCTATCCGACAAACGGGTCTGGAATTGCATTCACCGGCATTTCGGGGCAGATTGATACACATGTACGAAAGGGAACCTAAGTGGTGCGTTGGGTTGGAGCTGCTGCAGGTCCGATATGGATTGCGGTCTTGCGCCCCGATGTCCAAATAGGTTTCTCTCTCTAGACGGGAAGTTGCTCATGGACGCCATATATGACGGAGATGACTGGGTCGATCATTATACTTGGCGCCTGGTCGGCTCGAACGACAATGGGGATGTGGTGTTTGATGGACTATGTCCAAAGCATCTCCATCCTTTTGTCTCGTCGTTAATTGAGAGTTCCGCTCGTGTTGCCCCCTACAGCTCGGCATCGCTTCATGATACGGACGTTTTGAAGACCATAAGGGAATCAATTGACGATGGCACGATGAGCGGCCCGCTGTTTTCTCGGCTTGTGGGGCTAGATGAGATTGGCTCGAAACGACTGCTTGCGGGCGAAAAAGTGGAACTCACTTATCGGTCGATGATTTCAATCCTGCGGCTAGCCGATGTTCTTCGCAAATAAATGAGGCTTCCCTATTCAAAAACAGAAAACCCCGCCAAACGTGATTTCCCTAGGGAAAACCCGTTTGGCGGGGTCCTAGCGTGATTTCCCTAGGGGAATCACGCCATCAGACGAACAGCTCAGCCGAGCAGCTCGCTACTCCTCCCAGTAGGCGTCGGCAAGCAACTTAAAGCAGATCTTCTTGACCGGCTGTGCGCCATCGCCCGGGAACTCGAGCGTGGGCATGTGGGGCTCGCCGGCAACGAACAGCGCGAATTTGTCGTCGGCAAGATCGCCGGCGATCGAGGCGTCGGAATCGACCAGATCATAGTCGTCCTTCTCGTCAAACTCCTGGACCAGCGTCAGGCTGCCCGTAGCGACCTTGAAGGCCTCGCGACCCTCGACGTCGATCTGCAGGTCGTGATAGCGCTGATGCGTCTCATAGTGAGCCTCAGCCTCGGGACGCGTCGTGGGAGACATGACGTTCGCAAAGACCTTCTCACCCAAAATCGGATGGCTGCCGACCTCGAGCTGTGCCGGGTCGTTCTCCTCGAGCCAGTCGATCAGCACGTCGAGGCCCTTGAGCATTCCGCGGTACTCCTCGATATCGCCCAATGCACCGTAAATCATCTAAATCCCCTCTCGGATCGCTTCTTTGGCGGCTAATCGGCAAACGCGTTACCGATGCTGTTGCCACCCACATACGCCTCGACCAGGGTAAGGTCGGGATTGAACACGACAAACTCGGCGTCGCGCCCCAGCATAATGCTACCGCACTTGTCGTCGACATGAGCTAGCAAGCAATGCCGGGGCCGACGCCCAGGCTTTTACAGCTCGGTCACGACAACGCCGTTGTAGACCTCGTCCCAACGGTCCATGACCAGATGGCCGGTCATGGGATCCATGGCATTGAGCTTGCCGCAGGTGTTGGCGGTACGCAGCACCGTCTCGTCATCCGCGCCAGCAGCAATCGCATGCGCGAAGCCGGCAATGGTCGAATCGCCAGAGCCCGTAGCGTTAACGGCGGGGATATCGGGGGTCTTGGCGCGGAATGCACGGCCATTATGGAAGCCCACGGAGCCGGCAGCGCCCATGGACACGACGACCCAGGGGATATCGGAGAAGCGGGCATCAGAGGCGAGCGCGGCGCGGAGCTCGTCCACATCGTCGGTGGTAAAGCTCGTGCCCAGAAGGCCGTTAATCTCGGTCAGGTTAGGCTTGACCAGCTCGGGCTTAATTTCGGACTTAAGGGCGGCCTCGAGCGAAGCACCCGAGGTATCGAGCAGCACCTTGGCGCCGGCGTTCTCGGCAATACCCGTGATCTTGGCGTAGTAGCCCGCCTCGACACCACGGGGCAGCGAACCCGAGATGGTAACGACAGCGGCCTTGCTCGCAAGCTCGGCGAACTTGGCGGTAAAGGCATCGAGCTCCTCGGGGGCAATCGTCGGGCCGCTCTCGAGTAGCTCGGTCTGGTTGCCGGCGTGGAGGATGTTAAGGCAAATACGAGTCTCGCCCTTGATGGGTACAAAATCATTCTTAATGCCGTTAGCATCCATGAGCTCGGCCATGTAGGCGCCCATGTGGCCGCCGAGTAGACCAGTTGCCACAACGTCGTCGCCCAGCTGACCCAGTACACGGGCCACGTTGAGACCCTTGCCGCCGGCGGTCTTTTCGGGCGTCACACGGTTAACGTCGTCGATAATGAGCTCATCGAGCTGATAGCGTGTATCGACGGACGGGTTCATCGTAACGGTGAGGATCATTTTTAGCTCCTTATCTCGCAGGCTCCTTGTGCCTCGCGATACGAGTCGACAAAACGGAATTACAGAATCTCAATCGTGAACGAGCGAACGACGGTCTCCTTGGGCTTGGCGACAAGGCAGCCACGCTTATGCTCAAGCACGTCGTCCTCATCGGAGCAGGTCGAAAGGCCGCCCCAAGGCTCAACTGCCACAAAATCACCCTCGGGCTTGCTCCACACAATGAGATATGGGAAGCCCTCAAAGCTCAGGCGAACGCCCTTGTCCTCGCCCTTTTTGGAAAGCGTGACCTGGCGGCTCTCGAGCACGTCAAAGATGGTCTCCGCAAAATCGAAGAGCTCGTGCGACAGGGGCAGCGTCTTTCCCACCATGGGGTTCTTGGAGCGCTTGTCCACGTCAATCAAGCCAGTCGAAGGGACAGCGGTGCAAAGCTCTGCAGCCTCTTCTTTCTCAAAGCGCAACTCGTAGTCCGTATAGGCCTCGCCCTCATCGAGCGGGCACCTAAAGCCGGGATGCCCACCGATAAAGAACGGCATGTCCTCGGTGCCCTCGTTGGTAACCTCATAGGAGACACGCACGGCGGCGTCCTCGAGCGTATAGCGGGCGACGAGCCTAAACGGATACGGATAATCGCTCAGCAGCGCGGCGTTATCCTCCGAAGCCAGGCACATAGCCAACTCGTTCTCGCCTTGGCTCAGCAGCTTCCACTCCTGCTTGCGCGCAAAGCCGTGGCGAGCGAGCTTTACATGATGCCCGGCAAACGTCATGGCGCTGTTGTCGCGCAAGCCTCCGCAAATCGGGAAGCAAATCGGCGCCTGGCCGGACCACACGGTGGGATCACCCTGCCACAAGTACTCGCGACCTCCGGCCTCAATCGAGGTAAACGAGCCACCAGCCGTGGAAACCTTAATAGAAATCGAATCGTTGGAGAGAGCGTATTCCATTACCCATCCTTTCGAACAACTGCTTTATTTCACGCAAGCGCCCGTTTCAATCCTAACCATAGAACAAACCCGCACGCTCATCGATGCGTCCGGTATCCCGGCCATGTAACGGGGTACCATACAGACATTGATGCAATTACAGCTGAAAGGCCTTCTTATGCGAACCATCATTCTTTATGCCTCACGCCACCACGGCAATACGAAAAAGCTCGTGGACGCCATCGTCGAGGCGCACCCCGAAATCGATACCCTCGACGTGAAAACACTCGGCAAAAACGAGTATCCCAACCTGCACGAATACCATCTGATTGGTGTCGCCACGGGCATCTATTACTCCGAGATCGACAAGGACATGGCACGCGTGCTCACTAACGTGTTGCAGCCGCAGGACAAGGTGTTTGGCCTTATGACCTACGGTGGCAAAAACAAGTGGTACGGCAAGGATATCGATGGCATCTGCCGCATGAGGCAGGCCATCTTTATGGGTGTCTACGGCTGCCCCGGCTTTGATACGTGGGGGCCGTTCAAACTCACCGGCGGTGTCCAAAAGGGGCACCCGACCGCTGAGGAAATTAAGGGTGCCGTCGACTTCTTCGACAAGATCGAAGACGAGTATGGAGACATCATCGTCGAAGAGTACGCCAAGCGCGAGAAGCGCCTAGCATACGAGAAGGAGCATCCTGCAGGAGGCCTGGTGGCCGGCGTTAAGCGTACGGCAAAGAAAATCGCTAGCAAGCTGTAGCTGTAAAGGTGCTTTTGAGCGTTTAACCCGTACGGCGGGTCCGAGCAGATTCGGGCCCGCCGTCTTTTTCTTTCGTTACTCGGTAAAGGCGTTGCCGACGCTCTGGCCGCCAACATACGTCTCGACGAGGGTGAGCTCATGGTCGAACACGACAAAGTCGGCGTCGCGACCCGGCATGATGCTGCCGCACTTATCCTCGATGTGCGCGGAGCGTGCCGGCACCTCGGTTGCCATGCGAATGGCGATATCGGCGCTGGCGATGCCCCAGTCGACGATGTTCTTGACGCCCTGGGCAAGCGTGAGCACCGAACCGGCAATGCTCTTGCCATCGGCGAGCCAGCACAGGTTGTCCTTCATGATGACGTCCATGCCGCCGCTGGTGTAGCTGCCCTCGGGCATGCCGCCGCAGCCCAGGCAGTCGGTGATGAGTACCGTGTGCTGCCAGCCCTTGGCCTGCAGCAGCGCCTTGATGGCGGCAGGGTTTACGTGCTTGCCGTCACAGATGATCTCGGCGTAGGTCTCGGGCGTGGACATGGCTGCACCCACGACACCGGGCTCACGGTGATGCAGCCCGCGCTGGCCGTTATAGGTATGCGTAAAGCAGCTGGCACCGGCGTTGATGGCGGCGATGCACTCATCGTAGGTGGCGTCGGAGTGACCGATGCTGGTCACCACACCCTTGGCGTTCAGAGCAGCCGCATAAGCAGCGGCGCCGTCGCGCTCGGCCGCCATGGCGCTCTTAACGATGCGACCGCCCGCAGCCTCCTGCCACTGATCAAAGACCTCCTCGGAGGGATCGATAAGATAAGCGGGGTTCTGCGCGCCCACGTGCTTCATGGTAAAGAAGGGGCCCTCCAGGTAGATGCCCTGAATGCGAGCACCGCAGAAGTCGGGGCCGCGACCCTCGTCCGCCTGAGCGATGGCGGCGCAGGCGTCCTTGATCTGCTCGACGCCATCGGTGAACGTCGTGGGTAGCCAGCTGGTGGTACCGCGACGGGCGAGCTCAGTCGAGCTGATATCGATACCCTCGGGGTCGTTATCGGTAGTTGAGTGGTTGTAGAAGCCATGGATGTGGGTATCGACCATACCCGGTGCGATCCACGATCCCGTGTAGTCCTTGATCTCGCAAGAGGGCTCGTCGGCCTGCCAGGCGCCAAAGACGCCATCCTCGACCATAAGATAGCCGCCCAGCTGCGGACCTGCCGGCAAGAAGAACTTGTCAGCCTTAATTGCGTACGTGCTCATATGCACTCCTTGCTTCTAAAGCAGTTGACTGTGGTGATGCTTATACCCGGTCCAAGTGAAAACAAAAAGCGCCCGCCCGCCGTTATGAGCGGACGGGCGCCCTTACAGGGGGGACGCGATTAAGCGGTGAAGGGGTGAATCGTCACGCCCTTAACCACGCGGTTGACCGTGCCGGTGGGGCTCGGCGTATCGGGCGTGTTGCCCACGCGCACGGAGTTGAGCAGGCTGATGGCCTGGGCAAACATCACGAACGGCAGGGCAAGGTAGCCCTCGGGGAGTACCTCATAGCCCTTAAAGGTGAAGGACTCGCCCTCGTAGACGGTAGCGCCATCCTGCTGAACGGCAACGGTGTGCTGAGCGATCTCGTCGCCACCGATCTCGTTGAGGATGTCGATATCGTACTGACGGGTGTAGGCATCGTTGTTGACGAACACGAACACGAGGGTCTTGTCGTCGACGAAGGACTTGGGTCCGTGACGATAACCCATAGAGGTGTCGTAGGAAGTAGCGACCAGACCGTGAGCGAGCTCGAGGATCTTGAGCTGGCTCTCCTGGGCAAGGCCACCGAAGGAGCCGGAACCCAAGTAGGTCACGCGGTTGAAGTCGCCAGCCAGGTAATCGGCAACCTCGGACTCGCGAGCGATGACCTCCTCGCCCATCTTGGCGATGGTCTCGACCCACTCGGCCTTCTGCTCGTCGGAAGCCTCGTCAAAGATGAGGGTAGAGAGCAGGGTCATGCAGGTGTAGGAACCGGTCATGGCAAAGCCCTTGTCGTTGGCGCGCGGGATGAGCAGCGTCAGCGCATTGGGGTCATCAGCGGACTCGACGGCGAGCTTGCCCTCGGGAGCGCAGGTGATGTTGAGGAACTTGACGTTGTGGACGAGCTCCTTGGCAACGGCAACGGCGGCAAGGCTCTCGGGGCTGTTGCCAGAGCGGGCAAAGGAAACCACGAGTGTGGGATCCTCGGTGCGCAGGAAGTCGCGCGGGGCGCTCACGATGTCGGTCGTGGCGATGGGCTTAAAGTCGTAGAGATCAGTGTTGCCAGCGTGACGCAGGTACGGGGCGCAGGTATCGCCAACATAGTCGGACGTACCGGCACCGGTGAAGACAACGGACAGACGACCCTCGCCCATAGCGCGAGCCTCGGCCAGGAAGGCCTCGATGGCCTCCTTGTTCTCGCGATAGATGTTGAGCGTATCACGCCAAAGCTCGGGCTGCTGAGCAATCTCGGCCGTGGTGATCTGGGCGCCGAGCTCGGTGAGCTCCTCGACACTCTTCTCGAACATTTCTAATACCTCTCTCTAGAAGTAATCCTCTGACGTGCAATTATACACTTCGGTTGGTTATCTGGTAGTAACCAGTTAAATGCAAAGAATCATCATATGGAAACAATGTGAACACTAGTCGCTACGCTGGTGGTAAACCTTGTATTTAAACTGATCGGCACGAGCAACCGAGAGCGTATACTCCACAACCTCGTTTGACTCGTTATACGTAGTCCTGACCAAATCGAGCACAGGCGAGCCCTCGACAATTCCCAAAAGGTGGGCATCGGTGGGACGGGCTATGCTCGCATAGAACTCCTCTTCGGCCACGCGTATCTTTTGCTGAAAGTCTTGCTCAATCACATCGTAAAGCGGCTTACGCTCCAGCAGCGGTCGCTTTAGGGACAGAAATTGACGAACCGGTAGATAGCTGCGTTCGACCATCATGGGCATGTTGTCGGCAGAACGAAGGCGCTTGAGCTTAAAAATGCGATCACCGATACGCAATCCCATATGCTCGGCCAGATTCTTATCGGCCTCCATCTCGCAAAACTCGAGAATCGTGGTCTCGGGGTCGCGACCCATCGCCCGCATCTGCTCGGTAAAGCTGTAGGACTGCATAAGATTGGTTGCCTTTGCCGAACGGTCGGTCACAAAGGTACCGCGACCGTGCTGCCGAACCACCAGTCCTAAACGCTCCAGTTCCTGCAGAGCCAGGCGTACCGTAGTGCGCGAGAGGCCATAGCGCTCCGAAAGTTCGCGCTCGGAAGGAATCATGTCACCGGCGCGATATTCATGGTCAATCTTTTCGGTCAGAATATCGACCAGCTGATCGTACAGCGGTTGCTTACGCGCTCCGATCGCCATCCTATCCTCCCTTTTGCTCGAATTCGGCTAACTACCTAGGGTGTTAAGCATTATCGGTCTGCAACACCCGAATCATTAAGAAAACAAAAGCCGCGCGCTCTTTCGAGCACGCGGCTTTTAACATACACATGGCTTAAGGGGTCAGGGTGTGAGCCGCGTAGGGACACACCCCTCAAGCTAGAGCCTTACCAGATGCTCGGCCAGAGACCAAGCGGGCCAGCGCCCAGGATGCCAAGGACGAAGAGCAGGAGAATGCCCTTGGTCGGGGTCCAGCTGTGCTTAGCGAACATGTAGTAAAGCAGCAGCGTAAGCATAAGCGGGACGAGCTTCGGGACGATGGTGTTGAGGGTGTCGGCAACGGAGAAGTTGACCGGATCCTCGGTGACGGTGCCGTAGGTAACGGACTCCATGCCGTTGCCCAGATCGGTGACGCCGCACTCGACAGCGTTGCCGTCGGCATCGGAAGCGGTGAGGGCGTTGCCGTCCTCATCGGTCATGGCGATGGTACCGGCCTCAGCGGTCTCGGTATCGATGCCCTCCATACCGGTGAAGTTCTCGGCCTCCTTCTCGGAGACAATCACGGTAGTAGCGGAGAGGCCACGGGTGGTGCCGTTGGGGATCTGGAGGTTGATCTGGGTGCCACCCATGGTGACGACCAGGCAACCGACGACGAAGACGCCCATGATGGAAGCGGCACGCGTGAAGGCCTGCATGTTGGCAGTCAGAGCGTCAATAGCGCTGGTACCAAGCTTGTAGGACCAGTTCATGAGCCAGAAGCGCAGAGCGAACTGGACGACGTTGAAGATCACCAGGAAGATGATCGGCGCAGCGGCGTTGCCGTTGATGGCCATGTTGGAGGTGATGCCGGCCGTGATAGGCACGAGCGTCAGCCAGAACAGGGCGTCACCGATACCACCGAGCGGGCCCATTGCGGCGACGCGGACGGCGCGGATCGTGGGGATGTCAACCTTGTTCTGCTCGAGCGAAAGCACGATACCCATAACAAAGGTGACGAGGAACGGGTGGGTGTTGAAGAACTCCAGGTTGTGGCTCATGGAAGCCGCGAGGTCGTTCTTGTTGGTGTGGATCTTCTCCAGACCGGGGATGATGGAGTAAAGCCAGCCAGCGGCCTGCATGCGCTCGTAGTTGAACGATGCCTGCAGGAAGCAGGAGCGCCAAGCCATCTTGTTGAGGGTCTTCTGGTCGAGCTGCGGAGCAGGAGTGAGATCCTCGTAGTGCTCCGGGATCACATACTCATTAGATGCCATCTTCGAAGTCACCTCCGTCAGAAACAGCTGCACCCTTCAGCTCGGTCTGCTGCTGGAAGTCCCAGAAAGCGATGCCGAAGCCGATGAGAGCGAGGATGAGCAGGGCAGGGGTTGCCAGAGAATCGTTGGCAACGGTGATGAGCGCGAGGCCAAAGCCCATGAGGAAGAAGCCCCACATATCGCGGTTCATCATAACCTTGAGCAGGACGGCGAAGCCGACGAAGCGCATCATGCCGCCTGCAGCGGACAGACCGGTCTGCAGCCAAGTCGGGATGGCGGAAGCGATGGTCTGACCGATGGTAGCGCCAGCGATGAAGAACAGGGTGACGACGACAGCGAAGATCAGGCCGAGCAGAGCCATGGCGAAGTAGTTCAGGCGCTCGATGCCCTTGGTGTCAGCGTTATGAGCCATGTTGTCCGCGGAGGACATGAGGGGCGACATAAGCGTGAAGACCAGGGTAACGCCGAGCTGACCAAGCAGAGCGAACGGAATGGCAAGGCCGACTGCCGCGTTGGGCTCGAGGCCCGTAGCGATAGCGAGAATGGCTGCCATGATGCCGCCGATGACGGCGTTAGGCGGCTGAGCGCCTCCGATCGGCATGTTGCCGATCGTCATGAGCTGATAAGTACCACCCACGAGAAGACCGGTGTTGAGGTCGCCAAGGATAAGACCGATGACGGCGCCGGTGACGATGGGCTGATAGAGAGACTCGAGGAAGTTGAACTGGTCGATTGCCGCGACGAACGTGACGATGAAGACCAGAGCGACCTGGATGATCGAGTATTCCATCTTGCTCCTCCTTTCAAAATGTATGTACGCACTTTGGATTTCACGTACAGAATGTCAGGGTTTCATTCCTGACAGCGTGGATCATGAGGATTACGAGAAGAGCTTGCTCGTGTCCTCAACAGGCGTGCTCGGAACGCGCCTGATCTCCAACTCCACCCCCAATTCCTGCAGCTCTTTAAACGCAGCGACATCCTCGTCGTTAACTGCGACGGAGGTGGCGACTTGGCGCTTTCCTTCCGACATATGCATGTTGCCGATGTTTACCTTCTTTATAGGCACACCGCCCTTGACGAGCGTAAGCACGTCTTCCGGTGTTTCGGCCACGATGAAGATCTTCTGGCGCGGGCTCGCCTTACCAATGACGTCGATGGTCTTCTGCAGGGAGAAGAAACGCGTAGCGACGCCGGCGGGAGCGGCCATCTTCATGAGGTTCTGGCGCATGGTGTTGGTCGACACATCGTCGTTGGCGACGAGGATAAGGTTGGAGCCCAGGGTGGAGTTCCACTGGGTAGCGACCTGACCATGGACCAGTCGGTTATCGATGCGGGTAAGAAGAATGTTGGGTTCTGCCATGTTGATCAGCTTCCTTTCGTTATTTGCTGACGACAGTTACTTGATCTCCTGAATCGCGTAACGCGAAACATCTACGACGGCACCGGATCGGACTTTAATCTGGACCTTTTCGCCTTCGATGCCCTTGACGGTTCCGTAGATACCGCCGGCGAAAAGAACCTCCTGACCCGGCTTGAGCTCGGTGTGCAGCTCCTTAAAGTACTTCTGCTTCTTCTTCATGTTGATTTGCGACCAGATGGTGTAAATCAAGCCCATGATGACAAGCAGGCCTAAAAGGGCAACCGAGGAGCTCAGGACGCTGGCTCCGAAATCGGCCATTAGATGCCATCCTCGTCGCCGAAGATATCCTCTTCGTCGGAGCCGGCAACGGACGCGACCGTCTGGGCGGTGATGCCCGTCTGGCCAACGGTCACGGCCTGCTCGCCCAGCTCGGCGAGCGTGGCATTGCCGCGGAGGAACAGGAGCTCAATAACCATGGGGAGGTTAGTGCCGGTCAGAACCTCGACATTGTCGACATCCTGGGCAATCATCATCGACTGGTTAAACGGAGTACCACCGAGCAGGTCGGTAAAGACGAGCACGCCATCGCACTCCTCGCGCATGGCGGTAATAGCGGCGCGGAGATCCTCACCGTAGGAAGCAGCCTGGTCGCCCTCAAAAGGAACGACGGTAAAAGCGGGCTGGTCGCCGGCAACCATAGCGATAGCACTTGCAAGGCCGGGTGCGAACTGTCCATGACCGGTAAGAATAAAGCCAACCATTCAAATTTCCCTTCCGAAGGTGTGTACGATCTGAGTCCGATGATTTTCGGAAGCCAGCGGGCGCTCGCCCTTAAAGCTTCTTAGAAAGCGTTCGTTGAAGACCAGTGGTTTCTAAACTGGTAGTAACCACGTGACGTGTTGTTGTCACTATATCACCCCAGAAGAGGACGCTTTCGTTGATTCATACAGTAAAACGTTTTTGCACCGTTCACGGCGAAAAATCTACCGTTTACCGCTCATTAACACTTCTACCTGCGGTTTTGAAACCGTTTCGAAATGATTTGACGAAAGATCGAAACTTTTTTCGTGTCTAAACAACGTAGGGCGGCTAAAAATAGCATGTAGAAAAATTGCAGGTCATTGTGAAGATATGTGAATTGGTCTTTTTGACTTAATACCAGTTAGAACCAGTTTAGAAATTATCGGTGAACGGTAGTTTTCGACCGTTCACCGGTTACTCGCAATCGTTTGCAGCCGTTTCCTAGATGAATTGGGGAGACTCGATGAAGCACTTGCGCGGTTGCAGGATATTTCAATACTCGTCCATCCCCCGCGCGCCAAACTGCCACTCCCTGAATGTGCCATAGCTCTCGCTATTCGTCTCACAAACATTACTTACTCTAATCTGTAATTGTTTAACGTTTATCATTAAGTATGATATAAGATACAAGTACCATCCATGACATCGGTTGGAGGAGCTATGATCCGCTGGAACGTATCCAAATCGAATGAAGCCATCAACCGTGAACAGGCAATAGCCGATCTGAGGAAGTTCACTCGCTACTGCAAATGGGCCACAATCTGCACCACCGTGGCGCTCGCCCTGGGACTCCTCGCAGTCATTGCAATCGACCTTCTACTCATATTGCCTAGCCTCTCCCAAGGGTTCTGTCTCCAATCCGTAGAGCTTAAGGCTGGCGAAGGACCGTGTCTCGCTCTCGTCGGCACCAACGCACAGACCCCTCTTATGCTTGTCGCCCACGACGGCCACACTGCCATAGGGAGCGTCATGATGACATGCCTCGCGCTTGCCATCGCGCTAAGTGCATACAGGCTATTCTCCAATATCGAAAAGGCAGGCAGGCCCTTTGACCTCGAATGCATCCGCACACTACGTCAAGTGGGACACTTGTTCCTTATTGGCGGCGCCGCCGTGAAACTTTTTGGTGCCATAGTCACGGGGCTAATACTCTCAGGATTTGGCGGCAGCTTTACGGATGCGCTTGGCGACCAGCTGCTCGATGCCTCTATGCTCTTTGCAGGCCTGATTATTAGCCTGATTGCCAGCGTCTTCCAGTACGGGTGTATCCTGCAAATACAAGATGACGAGTTGCTCTAGGGGGAATCCATGATTATTCTGCGGCTCGACCGCATGCTCGCCGAACGCAAGATCTCATCCAAAGAGCTTGCGGAACGCGTGGGCATCTCCCAGGTCAATATGTCACGCATTAAGACGGGCAAGGTTTCTGCCATACGTTTTTCAACTCTTGACGCGATATGCCGGGCACTCGACTGCCAACCGGGCGATGTACTGGAATATATATCCGACGATGAAGCCGATAGCCTTTTTGGACTTAAAGATGAATAGCCATAATTAAGCCGCCAATCACGCCCTCAACGCAAATTGCCCGCCAGAACGACTTCCGTACTGGCGGGCAATTTGTTTTCTATCAGCTAGATGCTCGATGAGCCGTGCAACTCTTTACGCAAACAGGCCGTAGATGCTGATGTTGGCCTTGGCGTAGAGGCCGTTAGCATACTCGGTCCACTTGGAGCTGGCGCTCGAAGCCTGCGAGGAATACTGCTGGTAAGCGGTGTAATAGGCGGTCATGGCCTGCTTATAGGTGGCGCTATCGGCGGTAAAGGCATCGTCGGCGAATGCCTTAGCGTAGGTGCCATCGGCGTCCTTCCAGGTGCCCTTTGAGCTATCCCACTCATCGCCGGCAAGGTTGATGATGTAGTCGGCGTAGTCCTTGCTCGCGGTCTCCTCGTTGCCGTCAGCAGGCTCGGTCGGGGCGGTCGGCATGCTTGCGGAGCTGTCGCCGACCTTCTTCTTGTAGAGCTTCTGCAGCGTCGCGGACTGGCGGACAATCTGCTTGGCCTGGTCCTTGGACACGCCGTACTGCTTGGCCATGGTGTCGTAGTCAGAAGTACCGATAGAATCCTCGGCGTACTTCTTCATCTCCTTGGAAGAGACGGTAATGCCCTCGTCCTCGGCAGCATCAAGCAGGATCTTGTTGCGCACGTAAGACAGGATGACGTCGGCGGAAGGAGCCGTGTAGTTGCCGTCGCCATCCTTGACGGTATCCAAGCTGTACTGGCTCTCGATGGCCTCGCGCGCGGTGATGTCGCTCTTCTTGCCGTTGTAGCTATAGCTTGCCACGGTCGAATCGAGCTGGTCCTCGGTCAGGGTCGCCGAGCCGACACCCTTGCCGCCAAAGCCGCCATTGCCAATAAAGAAGCCGACCACAGCAGCGATCACGACTGCGACCACAAAGGCGGCAATCATCGTCTTCTTGTGCTTGGACGCATGGTCGTCCGTATCGGAGTCGTCCTCGTCCTGCTCCTCGGGCATGAGGTTCTCGTCAGCGGCATCTGCGGCGATCTGAGCCTCCAGACGGGCGTCCTCTTCCTCGGCCGTCGTGCCAGCTGCAATATGCTCGGCAGACGTACCGGCGACCAGGTCGATCTTCTCGTCCTCATCACCATTGGGGCCTTCGCCGCGCTCGATGATCTGGATGCCGTCGATCTCGTCCTTCTCGTCCTTCTTTTGAATCAGACCCATATCAGTTACTCCTTGTTAGGAAACATAGTCCCTCATAGAATACGCCCGACGGAGCGCCGGGCGTATTGATTCTTAGGTTATACGCAAACACTTAAGTACTATTTAGGCGTTTGCAGTCTGCATGCCTTAGGCCAGGTGCGCGATAACGGCATCGGCAAAGGCCTGCGTGCCCACAGCGCCCTCAACGGAGCCGGTCTGGGCACGACGCACGTCACCGGTAACCTGCTCGCCCTCGTCGAGCGTGGCAGATACGGCGGCACGAATGCGATTGGCAGCATCGTTCTCGCCCAGGTGGTCGAGCATCATTGCAGCAGAGAGGATCTCGGCCGTGGGGTTGGCGATATCCTGGCCAGCGATATCGGGTGCCGAACCGTGCGTTGCCTCAAAAATGGCGCAGTCGGCACCGATGTTGGAGCCGGGGGCCATCCCTAAGCCGCCCACCAGGCCGGCGCACAGGTCGCTCACGATGTCGCCGTACAGGTTGGGCAGCACCAGGACATCGAAGTCGTTGGGGTTCTGAACCAGGCCCATGCAGGTAGCGTCGACGATCTTGTCGTTGAACTCGATGTCGGGATAGCCCGCGGCCACCTCGCGCGCAACGCGCAGGAACAGGCCGTCGGTTGCCTTCATGATGTTGGCCTTGTGCACGGCCGTCACCTTTTTGCGGCCGCAACGGCGGGCGTACTCAAAGGCGTACTCCACAATGCGGCGGCTCTTGGCGATGGAGATGGGCTTGATCGAGATGGCGGAATCGGCGGCAAAGGTCTTCTGACCCGAGCGCTCGACAAGCTGTGAGAGCTCCTCGACCTCGGCTGCGCCCTCGTCGAACTCGATGCCGGCGTAGAGGTCCTCGGTGTTCTCGCGCACGATGACCAGGTCAACGTCGCGGAAGCGCGAGCCGTCGCCCGGCTGCGACAGGCAGGGGCGCACGCAGGCGTACAGATCGAAGTGCTTACGCAGAGCAACATTGACGCTGCGGAAACCCGTGCCGACCGGCGTGGTGATGGGCCCCTTGATGGCGACCTTAGTCTCGGCAACCGCATCGAGCACATGTTGGGGCAGCGGCGTGCCAAACTCGTCCATGACGCCGGCGCCGGCCTCCTGGACGTTCCAATTGATCTGGACACCGGTGGCCTCGACCACGCGGCGCATGGCCTGCGTAATCTCGGGACCGATACCGTCACCGGGAATCAGGACTACATCGTGCGCCATAATCTGTTACTCCTCGTCTTCGGCGTCGTCAGATTTTTTAACGCTAGCACGCTTCTTCTTTTTGGAGAGATCCAGGCCAAAACGTTTAACAAGCATTTCGCAAATCTCGCTCGAACGGGCCTTGAGATAGCTGCCCTTACCGTTCTCGGCATCGAACTTAAGGCGCAGCGCAAGCTTCTCTGCGACCTCGGCGTCGATCTCGCCCTGGCAAAACTCGTACAGGCAACCGAGCATGTCGCGATACTCAAGGTCGCCGTGGTAGCACTGGATGGCCTCGTCCAGGATGGGCCAAGCCTCGCGCGAACGCTCGACACTCGTGGCACCCCACACGCACAGCAGGCGGAAGGCGGCATAGCGCAGCGTGGAGGAGATCTCGTCGAACAGCGCGGTCTCGGCACCCTCAAAGGCGTCCTCCATCTGCTCGGGGCAGGTGGTGGCGAGCGCCGTCAGGGCATCGAGGGCCTCCCAGCGGGTCTGCGCCTCGGGGCGGTCGAGCGCCTCGATCAGCGCGGGTACGCAGGGCTCGACGCGCTGCGGATCGCGCTCGGCAAGCAGGTGCAGCACGCGGGCGGCAAACTGGCGGATGCGGCGCGTGGGGCAGCCGAGCTCCTGGACCAGTCGATCGACGGCGTTCTCGTTCTCCTCTGCCAGCTGGAGCTGTGCCAGCTCCTCGTCGGTGAGCTGTTCGTCTTTGTTTTCTGCCATAGTTACCTCTTCTTTTTATTTCTTGGCGTGCTTGCCAGCACCCTTGCTGTCATCGGTGACCGAGATGAGCTGTCGGTCGGCCGCGCCATTGCGACGTGCACGGCGGCGTTCCTCGGCATCGCCCGCGTCGGCGGCGGCTCGATGAGCCTTGTTGACGTTAAAGACCTCGTCGTGCTTGCGCCACGGACCGACGGACTCGCCAAAGCTCATCTTAAGGCCGGCGATAAAGCCACCGAGCCAGCCGATCGGCGCAAACTGCACCAGCGGGAACAGCGAGAACACCCAGGTCAGCAGGACGACTGCCGCCGCTCCTGCAAAGTTGGCGATCCAGTAGTCGCGCTTGGTGATGACGCGCTTTTCGCACGCCCACTGGCCGCACAGAAAGCCGATGTATATCGCAAAGAGAAAGAGCACCAGCGCAAGCACCACGAACGTCCAGCTCATGGGCGCTACTCCCCGTGATGGTGGCCGCAGCAGCACTCGTGACCGTCGTCATGGGCATGGCCGCCGCAGCACTCGTGGTCCTCGCCGTGGTGGTGTCCGCAACCGCACTCGTGGTCGTCACCATGCTCGCCGCAACCGCAGCCTTCCTCGTGAGCACCGTGTTCCTCGGGACGATACTTCGACCAGTCCAGACCGGCGGCGATGGCGTCGGCCTCCTCCTTATAGAGGACCGTGATGGCCTGGGTGCCCAGCTTGGCACCACCGATGGCGTCGAGCATGTCGTAGAGCGTAAAGGCCACGTCGGCGCCGGGCAGCGCAAGCTCGCGGTCGTCGGCATAGGCGAGCGCCAAGCGCAGGTCCTTAATGAAATGCTCGACCATAAAGCCGGGCTTGTAGTCGCCGTCGAGCGCCTTGGGGGCCAGGCTCTCCATGGCGCCGGACTTGCCGGTGCCGCCCAGAATCATCTGGCGGGTCTTCTCCAGGTCAAGGCCGCTCAGCTCGGCAAATGCCATGGCGTCTGCCATGCCGACCATGCAGGCGCCCAGCGACACCTGGTTGGCGAGCTTGGCAGCCTGGCCCTTGCCGGCGCCGTCGAAGCAGCAGATGTTGGCCGCGAAGGTGGCAAGGATGTCGCGGACCGGCGCGATGTCGTTCTCGGTGGCGCCCACGATAGCCGTAAGCGTGCCGGCGATAGCACCAGACTCGCCGCCGGTGACGGGGCAGTCAAACGCCATGCGACCAGAAACCTGGGCGGCCTCGGCAATGTCACGGGCGAGCTCGGGCGAGCTCGTGGTGAGGTCGATCAAGACCGCGCCCGGCTTGGTGCACGCGAGCAGGCCGTCGCCCGCCAGGTAGAGCTCCTCAACCTCGGAGGGATAGCCCACCATGGTAAAGACGACATCGGCGTTAGCCACGGCATCTGCCGGCATATCGGCCCAGGCGGCACCGCGCTCGATAAGCGCGGCGGCCTTGGACTTGGTGCGGTTGTTGACCGTGACAGGATAGCCAGCATCCAGGATGTGGCCGGCGATGGGGGCACCCATGATTCCGGTGCCGATAAATGCGACAGAGAGCTTGTTTGCCATGAAACCTTTCCTTTTGGGTTGGGTGTTGTTACCAGGTTGAATACTCAGCGCCGGAGCTTGAGCTGCGGGGCGCCTGTGGTCGTAGCGCCTGTCTACTCACCGCGCACACGGCGCGCGATGCGGTCGGAAAGCGAGGCTTTCTCGGCGCGGTTCTTGCCCCAAAACGCAAGTGCCACCATGCCGGGGCCCACGTGCGAGCCAATGGTGGGGCCCACGGAGCTGCGGATGATCGTGACGTCGGCGCAGCCCTCCTCCTTGCGAACGGCGGCCTCGAGCCAGTCACCATCCTTCTCGGCATCGGCAGTCATAATGGCGATGGGCATGGTGCGATCGGGCACATAGTTCTCGCGGAACGACTTGAGGATGGACTTGAGTGCCTTCTTGCGACCGCGGTTGACGCCGATCAGCGACAGCGAGCCGGCCAGGTCGTAAGACAGCTCGGGTTTGACGTCGAGCTTTGCCGTGAGCTGTGCCGCCGCGGGCGGAATGCGGCCGCCGGCAGCCAGCGCATCGAAGCTCTCGAGCGTAAAGTAGCCGTGGACGTAGGTCTTTGCCTCGTTTGCCCAATCGACCAGCTGCTTGGCGGTCAGCCCCGCCGAACGCTGGCGCACGGCCTCGAGCGCCAAGAGCTCGCCGGTCGCACAGGGCAGAGCGTTGTCGACCACATACAGCTCAAAATCGGGATACTCGACGCGCACGGCATCTGCCGCCTGGCACGCGGAGTTGTAGCTCGACGACAGCGCCGAGGTAAAGCACAGGTAGACCGTGGGCGTGCCCTCTTTGGCGCACTCGGTAAAGAACTCGATATAGCGACCGAGCGACACAGCCGAGGTGGACACGCGGGCACCGGCGCGCATGCGGTCGTAGAACTCCTTAGGGCTCATGCTCGACCAGATATCGTCCGTGCGCTCCTCGCCATCGATGATAAAGGGGAAGCCCAAGATATCGACATCGAGGTTCGCAGCGACCTCGGGGCTAAAGTCGCAGCAGGTATCGACGACGATGCGGCAACGGTCCGAATGACCGGCGGATGCGGCCTTGTCCATCAAAGCGACTCCTTACGTAAAAAAGGCGACCACCCGCATGGGATGGCCGCCAACCGTTAACTCATGCAAGTTAACGTATTTTACTCGTCAAGTGTTTCGATGCGGGGCTTGATGATGCCATATCCACCATTCTTACGGTGATACACCACATTGATAAGGCCGGTCGTCGCGTTCTCGAACACGTAGAAGTCGTGACCCAGCAGATCGGTCTGCACCAGCGCCTGCTCCTCAGTCATCGGGGTGACGTCGATAACCTTCTCGCGGACGAGCAGGTCGTCCTCTTCCTCGGGCAGCAGCAGGTCGGCCAGATCCTCGACGCGCTCGACCGGCGCAACATCCGCGGCGCTGGCACCGCCCTGGCGGTTGTCCACGACCTTGGTCTTGAACTTACGCAGCTGGCGGGTGACCTTATCGGCGGAGAGGTCGATCGCGGCGTACATATCTGCACCGTGCTCGGCAACGCGAATCACCGAACCGCGGGCACGAACCGTAACCTCGACGATTGCCGGGTTGGGGTTCGAGGGGTTCTTCTCATAGCGAAGTACAACGTCGACCGTCATGGGCTCGATATCGAAAACCTTGAGCGCCTCGCCGATCTTCTCATCCACATGCGCACGCAGAGCATCGGTTACCGTCGTCTTGCGTCCAGAAACCTTGATATCCATACGTGGCTCCAATCTGCCTCGGGGACTTACTGTACTGGCTATGTACCCATTGCCATGCATTTAATCACGCGGATTCTCAAAGACCCGAATAACGATTGCTTGATACCGCATACCGAAGTCTCGCACTTTTCCGTGGCAAAGTGCGCTATAGGAGGGAGCCGACGGCTTTGTATTTGGTCCCGAAAAATGGCTTTGACCTGCTGGTTTTATAGGGATGAAAGAGCCGGACTCCCCTATTGGGAAAGCCCGGCAGTGCGTGTTGAAACCGTGAAGAGGTTTCCTTTCCAACGTATAGGAGACACCACCCCTAGCAATAACTAGCTATTGAGTTTGTTAATGTCGTCGTCGGTGATAGTGCCTTCCTGGCTGGACGATTTGTCCTCGGAGGATGCGGTCTCATTGTTGGAATCGGAGGACTCGCTGCCGGAGAACATGGCCTCACTGGACTCAGAATCGCCCGGCTGCACGTTAGCGCCCGAAACCGTCTTAGTGGTGAGGTCGTAGGGAATCTGGCCGTACCAGACGCAGTGAACCGCCTCGAGCGTGCCGTCGACCGTGATGTCGTCGAGGGCATCACTCACGGCACGGCACAGTTCGTCATTGGACGATAGGCCCGCAACACCAAGCGTCGAGGGCGCCTCAAGCGCACCGACATAGGAGACCTCGCTCATCAGGCGTGCAAGATAGCCGCCGGCTGTGGAGTCGCAGATCACATAGTCGACCTCGCCGGACTCGAGCGCCTCAAAGCACTCGTTGATGTTGGAGTAAGTCTTTTGGTTGGCGGTGATGCTCTGCTTAGCAAGCGCCTCCTGCGAGGCCGAGGACATCTGGATACCCAGAGTAGACGTGTTAAGGGTATCGGTGGAAACGCTCAGCGACCCACCATCGCTGGTTTTACCGAACACGGAAGCGGCATCGTACAGGCAGGTGCCGAGCGAGCTAACGTCCCCGTCCGTGGAGTTGATCTCGCCGATAAAGATATCAGCCTTTTTGTCGCCGAGCGCGGAACCTGCCGAGGACGCATCGACAAAGGCGACCTTAAGGCCCATGCGGCTTGCGAGGGCGCGGGCAGCGTCGACTGCATACCCCGTGAGCTCGCCGTCAGCGCCCTGCATGGCCTGCGGCGCATCGGAGGTATCGAGGGCAACCGTCAGGGTACCGGGAGTGACCAGGGCATCATCCGACACCGTGGGCGTGACGGTCTCGTACTCGATCTGGTCGATCGTGGGAGTCGTGAACGTAGACAGCGGGTTGAACGCGCATCCGCTCAGGCCCAAAACGGCAATGACCGC
This sequence comes from uncultured Collinsella sp., assembly GCA_902405995.1. Taxonomy (GTDB): domain Bacteria; phylum Actinomycetota; class Coriobacteriia; order Coriobacteriales; family Coriobacteriaceae; genus Collinsella. The sequence goes on from CABPCG010000008.1 coordinate 51,129, forward strand.
TGCGGTCCCAGCACCCAACCGAGCCGCGTGCATCAAGCTGCCCCTCACCATGTCCACTACCCTGCCTTCTGTGTCGTATACGATCCGTGCGTTGCGCGGAATATCAGGTTGTTCCCACCAGCTGACCTGGTATTTGACCCCACACTTGCGCACCGGGGTGTTTGCTCGGGAGGCCGCAGCCACCTTCACGACTGGCCCGCTCGCCCGCGAGGCGGTATTGCCCCAAAGAAAGTAGAACGGACGGTGCGGCTTACATCTAGGACGCGCCATGATCGCGCCGCGCGCACGCGGTCGCTTACGTGGATCCCTTTGACCGCGTCTGTCTTGGACTAGGACGGGCATTTCGTCCGTCCGCAACCACAGCCTGGTAGGAACGTAGCGCATTATAGCTAAGTTCAAGCTAAAGTTTAAGGTTAGGGGCGTCATTCGCATCGCGAGTACAGATTTCGCAGGTCGGAGTGGGCTATTCGTGCCCCTGTGAAGCCCGGAGCTCCCCTACGGTGAGTTCCGGGACACCCTTCTTAGGGTGCCGTGGCCAAAAAATGGCAAATATGAGTACTGTCACCAATTTAGTAACAGGCATTTTTGGCCTCTCGGACAGATTTTGCGCTCAGTGTCGCCAACCTGATGCTTAGTTATTCTACATTTGTTTATTATCTTCTTACTTTATGACGCCTCCGAGTCCTAAATTCCTTGATTTTGCTGTTACTGATTTAGTGACAGTACTCATATTTGCCATATTTTGGCCAGGGCATATGATTAACCCCCTATTTTCGACGTGAATTAGACCGGCTTAAGCCCAAAACACGCCCGCAGCGTGTTAAGCAACGCCTCTTGCTTCTTCCTGCGGGCATCGACACGATTCCGGTACCGCTTTCGCATACGCTGGTGGATGCGCCATGCGAGCGCTTCCATCGCTTCCATGTCACAGAGCATTTCGTTGTTGACCGTCGCGACCTCGATTCCCATAGTAATCAAGCCCGTGTTGCGCTTTTCATCATGGATACGTCCCCTCCGAGAGGAATGGCCCAGCTCACCGTTGTATTCCAGGTCAAACCGGGCTGCCTCTTGATACGCATCGCAAACTGCATGAGGCATCCCCGAGATTGCCTGCGCACGGTCATCGAACTCGACCTTGTAGTCGGTCTTAAAAGGTCCGCAGGCAAACCCGCCATAGGAAAACGGAAGCGAAAACAGGGCGAGCATGATGCACTCCATGGGCGAGAGCAGGTTTTCCGAAAGATAGGGACACAGACGCTGCAGCTGTTTGGCCACATTCCCCTTGCATGCCGCAAGGTAATCTGCCAGGCGATCGGGCGTCAGCGCCGGCTCGACTTCAAAGTAGCCCACGTCTGCTGGCTGGTCCTTGTCCTTTGCAAGTTTATTCGTAACAGGCGAGGTGTAGGGAGGCAGATACTTCCCGCGGTCGCTCAGCGAAATCTTAGAGCACAGCTCCTGGGCCAGGGCAAATGCCTGGATACAACCGACCTCGTGGGCGACGGCAACACAAAGGGCCTCGGGAGATAGACTGTACACCCCCGGTTCCACCTCTAGAATCGAGCCGGCGGGCAACCCAGAGCATACGGACCAGCCCACGCCAGGCATGCGGCGGCGCTGCGCCGCAGATCCCACCAGCAAGCAAAGATCTTCTTGCACCTCGCCGCTTGCGGCCCCAATCCGCACCAAGTCGGGAAGATAGATGTCCTCGGTCGAGGGCGACGACGTGCACAGCACACGGCGCTCTTCATCGGGATCGAGGTCCCTCCAGCTGATGTAACCCATTTGTCGGCGCTCGGCGCGCATCATGCGTAGCGCCGAGGCGCCTGTTAGGATTACGGAAGCCGCTAGCTGTTCGCCTGTCGGCTCGTTGCACCGCTCAATCTTTACTGCCACAAAACCACCCCTACCAAACGCGTGCGATAGCGAGGCCATCGACTGCTGCGGCGCCGGCGCGCTTGAGTTCAGCCGAAGCCGCGGCCATCGTCGCACCCGTGGTGATAACGTCGTCGATAAGCAGCAGGCACTTGCCCCGCACATCCTCAACCGTCTCGTACATGCCTTGGGCACGCTCGCGGCGCTCCTCACGACCGAGTTCGCGCTGGTCGCCATGCCCGTACTTGACGAGAGCATCGAGCAGGGGAACACCCGACAGCTCGCAAAATGGGCGCGCAATAGCCTCCATATGATCAAAACCACGCCGCCGAAACGCTGCCGCCGTCGCAGGCACAAACACCACCGCATCCGCACCGGACAGCACACCTCCTAAGCGTTCGGGCGCTACGACCTGGGCATGCAGGGCGGTGTCGTAGAGCAGCTCCGCCAGATACGGAGCCAGACGTCGCTCGCCCGCATCCTTGTACGCTTTAATGATGCGCGGCAGCGGATGCGCATAGACGGCGCACGCCAGGCAGCGGTCGAGCGCCTCCGCCATTGCCGAGGACGTGCCCTCGACCGAACACTCAGTGCACAGCAAATCCCCAAACGGGGCGCCGCATCGGGTGCAGCTATGACGTGGGTCGATGAGCGTGAGCGCAGCCAGGCAGTCTTGGCAAATAAGCGTACCGGCGCGCTCGCAGCCGGCACATCGTGTTGGCGACAATGCCTCGAGCGCCTCGCGTGCCACCCGATCGGCAAACGGTAGTAATTCGTCCGCAAACGGTAGGGCACCGGCACCCTGCAGACAGCTCAATATGTTCAGATGGCTCTTCAAGACACAACCCTCCCTACATTCGGTCGCAGGGAGGGTTGTTGATCCGGCGCTATGATACCCCGATGCGCTCGGGGCAAGGCGGGCTAAATCCGCTCGCGGGCGTTATTCGCCGGCGGGCGGTTGTGGTGCGGACGAAGACGGGGTCGAGCCCTCGCCACCATCCTGGCGCGGCTTGCGGGAACGGCGCCGGCGACGGCGCTTTTGACCCTGGTCGGCCGAGCCCTCGCCACCGCGATCCTCGCGCGGCTCGCGCTCGTCGCGAAGCCTTGGCAGCCGCTCCCCCGCCATCTCCGGGACGACGGCGCGTGACCTTGACCTCGCCATCCGAGACCTGATCGGCCACGGAGGGCACTGAGGGCTTCTGTTGCGCGCCCGAGGAATGGCGACGGCGCGGACGCGGCGCGCGCTCCTCCTCGCCACGTGACTTGCCGCCCTTGTCGGCAGACGCATCGGAGGCCGAGGGACCCTTGGAAGCGGCACCGGCCTCGCGAGCAGCTGCGGCGCGGAAGGCGTCCTCGCGCTCCTCGCTCGACAGATGACGGCGGCGGCGACGTGTGGGGTTCATGCCACCGCCGCGGTTTTGTTGCTGGGGCTGCTGAGCCTCGCGCTCGCGGGAAGCGTTCTTGTCTGTGGTCTCGCCGTTGTCGACGGACGCCGCGCGCTTGCGGCGGCGACGACCACCGGCGGCCTCCTCGGCCTCGGGTGCCTCGTCCTTACCACGGCCCTTTCCGCGGCCACGGCCCTCGCCCTGGCCCTGACCGGCGCGAGCATCGGATTCAGCATCGCGACGACGGCGCTTGGGCATCGACGTGCCGGCAAGACGGTCGGCGCTCGACAGACCATCGCCCACGTCGACGCCGTTCTCGCGATCGAGCTCCATGAGCGCCAGGCGCATCTCGGGCGACTCGATGCGCTCGAGCACGTCGCGCGTCACGCAGTCGGGGCGGCAGTTGCAGCCCTGCTCGGCGGCCTTCTTTTTGCAGCCCTCCGAGCACGTCATATCGGCCAGGTTGACCTTAAAGACTTTGCCGTTCTCCAGGCGCAGCACCAGCTGCTCACGCGGCGTGTCATATTCCTGAATACGCGCCTTGCCAAGCGGCGTATCGATGAGCGTCTTCTTTTTGGGCGCACGGCTCTTAAAGTCCTTGTACGCCTCGAACTCATAGCGCAAGCAGCACATCAGGCGGCCGCACACGCCGCTGATTTTGGACGAGTTGAGCGGCAGGTCCTGCTCTTTTGCCATGCGAATCGAGACGGGCTCAAACTGTCCGCCAAAGCGCGTGCAGCAGAGCTCCTGTCCGCATTGGGCGTAGCCGCCCACCAGGCGGGTCTCGTCGCGCACGCCGATCTGGCGCATGTCGACGCGAATGTGCAGCGTCGAGGACAGGTCCTTGACGAGCTGACGAAAATCGACGCGCTCCTCGGCCGCAAAGTAGAACACGGCCTTCTCGCCGCCAAACAGGTACTCGACGCCGACCGGCTTCATCTCGAGGTCGAGCTCCTTGACCAGGCGGCGGAAGTCGACCATGGCCTCGTCGCCCTGGATGGCCAGGTCGTCGGCAAGCTGCAGGTCGATGTCGCTCGCCACGCGCAGCACGGGCTTGAGCGGCTGACCGATCTCGTCTTGCGGCACCTCGAAGGGATCGGCCGTGACCAGGCCGATCTCGGTTCCGCGCTCGGTGGAGCAAATGGCATAATCGGCCTCGAGGATATCCAAATCCTGCGGATCGAACCACAGGTCGCGCGAGGCGTAGGTAAACTTAACGGGTACGACTAACGGCATTTCAGTGCCTTCCTGATATCGAACAGCATGACCTCGATGGCCAGCTGGGGAGTAACGTTTCTGGCAATGTTGCGCTCGGCGGTCGCGACTGCCTCGAGCGCCCGCGTGGCACCCGCAACATTGGTCGCGGCGGCAAGCCGCCCGATCGTGTCGCGCACGTCCTCGTTCACTACGTCGGCTGCCTCGTCCTGAAGCGTCAGCAGCACGTCGCGCATAAGCGTCCGCGCGCTCGCCAGCGCTTCCATGATACCCGAACGCTCGCGCGCGTTGAGTTCGCGCTTGTTGCGGTCCTCAAGCTGCTTCAATGCTCCACGCGACAGGTAATCGGCGTTTTGCTCGAGCACCTTTTCCTGCGTGGACTTGACCTCGGCGAGCGGCGCCTTAACGGCGACGATGAGCGACTTGGCGCGGCTGAGCACATCGGCCTCGTCGGCGGCGATGAGCGAATCGATGGCACGGACCATCTGGCGGCGAGCATCCTGGCGCTCGGCGCTCTTGAGGAACTCGATGCCACGCGTGGGGCTTCCCGCTACGGCGACGGCTATGCGGCAACGCGCAGGGTCCTGACCGGTGGCGCGACTCACGGCACGCGCGGCCACGGCGGGCGACACCAGCCGAAACGGCACGCACTGGCAGCGGCTCACGATGGTGGGCAACATCACGTCTGCCGAGGTGCCCAGCAAGATGAACATGACGCCCTCGGGCGGCTCCTCGAGTGTTTTGAGCAGCGCGTTAGCGGTGTTGGCGCGCAGCTGCTCGGCACGGTCGATGATGTAGACCTTGGCCTTGGCACGGATGGGCGCCAGGGGCACGTCGTCGAGCAGCTCGCGGGTCTGGGCGATGAGGTAGCCCGTGGCGCTCTCGGGCGTGTAATAGTGCACGTCGGGATGCGTATGGCGCGCGACGCGCACGCAGCTGTCGCATGCGCCGCAGCCATCCTGCTCGCACAGGAAGGCTTGGGCGAGCGCCCACGCGGCGTCGAGCTTGCCCGCGCCGGGCGCTCCCAAGAACAGATAGGCGTGCGATGCGCGACCGCTGGCGACGGCGTTGGTCAAAAAGTCGCGCACGCGCTCTTGGGTGTCGAGCTTGGCCAGCAGGCTTGCCTGAGCGGGGGCCATGTTACTCGGCCTCCTGGGCAAGCGCAGCGGTGACGGCGTCCTGGGAAATATCGAGGCCGTAGGCGCGAACCTGCTCGACCGTCTTCTCGAAGACTTCCTCGATGGTCGCGGTGGCGTCGATGAGCTTTACGCGGTTTGGCTCCTCGGCGGCAATTGCGCAAAAGCCCTGGTAGACACGCTCTTGGAATGCCATGCCCTTTGCCTCCATGCGATCTGCCGCACCACGGGCCGCCATGCGCAGCGCCGCCTGCTCGGGCGTGATGTGGTAGACGAGTGTGAGCGCCGGGTGCGTACCCGCGACGGCCAGGTTGTTGGCATCTCGCACCATCTGGCGATCAAGGCCGTCGGCAAATGCCTGATAGCAGGTTGTGGAATCGTAGAAGCGGTCGCACAGGACCACCCTGCCGGCAGCAAGGGCGGGGGCTATGACCTCGTGCACCAGCTGGGCACGCGCAGCCTCGTAGAGCAGCAACTCGCAGGTGTCGCCCATCGCCATATTGGCGGGGTCGAGCAGCAGGGCGCGGATCTTTTCGCTGATGGCGGTGCCGCCCGGTTCGCGCAGGCTCACAACCTGGTGGCCAGCGAGCTCGAGCGCGCGGGCAAGCAGGCGCGCCTGCGTGGACTTGCCGGCACCGTCGACGCCCTCGAGCGTGATAAAGCTATGTTGAGCAGGCTCAAAAGCCATGGGCGCAGCCCCTTCCTACAAGGCGCGTAAATGCAGATATATCAACCAAGCCATGATACCCCAGCGTCCGGCGCACCCCAAATCGAACCTAGTCATTAGGGCGGCAGTTAGGGACGATCCTAAACTGCCGGCAGAAAAGGAACGTCCCCAACTGCCGGCTAAAGTTGCGGTGAAATAGGGACTGATTGAAGCCCTGAGACCGCCAAACAGTCCCTATTTCACCGCAACGTATGATGGGGAATTTTGAATGCTGGGTATAATCGTCGTATTGCATTGAAATGTGGCGAAAGGAGTGGCAATGTCTCGGTATTGCGCCTCGTGCGGCAAGCTTCTTGCAGATAATGCCAAGTTCTGCACCTCGTGCGGTGCACCCGTTGAGCAAACAGCCGCGAGCGATAGCCAGCCCGCTTTTGAGCAGACCGGCTCCCTTGATACGCCGCAAGCCAAGGCGGACGACCCCCTCGCCTATAGCCCCGACCCCGCCGCAAGGACCGAGGCCGTCGAGACCACGCAGCGCATACCCGTCGCGAGCGGCTCGCCCCAACAGCAGCCGGCTCCCGCATACGCGCCCGCTTCGCCACAGACCCCCGCTCCCAAAAAGAGCGGCACCGGGCCGCTTATCGCCGTTATCGTTGTGCTGGTGGCGATCATCATCGCCCTGGTCATCTTCTTTGCGATCAGACCGTTCGACAACGCCGCCACGCAGACGACTGCCGAGGTAGCTAAGCTGCACCATGACGTCGACGACGATGACCTAAAGCCTCTCGGCAATCCCAACAGCCTGTACGACGATGATGACGATGACGACGAGGATGGCGGCGAAGCAACGCTCTCCGAGCAGAACCTCTACCGTCGCCTGAGCGAATACTACGACCTGCTCGAAGATCTCGACAGCCAGGTCCGTGGCTGCGCGCAGAACTTCAACGGCAACTATCTGGAAGAGGATCGAACCACCCGTCAAAATCTCGCCGACGTCGCCGAGCGCACGGAGGACACCATCGAGCAGTATTACGACATCGTCGAGGACCTGGACGTCCCGACGAGCTCCAAGAACTACAGCTCCTGGAAGGATATCATCGCCCTGTACGACGACCTGGATCACCGCATTGACGCAATCTGTGATGCCTGGGAAATCAGCCTGAAATACGCCAAGCCTGCGGACCACAAGAATGAGATCGTGGCGCCGCTGTCGCGCGACAACGTGGCGGGCACCAATGACAATAAGTACCGCCTAGACTTTGAGGAGCGCTATCCCGGCGCCAAGCCTGTCGAGGTGAACTAGCGCTTTGTCGTTCCCGAGCCGGCAGTTAGGGACGTTCCTAAACTACCGGCAGAAAAGGAACGTCCCTAACTGCCGGTCAAAAAAACGAGCGAGGATCGCGGGGTCCTCGCTCGTTTTTTTGGGCAATGTTTCGACTGCGCCGTTACTTGTCGGCGGCTGCTTTCTTGGCAGTCGACTTCTTCGCGGTCGTCTTCTTGGCGGCAGTGGCTTTCTTAGCCGTTGTCTTCTTCGCCGTGCTCGCCTTGGTTGTGGTCTTGCGGCCGCGGGCGGGCTTCTTCTCCTTGGTCGGGCAGTCCATGTTCACGCAGATGCGCCACGGACCGCGCGCCGTGTTGACCACCACGATGGGGGCGCCGCACTCGGGGCAGGTCTCGCCCGTCGCCTCGAGCTTGCCGCGCGCCGGAAGCGGATAGCTCACGCCGCAGTCATCGTAGTTGGTGCAACGGATAAAGCGCTTGCCGCTCTTTTCGCTCTTGTGCGCGATCAGGTCGCCATGGCGTCCTGCCTCGGCGCACACCTTGCACTCGCCCACCTTAAGGTCGGGCTCGTAGTTGGTGGGGCACGTGGGGTTCACGCAAATCTCGAAGGCCTTCTGGCGGAACGGCTGGCACTTGATGCGCGGCGCACCGCACTCGGGGCACACGGCCGCCTCGCCCTCGAGCGGGCTTACCTTGACGCCACTCGGCACCGGATAGGTCACATCGCAGTCGGGCCAGCCCATGCAGCCAATGAAGCTGCCGCGGGTCTTGGCGCTCGTCTTCATAACCAGGTCCTTGCCGCACTTGGGGCAGGTACCCACGCGCGCATCGGCCGTGACGGCGTCGCTGATGGCGTCGCCCAGTTCCTGCGTATGTTTGAGCAGCTCGTCGAGCACGCCGGCCAGCAGCGCGCGCGAGTGCGTCACGACATGCTCTTCGGTGTCCTCGCCGCGCTCCACGCGGGTCATGTCGCCGTCGAGCTCGCTGGTCATATCGGGGCTCGTGATGCGCGGGGCAAACTGCGACAGTGCATCGATAATGGCAATACCCAGCTGGCTCGGCTCCACGGGATCGTTTTTGAGGTAGCGCACGGCGTACAGGCGCTCGATGATGCTCGCGCGCGTGGACTTGGTGCCCAGGCCGCGCTTTTCCATCTCCTGCACGAGCTTGCCCTGGCTGTAGCGCGCGGGCGGCTCGGTCTGCTTGGCCTCGAGCTTCATGTCGAACACGTCGACCGTATCACCCTGCTCCAGCGGCGGCATCTGCTCATCGCGCTTGAGTCCGTACGGATACGCCTCGCGGAAGCCCGGAGTCACGAGCACGTCGCCCGAGGCCACGAACGGCTCGCCGTTGACGTCGAGCTCGAGCTTGGTGTTCTCGATGGTCGCGGGCCCCATGAGCGTTGCCAGGAAGCGGCGGGCAATGAGGTCGTAGAGCTTGCGCTGGCCGCCGTCGAGCGTGGACGGATCGCCCTCGCCCGTGGGATAGATCGGCGGATGGTCGGTAGTCTCGACCTTGCCGCGCGTGGGCTTCATGGGACCGGCGAGCACCTTTTTGCACACGGGCGCCAGCGCCGGGTTGATCTTTGCCAGGTCGCTCACCACGGCGCCCAGATCGAGCGTCGCAGGGTACACGGTATTGTCGACACGCGGGTAGCTGATGAGACCGGCCATGTAGAGGGACTCGGCGATTCGCATCGTACGCGCAGGCGAGATGCCCTCGGCCGCAGCGGCAGCCTGCAGCGAGGTCGTCGCAAACGGCGTGGGCGGCTGCTGCTTACGCGAGCGCTTGGTCACCGCGGCGACGGTTGCCGTCGTAGCGCCGTCAACGTGACCATACGCCGTCTCGGCAGCATCCTTGTCGGTAAAGCGCGCTGTCTTGTGCGCGATCTTAAAGCGGTCGTCCTCGGCGGCACCCTGCGCGGCACCCATACCGCGAATCTGCCAATAGTCCTCGGGCACAAACGCCATACGCTCGCGCTCGCGCTCGACCACCAGGGCAAGCGTCGGCGTCTGCACGCGACCGGCGGAACGCACGTTGCCAAAGCCGCCAAACTTGGCGAGCGTCAGATAGCGCGTGAGCACCGCGCCCCAGATAAGGTCGATGTGCTGACGGCTCTCGCCGGCGTCGGCCAGGTTCTGGTCGAGCGAGACGAGATTATCGAAGGCGTGCGTGATCTCGGCCTTGGTAAACGAAGAATACTGGGCACGGGCGACCGGCAAGTCGGGCGCAACCTCACGCACCTTGTTGAGAGCGTCCGAACCGATCAGTTCGCCCTCGCGGTCGAAGTCCGTGGCGATGATGACGCTGTCGGACTTTTTAGCAAGGTTCTTGAGCGAACGAATGAGTTCCTTTTCGGCCGGTAGCTTAATGACGGGCGCCCAGGTGAGGTAAGGCAGGCTCTCGAGCTTCCAGCCCTTGATGGAAATGCCATCGGCAAGGAACGGCTTGCGCTTGGTGTCGTACGGCGGACGGGCCAGGCCATCGGGCATATCGGCCGGCAACATCTCACCGTCCTCGGTCACCGAATACCAACCCAGCTTTTTATCGAACAGCACGCTGTCGCAAAAATCGGGCGCCAGGATGTGACCGGCAAGGCCGATGGTCACGCACTCCTCGCCCTTCCACTCAAAACGGTAGATGGCGGTGTTGTACACCTTGTCCTTTTTGGGCTTACCCGTGGACAGCCGCTCGGCGATCTGACGCGCGGCGTCGTTTTTCTCGGCGATGATGAGCTTCAAAAGAGGCTCCTATCTCATGTCTCTGCGGCTACGCCCACCTGTATGGCGGCCGATTTACGCCCTTGCTTGCTCAATCTGCCCGATGAGCCAATCGCACCAGGCATCCATGCCCTCGCCCTTGCGCGCGCTCACGGCAAACCGCGGCGCCTGCGGATTGAGGTCATCGAGGGTCTTAGTATACCTATCCATGTCAAAATCGAAAGCCGGGGCCACGTCGACCTTGTTGAGCAACTGCGCGCCGGCGTGTTGGAAGATGCCCGGGTACTTGATGGGCTTGTCGTCGCCCTCGGGCACCGAGAGGATCATGATGGACAGGTTCTCGCCCAGGTCAAAGTCGACTGGGCAGACCAGGTTACCCACGTTTTCGATAAAGATGACGTCAATGCTTTCCAGACCCACAGCCTGATCGAAAGCGTCGACGGCCTCCATGATCATGTTGCCCTCGAGGTGGCACAGGCCGCCCGTGTTGATCTGGATGGCGGGCATGCCGGCTTCCTTCATGGTGATGGCGTCGACATCCGAGGCGATATCGCCCTCGATGACGGCACAGCGCAGGCCGGCCTTGTCGCGCAGGCGTTCGTTGGTGCCCAGAATCGTAGTGGTCTTACCCGAACCGGGGCTTGACAGCACATTGATCACATAGGTGCCTGCCTCATTAAATCGCTGACGCAGCTGATCTGCCAGGCGCTCATTGCGCGACAGAATCGGCGATGCAATATCAATCGTTTTCTCGGCCATACTTAGCGCTCCTTACTTTGGCCCCTTTATACCCCATCACCAGATGGCTAGCGGGCTAATCGTCGGGGGTTTCGATTTCGATACTTGCGATATCGAGCTCGCGGCCGTGCAGTAGGCGCACGTTGGCACCACCACACTGAGGACAGCGACAGTGGAAGCGATCGTGGTCGAAAACCTCGCCGCAGTCTAGACACTCGCTTTGTGGATGGACCTCCTCCACGGCAAGCTCGCAGCCGCGCGTGAGCGGGTCCTCGTCGCGAAACGTCTCCCACGCAAAGTCGAGCGCCTCGCGCACAACTTCGGTCATATCCCCGATACGCAGCGTTACCAAAACGGCGCGCGAGGCCCCCGCCCCACGCGCCGCGCGAATCACTGTATCGAGTATGCCGTTGACAATGCCAACCTCGTGCATACCGTTTTACTCCTCGTCGTCCTCATCGTCCGAGAACAGGTCCAGACGGCTCACAAACAGGCCCTCCTTGCCCTCGCGCGCGGTAATGACCACGCGGGCGATGGCAAGCGAGATCTCGTAGAGCGAGAGCAGGGCGCCATACATGAGGCCCAGCGTAACGGGCGAACCATCGGGCGTAATCACAGCCGAGCCCACAAGCAGGCCCACGTACACATAGCGCCAGGCGCTGCGGAAAGCCGCGTAGGACACGAAGTGGAACACGGACAGGTAGAAGATGATGAGCGGCAGCTCAAACGCCACACCAAAGCCGATCATAAAGAGCAGCTCCATGTTGACGTAGTCCTCCAGGTCGGGCCACGCCATGGCGACGGCCGAAGTCTCGCTGATAAGCCACTCGAAACCCGCCGGGATGATGATGAAATAGCAAAAGATTGCGCCCAAGAAGAACAGCACCGTCGAGGCGAGCACCGTGGGTACGACCCACTTGCGCTCGTTGGGGCGAAGCGCCGGCAGGAAAAACGCCAGAATCTGCCAGATAATCATAGGTGTGCACATGACCACGGCCATCTTGATGGCCAGCGAAAAGCGCAGACCAAAGCCACCAAGCGTCGTGGTGATGTAGAACTTACCGTCCGGCACAAAGGTGCGGATGGGGTCTTTCAGGATGTCGAGCACCACGGGCGTGGCGAAATACAGCACGATAGCGGCGGCAAAGACCGACACGACCACGATGGTCAGACGGCGACGGAGCTCTCCCAGGTGATCTAAGAGCGGCATTCGCGCAGGTCCGATAGGCATTACTCATCGCCTCCCTTCGGGGCGTCGGCGGCAGCGGTGTCGTCTTCGGCCTCGAGCTCGCGAGCGAGCTGGTCGACGACGGCTTTGCGCTTGCGGGGACGACGGGCGTAGAGGTCGGCCGTCGTGGGCTCTGCCGGCTCGGGCTCGGGCTCTGCAGCAGGCTCGGGCTCGACAGCGGCGGCGGGCTCTGCACTCTCGGCCTCCTCAGCAGCACCTTCGCCCTCGGTGGCACCCTCGCTCGCGGCCTTCTCGGCAGCAAGACGGGCACGGCGCTCGGCGAAGGTCTCCTTCTTTGCGGGCGCAGCCGTCTCGGTGGCATCCTCGTCCGCATCGGAATCGTCATCGACAGCCGTCTTCTTGGGCTTGACCGGCGCCGAAGCGGCCTCGCTTACCGGATCGATGATCTCGGATTGAACAACGGCCGTCATCTTTTCCTGCGTCTCGCGGAACTGACGGATGGCACGGCCGATTGTGCGGCCCATCTGCGGGAGCTTATCCGGGCCAAACAGCAAAAAGCCGAAGACCACGATGATCGCGAGCTCACCCTCTCCAATACCAAACACACATACCTCCAAGGCTCGATGTGAGTCGAGCCCGCACCGCGCCATTCGGCCGGAACTCGTCTATTCATTCGGTCAAGTATAGCGCCCGGACGCCAAAACGTTCGGGCGCATCACAAACATATGCCAAACGGCACGCCCCTTTTGGGACAGGGCCTATGCGGCCGTAATCGAAATCTCCTGGTCGACGCCCAGCAGCTGAACCACGCGCATCACCGGCGGCTGCACGTTGACGCAGCTAAAACGCTTGCCGTGATCGGCTGCGTGGTGCGCGGCGCCCACAAGCACGCCAATACCCGTCGAATCGATGTAGCTCACCTGGGCAAAATCGAGCTCAACGGCCTCGGTGGGCTGCTCGAGCGCCAGGTCGATGGCATTGCGCAGGCTATCGGCGTTAGAGATATCGATCTCGCCAGTTACCTTAATGGTGTAGAGCTCTGGCGTGGGGTTGGCGGAAATACCCAAATCCATGTATACGCTCCTTTACGTATCGAAAGTGCAGATAGTACGGGAAGCTGCGCGTTAGGCGCGCTCGGCACGAGCAAGCTCAGCAGCGACAAGCTTGACGGCCAGCACCAGCACATCGAGCGCGGCCTCCAGGTCCTCGACCGTGGGATAGCTCGGCGCGATGCGGATGTTGGTGTCGCGCGGGTCCTTGCCATAAGGCCAGGTGGCACCAGCCGGCGTGAGTTTGACGCCCAGGTCGGCACAAAGCGCGGCGGCCTTTTGGGCCGAGCCCTCGGGACCATCGAAGCTCACAAAGTAGCCGCCGCGGGGATGCGTCCAGGTGGCGCAACCCGTGTCGCCCAGGCCCTCGGTGAGCTTGCGCTCAACGGCCTCAAAGCGCGGGCGCAAAAACTCGGCATGCTTTTTCATGTGCTCCTTGACCGCCTCGATGGTGGGAAGGAAGCGCACATGGCGCAACTGGTTGAGCTTGTCGGCGCTGATCAGGCCGGCCTTGAGGCGCTTGGAGAACTCCGCAATGACCGCAGGGCTTGCGCCGATAAAACCGATGCCGGCGCCCGGGAAGGTGATCTTGGACGTCGAGGCAAATGCCACCACGCGATCCTCGGTGCCTGCCGCACGCGCGAGGTCGAAGATATTGGCGAGCTCGTCGGTCTCGTCATACAGGTCGTGCACGCAGTAGGCGTTGTCCCAAAAGATGCGGAAATCGGGCGCGGCCGTGGGCATCTCGACCAGGCGGCGCACGGTGTCCTCGCTAAAGGTAATGCCCGTAGGGTTGGAATACTTGGGCACGCACCAGATGCCCTTGATGGAGTCGTCGGCGGCAACCAGGCGCTCGACCTCGTTCATGTCGGGGCCGTTGTCAGTCATCGCGACGGGGACGTTCTCGATACCCAGGTCGGCGGTGATGCCAAAGTGGCGGTCGTAGCCGGGAACAGGGCACAGGAACTTGACCTTCTTGCCGTCGTGCGCGGCCTCGTAAGCCTCCCAGGGCTCGCTGCCGCACGAGCCGCAGCGCCAAAACATGCCGGCGATATCGTGCTCGATCAGCAGGCTCGACGAACCCAGTACGAGCGTCTGCTCGGCGGGGCAACCCAGGAACTCCCCCGCCAGCTTGCGTGCCGAGGGAATGCCCTCAAAGCAACCGTAGTTGGAGCAGTCGACGTTGCCGTCATGCAGATCGGCATCGGCATTGAGGATATCGAGCATGGGTCGAGAGATGTCCACCTGGGAGGGCGACGGCTTGCCGCGGGCCATGTCGAGCGCCAGGCCCTTGGCCTTGACCTCGGCGACCTCGGCTTTGAGCGCCTCGATGGCGGCATCGAGTTCGGTGGTTTCCATCTTCTGGTAGATCGTCTGCATGGGGTGCGACCTTTCGCGAAGCGGTATGTTGCAGTTCGTCTAAGTATAGACCGCCATCGTCGCAACGTTATGAAGCCGTGATAGATTAAGTTCATCGCAATCAATTACGAATCGCCGCGCATGCCGGCGTGGGGCGCCCAAGGAGGCACTATGGAGTACGGATCGTTTCAGGCCGAGGAATTCGGCGACTTGCAGCGCCTGGTCGACGGACTGTTTTACGACCGCCACGCCATCGACCGCCTGGATCTGATCGTACAGGCCGAAATCTTGGACCTGGCGCCCGACCTCATGGAGATCGTGAATCTTTTGCCGCCCGGCTACTACGACCGCCAGTCACTTTGCGACCAGCTCAACTCCGCCTTGGCCGCCCACGGCTGGGGCGCCGTCTACGGAACGGTGGAATAAGCCTCGAGGCCGGCGATTTGGCCCGCTTCCCGACCTTGGCGAGGCTTGTTTTAGAGCTTGTGGCCAAAAAAGGGCAAATATGAGTACTGTTACCTTTTTAGTAGCAGCGATTCTTGGTCGAAATCGGCAAAACTCGACTTGAAACTTCCTAATCACCGTCAGCTAGCGCCAAATTGGAAGTCGATGGTCACTCATTAACGTACAGTTCTTATAACTTTGTTCATTATTTTCCGCACCTAAAATGATACGCCGTTTGTGACAGTACTCACAAACGGCGTTTTTTGACCACTGGCGTGTCTGGCAGGCGGCAAGCACCGCCCGAATCCGCATTTTGAACGCGCCCGAATCGGTTCTGGAGCCGGTTTTCGCGCTCTTACTCGTCTTTGGGCGAGGGATGCTTGCAGACCACGCTCATGTAGATCATGCCGAGCACGGCTGCGGTGACCGAACCGGCGAGAATAGCGGCCTTGGCAGCCAGAACCTCAAACTGGGCCGTCGGGAAGGCGAGGCCGCTAATGAGAATCGACATGGTAAAGCCGATGCCGCCCAGAATGCCCACGCCGGCAATCATGTGCCAGTTAACGTTGCGCGGCAGCTCGGAGATCTTGAGCTTAACCAGGGCAAACGTCATGCCAAAGATGCCAATCGGCTTGCCCAGCAGCATGCCAAAATATACGCCGAGCGTCACCGGGTCGGTGAGCAGCGTGCTCATGTCCACGCCCACTAGGCGAACCTGCGCGTTTACGAACGCAAAGATCGGCAGGATCACAAAGTTGACCGGCGTGGAGATCAGACGCTCCATGCGGATGAGCGGCGGGGTCACGCGGTGCATGACGCGCTCGACCTTGGTGGTCGAGACGGTAAAGTCATGCTGGCCCAGGATGTGCGCCTCGTCGTCGTAGCGGTCATCGAGCAGCGGCAGGCACTCGCCCAGCCAATCGGTGAGGCTATCGAGCTTGACGCCGCACTTGGCCGGGATGGTGAAGGCCAGGATGACGCCAGCAAGCGTGGCGTGCACGCCGCTCTTGAACATGCAGAACCACAACAGCAGGCCCAGTATCGAATACGGGGCAAGGCGGTAATGTTGCGTCTTGTTGAGCCACACGAGCGCGCAGGTCACAAGCGCGGCGGCGCCCAACCAAAACGGATTGGGGCTCTGACCGTAGAAGATGGCGATGGCGGCGATGGAGATGAGGTCGTCGGCGATAGCGAGCGTCGAGAAGAACACGCGCACGCCGTTGGGCACGCGATTGCCCAAAAGCGACAGCACGCCCAGCGCAAAGGCAATATCGGTTGCCATGGGGATGGCCCAACCGTTGCGGGCGCCGGCATGGTTAAAGATCAGGTAGATGCAGGCGGGAACGACAACGCCGCCCACGGCCGCCAGCATGGGAAGCATGGCCTGACGCGGATTCTTGAGCTCGCCGACCGTCATCTCGTACTTAAGCTCAATGCCCACCAACAAAAAGAAAATCGCCATGAGGAAGTCGTTGACGAAAAGCTCAACGGTGAGACCGGCCGTAAGGTTTCCCAGACCCACATACAGCGGGGTCTCCAAAAAGTGATGGACGGCCTCGTAGGCATCGGTATTGGCGCAAATGACGGCGGCGATGGCGGCGAAGACCATGACGGCGGCGGAAATCGTGCCGTTCTCGGCGATGCGCTCCCAGATGTCGTGACGTTCAAAGCGCTTGCGCTCACGAACGTTGAACAGCTGCTCAGTTGCTGCCATGGGCGGCTCCTTTCACGGGAAAGCTCCCGTCTTAAAAAAGCACGGCCCGCCCAAGTGGCGGCGCCGCGCTCTAACGTATTACGCTTGCATCTAGCCTACCCTGCACGACAAGCACGCAGGCGTGGCCGAAAAGCGGAACCACAGGTTGAACATTATTTGTTCAACGGCACGGGCATACCTGTCCAAGAGACGACGCGGCGCCGTGCACAAAAAACGACCGGAGCGCGGGGCGTCCGCGGTCCGGTCGTGGCGTTTGGTCAACTAAACCTAGCAGGCGGCCATGATGGGGGCAGCGACCTGCTTCTTACGGGAGAGGACACCCGGCATCCAGACGCCGTCGTGCTCGTCGGCAATGCCCAGGCCCTTCTGAGCGGCCTCGGTCTCGCCCTCGAGCAGGACCTGCGAGCCCTCCTCCATGATGTCAGTGATGCACAGGACGATGCCGTCGGCACCTTTCTCGGCGGCGTAGGCGCGCATGGCCTTGCGAATCTCGTCGATCATGCCGAGTGCGCGGGTCTTGTCGACAGTCTCGTACTGGCCGATGAGCAGCTTCTTGCCGGCGGGCTCGAACATCTTGATGTCGTTGCCGACCATCTCGGCTGCGGTGAAGGAGCCGGACGGGCGGGTGAGGAAGACTTCCATGCCAAACTTGACCGGGTCGACGCCCACCTGCTCGCCGAGCTTGGCGGCGACGGCGCGGTCGACATCGGTGGTGGTGGGGCTCTTGAGCATGAGCGTGTCGGTCATCATGGCCGAGAGCAGCAGCTTAGCCTGGACGTCGGAAAGCTCAACGCCGAGCACGCCGGCGAGCTTGGTGACGATGGTGCAGCTGGAGCCCCAGGGCAGGCAGATGTAGTGCAGCGGGCCGGCGGTCTCGAAGTCGCCGATGCGGTGATGATCGACAACGCCAAAGACCGTGGCGTCCTTAAGGCCGGCGACAGACTGGGCGGACTCGTTGTGGTCGGTGAGGACGACGAGCTGGCCGGCCTCGACGGACTCGATCACGCGGGGCTCGGCAATGCCGGCGTCGGCAAGCAGCTTGGCGGACTCGGCCGGAAGCTGACCAAGGGCGCAGGCCTCGTAGGTGTTGCCGGCATACTCAACCTGGTTGAGCAGCTGGGACAGGACGACGGCGCTCATGATGGCGTCGTTATCGGGGTTCTGGTGACCAAAGACAAGAACGTTTGCCATGGATATCCTCCACTTGATATGTGTACTTGGACGTAGCTATGGTAGCACGCTGACGCCGAACCTTATGAGACGGAAGGGTCGCGGCACAATTTGGGGCAAGCGCTGAGGCGAGGTCAGGGACGAAGCCTGTCCCCCTTTCACCACCTGCCCCCGCACCAGCTATTTACCGGCGGCGCGCAGGGCTACGTAAGCGGCACCGATGATGCCGGCGTCGTTGCCGAGCGAGGCGACCTCGATGGGCGTCTCGCGCGAGGCGGAAAGCGCATAGTGCTGGAAGTGCTCGCGAACCGCGTCGAGGTAGACATCGGCCGAAGCGGACGCACCGCCGCCGATCAGGAACATCTCGGGGTCGACCACGTTGGCAATAAGCGCCAGGGCGCGGCCGAGATAGTCAGCCATGGTATCGGCCGCGGCCAGCGCGAGCTTGTCACCCTCGCGGCAGGCCTGGAACACGTCCTTGGAATCGGAAGGGCCGGTGAGCTCGATGGGCTCGACGCCCGCTTTCTTGCACTCAGCAAGGTAGTTGCTCACCACGCCGGTGGCGCTGGAATACTGCTCCAGATGGCCATGGCCGCCGCAGCCGCAGGTGCGCTCCTCGGCAGGATTCAGGCACATGTGGCCAATCTCGCCGCCGGCACCCACAACGCCCGACACCACGTCGCCGTTAACGATAACGCCGCCGCCCACGCCGGTACCGATGGTGACCATCACGACGTTCTGCACGCCCTTGGCAGAGCCGAGCCAGGCCTCGCCCATGGCAGCGGCGTTGGCATCGTTTTCGTACTTAACGACCGCGTCGGGGCAGTGCTCCTGAATGGCGATCTTAAGCTCGGGCAGGTTAATGGCAATGTTGGCCTTAACCTTGGCGTCGCCCGAAGCCGGGATGGGGCACGGAACGGCCAGGCCAATGCCAGCCACAAAGGCGCGCGGAATCTGCGCCTTGGCGACCACCTGGTCAATGGCCTCGGTCACCGCGGCAAAGCCCGCAGCGTCAACGATAGGAGGCGTGGGCACACTGGCCTTGGCAAGCAGATTGCCGTCCTCATCGAACAGGCCCTCCTTAACCGAAGTGCCGCCGACGTCAATGCCGATGTAGTACTGCTTAGGTTCCATGGGAGCCCACCTTTCTCGTTTAAACATTGCCAGTATGGTACCGCTCCCAAGGCAAAAACCTACCAAAAAGGGACAGGTTTGTTTTGGCAGGTTTTATCTGGGGAAACGCAGCGCATGAGATTCAGTTCGTTAGACGGCAACACGACTCGGCCCCGTCCCCAGACTAATCAATCTGCTCAATACGACAATATTCGATTGTATTTCGTTTTAAGGCGCTTTTATTTAATAAGAAAAGCGTTTTTAGATATTTTCTTTCTCGAACTTTTCAAAAACGCAATAGGGATGCTTAGGTGTTGACTATACTTTCTTTTATACTCAATCAAGCCGGAAAGGAGGTTCCATGATTCCCAAATACGAGGCGATAGCTGCAGATATCCGTCGAAGCATCGAGGACGGCGCACTTAAACCGGGCGATAAGTTGCCCACCGTCGTTGAGTTCTGTGAGCTCTATGGCGTTTCCAAAATCACCGTCAAACGAGCGATTGAGCAGATCACCGAGGAAGGCCTTATTACCAGCCGGCGCGGATCGGGCACCTACGTTAAGGACACGGCGGGGCTTCCCGGCCAGGTGTTTTTTCAAGGCAAGAACGACCGTGCCCAGGGCTTTTCGTATGAGCACCGCGGGGAAAAGGTGACCTCGGTGGTCTACGATTTCTCGATCGTCAATCCACCGGCAGAGGTTGCGACCCAGCTGGGAATGGCCGAGGATGACTTCGCCTATCACATCGTGCGCGTGCGCCAGGTCGACGAGAAGCCCATCGTCATCGAGTACACCTATATGCCGCTCGAACTGATCCCGGGCCTTAAAAAGAAGGACCTGTACGGATCGGTCTACGGCTTTATCCGCGAGCAATGCGGGCTGAAGATTTCGAGCTTCCATCGCACCATTCGCGCTGTCGCGGCAACTGAGGAAGAGGCTGAGCGCCTGGATACCAAACCCGGCTCTCCCCTGCTCGAACTCAGCCAGATTGGCTTCTTGGATAGCGGCACCGCGTTTGAATATTCTATCTCGCACAACGTAGGCGACCGCTTTGAGCTGCACAACGTAACGCTGGCCTAGTTTTGTAATCCGGTGGGTGCCCGTTTTGAGCTCTCTTACGCGGCACCCGCACAACCTTATGGGAGTATGCACATGTCCGATTTGATTAAACTGACGCCGATCTTCCACGAGAAGATCTGGGGCGGCCGCCAGCTGGAGACCGTGTTTGGTTACGACATTCCCGAGGGCCCCATCGGTGAGTGCTGGGCCATCTCAGCCCACCCCAACGGCGACTGCCAGATTGCGGAGGGCCCGTATGCCGGCCGCACGCTGTCGTGGCTGTGGACCGAGCACCGTGAGCTCTTTGGCGACTGCGAGGGCAAGGAGTTCCCGCTGCTCATTAAGATTCTGGACGCCAAGGACGACCTTTCGATTCAGATTCATCCCAACGACGAGTACGCCGCCGAGCACGAGAACGGTAGCTTGGGCAAAACCGAGTGCTGGTATGTGCTGGACTGCGAGCCCGGCTCCACGATCATCGTCGGCCAGCGTGCCAAGGACCGCGCCGAGGCCGCACAGATGATCGAGGAAGGCCGTTGGGACGACATGCTCAACGTACTGCCGATTCACAAGGGCGACTTTTTCCAGATTGATTCCGGTACCGTGCACGCCATCAAGACCGGCACGCTCATTTTAGAGACACAGCAGTCGAGCGACGTGACGTATCGCCTATACGACTACGATCGTCCCGGCACCGACGGAAAGCTGCGCCCACTTCACATTGAGCAGAGCCTGGATTGCATCAACTTTAACGCGCAGGCACCGACCGACGGTACCGTAACCGCGCGCGAGGTCGATGGCGTAACCGAGCTCGAGTCCAACCCCTGCTACACCGTCGATCGCGTGCGCGTCAACGGCAGCAAGACCTTGGAGCAGCGCTGGCCCTTCATGTGCCTGTCAGTCATCGACGGCGAAGGCACCGTCTGCGGCGACCCCGTCCACAAGGGCAGCCACCTGCTGGCTCCGAGCACCGTCAGCGACATTGACCTCGAAGGCAAGATGGAACTGATCGTCTCGCACCTGTAGATCGCACCAACAACCCAAACGCAACAAGGGGCTCCCCCGTCCATGTACGGGAGAGCCCCAACTCATATCTATTTATCAGCCCACCCGGCTCTCCAGATCAAAAAGCGACCGAGCAGAGCAACGGTCGTACAGCAACGTTGCCCAAGGCCCCGGACAGGCGCCATGGGCAACGTCGATCGCGAGTTCCGCACGAGCCGGAGAGCACTTAATGTGCTCTCCGTGCGAG
>CABPCG010000009.1 GCA_902405995.1 uncultured Collinsella sp.
AGGTTCAAAGGTAATTTGCAAAGACTAATTTGATAATTCCAGTTTGCTGTACTCGTTCCTAGCAGGGTTTGGGGCGGGCACGCCCCAACAAGAAGCTGTCCCAAAGGGGCAAGAATGGGAACTGCGGACGATTTCTTGGACCGTTACGCGGCCCTTCCCAGCGCGGAGCGGAACTCGGCCGGCGTGCGGCCACCGAGCGCATCGCTGCGCCTCTCCGTATTGTATCGGCCGATCCAGCCCCCGAGCTCCTCGATGAAGCGGGCGGGGTCCAGTCCGATCAGTCCCTGCCATGCCAGAACTCCTTCTTGAGCAGGCCGAAGAAGCCCTCCATCGCCGCGTTGTCCGGGCTGCAGCCCTTGGCGGACTGGATTGGCTACACTGATGTGGACAGTTCCGGGGGGGCGCAAGAGACGAGAGGACCGTGTACGCGTTCCTGCGCGAGGGCCGCGGGGAGGGGCTGCCTGGGTGCGGCGCCTGTCAACTCGGTCTACGTCTTTGATGACCGGGTCGTACTCAATATCAACTTCACGGATGATGCCAAAACGGTCACCCGTGAGGAAGTCTTGGGTTCGAGTGCTGTGGACAATGTTCCAGCATGCTGGGGTCAAATTCGCTTGCGGGGATCACACGGTACCCGTGACGCAGCAGCAGATCGACAAAAACGCCGTTGCCCGCGGTGAGCGTACCGCTAAAGGTGCCATCGTAGACGTGACCCGTACCGCACGAGGGGCTGCGGTCCTGCAAAATGCACGCAACGATCTCGGACGGGCCGCCCGCCTGCTCGCACATATCGAGCGCGCGCTGAGCACCCTGGCGAAACTCGCGATCGACTGAGGTGTCCTCGCAGGTACGGACTTCGCCGTTCACAATCTCGGACGGCTTGCGCGGTGTGGGCAAGCCACCAAAAACCTCGGGGCACACCAAGAGAACCTCGGTCCCCGTTCGCTCGCAGGCCTCGACCAACGCGCGATGGTGATTGTCGAGCCCGTTATATTTGCAGCTCTCTCCCATCAAGCAGGCACTCACCACGATCTTCATACATATCCCTCCCAAACAAAACGCCCCATTTGAGATAGAAACTCAAATGGGGCGTTCGACGTTGTGCAACCAGCCTTACTGCTGCTTTGGCATCAGCGGATTCTCGCGCGTGAGGAGATTCATGAACTCCTCGCCCGTGATCGTCTCCTTCTTGTACAGATAACGAGCCAGCTCATGGAGCTTAAACTTGTTCTCCTTGAGGATCTGCAGGGCGCGGTCATGTGCGTCCTCGATCAGCTTGGCGACGATCGCGTCGACGCGCTCGGCCGTACCGGGGGCACAGGTGAGCGACGTGTCCTGGTTGAGGTAGGCATTCTGAACGGTACCGAGCGCCATCATGCCAAACTCTTCCGACATACCAAAGCGCGTCACCATGTTGCGGGCGAGCTTGGTGGCCTGCTCGATATCATTGGCCGCGCCAGTCGTCATCTCACCAAAGATGAGCTCCTCGGCAGCACGTCCGCCGCAGTAGACAGCGAGCTTGTCGAGCACCTCCTGGCGCGTGGTCAAGAAGCGCTCGTCCTCCTCGACCTGCATGGTGTAGCCCAGAGCACCGCTCGTACGCGGCACGATGGTGATCTTCGTAACCGGCGCAGAACCCTTCTGGCGGGCGGCAACGATGGCATGGCCGATCTCGTGATAGGACACGACCTGTTTCTCGTGATCGGACAGCACCGTGGACTTACGCTGCTGGCCGGCGATGACGACCTCCACCGACTCCTCAAAGTCATCCTGAGTCGCGCGCTTGCGACCCTCGCGGACGGCGCGCAGGGCGCCCTCGTTGATGATGTTGGCCAGGTCGGCACCCGAGGCGCCAGGCGTGGCGCGGGCGATCGCGGTCAGGTCGATCGGCGGCTGCGTCTTCACGCTCTTGGCGTGCAGTTCAAGGATATTCTTGCGACCGGTCAGGTCGGGCAGCTCAACGGGGATGCGGCGGTCGAAGCGGCCGGGACGCAGTAGGGCCGGATCAAGGCTGTCGGGACGGTTGGTCGCAGCGAGGACGACGATACCCTTGTGGTTATCGAATCCATCCATCTCGGTCAGCAGCTGATTGAGCGTCTGCTCGCGCTCGTCGTTGCCACTAAAGCCGCCGCCATCGCGCTTCTTGCCGATGGTATCGATCTCGTCGATAAAGACGATGCACGGGGCCTTTTCCTTGGCCTGCTTAAACAGGTCGCGAACCTTAGCGGCGCCGCGGCCGACAAACATCTCAACAAACTCAGAACCAGAAATACTAAAGAACGGCACGCCCGCCTCGCCGGCCACAGCCTTGGCGAGCAGGGTTTTACCGGTACCCGGAGGGCCGACAAGGAGAGCGCCGCGTGGCAGTTTGGCGCCGATCTCCTCGTAGCGCTGCGGCTTCTCCAGAAAGTCGACGACCTCCTTGAGGGACTCCTTGGCCTCTTCCTGGCCGGCGACATCCTTAAAGGTCACGCCCACGTCCTTGGAGGCGATCACGCGCGCGCCGGACTTGCCCAGTCCACCGCCGCCAAAACCACCGCCGCCAAAGTTCATCGACGGACCGTCATCACCCATGGCCTTCTTCATGCGGCGGTTGAGCCACCAGCCAATCAGGAAGAAAATCACCATGGGAAGAATGAGGGTGAGCAGGTAGTAGGTCATCAGGCCCGAGTTCTTATCGGGAACGACCGACTCAAGCGAAGCACCGGACTCAAGCACGCGATCGGTAAAGCCCGCGTCATTCGGCACACCGGTCGTCTTGTAGGCGATATTCTCGTCCTCGCCCTTCTTGGTGTAATAAATCGTGTAATCGTCCGTGTTGTACTCGACCTTGTCGACGCTCTTCTTATCGAGCGCTTTGACAAACGTCGAGTAATCGGTCTTCGTAATCTGCTGCGTGTGACCGATGTTGGGGAACAGAACGGTCGAGAGCACGAGGTAGACGACGAAGGCGATGAGCACGTAGAGGATCATATTCCGTCTACGTTTGTTGTCATCCATCTCCATCTGCTTGAACTCCATCTACTGGGGTTGATAATGCTATCTAGAATACCCAACCCGAACGGCGATAAACCGACGCCGGGCACGAAAGGACAGAGATGGCATCACTGGAAGTCGGCAAGGTTCAAATCTATACGGGCGACGGCAAGGGCAAGACGACGGCTGCGCTGGGGCTCGCGCTGCGTGCCACGGGCTATGGACTTAACGTGCTCATGCTTCAGTTTGCCAAGAAGCTGCACTGTGCCGAACATGACGCAGCTCCTCGATTGGGGCTACGGATCGTACAAGTCGACCGCGACACGCCCGAAGCCTGTGCCGCACAGATCATGGAGCTGGCGCGCGAGCAGATTAGCCAGGTCGACGTGCTGATCTTGGATGAGCTGGGAGAAGCCATGCGCCGCGGCTTTGTGACGCGCGAAGATGTCGAAGCGTTGATCGCGATGAAACCAACCACCACGGAGCTCGTGCTCACCGGCCGGGGCTTGCTGCCCCTCGCCGACCTTGCCGACCTGGTAACCGAAATGCGCCCCGTCAAACACTACTTCGACGAAGGCCTCCTAGCTCGCCAAGGCATCGAATACTAGTCATTGCGGACGTCCCCAATGACTAGGCGGTGGCGCGACCGAGCCAGTTGCCGCTGTGATGGTAGATGGTAAACATCGTGGCCGTGATGAGCCAGGTTACGGGGTAAACCAGCAGCAGGTGCTCAAGCGACGGATCGAACGGCATAATCGCAAACACCCAGATCACCCTGAGCACGACGGTGCCAAAAATCGTGAGCAGCATGGGCTGCAAGCTCACGCCGGCGCCGCGAATGGAGCCCGACGCATTTTCGATAATCGAGAAGATCGCGTAGAACGGCGCGATGAAATGAAGAATCGTCGTGGTGTACGCCGAAATCGAAGCATCGTCGACAAACAGACGCGACAACGGGCCCGAGAACACCATCAGCACGGCAGAGAGGCCACCGATCAGCGCAAACGAAAGCACGAGCGACGTGTGGTAGCCCTTGCGCATGCGCTCGTAATTACGCGCGCCAAAGTTCTGCGCCGAGAACGTAGTGATCGATACGCCGAGCGCCTCGGTCACCATCCAGATAATGCCATCCAGGCGCCCAGATAGACCCCATGCCGTGGTGACATCGGCACCAAACGAGTTGACCGACATCTGGATCAGCACGTTCGAGATCGAATAGGCAGCCGATTGAAAACCGAGTGGCAGACCGCACGAGATCATACTCTTACAAATACCGCGATCGATGCCGAGCTTAGACAGCGAAAGACGCCATGCACCCGGAGCGCGCATCATGCGCAACACGATCATCGTTGCATTGGAGCAAATGGTCAGCGCTACCGCGATGCCGCAGCCCAGCGCCTCCATATGCAACACAGCAACGAAGATGATATCCAGCACCACGTTAACAAGGCAGCCAGAGGCAATGATCACAGCGGGACCGCGCGTATCCCCCACGGCACGCAGCAGTGCGGTTCCCATATTAAGCAGCAGTGCCGCAACCATCGCGGCAAAATAACAGCGAGCATAGGCAACGCCCTCGGCAAGTAGCTCGTGCGGCGTATTCATCAACACCAGCATGGGCTCGACAAAAACCATGCCAAGAATGGAAACGACGATGCCGCCCACCAAAGCAAGCGTCATGGCTGTATGGACCGAACGGCTCAGACGCTCGCTATCGTGCTGGCCAAAAAACTGACCCGTGATAACGGCACAACCGGCGCCAACGCCAACGCAAAAACCAATGCAGAGCTCGGTGAGCACCATCGTGGCTTGAATGCCGCCAAGCGCAAGCTTGCCGCCAAACTGACCGACGATATAGGTGCCGATAAGCGTGTAAGCCTGCTGAAAAAACGAACTAAAAAAGATGGGAACGCACAGCGACAGCAATTGCTGCCAAATGACACCTTGCGTTACATCGATAGACGTAGATTTCTTAGCCACACGCCCTCCCCAAAAGCGCACGTCAACCGACAAAACAGCAATTTAAAACCAAAGCCAAAACCAGCTTAGCACCGACTGGCGGCGACCGAAACACCCCGAATCAGAGCGCGGTGCGGAATATCTGCCTAGTGATACAAACCCGGCTGGTAGTGGTACTCGTTGCTCACGTGCGGGCACAGCTGCCAAAAGGCGACGGCGCTCGCCGCGGCCACGTTGAGCGAATCGACCCCGTGCGCCATCGGAATGCGCACGGCTCGGTCGCAGCCGGCAATGGTCTTGGCGCCCAAGCCGGCACCCTCGGTACCCATAAAAATCGCCAAGCGATCAATCTTCTGCAGCACAGGATCGTCCAGCGAAACGGAATCATCCGTCAACGCCATAGCGGCACACGAAAAACCTGCATCATGAAGCGCGGCCAGGCCATCATGTGGCCACACGCGAGCCTCACTGCCAATACGCGTCCACGGCACTTGAAACACGGTGCCCATGCTCACGCGGACCGAGCGACGATACAGCGGGTCGCAGCACGTAGGGCTCACCAGAATGCCGTCGACATTGAGCGCGGCAGCCGAGCGGAAAATCGCGCCCACGTTCGTGTGGTCGACAATGCCCTCGAGCACGCACACGCGCACAGGGCGCTCCCCCGCCGCCTCGACAACGCCACCCAAGAACTCATCGACCGGAATCTGACGCGGGCGACGAAACGCCGCGAGCGCACCGCGCGTCACGTTAAAGCCCGTCAACTGCTCCATGAGCTCCATCGAGGCCACGAACACCGGGACCGGACCCGCTCCCTCGCGCACAACCAAGCGCTCAAACAGCGGCATCATCTGGTCGAGCCAGCGTTCACCCAAAAGAAAGCTCACCGGCTCGTATCCGGCACGCACCGCACGCTCGATGACCTTGGCGCTCTCGGCGATAAAGATGCCCTTCTGCGGCTCCAGTACGCAGCGCAGCTCACGCTCGGTCAGTCGCACATAGGCATCGAGCCGCTCGTCCTCGAGCGAATCGATTCGCAGCACCTCAACGGCATCAGTCATAGTAGCCAGCCCGCACCCTTCTTACAGCAGCATCTATATCAAACGAGGCGACGCCAAGCGCCGCCCCTCAATCATTCCAACCCGATAATACCGTGGGCAAATAGGAGATTTACGCCTCAACGCGACGATACGTCACGAACTCATAATCGAGGCCTACGTCACCCTCGCCCGCGGCAATCGTGGCAACCCCTTCGCGCCGCGCAACTTCCCACGCGGGATCGGCGTCCAAGTCGGGAAAGTACGTGTCCACGGGATGGACGCAGAGGTTATGCGTGACCTCGGCCTCCACGCAGTACGGCAAAAACTGCCGATAGACATCGCCGCCGCCGATCACCCAGGCAACGGGCTCATCGGCAACCGCGGCGAGCGCCTCGCCGATACTATGCACCACGTCGACACCTTCGGGCGAAAAATCCTCGTCGCGCGTGAGCACGATATTGCGACGATTCTTGAGCGGACGCCCGCCGGGGAAACTCAGCAGCGTCTTGCGTCCCATAATGACCGGGCAACCTTTGGTGCACGCCACAAAATGACGCATGTCGGCACGGTTGGACACCACCATGTCGCCCTCGCACCCAATACCCCAGTCATCGCACACGGCGACAATGGCAGAAAGCTTACACGTCATGCACGTCACCTACACCGCAATGGGGATGTTCTTGACCTGCGGGCCGTGCTCATAGCCCTCGACAATCAGGTCGTCGGTCGTAAACGCATAGAAGTCATGCACATCGGGGTTAAGCGTTACCTTAGGCGCGGCAAACTGCGGCCGCTCGATAAGCTCGCGGACGATATCGACATGACGGTCGTAAATGTGGGCATCGGCAATCACATGCAGCAACTCGCCGGGAATCATATCGACCGACTGCGCGACCATCATCAGCAAAATGGCGTACTGGCACACATTCCAGTTGTTCGCAGCCAAAATGTCCTGGCTGCGCTGGTTGAGAATCATGTTGAGCGTCGGTTTATCATCCTGCGGGCGCTGCGTCACGTTATACGTCACGCTGTAGGCGCACGGATACAGGTGCATCTCGGACAGGTCGCTAAACACGTAGGTATTAGTCATAATGCGGCGGCTGTACGGCGTGTTCTTAAGGTCGTACAGCACGCGATCCATCTGATCGAAGTCACCCTCGGCATAATGGCTCTTCTGCCCAATCTGATACCCGTAGGCCTTGCCGATGGAGCCAGTCTCGTCGGCCCACTCATCCCAAATATGGCTGTTGAGGTCATGCACGTTATTGGACTTCTTTTGATAGATCCACAGGATCTCATCCATGGCAGATTTGAGGGCCGTACGACGCAGGGTAAGCGCCGGAAACTCCTCACGCAGGTCGTAGCGTGCCGTGACGCCAAAGTTTTTAATGGTATAGGCAGGGGTGCCGTCCTCCCACACCGGGCGGACCTTTTGGCCCTCGGTGGTGGTGCCATGGTCCAGAATATCGCGGCACATGGCTACAAACTGTTGATCAGCCTTGCTCATTGACCCTCCTGTCAGTCGCCTATAAGCGAGATTCATTGTAGCCCAGGCGCACGCGGCCCCACAGCCCTAACATAAGCCCTCATTTTCTGACATATGCCAGAAATTCCTTGCGCAAATCCGCACGGTCGTTATTCTATTGTTGACATATGTCAGATATGGAGAGTGTATGGCAGGAAGACGCGAAAAATTGCGCCGCGTCGGGATCATCCCCGAATATCGCGGTTTTACCCCCGATGGCCTTGCCAGCGGAGAGGCCATCGACATGACGGTCGACGAACTCGAGGTCCTGCGGCTATGCGACCTGGAAGGCCTCAATCAGGAGGCCGTCGCAAAGCAGATGGGTATCGCGCGCGCCACGGTGGCGGCAATTTGCAGCAGAGCGCATCGCAAGGTGGCAAATGCGCTGGTCAATGGTCGGGCGCTCATCATCGAGGGCGGCAATATCGCGTACTCCCCCATCACCACAACGACGGCCGAATGGCCAGCAAAGGAGATCGGCACCATGAGAGTGGCAACCACGTATGACAACGGCAACATCTTTATGCACTTTGGCCGCAGCGAGCAGTTCAAGATCTACGACATTCAGGACGGCAAGGTGCTCAGCGAGCAGGTCGTGGGCACCGGCGGCACCGGCCACGGTGCCCTTGCGGGCCTGCTCGCCAACGGCGGCGTGGACACGCTCATCTGCGGCGGCATCGGCGGTGGCGCTATCAACGCGCTTGCCCAAGCCGGCATCACGGTATACGCGGGTGCCCAAGGCAGCTGCGACGCTTGCGTCGAGGCCCTTATCGCCGGCACGCTCGCACAGAACGGCGAGGCCACGTGCGGCTGCCACGGCCACGACCACGAGCACACTCACGAGCATGGCGATTCCTGCGGCTGCCACGGCCATCACGAGCACGAGGGCCACGAGGGCTGCGGCTGCCACTAACGGCACGGCACCGCGAGCTCGGGGCGCGACGCCAAACGCAACCCAACAAACAAAGCCAACAGCAAAGGCCACCCGGTAGCTTCCGAGCGGCCTTTGCCATATCAAGCTGGAATTACAGCTCTATTTCTTATTGCGCATCTGCGCTTCCATCTGGCGCAGCAGCTCCATATCGGACTTGGGACCGCCCATTCCCAAGCCGCCCATGCCGCCCAGACCCATAGCATCCAGGCCGGGGATATTGGGCATGCGCATCTTCTTGCCCTTCTTACCCTTTTTGCCCTTTTTGCCGCCGGCCTGTGCCTGATTGGCCATCGTGCGCATGCGGCCCATCATCTTATTCATCTCGCCCCACTGCTTCATAAGGCCGTTGACCTCGGTGGGGGTTACGCCGGCTCCCTTGGCAATGCGGGCGCGGCGCTGGCCGTTGATGATGGAGGGGCGCAGGCGTTCCTCCTTGGTCATCGACATAATGATGGCCTCGTTCTTGTCGAAGATGCCCTCGTCCAGGTTGCCGCCCATCTGGTTGAGCGCGCGCTGGCCACCGGGGAGCATGCCGAGAATGCCCTTCATGCCGCCCATCTTCTTAACGGCTTTCATCTGATCGAGCATGTCGTTCATGGTAAAGCCCTCGCGCAGCATGCGCTCGGCGGCCTCGAGCTGCTCGGCATCGGCGGCCTCCTGGGCCTTCTCGATGATGCCGACGACGTCGCCCATGCCCAAGATTCGCTTGGCCATACGGTCGGGGTAGAACGGCTCCAGCGAATCGGGCTTCTCGCCCATGCTCACGAACTTGATGGGCTTGCCGGTCACCTGGCGCACGGAAAGCGCGCCGCCACCACGGGCATCGCCGTCGAGCTTGGAGATGATCACGCCGTCAAAGTCGGT
Source organism: uncultured Collinsella sp. (assembly GCA_902405995.1). Taxonomy (GTDB): domain Bacteria; phylum Actinomycetota; class Coriobacteriia; order Coriobacteriales; family Coriobacteriaceae; genus Collinsella. The sequence continues at coordinate 9,299 of CABPCG010000009.1, forward strand.
GCGCTCGGCGAAGGTCGAGACGACGTTGACGATATCCTGGCCGGTCATGGCATCGACGACCATCAGCACCTGATCGGGCTTGACGGCCTTCTTGATGTCAACTGCCTCCTGCATCATCTGCTCGTCGATCTGAAGACGACCGGCGGTATCGACGATCACCACGTCGCGCAGGTGGTCGACGGCCTCCTGGATGGCGCCCTTTGCAATATCGATCGGGTGCGCACCGTCGCCGCGGAAGACCGGTACGCCGATCTCACCACCGAGCGTGGCCAGCTGGTCGGCAGCGGCGGGACGGTAGACGTCGCACGCGGCGAGCAACGGCGAGCGGCCCTGCTTCTTGAGCAGGTAGGCCAGCTTTACGGCAGCCGTGGTCTTACCGGAGCCCTGCAGGCCCACGAGCATGATGACATTGGGAATGCGGTTGCTAAAGACGAGCTTGCTCTCGGTTGAGCCAAGCATCTCGGTGAGCTCGTCGAGCACGATCTTGACGACGTTTTGCGCCGGCGACAGCGACTCCATGACCTCAGCGGTCATGCAGCGTTCCTTGGTCTTGGCAACGAACTCCTTGACGACCTTAAAGTTAACGTCGGCCTCGAGCAGCGCCATGCGAATGTCGCGCATGGCCGAGGTGATGTCGGCCTCGGTCAGCTTACCCTTGCCGCGCAGGCGGTCAAATGTGTCATTGAGGCGATCGCTCAGAGAATCAAACACTAGTCACTCCTTAGTTGGACTCGCCCACCAGGGCGCGGCAGAAATCTTTGGCGTTAAACTCCTGCAGGTCATCGACCTGCTCGCCCACGCCGATGCACAGGATCGGGAGCTTGAGCTTCTCGGCCACGGCCATGGCGATACCGCCCTTAGCCGTGCCGTCGAGCTTAGTCATGATAATACCGTCCAGGCCCAGCGCCTCGTTAAACTCGAGCGCCTGGTTCAGGCCGTTCTGACCAGTGGCGGCATCGATCACGAGCACGACCGAGACCGGCATGGGACCGGCGGCCAAATTGGCGGCGCGCTTACGCGTCACGTTGACCACCTTGGCGAGCTCGCGCATGAGCTCGGGGCTCGTATGCAGACGACCGGCGGTGTCGATAAGCACCAGGTCGCTGCCGCGCCTGTCGGCCTCGTCGAGCACGTCGTAACAAACGCTCGCCGGGTCGGAGCCGCGGTCGCGCTTGATGACGGGAACACCGGCGCGCTGGCCCCACACATCGAGCTGCTCGATGGCGGCGGCGCGGAAGGTATCGGCCGAACCGATCACGACATTCTTGCCGCGGGAAGCCATGGCGCTCGCAATCTTGCCGACCGTCGTGGTCTTGCCGGCACCGTTGATGCCCACAAACAGCACGCAGCTCGGCGTATCGGAGAACGGATCGCGCTCGATGGGCACAAAGTGCTGCTCAAGCTGCTCGGCCAGAGCGCGGCGAAGCTGCGGAGCGGTCTTGAGGTTCTTCTTGGCGGCTGTCTCGCGCAGATCATCGGAGACCTGAATGGCGACCTCGGCACCCATGTCACCCATAACGAGGGTGTCCTCAAGGTCCTCCCAAAAATCCTCGTCGACCTCGCCGCCAAAGTAGAAGACCTCGTTGAGGGCCTCGCGGCTGCGCTCAAGTCCGCGCGAGAGTGCGTCAAAGAATCCCATTATGCATTCACGACCTTTCCGGTTTCGCGATCGAGTTTTTGCGAGACGACGCGGCTAACGCCGTCGGCTTGCATCGAGACGCCGTAGAGAACGTCAGCGTCCTCCATAGTACGGCGCTGATGCGAGATAACCAAGAGCTGCGTATCGGAACGCAACACGTCGAGCGCACCGATGAGCTTGGACAGGTTAGCGTCATCGAGCGCCGCCTCGACCTCGTCCAGCACATAGAACGGCACCGTGCGCGTGCGATACACGGCAAAGAGCAGGGCGAGCGCCGTCAGACTCTTCTCGCCGCCCGACATGAGCATCATCTTGGTGATGCGCTTGCCGCGCGGCTGCGCCACGACCTCGATACCCGTCTCGGCCGGATGCTCGGGATCGGTCATCTCCAGATGAGCCTGGCCACCCGGGAACAGCATAGCGAAGATCTCGCGGAAGTTCGCGTCGACCTTCTCAAACGTCACAAGGAACGCCTTGCGCATCTTGCGATCAATAGCCACCGTGATCTTGGTGAGCGCCTTACGCGCGCTCTCCAGATCGGCCAGCTGCTCCTCGATGTAGTCAGCGCGGCGCTTGAGCTGATCGTACTCCTCCATGGCAACTTGGTTCACGGGACCAAGGTTGTTGATCTGGCGCACAAGCTGGTTGAGCTCGCGCTCGGCGGCATCGCGGTCCGTGGGCGCGGGAAGCATGAGCGCTTCCTCGAGCACCGTGTTGCCATCGGCGGTAATGGCCTTAATGGCGGCCTCTACCTGCACCTCGAGCTTGCCACGCGCGACCTTAAACTCGTTTTGCGTGGCGGTGGCGGTATCGACCTTCTCCTTGGCGCGGGAGACCTCGGCCTTGGCGTCTTCGATGGTCTTCTTGAGCGAGGCCGAGTCCGCCTCCTCGAGCGAAGCCTGATCACGCAGACGCGCGGCCCAATCCGATGCGCGATCCAGCAGGGCCGAATAGCGCTCGTGCATGGGGTCGACACGCAGGCGCAGCAGCTCGAGTGAGCGCGAGGCCTGGCGTGTTCCGCGGATACGGCGGTCGATGCCCTCGAGTCGATGCTCCAAGTCGGGCACACGGCCCTTCAGCGAACGCAGACGCTCGCTCGTCTGAGCCAGGCGGACCTTGGCATCGGCGAGCTTGCCGGCTGCCTCGGAATCGTCACGACGCACGCGATCGAGCTCGTCGTTGGCTTCGGCAATCTGGAGACCCAGGTCGCCTGCCTGCGCGCGGGCCTCGTCGCGCGAACGGGTGAGTTCGTCAACGCGCGGGCGCGCAGCGCGAACGGCCTCGGCGGCCTGCTCGCGGCGCTTGGAGATGCGCACGCGCTCGACCTCGGCGTTGTAGGCGCTTTGCTCCAGGCGGCCAATCTCGGAGAGCAGCGAGCGGCGCTCGCCCTCAAGACGCGCGATCTCGCCGGCGGCATCGCCCTCGGCGGCACGCGCCTCCTCAACGGCCGCATTGGCCTCGACGACCTGATCCGACACATGCTCAAACACAGCAGCTAGATCGGGCTCCAGGCCCTCCAGCTCGCGAATGCGACGCTTGCGCTCCAAGGCACCCGACGCCTCGCCAGCATCGAGGCCCACACGCACCAGGCCGCCGCAGGCGACGCGGGCGCCATCGGGGGTCACGTAAGTCACACCGTCAACGACAGGGGCAGCCAACGCGGCAGCCAAGTCATCGACCACGTAATAGCCGCCAAGAAGGGCCTCGACAACCGGGCCATAACCGGAGCGCACGGACAGACGATCGACCAGACGCGTACCGGCAGCGCCCTCGGCGGCAGCAGAGCCACTCACGCCGCGCGCCATCAGCAGTGCCTCGCCCGAGGCCTTCTTTTGGTCCAGAGCAGCACGACCGGCACGCTCAAGCGTAGCGGCGTCATCAAACAGTAGGGCATCGATATCGCCGGCAAGCAGCTGCTCGACCAGGCCCTCAAGCTCACGAGGAGCCTCGAGCACGTCGCCCAGACGGCCTGAGACATCATCGCCCAGTGCGCCCATCAGACGGCTCACCAGCGGCGAGCTGTCTGCCATGCGGGCATCAAGCTTCTTTTGGCTGGCAAGCTCCGAGCGCACCTCGGACAGCTTGTTGCGCGCCTCGCTCTCACGATTGCGCAAGTCCTTCAGGGCTGCACGGGCGACCTCGGTGGCCTCGCGCGCATCGTTCTGGGCCTGACGAGCCGCCTCAAGGGCACTCTCAAGCTCCTCAGCACGGTCGCGACGGCTATCAAGCGATGCTGTAACCTCCTCGAGCTGTTCATCAATCTGCTCCAGGCGCGAGGCGTACATGTTGTCCTCGACCTCGGCGTTGCTCAGCGAGTCCTTCACCTTGGCGAGTTCGAGCGCCGCGTTATCGGCCACACGCTGCACATCGCGTTGCTCACGCGTAAGCTGCGAAATCTGATTGTCGAGCGCCACGCGCCGCTCGTGGAGCTCAGCGGCGGCAGGACCAGCGGCGTCAACGTCCTCCTGGGCCTGCATGTGCGCGCCGGTCACTTCCTCAAGCTGTGCACGCGCGTCCTCGAGCTCCTCGACCACGCGACGACGCTGATGCTCGGAGCTCGAGATCTGGCCACGCATGTCGGACAGGCGCGACACCATGTTGTGGCCCTTTTCCTCGAGCAGGCGCATATCGGAGTTAATGCGGCCGACCACGTCTTGCATATGGCGGCGCTGCTCGCCCAGATCGCCCACAAACAGGCCCTTTTCCTCGAGCATGACCTGGAGCTTCTCGAGCTCGCGTTCCTTTTCGCCCAAGCGGTACTGCGCAAGCTCCAGCTCGGCGGCACCTTCCTTGGAGCGGCTCTCCAAGTCGTTCCACTGCGACTGCAGCGAACGCAGCTCGTCGACGGCTAGCATCTGCGTAAGCTCGTTCGCGCGCGAGGACAGCTCTTTGTACTTGCGCGCACGATCGACCTGACGCTCCAGAGGTCGCAGCTGACGGGCGATTTCCTTATTGATGTCGCGGGCACGCGTCAGGTGCTCGTCCATCGACTTAATCTTTTTGAGCGCACGCTCCTTGCGGCGTTTGTGCTTGGAAATGCCGGCGGCCTCCTCGATGAGGGCGCGGCGCTCCTCGGGGCGGCTCTGCAAAATGGCGTCGAGCTTGCCCTGGCTGATGATGGAATGCGTATCCTTGCCCAAACCCGAATCGTGCAGGATGTCCTGAATGTCCATCAGGCGGCACGGACTCGAGTTGATGAGGTACTCGCTTTCGCCCGAGCGATACATACGACGGGTGATGGCGACCTCGTCAAAGTCGACGGGCAGCATATGGTCCGAGTTATCGAGCACCAGCGTGACCTCGGCGACACCCACCGGCTTGCGCGCTGACGAGCCCGAGAAGATGACATCCTCCATGGCCTGGCCGCGCAGCTGCTTGGCGCTCTGCTCGCCCAGGACCCACAGAATCGAGTCAGAGATGTTCGATTTTCCCGAGCCGTTGGGACCGACGATGACGGTCAGGCCCGGCTCAAACGTCATATGGGCGCGGTCGGCAAACGACTTGAACCCTTTGAGCGTGAGGGACTTGAGATACACGGTTCCTCGCTTAAACAGGCTTCTTGTTGAGAATCACGCCGTTGGTGGTGTAGCCCATGCGGTCAAGTGCCTCGAGTGCAGCGGCTCCCTCGGCTTCCTTCTTTGAGGAGCCGGAGCCGCGACCCTGGCGAATACCATCGATCAACACCACGGCGGTAAAGGTGGGCGCATGCGCAGGGCCCTCGGAGCCGACCAGCTTGTACGCGGGAGGCTCGTGGCCGTCGGCCTGCACGCACTCCTGCAAATACGACTTGGGGTTCGCAGGGTGCTCGGCACGCTCGGATGCCAAATGTGGCTTAAGCGTACGGTGGATAAACTCCGCCGCGGCATCCCAGCCGGCGTCCAGATACAGCGCGCCCACGAGCGACTCGTAGACGTTCTCGAGCGCCGAGTGCAGGCCGCGCGCGCCGGTACCGGTCTCGGAGGCACCAAAGATGATGATGTCATCGATACCCAGCTCGTGCGACACCTCGGACAGCGTGGCGCCCGAGACAAGGGACACCTTCAGGCGCGTGAGCTTGCCCTCGTCAAACTCCGGATAGGACACAAACAGGGAGCGTGCAACAACGGCGCCCAAAATGGAATCACCCAAGAACTCAAGGCGCTCGTAGCTTGCCGAGACTGGCTGGCCTTCGACGGCCGAAGGATGCGTAAGGGCCGCGCGCAGCAGCACCTTGTCATTGAACTCGTGGCCCAGAATCTCCTGGGCGCGCGTAAGTCGTTCGGATAAAGCCAAGACCTAAGCCTCCCTGGCGTTTTCGATCGCGTCGACGGCGTCGGCGACAGAGTTGAGCGAGAGCAGGGTCTCGTCATCGATCTCGAGATTGAACTCGTCCTCGATAGCCGTAACCAGTTGCAGGCGCTCGAGCGAGTTGGCATCGAGGTCGTCAAAGGTGGTCTCATCGCTAATTTCGGCAACATCGACGCCCAGAACGTCAGCAGCGACCTCGGCGATCTTGTCGAAGATTTCGGAGCGGTCCATAGCGCTTCCTCTCATAGTGCATGAATACCAAAAGAATGGTACCGCCCGGGCGGTACCAAGACACGGTTCTGATTCTACCCCACGAAGCAGGCCGCGAGGCACATAACAGCGCTCTAACTCGCTCTTACAAAACGATGCCGTCCATGGAGTTGGCGACGTTCTCGACCAGCCCCGCGCGCACGGCTTCGGCCGCCGCAAGCGTACCGTTTTTAACAGCCTCGACCGAGGTGGCGCCATGGCCGATTAGGACCACGCCACGCAGGCCCAAAAGAATCGCGCCGCCCTTGGCATCACCAGAGAGCTTGGCCTTAATCTCGCGCATCTGCTTTTTGATGAGCAGCGCGGCGATCTTGGTGCCGAGCGAGGCCATAAAGGCGCCCTTGAGCTCCTGCAGCAAAAACTTGGCAGCGCCCTCGGTAGCCTTGAGAGCGATATTGCCCGACATGCCGTCGGCAACAACGACATCGAAATTGCCCGAGGTGAGGTCGGTGCCTTCGCAGTTGCCCACAAAGCCCGGAACTGCGGCCTTCATAGCAGGGAAGCAGGCCTTGGTAAAGTTAGAACCCTTCTCGTCCTCGGTGCCGTTACCAAGCAGGCCCACGCGAGGATGTTCGATGCCCAGGACGACGCGGGCATAGGCGCTACCCATCTGGGCAAAACGCACCATGTCATCGACCTCGACATCGGGGTTGGCGCCCATATCGCACAGCACCGTCAGACCGCCGGCGCGATTGGGCAACGCATTGGTCAGACAGGGGCGCACCGGCTGCTTCTTGCCTTCGGCCTGATACCTAAACGGCGTCACGTATGCGGTAGCAGCGGCGGTCATGGCGCCGGTGGAGCCGGCGGAGAAGAACGCGTCCGCGTTGCCCTTTTTGATGGCGCGGCAGGCAAGCACGATCGAGGACTTGCGCTTGGTCATCACGGCGCGAATAGGATCGTCATCCATGGCGATAACGTCGGGTGCCTCAAGGGCCTCAACACGTGCATGGGAAGCAGCAAAGGGATTGACGATTTCAGAGGGGCCAGCTGCCAAGACCTCGATATCGGGATCGGCGGCAAGCGCAGCCTCGATACCATCGAGAACAACCTGAGGTTTCTCGTCTCCGCCCACAACGTCTACACAAACGCGAACGTTACTCATATACATGCTCCTTATACAAAAATGGCCGACTCATTGAGCCGGCCATTGTGGTTCCATTTGGAACGGCATCGCATCCAGAGTATACCGTTACTCGGTAACGATAACCTCGCGGTCCTTGTAGAAACCGCAGCTGGGGCACACGTGGTGCGGAAGCTTGACAGCGCCGCAACGGGGGCACGTGGACTGAGCCGCAGCCGAGATCTTCATGTTGGCGGAACGACGGGTGTGAGTGCGGATACGACCCTGCTTTTGTTTAGGTACGGGCATAGTGACCTTCCTTATGAACTATCCAGTGTGGCGATTACGCGCAAGTAGCGATACTACCACAGTTTTACTCATCGAGCTTGAGATTCTTCAATGCTGCAAATGGATTTTCCGTGGCAGCAGCCCATTCTGCCTCTGCCTGGGCGGCGCAATCGCATTGCTCGACGTTGAGATTGCAACCGCAAGTGGGACACAGACCGCGGCAATCGGGCTTGCAGAGCACCACAAACGGCGTGTCCATAACGACCGCGTCATTGATGGGCTCACCCAGATCGACGATGCGGTCCTCACCCAGGAGCTCGTAGCCGTCCTCGTAGGCCTCGGGATCCTCGGGCTCCTCAAAGAGGTAGAACTCCTCGATCTCGCCGGCGATATCAAACGAGGCGGGCTCCAGGCAACGGTCGCACTCGCCGGTGGCGTGCGCGCGGACCATGCCCGTGAGCAAGACACCGGTACCGGCATTGGTAAAGACAACGTCGTAGTCGATGCCGTCCTGTAGCTGGTACTCCTTCTCGCCCACCGTGTAGGTGGCGACATCGACCTTACCGGTCAGCGGATACGAATCTCCAGGAAACTCGAGCTGCTCAGAAAGATCGACGGTAACGCTCGGGAACTCAGCCATTACCACTGACCATTCTGCTGGGCGGCACCCTCGTTGAGCTGCTGACGGCAACGGGTAACGGTGCCGGTCAGGCTCTTGAGGTTCTCCTCCAGGTGCGTAAAGACCTGCTCTGCGTAGTCCTCGGCAGCATAACGCGTCTCGCGCTCGTACTGCTGGGCACGATCACGGATGTCGTCGGCCTGCTGCTGCGCTAAGCGGACGATCTCCTGCTCACCGGCAATGGTGAGGGCCTGCTGCTGAGCGTCGGCGATGATGGAATCGGCCTGGGCGGCGGCGGAAGCCATAAGCTCCTCGCGCTCCTTAAGGATACGGCGGGACTTCTGCCACTCCTCGGGATAGCTCATGCGGATCTCGTCGAGGATGTTGAAGAACACGTCGGCGTCGATGACCTTGAACTGAGCGTTCTTGCCGAAAGGCGGCTTGGCTTCCTCGATCAGCCCTTCGAGCTCATCGACCAAGCTGACGATCCTATCGCCAGGAAAATTCTCGCCCGGCATCCGGTCTCCTTTCATAGGTAACATATCATCGTGCTAGTTTACCACATGCCACCAGGCAATAAAAAACGTCACGAAAAGCGGTGTCTGAGCGCTTCGACCACGTTGGGCGGGACAAACGTCGATACATCGCTGCCGAGCGAGGCGATCTGGCGAACGACCGAACTCGAGATATAGCCGTACTGCGGCGCACTCATGACAAAGATGGACTCCAGCTCGTTATCCAAGCGATAGTTGAGGTCTGCCTGCTGCAGCTCGTACTCAAAGTCGGTCATGGCGCGCAGGCCCTTGACCACGGCCCCCGCCCCCTGCTCGCGAGCGAAGTCGACCAAGAGGCCGGTAAAGGGCAGGACCTCGACGCCGTCGATATCACCGAGCGCCTCGCGAGCCAGCGCCACGCGCTCATCGAGCATAAACGTGGTGCCCACGCCGTTTTTACCCTGCGACTCGGCAACAGCGACGATCACGCTGGGAAAGATGCGACGGGCGCGGCGGATCACATCGATATGGCCAAACGTGATGGGATCGAAGGTGCCCGGGACGATCACGCGGTTGATGGTGTCATTCATGGGCGTCCTCCCAAGGCGCTTCCTCGTTATTTTCGTTCTTGTCAGCAAGGTCGTTCTCGTCCTCGGCCACCCAGCGCAGCAAGTCAACCGAGGTTATGCCGTAGCGCTTCTCTCGCACGGTCTCAAAACCGGTCGGGTGAGCGCCCGCGTCGGCGGCAGCGTGCTCAAACAGCGCATAGGCACCCTGTGCCAGCAAGCCTTGCTGAGCTAGGTTTTGCAGCAGCTCCTCGACCGGCTCGGCGCCAAAGGCATAGGGCGGATCGAGCAGGACCAGATCAAAGGGGCCACCCGGCACACGGCCGCGCGAGGCGCTCGCCAACACATCGCCGGTAACGACGCGCCAACGCGAGCGGTCGCCGCACAGCGACTCGATATTCTTGGTGATCAGACGGGCGGCATTGCGATCGATCTCGAACGTGGTGAGCGAGCGGGCGCCACGCGAGAGCATCTCGATTCCCAGGGCACCGGAGCCGCCAAAGGCATCCAGCACGCGGACCTCGTCCAAATCGAAATCGAACGCCGACATGACCATGGATGCACATGCCTCGCGCACGCGATCGGTCGTAGGACGGGTGACATCGCGTCCACGCGGCTCTTCGATCTTGCGGCCGCGCCATTCACCGCCGATGATTCTCATCCTCCGCTGACCTCCTTAAAGATATGTCGATAACGCATGGCGACCGCGTCGCGCAAGGGGCGCGTCGCCACGGAGTCAAGGTTGCAAGCATACCGCAAGAGCTCGACCGCGTCCAAATGGGCCCATTCGATAAGATCCTCGTCGGCGTCCAGGTCCACAAAGCGCAAGGTAATGCCGCCGTGTTGACGATAACCCAGAATCTCGCCCTCGTGGCGCAGACGCAGGTCCATCTGGGCGAGCGTAAAGCCGTCCGAGGTCTTTTCGAGCGACTGGAGGCGGTCTTGTGCCGCCGAGGCGCCGCCATTGCCCTTGGAGTGCGTCATGACCAGGCAGGTGCCCGACACGCTGCCGCGGCCCACGCGACCGCGCAGCTGGTGCAGGGCCGCCAAGCCAAAGCGCTCACCGTTCTCGATGACCATGACGGTGGCGTTGGGCACGTCGACGCCCACCTCGACCACCGTAGTCGAGACGAGCACGTCGATCTCGCCACGCTTAAAGGCATCGATAACCTGGTCCTTCTCCCCCGCTGGCATGCGGCCGTGAAGGCGCTCGATGGCAAGACCCGGCAACGCCAGACGCAGGCGATCGAGCTCGGTCGCCGTATCGTGCAGCGGCACGGGGACCGTCACGCGGCCCTCGTCGTCGCGGGCGATACCGGGCACGTCCTCCAGATCATCGGCCGAGTCACTCGGCTCCACGAGCGGGCAAATCACGTAGGCCTGCTGACCCTTTTCATGCGCCTCGCGGATGGCGCCATAGGCAAGGTCGCGGCTCGACTCGGTAAGCACGCGTGTCGTCACGCCAGCGCCAGGGACGGGCCGATGGCGGATGATGCTCGTGTCCAGATCGCCGTAGACCGAAAGCGCCAGCGTACGTGGGATGGGCGTTGCCGTCATAACGAGCAGATCGGCACCAGGGCCCTTCGCACGCAGGGCGTTGCGTTGGCCGACGCCAAACCGGTGCTGCTCATCGATGACCACGAGCGACAGATGCTTGAACGCCACGTTATCCGAAAGCACCGCGTGGGTGCCAAAGAGGACATCGAGCTCGCCCGATTCCAGCTGGGCATGGATCCGCTCGCGCTCGGCCGCTGGCGTGGCGCCCGTCAGGAGCGCCCAGGTCATGCCAGCCTGCGAGAGCAAGGGGCCGGTCTTATCGGCATATTGACGCGCCAGCACGCCCGTGGGCGCCATAACGCAGGCCTGCGTGCCGCTATCGGTAGCCACAGCCAGCGCGCAGGCGGCAACGGCGGTCTTACCGGTACCGACATCGCCCAGCAGCAGGCGGTTCATCACGCGCCCGCCATCGCACATATCGCGCAGGATATCTTGGAACGCGGCCTCCTGCTCGTCGCTCAGCGAAAATGGCAGGGCCTGCTTGAGCGCGGCCAGGTGCTCGCCCGCGGCGTGGGCGTAGGGCACCACATCGACCAGGCTGCCGTCGTTGCGCAGGCGCAGCGCCAGCTGCAGGTAAAGGCACTCCTCGTAGGCAAGCCGTGCGCGCGCGATATCGCGCTCAGCCATGCTCGAGGGAAAGTGAATTGATCGAAGCGCACGAGCATTGCTCATCAGGCGACGCTTAACGCGCAAGCGTGCGGGAATCGGGTCGAAGGGATTGCCGACGACCTCGAGCGCGCCACTTACGATGCGGCGCATCCATGCCTGGCTCACGCCGTCACTCACATAATGGACCGGCAAAATGGTGCCCGCAGCACGCCCGTCATCGAGCTTTTCAAAGTGCGGCGAGGCCATCTGCTTAAAACCGTAGGCAAACTCGACCTTGCCCATCACGGCCAGGCGGTCGCCCTGCTTAAGCTGCTGGGCAATCCAAGGCTGACGGAAAAAGGCGACCTGCAGCACGCCCGTCTCGTCAACGAGTGAGACCTCGGTCACCTGCATGCGCGGACGCGGCTTCTTTTGAACGATACGGTCGACCGTGGCGATGATGGTGCACACGGTACCGATGGGCGCCATCTCGATGGACCAGGAGCGCGTAAAGTCCAGGTATCGATGAGGGATATGCAGAAGGAGGTCCCCCACCGTCCGAATTCCCAGACGGCGAAGGGCCTCCTCACGTTTACCCGAAACATATTTGAGTCGCGCGATATCCTCGTCGAGCGCATTGCTCTGGGCAAAGCGATCCGAGACGCGCGGCACGGAGCAGAGCTCAGACATGGGCAGATGCCTACTCGATCGAGAAGATCACGGGATAGAGCGGCTGCTCGCCACGATGGGCGTCGATCTCCAGGTCGGGCTGAGCCTCCTCGATAGCGTCGACGATCTCCTGGAAGGCTTCATCGGACAGCTCCTCGCCGGCCAGAATCGTCAGCGCGTCGCCCTCCTCTTCCTCCTGCATTCGGTTGATACAATCGAGCGTGACCTGTTTCACATCGGAGCCGACCACATCGATGGAACCGGCAATGATACCCATGACGTCACCGGAGTGAATCGGGGAGCCGTCCGAGGCGCTGGAGTCGCGCACGGCGCGGGTGACCTCGCCATCGCGGACCTCGCTGATGGCGTCAACCATAGCGGCGACGGCGTCCTCGAGATCGGAATCGGGCAGGACCGCGAACAGCGCGGAGAAGGCCTGCGGAACGGTCTTGGTGGGAACGACGGCGACCTTCTTGTCGGTGCAGGCAGAGGCGGCGGCCTCGGCAGCCATGCGGATGTTACCGTTGTTGGGCAGGATGATAACCGAGGTCGCGTTGACCTGGTCGACGGCGCCCAGCAGGTCTGCAGTCGAGGGGTTCATGGTCTGACCACCCGACACGATCACGTCGACGCCGAGGGACTTGAGGATGTCGGCCTCGCCCGAACCGGCGGCAACGGCGACAAAGCCCAGCGCCTTGGCGGGCTCGGCAGCCTTCTCCTGGTCCTCATGAATCTTGGCGGTACGGTCGTGGGCCTCCATCTCCATGTTGTGGATAAAGACCTCGTAGATCTGACCGAGCTGCAGCATGTGCTCGAGCACCAGGTTGGGGGTGTTGGAGTGCACGTGGATCTTGTAGTCGGGGTAGGCGCCCACGAGCAACTCACAGTCACCCATGGAGCCCAGGAACTTGAGGCACTCGTCCTCGTCAAAAGGAGCGTCGGCCTTAAAGAGGAACTCGTTGCAGTAGCGGAACTCCGAGCCCTCCCAGTCGTCGTTGGCCTCGATCTCAACACGACCAAGGGCCGCGTCGCGGGCAGAGCCAGCGGAATCAAACGTGGCAGAGAAATCCTCGACAACGGTGCTGCGGCCAAGCGCAGCGGCAACAAAGTTCTCAAGGAAAATAGCAAAGCCGAAGGCGCCGGAGTCGACCACGCCGTTCTCCTTCAGAACGGGCAGCAGGTCGGGCGTGCGGGCGACGGACTGGTAGGCCTCGACGACGATAGCGTCGAGCGCATCCTCGGCCGAGAACTTCTTCTTTTCGCACTCGTCGGCCTTGGTCGAGACATCGCGCAGCACCGTGAGGATCGTGCCCTCGATGGGCTTACGGACGGCCTGGAAGGCGACCTTGACGGCTCGGCGGAACGCATAGGCAATGTTGGCGGACGTAATGGGCTCGTCGGCAGAGACAAGACCCTCGGCCACGCCGCGCAGGATCTGCGAAGTGATGACGCCGGAGTTGCCGCGGGCGCCCATCAGGGAGCCGTGGGTGATGGCGCCGGCAATGGCCTCCATGTCGGCATCGGCGGGAAGGGCAGAAAGCTCCTTGGTCACCGAGGCGAGCGTGAGCGACATGTTGGTGCCGGTGTCGCCGTCGGGCACGGGAAAGACGTTGAGCTTGTTGATCTCCTCGGCCTTGTCGGAAACGGCAGCCGCAGCGATCGGAAAACAGGTGCGAATGGTCTTTGCAATCATGGGTATTTGAATCTCCGTTTTCGGATGCTAGTTCAGACGGCTCTTGAGCGCGTCGATATGGATGCCGATCTTAAGGCTGGCGGGATCGATCTGGGCGATCTCCTGCAGGGTGAAGGCAACGGAGCTCGAAAGATTGTGGCAGACGGACTTCATGTTGACGCCGTTCTCGAGCACGACGTGAAGATCGACCGTAAGGCCGTTCTCGTCGGCGGAGACAAGCACGCCCTTGCGGAGGCGCTGGCCGGCAAGCAGGCGCACGCTCTCGGCGCCCTGGAGCTGCTCAGCCATACCGACGACGCCATAGCACGTCATCGCGGCATAACCGGCAATATCGGCAATAACGTCGTTCGAGACGCTCAGGCTGCCGTTAATGGTCTCAGACACAAGAATCTCCTTATCTGGTGCTCGCGGCACCATGTCGTGGGAGCAATCATTGCAATATTTTACAACGACCGCGCCATGTTGAGGTGGTGGGTCGCGGGATTACATCCTCGACACGAAATGTTGATATGGCAACGTTCGAGTCAAGTGGTCGCGGCATGAAAAAACCCGCCGCTTAAGCGACGGGTTTTACAACCTGGCTCCCCGGGTAGGACTCGAACCTACAACAGCGCGGTTAACAGCCGCGTGCTCTACCATTGAGCTACCGAGGAATTAAAAAGCCCAGCGAAATGGGCTGAGAAATTCTGGCTCCCCGGGTAGGACTCGAACCTACAACAGCGCGGTTAACAGCCGCGTGCTCTACCATTGAGCTACCGAGGAATAGGTGCGTGCTCTCAAGCAACGAAGTTTATTATACGGACGAATCAGCTTAGGGCAAGAACTTTTTTGAGAATTTTTCCGACCTAGTCATTGGGGACGTTCTTGAATGACTAGTCATTCAAGAACGTCCCCAATGACTACATGAAAGCGCCCCCAGGCGGATGTGCTTGAGGGCGCTTCTTGCTTGACTAGCTTTCGATATAGTCCTTCAGCTTGCTCGAACGGCTGGGGTGGCGGAGCTTGGCCAAGGTCTTGGACTCGATCTGGCGGATACGCTCGCGCGTGACGCCAAACTCGCGGCCGACTTCCTCGAGCGTACGGGGATGTCCGTCGACAAGGCCAAAGCGCAGCTCGATAACCTTGCGCTCACGATCGGCAAGCGAGTCGAGCACCTGAGTGAGCTGCTCCTGCAGCATGGAGAAGCTGGCGGCATCGGGCGGAACGATTGCCTGGGAGTCCTCGATGAAGTCGCCCAGCTGGGAATCCTCTTCCTCGCCGATGGGGGTCTCGAGCGACACGGGCTCCTGCGAAATCTTCTGGATCTCGCGGACGCGGTCGGCGCTCATGTCCATCTCGGCACCGATCTCCTCGGGGGTCGGGTCGCGACCCAGGTCCTGAAGGAGCTGGCGCTGCACGCGGACGAGCTTGTTGATAGTCTCAACCATATGCACGGGAATACGGATGGTACGGGCCTGATCGGCAATGGCGCGCGTAATGGCCTGACGGATCCACCACGTGGCGTACGTGGAGAACTTAAAGCCCTTCTGGTAGTCGAACTTCTCGACGGCGCGGATCAGACCGAGGTTGCCCTCCTGGATCAGGTCAAGGAACAGCATGCCGCGGCCGACATAGCGTTTGGCGATGGAGACGACCAGACGCAGGTTTGCGCTGATGAGTGCCTGCTTGGCTTCGAGGCCCACGTTCTCAATGCGCGTAAGACGACGCATCTCGGCACGCGTGAGCTCGAGCTCGCCGGCATCGGCAGCCTCGAGCTTCTCGGTGGCCTCGAGACCGGCCTCGATCTTCATGGCCAAATCGACCTCTTCGGAGGCGGTCAGCAGGTCGACCTTGCCGATCTCCTTGAGGTACATACGAACCGGATCGCCGGTCAGCATCACCGTGGAGGCATCGATGCCACGCACGCGGGAGCGTGAACGGGACGTGCGCACGGTGCGCTTCTTCTTGCTCTTGGAAGAACCCATCTCGGCATCGGCCTGACGGGCCATCTTGAGCTCGTGATCGTCGAGCGAGCCGGAATCGTGCTCGTCGTCGTCATCGAAATCGTCGGTATCGGTATCGTTATCGTCATCGTCGACGTCCATGGGGGCGTCGTCGTTACCGCTCGCGGAGATAATCTGGATGCCGCTGTTGCGCAGCGCGGAATACACCGCGGTGAGCTGCTCGTCAGAAACATCGATATCCTTCAGGGCGACCTGAATCTCGTCCTCGGTTACCGAAGTCCTGTTTGAGCCGTTGCCCATGAGCTTTGCAACGTAGGATTCCAGCCCAGTACCCGTGCTCTCAGTCTTTTTTGGCACAGATTCTCCCTTCATAGTCCACAGGACTCAATACTTTAGCACACACATAGGCGTCTATACCCAAAAAGAGGACTGGATATAGGCGAGAATACGCTGGTTGACCACAACATCTAGGCCTGTTCGGTGCCTGCGGCCTCCAGACCGATCAAACGGAACGGGTCCGCCACGCCGCCGATAGACTTTTGCAGCTCGCGTTGACGCTGCGAATCCTGCGCGGCCTGCACGGTCAACGCGCGACGGGCCTCATCATCGAGCGAACGGTCCTGGCGCAGCTTGGCCTGTGCGGCACGCATGCGGCGCTTGATGGTGTAGAGCTCGAGCGTATCGAGCATGAACACGATGTTCGTCTCGGTGGGGTGCTTGCTCGTCGCGGAGATGCGCCCGGCACTCACAAGCGTTGCCGCCTCGGGACAGACCGAGCGCGCCGCATCCATGCAGGCTGCAGGATCGGTTCCCGGCGGCGTTGCCAGAACGGCCCATGCGATGGACTCGTGACGTGGGTCAACCCACTCGATAGAGCAGATGCGGTCGGCATACGTGCGGAACAGGTCGGGGTAGCTCGTGAGCATCGTCAACAGCTCGCGCTCCCCTGCCAAGGACTTGCGCTCAAGATCAGTAAGAACCATCGGCGCCGCCGCAGCCGGAGCGCCCGAACCATCAGTCACAGGCACAGCACCCATACCATCAGGCACATCGATCGGCGGCAGGTCGTCGACGACCTCCACGGGCGCGGCACCGTAGGCATCGAGCGGGACGTAGCCATACGGCTCTTCTTCGACCGGCGCGGACACCGGCGGCGTCGCGCCCGATGCCCAAGCACCGCGAGATGCCCCCTGCGAACCAGACGTCCGACCGCCCGCGCTACCAGAGCGCTCGGCTTGCGCCCGCTGGCGTTCATAGTTCTGCTCACGACGTCGTTCCGCATCTTCGCGCTTGGCGACATCGCGAAACACGCGACCCGAACTCGCGCGAACCGTCTCCAGATCCAAACCCAGCAGATCGGCAATCTGGATAAAGTATGTGTCGATCATATAGCTATCGCGCAGCGGATAGATAAGCGTCAGCGCATCTTCCAGCGCCTTGGCACGACCGCCCGGCGTGGTGATGTCACTCGACTCCTGCAGCGAACGGTAGACAAAGTCCATGAGCGGCTCGGCAGCGTCGATGCGCGCCTGAAGCTCCTGTCCACCATGCGCCGTGATGAACTCCATGGGGTCGTTGCCGTCGGGCAGCACCACGCAGCGCAGGTCCATCGAATCCTGCTCGATAAATTGAATCGCGCGACGGGCGGCCTTCTGGCCCGCGGCATCGCCATCGAACATATACACGATACGCTTGGCAAAGCGGGTGAGCGTCTTGACGTGATGCTCCGTGAGCGCGGTGCCCAGCGTGGCGACAACGTTTTTGATCCCCGCCTCCCAGCAGGCGATACAATCGGTATAGCCCTCCACCACGATGGCCGTATCCTGCGCGACGATAAACTCCTTGGCCCAGTTAAAGCCATAGAGGTTTCGCTTTTTATGGAACACGCTCGTCTCGGCGGTGTTGAGGTACTTGGGTTGGCCGTCACCCATGATGCGCCCGCCAAAGGCAATGTTGTGACCCTGCTCGTCAAAGATGGGAAACATCACGCGGTCGTAGAAGCGGTCGGCAAGCTGCCCGCGCCCGCGGCTCACGGCAACGTTGGCGTCGATCATCTCCTGCGGGGTAAAACCCGCCTGGGACAGGTGCGACACCAGCGCGTTGCGGCCCGGTGCAAAGCCCAGGCAGTAGCGGCGGCAGACGTCGCCACCCATACCACGGCTGGCAAAGTACTCGCGTGGACGGCCGTCCTTACCGCGCATAAGCATGGTGTGGTAGAACTGGGCGGTCTCGGCACACAGATCGTAGATGCGGGCACGCTTGGTACCGCGCTCGCGACGATCTCCGGTGTCATGCAGCTCAATACCCGCACGATCGGCCAAATAGCGGATTGACTCGGGAAAGCTCAGGTTTTCGCGCTTCATGATATAGGTGAAGACGTCGCCGCCTTCGCCGCAGCCAAAGCAGTGCCAGACCTGCGTAGCGGGGATAATGTGGAAAGAAGGCGTCTTTTCGCCATGGAAGGGGCAGCAACCCCAAAACTCATGGCCGCGGGGCTTGAGCTCAACCGTTTCCTGCACGATGGCAACTAAGTCGGACGCAGCGCGTACCTGGTCTTTTTCCTCATCGCTAATCACGGATACTCACCCCCTGCTCGCCCAAGTTGTGACGAATATCCTCGATATTACCCTCGACGGTCGAGATCAACTCATCCAGCGATTCGAACACACGCGAGGGACGCAGCCAGCGCGTAAACGCCAGCGAAACGGAAGCGCCGTACAGGTCGCCCGTATAACCAATTAAGTTAGCCTCGAGATGCGATGAAGCGGCATCGTCGGCATACGTCGGCGGCAGGCCGACATTAACGGCAGCGGGCCACGCGATGTCATCGACGAGCACCAGACCCTCATACACACCATCGGCAGGCACCTGAATGCCGTCGGGAACCTGCAGGTTTGCCGTGGGAAAGCCCATGTCAGAACCCTCGTGACGGCCACGAATAACACCGCCACGCAGCATATACGGGCGGCCGAGCAACTCAGCAGCAAGCTCCACATGGCCCTGTCCCAGCTCATGACGAATGCGGGTGGCGCAAATGGCCTCACCGCCCTCGCAAAGCAGGTCGTGACCATACACGTCAACGCCGCGCTCGGAACCCCAAGAGCGCATCTCGGCAACACCAGAAGCACCGCCACGACCCAGCCTAAAGTCGCTGCCAACGCGAATCGAACGAATGTCGACCAGACGCGACACCAGCGAGAGAAAAGCAACATGGTCGAGTGCCGCAACCTCAGGCGTAAAGGGAACGGCCACCACCGCATCGACCCCGGTCTGAGCCAAGGCATGTAGACGGTCGGCCGTCGTCATCAATTTTTGAGCGGGCGAAGGACTCACCACAACGTCCGGATCGGGATCGAAAGTGACCACGACCGCCTTGCAATCATGGGCGCGCGCATCGCTAACAAGCGCCGCAATGAGCTCCTGGTGTCCACGGTGAACGCCGTCGAACACGCCGATGGCAATCGATGCGGCACCCAGGTGCTCACACTTATCAAACGCATCGGCAGTAACGATGTGAGCCACGTCCGACTCGCCCGCGAAAAAAATACGCGCGAGCTCGTGAGCGGACAACATCATCGAACACCGCCGATTGCCTGCGGAAACACGTGCTCCATGACAAAGCGGCCACCCTCGATGCGGGCGAGCGCCTTGAGTCCCCCATCGAGCACCAACGCAAAAGGCGACTTCGAGGTATCGAAATCGGCAAGCGCACGCTCAACGGGAATGCGTCGACCGCAGAGCAGATCGTCGGCAAGATTGCCCGGCAAGTCAACACGCGTGGCGCCCAGGGCCGCAATGGGATCCAGGGCAAAGCCAGCCGCGGACTCGGGAGAAAACTCCTCGACCGCATGACAAGCGCCAATGGAAACAACACCGGAGGCCGTGCGGCGCAGCGCGGAAATGTGCGCGGCGCTCTCGCAGGCGCGGCCCAAATCGCGAGCGAGCGCACGGATATAGGTACCCTTGCTCACTGAGAACGCCACGGTCCACACACACGTATCACCTTCGCCTCCCACGGCGATCAGGTCGGCGGCATAGACCTCGACGGGGCGCGGAGGTAGGTCCACCGCATTGCCCTCGCGAGCAGACTTGTAGGCGCGAACGCCATTGACCGAGATAGCCGAAAACGCCGGCGGCACCTGCATCTGCGGACCCAGCAAAGCGGCCAAGCGCTCACGGGCATAGGCAGGATCGCGGAGCTCGTTGGCAACAGCCACCGTGCGGACCGCCTCGCCCTCCGCATCATCGGTATTGGTCTCGGCGCCAAACGAGATGTCGGCGACATAGCTTTTGGTATCGAGGGTTAGCATGCCCAGCAAACGAGTAGCCTGGCCAACACCCACCACCATGACACCCGATGCCATGGGGTCGAGCGTGCCGGCATGGCCGACGCGACGCTCATGGAGGGCGCGCCGACATTGCGAGACCACATCGTGGGACGTGCAGCCCACCGGCTTATCGACGGCGAGCAGCATATTCAGTTGAGAAGGCGTACGACGAGCCATGTACCATCCAAAAAGTTAAAGCTCGACGGTCACCGAAGCGGGATCCTCCCCTACCAGTTCGGCCAGCATGGGAAGTGCCACGGTGAGCGTCTCGAGAATCGTTCCGTTGTTGGAGAAACCGGCGGCAGCGGGATGTCCGCCTCCGCCAAAAGCAGCAGCGATCTCGGACACGTTGAGGTCGCCCTTGGAGCGCAGGTTGCCGCGCACCTTGCTATCGCCCTCAATGCCCTTCAGGAACAGGCAGACTTCGACGCCCATCACCGAGCGAACCACATCGACCAGGCCGTCGCACTCATCCGAGGTGACACCGCAGGCCTCAAGGTCACTCTGGTACGCGTAGCTATACGCGACGCGCCCGTGGGCCACCGTCTTGATGCGGCCCATAACGATGGACTTGAGGTGCAAAAACTCAACGCGCATGCTCTGGTAAACCTCGAGTGCCACACGCGCCGGATCGGCACCGTGGGCAACCAGACGCGAGGCTGCATGGAACGCGGCGGCATCGGCATTTTGATACTGAAAACGGCCGGTATCGGTAACCAAGCCACACAGCAGGCAGGTCGCAACGCCATCACGTGCGACAATGCCGCAATTGTCCAAGAAGCGGTCGATGATCATGGCGCAGGCTGCAGCTTCGACGCGCCTCAGGCTGAGCTCGGCAAACTCCTCGCGCGCCGGATGGTGATCGAAGCACACCACATGCTTGGAGCGACGAAGCACCTCGGCGGAGTTGTTCAGGCGCTCTACGACCGGTACGTCCACCGAGATGAACAGGTCAGGATTGCCAGTGTACGCAGATGCCGGCACCAGGCGATCGGAGCCTTCCATAAAGCGGTAGATACGCGGAACCGGGTCATCGTCTGCCAACAGCAGCGCAATGTCCTTGTTGGGAAAAAACTTCATGAGCGAAAGGCCCAGACCCAACACGGAGCCCAGGGCGTCGCCATCGGGAGAAGTGTGTCCCGAAATCGCAATGGAGGACGCACCCTCGATGAGCTCGAGGATGCGTCGCTGAATATCTGCAGACTCGCACGAGGCGAGGTCGGCGGAATTAGTCATCTAAAGCTGCCTCCTGGGCGGCATCCGCTATCGGATAGCCGTCCTCGTCCTTTTCGATCGCAAGCGTGGCGGGAACGTTTTCCAGCGCACGCGTGATGCGCTCGGCCTCATCGGTCGAGCGATCGATGCGAAAATCGAGCTCGGGCGTAACACGCCAATCGAGCGAGCGAGCCAACAGACTGCGAATACGGCCCTTAGCGCTTGCGAGCGCCTCCATGACCTCGTCGTAGCGGCTCGCATCGCACGACACGAACACACGCGCGAACGAACGGTCCACCGCGACCTCGACCGCGGTCAAAGTAACCAGGTCGAGACGCGGATCGGAAACCTCAAAGAGCAGGATATAACCGAGCTTCTCGCGAAGCTGCTCGCCCAGACGGCGGGTTGCCTGCGTTTGCTTCATAGCGCTACCCCCTACTCGGTACGGGCAACCTGGTCGATGCGGTAACCCTCGATCTGGTCGCCGGGCTTGATGTCCTGGAAGTTCTCCAGGCCAATGCCGCCCTCGGAACCGCTCTTGAGGCTCTTGGCTTCGTCCTTGTAGTGACGCATCGAGGCGATCTTGCCGTTGAAGACCACGATGCCGTCGCGCACCAGACGCACGGAATCGGTCGCGGCGATCTCGCCCTCTTCGACACGGACACCGGCGGCGATACCGACTTTGGGCACCTTGAAGGTGTCCAGGACGGTCGCGGTACCCGTGGAGACCTCGACCTCGGTGGGCTTAAGCATGCCGATACGGGCAGCGTCAAGTTCCTCGAGGCACTTGTAGATAACGTCGTAGCAACGGATCTCGACGCCCTCGCGCTCGGCGGCGGAACGTGCCTTACCGTCGGGGCGGACGCCAAAGCCGATGATGATGGCGTTGGAGGCGTCGGCCAGGACGACGTCGGTCTCGTTGATGGCACCAACGGCGGAGTGGATCGTGTTGATGCGAACCTCGGACTGATCCATCTTGTCGAGCGAGTCCTGAAGGGCCTCGATGGAACCCTGGACGTCGGCCTTGATGATCAGGTTGAGCTCCTTGACCTCGGCGTCGGCAATGGTCTCGAAGAGGTTCTCGAGCGTGACGTGCTTGACGCGGCTCTGCTCCTCGATACGGGCCTTGAGCGAACGCTCGTCAGCAAGCGCGCGAGCCTCACGCTCGTCCTCGAACACGCGGAACTCGTCACCGGCGTTGGGCACGGACTGCAGGCCCAGGATCTCGACGGCGTCGGAGGGACCGGCCTCGGTGACGGCGCGACCCTTGGGGTCGAGCATAGCACGGACGCGGCCGTAGGTAAGGCCGGCGACCAGCGTATCGCCCACGTGCAAGGTACCGCGGGTCACGAGCACGGTAGCGACCGAGCCGCGGCCCTTGTCGAGCTTGGCCTCGAGGACGTTGCCGGAGGCAAAGGTGTCCGGGTTGGCCTTGAGCTCGAGCACGTCTGCCTGGAGCAGCACGGTCTCCAGAAGGTCGTCGATACCGATCTTCTGCTTGGCCGAGATGTTGACGAACATGTTCTGTCCGCCCCACTCCTCGGGGATGACGCCGTACTCGGTGAGCTCCTGGCGCACGCGGTCGGGGTTGGCACCCGGCTTATCGATCTTGTTGACGGCGACGACGATGGGTACGCCGGCGGCCTTGGCGTGGTTGATCGACTCGACCGTCTGGGGCATGACGCCGTCGTCGGCAGCCACGATCAGAATAACGATGTCGGTCACCTTGGCACCACGGGCACGCATAGCCGTAAAGGTGGCATGACCCGGGGTATCGATGAAGGTGATCTTGCGGTCATTAATCATGACCTGCGAAGCACCGATGGCCTGCGTGATGCCGCCCGCCTCGCCGGCAGCGACACCGGTGTGACGGATGGCGTCGAGGAGGCTCGTCTTGCCGTGGTCGACGTGGCCCATGACGGTGACGACCGGGGCGCGCGGCTTAAGGTCGGCGGGATCGTCGTAGAACGAGAAGGTGTTCTCCTCCTCGGGGGTGATGATCTTGATCTGACGACCCAGGTCGTCGGCAACGAGCTCGACGAGGTCATCGGACATGGACTGCGTCATGGTGAGCGGCGTACCCAGTAGGAACAGGCGCTTGATGATGTCGTTGGCCGGAACGTCGAGCGCCTCGGCGAGCTCCTGGACGGTAACGCCCTGGGAAACCTTGATGGCGTCGAGCTCCTCGGGGTTCACGCCCTGGGCCAGCGCTTCCTCTATCTTGCGCTCCTCCTGAGCCTTGGCAGCCTCGCGCTCGCGCTTCTCCTTGCGCTTCTTGCGGCGACCGGTGGACTCGCGAGAGGCCTCCTCGACGGCGGCACGAGCCTCCTCGAGCACCTTCTCGCGGCTGTACTCCTCGGCCTCGCGAGCCATACGGCTGTAGTGGTCCTCTTCGTTGTTGTGACCGCCCTTGCGCTTCTTGCCCTTGCCCTGCTTATCAGGGTTGGGGAAGTCCATGCCAGCAGCGACGTTGTTGCTGGCGTTGGTGCGATGGCTGTGCGGACGGCTCTCGGAGGCGTTGCGCTCGGAGTTGTTGTCGGAGGCGTTACGATCGTTACGGCGGCCACCGCGGCGATCATTGTTGCCGCCACGACGGTTACCGCGCTCGGCGGCGCGCTCGGCCTTGGCCTTGTCCTCGGCGTCCTTCTTCTCCTTGAGCACGGTCTCCTGTGCGGCGATCTGGTCGAGCAGCGAACGGAAGCGCGAACCGGAGTCGGAAGCGGGAACGGCGCGGCGCTGGGCCTCGCGGGCAGCCTCCTCCTTCTCGCGGGCAAGGCGCTCCTGCTCGGCCTTCTTCTTGGCCTCGGCCTCGGCGCGGGCAGCCTCCTCGGCAGCCTGGGCTGCGGCAAACTGGCGGCGTTCCTCCTCGCGTGCCTTCTCGGCGGCGATGCGCTCGCGCTCGGCCTCGGCGGCGCGAGCGGCCTCCTCGGCGGCAGCTGCCTGCTCCTCGGCCTGCTTGGCGGCCTCGACTTCCTGAGCGCGGGCCTCGATCACCGAGGCGAGCTGCTTGCGGACCATGGCGACATAGGCGTCCTCCAAAGTGGAGGACGCGGACTTAGCGGGAATCTTCATTTCGGCGAGATGACCCATCAGTTCCTTGGAGGTCATGCCGAACTCTTTGGCCAGGGTGGACACACGGACTTTTGCCATATGACTTCACCTACCCTTTCTGGCACCTTGGGTGCCTAGAGACTGAACGAGCGAGGGAGACGCGCCGGGACCCGCCCGGCGCGACCGCGCGCTAGATCAGGTCCTCCGCATCATCGAAGGCGTCGGTGTCGTGGACACCGCAGAAACGGGAGCCGGGACGAGCCTGGTTGCGGCACTGGACGCCGTCCTCGGACACGTACTCGCAGCGGCGGACGTCCTCGTCCTCCTCGTCACCGATCAGGTCGGCGGCGGGCTCCTCGTGAACGGGAACGTTCTTGAGGATGTCAGCGGCAAGCGTCTCGGACTTGATGTCGATGTGCCAGCCGGTCAGGCGCGCGGCGAGGCGGGCGTTCTGGCCCTCCTTGCCGATGGCGAGGGACAGCTGGTCGTCGGGGACGATGACGCCGGCGTAGGCCTTCTCCTCGTCGATGAGGACGCGGGTGACCTTAGCGGGCGACAGGGCGTTGGCGACGTAGACGGCAGGATCGGCATCCCACAGGATGACGTCGACGCGCTCGCCACGGAGCTCGCCCACGACAGCGCGAACACGGCTGCCCTTGGGGCCGACGCAGGCACCCACGGGATCCAGGCGGTCGTCGAGCGAGTGGACGGCGACCTTGGAACGCTGGCCGGGCTCGCGGGCAATCGACTTGATCTGGACGGTGCCCTCATAGATCTCGGGCACCTCCTGCTCAAACAGACGACGCATGAGCTCGGGGTGGGTACGGGAGATGACAATCGGCGGACGGCTGTGCTCGCCACGAACCGGCTGCAGGTTGGAGTTGGGGTCGCGAACGTCGATGATCACGGCCTTGATGTGCTGGTTGTGCAGGTAGCGCTCGCCCATCGGACGCTCGTTGCGCTCGTTCTCGTAACGGCGCTGATCGAAGTGCGGAAGCTCGGCCTCGACGCCCTCGCGGATTTTGACGATCGTGAAGTCGGGCGTGGACTGCAGCACGGTACCGCTGATGAGATCACCGATGCGGCCGGAGAACTCCTCGTAGATCTGCTCGCGGGCGGAGTTGCGCACGATGGCGTTGATCTCGGCCTTGGCGTGCTGGGCGGCGATGCGGCTCGTGTTCTTGGGGGTGACGTCGATCTCCTCGAACTCGGTGAAGTTGCCCTCCTCATCCATGGAATCGTCGATCGGCTCCAGGCGGTAGACGTAGATCTTGCCGGTGGTGCGGTCGATGGTCACCTTGGCGCCCCACTCAAGATGCAGGATCTCGGCATAGCTCTTGGCGAGCGACTGCTCCAGGCGGTCGATCAGGTAGAGCTGGTCGATGTGCTTCTCCTGGCAAAGCTCCATCAGGGCGGACATCATGTCGGATGCTGCCATCTTACTTTCCTTCCTTCGCGGGCTTGAAGTCGTAGGTGGGCTTCAACTTGCACTTTTTAACATCAGAGAAATCGAGGGTGACGGTCTCGCCGTCCTCGAGCTCGAGGGTCACGTCGGTCTCGGTCGCAGCGGCAATCTTGCCGGCGTACTTGCGACGGCCCTCGGTGACGGTGGAGGTGAGCTCACAGTTCTCGCCCACAAAGCGGGCAAAGTCGCACGGGCGGCGCAGTGGGCGCGCCATGCCCGGGCTCGACACCTCAAGCGTATAGCTCGAAGAGATAGGGTCGAGCTCCTCAATCACATCGCCGACCCACTTGGTGTTGGCCGTGACGTCGTTGAGAGACAGGCTCTGACCCTCGGCACCCTCGATACGCACGCGCACGCAGGGGGCCTTGGTGGCGCCCACGAGCTCGACGTCGACGATGTCGACATCGTGCTGGGGAGCGACGGCCTCGAGCGCGTCGATGATCGCCTGCTCGGTCTTGGTCTTGACCATTGCGGCACCTCCATCCATACAAAAAAGAAGCGGGGCCGAAACCCCACTTCTTTCAATTACAACTTCATTTGCAAGCAAACTATACCAATAGCTGCGGAAACGTGCAAGCACAGTACGAATCTGCAGGTCAGCGTGCGCACAGGTTCTCCACAAGAAATGGATAATTGGGTGTTGTCGCAAGTGTCCTTAACCAAAAAGAGGGGCGACTCCCTACGGAATCGCCCCTCGCTTTTAGATGTCAGCTATACGCGCAGCGCTTACTTGACCACCAGGTTAACCAGCTTGCCGGGCACGCAGATGGCCTTGACGACCGTCTTGCCCTCAAGCCACTTGGCAACGGCGGCCTCGGCGGCAGCCTGCATCTCCTCGTTGGAGGCGTCGCGGGCGACGTCGATGCGGCCACGGACCTTGCCGAGCACCTGTACGACGATCTGCACCGTGTCCTCGATGGACTCGGCCAGGTCAAACTCGGGCCAGGCGGCGGTGTAGGCGTTGCCCTCACAGCCGAGCGCCTCATGCCACAGCTCATCGGCCCAGAACGGGCAGATGGGGGCAAGGACGCTCACGATATCCTTGGCCACGCCGTAGCACAGGGCCTTGTCACGGGAAGCGCCCTCAGTAGCGTTGAGGTAGGCGCTCGCGGCATTGACGAGTTCCATGACGGCCGAGATCGCGGTGTTGAACTGGCCGCGGTCAAAGTCCTCGGTGCACTTGGCGATGGTGCGATGGCGCTCGCGGTAGAGCTTCATCGCTGTCTCGTCGAGCGCGGACTTGTCAAAGGCCACGTTGGCGTCGCCGGACTGGACGAGCTGCCACACGATACGCCAGGCGCGCTTAATGAAGCGGTTAGCGCCCTCGACGGCCTTGGGATCCCAGTCGAAGTCCTTCTCGGGCGGGGCGATAAACAGGATCGCCAGACGCATGGTGTCGGCACCGTAGGGCTCAATGACTGAACTCGGGGGCACGACGTTGCCCTTGGACTTGGACATGGTGTCGCCGTTCTCGTCCTTGACCATGCCCTGGCACAGCAGGTTGGTAAAGGGTTCGTCAACGCTCAGCAGACCCAGGTCGCGCAGTGCCTTGGTAAAGAAACGGCTGTAGAGCAGGTGCAAAATGGCGTGCTCGATACCGCCGATGTAGTTATCGACGGGCATCCAACGGTCGGCGGCCTCGCGGGAGAAGGGCAGCTCGGTGTTGTGCGGGTCGGTATAGCGCAGGTAATACCAGCTGGAGCAAGTGAAGGTGTCCATGGTATCGGTCTCGCGCTTGGCCGGGCGGCCGCAGACCGGGCAGGTGGTCTCGTAGAACTCCTTGCACTCGGCAAGGGTCTCGCCGGCACCCAGGTCCAGGTTCTCGGGCAGCGTCACCGGCAGCTGGTCCTCGGGCACGGGCACGATGCCGCAGTGCTCGCAGTGGATGGCCGGGATGGGGTTGCCCCAGTAACGCTGGCGGCTGATGAGCCAGTCGCGCAGGCGGAACTCGACCTTGCGACGGCCGCAGCCCATGGCCTCGAGGTCGGCCACGATGGCAGCCTCGCCCTCGGAGTGCTTGCCGCCGCGCATGCCGGTGTACTTGCCCGACTGGACGAGCGTGCCCTCGGCAGCGTGGGCGCAATCCCAGTCGACGTTCTCGGCATGGAAGGTGTCGATGGTCTCGCCGCTAGCCTCGACGGCAGCGCGATCCTCATCGTCCAGGATGATCGGCACGATCGGCAGATCATACTTGCGGGCAAACTCAAAGTCGCGCTGGTCGCCGCAGGGAACGGCCATGACGGCGCCGGTGCCGTAGTCGGCCACGACGTAGTCGGCAACCCACACGGGGACCTTTTCGCCGTTAACGGGGTTCACCACGTAGCGGCCGGTAAAGGCACCGTGCTTCTCGAGAGTGCCCTGGGCACGCTCGACGGCAGAAATGTGCTTGGAGTCCTCAACGATCTTGGTGACGGCCGCCTCGTACTCCGTGCCCTCGACGAGCTCGTGCAGACGGGCGTACTCGGGAGCCAGGACAAAGAAGGAGACACCAAAAAGGGTATCGGCACGCGTGGTGAAGACGGTGATCTTGCCCTCATCGCCCTCGATGGGCTCGCCATCGGCATCGCACAGGGTAAAGTCGACCTCGGCGCCCTCAGAGCGACCGATCCAGTTGGCCTGCATCTGCTTGACGCGCTCGGGCCAGCCGGGGAGCTTCTCCAGGTCGTCGAGCAGCTCCTGGGAGTACTCGGTGATCTTGTAGTACCACTGCTCAAGATCGCGCTTCTCGGGCTCGGTGCCGCAACGCCAGCACTTGCCCTCGGTCACCTGCTCGTTAGCCAAAACGGTCTTGCAGGTGGGGCACCAGTTAACCGGATTCTTCTTACGATAGACCAGGCCCTTTTCCCACATCTTCTCAAAGATCCACTGACCCCAGCGATAGTAGTCGGGGCTGCAGGTCTTAACGGTGCGATCCAGGTCGTAGGAGAAGCCCATGCGCCTCATCGTGGCGAGCGCCTGGTCCATGTTCTTATACGTCCAGGCGGCAGCCTGCGTGTTGTGCTTGATGGCAGCGTTCTCAGCGGGCAGGCCAAAGGCGTCAAAGCCGATGGGGTGCAGCACGTCAAAGCCGCGCATGCGGGCCTGACGGGCCATGGCATCGCCGATGGTGTAGTTGCGCGCGTGGCCCATGTGCAGGTCGCCCGACGGATACGGGAACATTTCGAGCACGTACTTCTTGGGCTTGCTGGCGTCGGTGTCGACGGCAAAGAGGTTGGAGTCCTCCCAGGCCTTCATCCACTTGGACTCAATGGCCTGTGCGTCGTAGGCAGGGATCTCATCCTTATGATCTGTGCAATCGCACATATCAGCTCCTTTGTTAGCTGGGTTGGGGCGGGGCGTTCTTACCTTTACTCGCTGCTGCGGACAGTCCTGCTCGCACGAAGAGCACATTAAGTGCTCTTCGGCTCGTGCGGAACTTGCAGCGAGCAAAGGTAAGAACGCCCCGCCACATCGTTAACTCGACTGATGATAGCAAATACAACAAGCGAGATGCCTGCGACTTGCAGGCATCTCGCTTTATCTAAATAACGTGGTTGAGGCTCAACCTTTATGTGCAGGTCTTATCTTATCGATACGTTACGCTCTGTTGGGAGTCCTTGACTACGACGTCGTGGGCTCCGCCTTCGACGATCGAGGTCGAGCTTACCAGGGTCAGGCGTGCCTTTTCCTGGAGCTCGGGGATCGAGAGGGCACCGCAGTTGCACATCGTGGACTTGACCTTGTAGAGCGTGCCGCCCACGCCGTCCTTGAGGGAACCGGCGTAGGGAACGTAGGAGTCAACGCCCTCGACGAAGCTGAGCTTCGCGGCGCCGCCCAGGTCGTAGCGCTGCCAGTTGCGGGCACGCGCAGAACCCTCGCCCCAGTACTCCTTCATGTACTGGCCGTTGACGTTGACGCGCTCGGTCGGGCTCTCATCGAAGCGGGCGAAGTAGCGACCCAGCATCATAAAGTCGGCACCCATAGCAAGGGCGAGCGTCATGTGGTAGTCGTATACGATACCGCCGTCGGAGCACACGGGCACGTAAACACCGGTCTCCTCGTAGTACTCGTCACGGGCGCGGCAGACGTCGATCAGCGCGGTGGCCTGGCCACGACCGATACCCTTGGTCTCGCGAGTGATGCAGATGGAACCGCCGCCGATACCGACCTTGATGAAGTCGGCACCGCAGTCGGCCAAGAAGCGGAAGCCCTCGGCGTCGACGACGTTACCGGCACCGACCTTGACGTCCTCGCCGTAGTTGGCGCGAATCCACTCGATGGTGCGCTTCTGCCACTCACTGAAGCCCTCGGAGGAGTCGATGCACAGGACATCGGCACCAGCCTCGATGAGCAGCGGCACGCGCTCGGCATAGTCGCGGGTGTTGATACCGGCGCCGACCATATAGCGCTTGTCGTTATCGAGCAGCTCGTTGGGGTTGGTCTTGTGGCTGTCGTAGTCCTTGCGGAAGACGATGCCCATAAGGTGATCGTTGTCGTCGACGATCGGCAGGGCGTTGAGCTTGTTGTCCCAAATGACGTCGTTGGCAACCTTGAGGCTGATGTTCTTGTCGCCCACGATGAGCTGCTCGCGCGGGGTCATGAACTCGGAGACCTTCTTCTGGTGGTCATCGCGGCTGGGACGATAGTCACGGCTGGTGACAATGCCCAGGAGCTTGCCCTTGGGAGTGCCGTCGTCGGTGACCGGCATGGTGGAGTGGCCGGTCTTCTCCTTGAGCTCGATGACCTGCTCCATGGTCATGTCGGGTGTCAGCGTGGAATCGGACTGAACGAAACCAGCCTTGTGATCCTTAACGGCCTTGACCATAGCAGCCTCGGACTCGGGGGTCTGAGAACCGTAAATGAAGGACAGGCCACCCTCGGTAGCGAGCGCGACACCCATGTCGACGCCCGAGACGGACTGCATGATAGCGGAAACCATGGGGATGTTCAGGGTGATTGCCGGCTTCTCACCGCGCTTAAAGCGGGTCAGCGGCGTCTTAAGAGAGACGTTGTTGGGGATGCACTGCGAGGACGAGTAACCAGGGACCAGCAGATACTCCGAAAACGTGTGGGACTCACCGGGAAAGAACGTAGCCATGTTTCTCCTTTTTCCATGCGACCGGTCGGCTGCAGGCCTCGTAGGACCCAGCCCAACCTAGGGCGCCCAATACTGGGGAAGTATCTTAACGCACTTTGACTGCTACAATGCATGATTTAAGA
Organism: uncultured Collinsella sp.; assembly: GCA_902405995.1. Taxonomy (GTDB): domain Bacteria; phylum Actinomycetota; class Coriobacteriia; order Coriobacteriales; family Coriobacteriaceae; genus Collinsella. The sequence goes on from CABPCG010000009.1 coordinate 40,233, forward strand.
AGAGCACACGAGGGCTTGACGCAGGCTTTGCGTTTGCCCAGCAAACACTTTAGCGGGGAGACGTGGAGCGTATGAAGTACAAGACGACGGCAAAGTTGGTCATTCAAGCGTGCGACAAGGATCTGCCGGGCGTCTTCGGCCACGGCTGTGTCTTGCTGCTGCAAGGTATCGCCCGCGAGCACTCGCTCAACCGCGCCGCCAAGAGCATGGGCATGGCCTATTCCAAAGCGTGGCGTATTGTAAACGAGGCCGAAGGACAGCTGGACTGCAAGCTCATCGAGCGCGACGGCGCCCGCGGATCCACGCTCACGCCGGCCGGCGAGCGAGCCATAGCGGTCTACGAGGAGCTGCAGGCCGACATCAACCAGGTCATCGCCACTAAAGCCGACGCCCTCATCGCCAGCATCAAAGAGTAGCCAATTTGGGACGGGGCTTTTTTAGCTACCCATCCAGAGCATTCTTGACTCATAGCCAAAATTGACATTGGGTAGCTAAAAAAGCCCCGTCCCAAATTGGCTACTTGCGGAGGGCATTGTCTAGGGTGGCGGCCACGATCAAGGGGTCGTCGGTGCCGGCGAAGAGGCGAATGGTGCTCCCCTGCTTACCGCGTGGGGCCGAAAGGCGCGTCGTTGCGCCGCCGGCGGGCGATGTACGAAACTCCCTCGGCAAAGCATCGAACAGGTCATCCGCACTACGCTCGATAAGGTCAAATTCAACTGCCGGGCCAAAGCCGTGCTCGAGGATTCCCGTTGCAACCGCATAGTCGGGATGCGAGTTCAGTCCGGGATAGCGAACGTTGCGCACCATCTCGTTGGCGGCCAAATACTCGGCCAACGCACGGGCGCGATCGAAGTGCGCCTGCATGCGGGCATCGAGCGAGGAAAGCCCGCGCTCCAGCACGTGGGCCTCTTCGGTAGAAAGGTCGAGTGCCAAAGCACCGCAGCCCGCAAACGACGTATGCGCGCACTCGGCAGCGGCATCCACACGATGGCGCTTGAGCTGCGAGCGCGCCACCGAAGCAGCAACGAGCTTGCGCGGAGCCTTACCTGCGCAAACACGGTCGAGCGCCTCAAGCGACAGGACGGCACCCAAGCGCAGCAAATCGCAGCCAAAAGCCGACGCCACGGTGTTGTCCACAACCAGCAGCGCATGAGCCTCACGAGCCGCGCGACCTAACGCACGAAGATCGGAGACGCGCAGACCAAACCCGCCGATGGAGTTGACGAACCACCACAGGTGCGGCCCCTCGGCATCAAACGAAGCATCAAAGCCCTCGGACGCAGCAGCAAACGCCGCAACCGACGGCTCGCCCACCATAGCCACGTCGCAGGCATCAAAGCCGCGCGCAAACGCATCGGCAAAGTCATCGGCAAACGCAACCAGGCGGTCACCGGGGCGCACAATCCCCAATTGCGACAACGCTGCTGGCACATGCGAGGCCGCGAGCAACCGCGCTTCACGCGCGCCGGTCCTCAAAGCCCAGGCCTCTTCTAGCTGCTGTACGCCCATGCGGTACCGTCCCTTCAAAACAAAAACCCACGATGCGGGGTTCCCCGCATCGTGGGCAACGGCTGCAGTATAGCGCCGATAGGCGACTGAACGCCTAAATGTTGAGCGCGCGGTAGATCACGTAAGCCTAGACATTCATCAGCTGATGGCCGAGCTTGAGCGTCTTTAAACCGCTCTCCCCCTCCACGCCATCGAGCGTATTGAGCAACATATTAGTCGCCTCGACGCCGCTGGTCAGGTAGCCGTAATGCACGGTGGGAATGCCGCCCGTCAGCGCGCGCAAAAATGCGTTGTCGCCAAAACCGCTCACGCGACGCACACCCTCGCCCATGCCGCGAACCTCGTCAAGAGCGCGCAGGGCGCCGGCCGCCATAGTATCGGTCGCGCAAGCGATAAACGAAACATCGGGATCGACGGAGAGCAGTTCGCGTGCAGCGCGATAGCCCGAGTCGAGCGTAAAGGACCCCTGGCAAATCAGGCTCGGATCAAGTGCCACGCCCGCGGCGCGCAAGCCGGCCTCAAAACCACGACAACGGTCATAACCGGCGGCACGGTCTTCCTCGGTAACTCCGATGTAGGCGATCTTGCCCTCAGCACGCTTCGCGAGTGCCTGACCCAGCTCGAAAGCGGCCTCGTAATCGTCGTGATAGACGCACGCCGCGCCCTCGACATGTTGGCCGATCAACACAATGGGCACACGGCACGACTCAATCGCCCGGCGATGCTCGCCGGTAATCATAGTTGCCACCAGCACAATGCCATCGACCGGATGGTTTTGGAATAAACCGAGGTATTCGAGCTCGCGATCGGGGACGTTATCGGTATTGGCAAGAAGCATCTGGTAGCCGCGGCGGCCAAGCACCTGCCCGATGCCCGCCGTAATGCGGCTCACCGACTCGGAATTAATCTTAGGCACGATGACGCCGATGAGCTTGGTGGAACCGGTTCGCAGCGCGCGAGCCTGGCTGGATCGCACGTATCCGGTCAGCTCAATCGCCTGCTTAATGCGCTCGGCCTTGTCCGCCGAGATATACCCACCATTGAGGTAGCGCGAGACGGCGGCGCTCGAAACGCCCGCCAGCTCGGCCACATCTTTCATCTTTACCACGAGCACCCCTGTCGTTGAAATCGCTTTCACCATGATACCCGTGCGGAGCTACATGCGTGTCGCAAGACGGGACGTCACGGTCAATTTAGCTGTCGCAGCACGGGCATCGCAGGGCTTCAACTAGAAACTTCGAAATATAAATGCCGAATCAGTCAGACTACCGATTCGGCACCCCGTTACATTTGCACACAGCGGCAGGCAAAATCCAACTCGAGAACAACTTACTCACTTTGGAAAGATGCATCGCTGTCCGCTGCCAATTCCGAAGGAAGAATTGCCGGCAGCGTCAAAGCCCCCATGGGCGAAAGTCCAGTAACGACCATCAGATAGCTCTTAGCGTGACCATACGCCATGGAAATCGCATTAGAGAGAAGATAACGGCGCGCTTCATCGTCTGAAATGTCGAACGGCATTTTTGTTGACACCGAAATAGCAACCGTCACATCAGCGCGCATTTTTTCCTTTGCATCGTCCCTATCAATCAGACTGCCACACACATACAGCTTTAAGTCTGCACGCTCGCCCGCCTTGTTCCTCAATAGATGGACGTCCTGATAGCTAACGTCAACTTTTAAATCCATATTCTGGGAGGGCTCATTCTCGATATGAAAAGTTGAGTCGACAACAAACAAATGAACAACCTGAATAGGCGCAATGAAATCCTTGCTCATGCAGCCAAACCTCCCGGAATCATCTCAAAGTTCAATCGTTTCGCCGAGCAGTCGCTGTTAAATGAAGACCATTGTTCTCGGACAGAATTATTAGACGAAGAAAACGGCGCCTCATTCGAATAACTGGAAATGACCTGAGGAATGATTTTGATACCCAACGCAAGCTCAAACTTTGCGATTGTTTTCAGCGTCATGTTGGGCTGAGAATTCAACAATTTCGAAAGCGACTGAAGACTCACGCCCATACGCTTTGCCAGCTCACTTTTACTCAAGCCCGAGCGCTGCATCTCGCGATGAACAATAAACTCAATATCTAGTGCGTGCTCATAGGCACGGGTTTCGCTCGTTTCCGTTTGCGCGTAAAAGTCTGATAAATCGACCTTAACCATTACAAGTCTCCGTTTCGTAAGCGGGCAAAAAAGCCGACGCTATGACTCCAAAAGCTGCTTTGCTATCGGGGCCAACTGTTTTGCGCGTTTAATTTCTTTGGAAATATTTCCCGAGCCTTGATGGCCCTTAAACCAAAAAAGCAAAACAATCTTGTCCACGCCTTGGCAAATCGCGTAGACCATTTCTCGATTAACCCCATCAAAACCCTTGAGTTCGTATAGTCCAATCTTAGGCTCGATACATCGAAGCTTTGACGTTCCAGTGACATCCTTTAGCCCGTAATCATAGATTTTTGAAATCTGATTGATCATTTTACGGGCGGTAAACTTCGTTTTAGGATCAGACATCATCTTCTGAAATTGAGAGTTCTCAGGAGAGGTGGTTAGTTCCCAAAAAGGTCGTCCCTCGGGATCAGCATATTCGACAAGTTCATAGTCACTAACCAAAGGCCACCCCCTCCGCCTCAGATAAAACCAAATGTGGTTAACTTATAGGTTAAGTTTAGTCAAATTCAAATACAGGGCAAGCCCCAAGCCGAGTTCAAGCAATCTGCATTATTAGCTCAGAAAAATGTGGGAAAGAAGCGGCAGAAACTACATTGGCAAATAAGGCCCCCGCGAAGTGCCCGAACTTTTATGGTGACCAACAAAATACCTAGGAAGACGAGGACAAGGCACGCAACCGCCCAATCACCGTGGCCGGTCTTAGGGAGCGCGGCGGCTTGCGTTGTTGCGGGCTTGGTCTTTTTGGTGGTCTTGGTCGCAGGCGTCTTGATAGACGCGGGCGCGGGCTTGGCGTCCGACTTGGGCGACGAATCAGGCGTGGGGGGCGGGTTTTCACTGGGCTTGGTCTCATCACCGGGCTTTTCTTCGCTACCGGGCTTTGTATCCCCCGCGGGATTGCCACCGGTGGGCTCATCGATACCGGGCTGGGTCTTCCCCGCCGGCGGCTGGGCGCCTGTGGGTTCAATTACCACATGCTGAGCAACGACCCCACTGACGTCAATCACGCTGGAGCTACCAAAGGCCCCGCCCGTCGGCGACACAAACAGTGCAGACGTAAGCGAGCCGCTCTTGCAGGCAACGCCCGCGCTGGCGCCGGTCGCATCCACCCAATGGGCATCCACGACAAACCGGCCATCGGAGGCGTACACGCCAAAGAAGCGGCAGTCCTCGCCCGATCCGCCGCTAGCAGCAACAACGCGTGCGCCGCCCAGCCGGGGCCCGAGACACCCGGCTCGTCGTAGGTCTGCCCCGCGATGGTAAGGCCATCCGCACCCACAGCATAAGAAGGCCCGCCCAGCAAAACGCATAGGCAGGCCAGGCGAGTCTCGAAGAAGCGCGAGACGGCCTCATGCTGGAGCTGCCGCATCACGTATAGCCAACGAAGCGTGGGCGGGACGCCACCAATGGGCAACGTCCCGCCCGCTCTGCGCAATCTCATGCGCATCCAACTTGTAGAGTAAATTCATCGCACGCGTCGATTACGACCCCAATATTTCCTTAGGAAACACACTCGATAAATCGTTAACACCCATAGCGAAAAGCACCTTTGCGCTGGCATCGTTGCTGAGCTCGTCGCTCAACTTAAGTGCATCAAGCAGTATATTTCGTCGTAACATCTTATAGTCATCCTCAGTCAGCACTAGCTCAAGATCGCTTAAAACCCCTACTAGATTAACATCGCGAGACGGAGACACCCTCGCGCAGAACAGACGCTCGTCATGCGCGCAGATGTTTCGAAAATCTTTGATGTGATCGTATGCGAGCCTTAGCCTTCGGGGGCTGATGCGCTTATCGACTTCATGCGTCTCGGAATAGAGATCGGAAAACGACTTGGCAATGGAATTTCTCATGCTTTCTGGCTGAAACTCGTAGAACTTGAATGCCTGACCAAGCATCAAATAATTCATAAGAATCCATACCGGCGTATTGTCATGATTATTTTCATAATGACGAATGTAGTCCCTTTTATAATCACTATTCCATTTTTTAGACCTACATAGCACCTTCTCGAAATCACCGATAAGCGTGTCGATCTTTTTTCGATAGCCGGCATCAGCACGATAGGAATCTCTATCAAGGTATGCTTCTGGGTTATCTTTATGAGCCATGGCAAACCGATAAGAGCAGACGGTCTTAAGAACTGCTTCCGCCTTGTTAAAGTGCTCAAACATGAGCAAACGCAATGAACGGTCAAATTCGAATAAACGATATATATCAGAAAACTTCGTACCTTTCACGAATAGCTCGTGACAAGAATCTCCACGCTGGTCGAGAAATAAATCCTTGTAGCCGTTAATAACCGGATAGTATCCCTCGCGCTCCAAAACTAAACGAGTATTGTTATCGCATTCGAGTCCACGGCCTTCAAGAATAGCAATCTGCTCATCAATAGATTTAAATGGTTTATCCATTTGGACCCCTTAAACGCGAAAACCGCCTTTCGGCGGTTCCCACGGACCAAGCCGGACGTACCGTCGCAAGGCCTCATCACAACGACTACTTTAAGGGAGAACTCGGGGCCCGTCAATCCGATATCACCAATCTGAGCGAGACCGACATACGCCAGCGCTGCGAGGTCGGCCGATAGCAAAAAATGGGCACCGAAATCGGCGCTATCAATCAGGCGCCACAGCAAAAGAGCACCGAAGTCCACGTTAGCTCCGGTACTCAAACGCGTCATCGGCGGTGTCGCATCGCGATATTAAGCAATGCTCGAACAGGCAGCTGCTCAGGAAGGCAGCCTCCGTCTAGTCATTCGCAACATGCCAGCGAATAAACCAGTTGGAATCACTCGAGAGCTCACCAAGTAACTTCTGCTCGAGAGTAGCATCATCAAATTTCCCCTCCTTGCATAAGCGTACAAGCTTAAATGCAACATTAGGGGAAACATCGTGTAACGATTGAAACGCCAAATCGCTAAAAGAGCCCGCTTCCCATCTACGATAGCCTGCAGCAATGCTTGCAAGCAATATTGCACGCACAGCAGAGTCCTCACTAAGCAAAATGCTCGAACAGATTGCAGAAACGACGTCACAGTACCGATCGCAGATAGAATTACAAACAATCAACTGCTCAAGCACTTCCAAATACGCACGCTGACCGGAGGCAGTAAGTGTTTCAAATTTTATGCCAAGCGTTAGGAACTCTATGTCCTTTGCAAGGCCAGCAACCACTTTTAGGGCCAAACATCTTACAGACCATGCACACGAATCCATTGAAGCAGGATCTCTAAATTCCGGGGCTTTTGGCCACTCATCTGGAAGTTCAGAAATCAAATCCGTCCAACCGTCTGGCAGAGCTTTTCCATCACGCACACAACAGCATGCAAACTTGTTTAATACGGTCATAGCCTCTCCTACAGAGCAAGGTAATCCCTGATATGTCGGAAGCTCTTTAAGACAGTGTTCCAGAACGCGAGACAGGGATGCGCTAAATGACTCTGAAGAATCATCATCGAGCGACCGACATAGCAGAGAAGAAGGACGAACGGAAAATCCAGAGCGAAAATCAGAACGATTATTCGAATCGAATTGCGTACGCAATTCATTGATACAAGCCGTCTCCGTATTGCATGAAGGAGATTTGTTGTCAGAATAACAACCCTGCTCAACAGCGGAAAGGCGCTCCACTTGCTCCTCACTCAGAATAGAATAGCCGCAACGTTTCCCAACACCTCCGAATACGCCAGCGGAGAAATTATATTTGAGCAGTTCGTCAGAATTCGATTTAAGGCTACGACCCAATTGATTAACGAGTTCATTATCAATTTTGTCTAAATCCATTCCGCCAACAACGTCCGAAACATCAGAAGCGTCGGTATATAAATGTTGGTCGACAATCTGGCAAAGTAAATTAACAAGTGACTTCTCATCAACCCTCATCTTGATCATATCTATCGCTTTGATCCACTTTGATGCAGATTGTCGAAAATCATTTACAACGCTTAACGCACTCCAAGCATCGCGAATAGTATCATCCGAAAAATAAGGCGCGCATTCCTTAATGACGACGGCTCTCGTACTCGGACGATATGCCTGTACCGTCAAAGAAGTCAGACGCCACAGTTCCTCGGCACACGACGGAAGGTAGGACCTTAAACGATCGCTCTTGTAAGCAAACCTTTTCTCAAAGCCCTTAGCATCCCCCTGAAGAACAAGAAGCTTAATTCCCTCAAGCTCAAGTTTTGGCCAATTGTAGATAGAGGAGTAGTCGATAAGCGAATTGGCAAGCAGGCCGCGAGCATAGAGGGCGCTCGAAATGCTTCCGCACAATAATGAACTAAATAACAAACATGATATATTCGACAGGACGGAAGCAAGGCTGGCATCATGTCGAATCGTCGTGTAAGGATTAATTGACATCGCCTCTCTCGAAGCGTTTAGGACAGCGGTTCCCACCTCCTCTTCAAACTTGAGTGCAAGGGGAATGTAAGATGGAGCGGAAAGCGCATCGATTTTTTTCTGAATTGTCAACTGAGTGCCAAATCCATATTCGGAAAGCATGCCAGCGACAGTCCTCTTGTCAATTAAACAATTACCATAAGCCCAACAATCTTTCGATTCTATTGAATCACAAGCAAGCTGGAGTAATTCATAGCACCTGGAATAGCGGCCTTCAATAGAAGCGTCAAGCCTTAGTGAAAGGGTGTCTCTGGGAATACCGCTGTCCTTCATAGTTTCCAGAATGACGGCCTTGAATGCACCGACCGAAAAAGGGGTGCCATATAGAAGCCAATTGACCGCTTTCTCGCCAAGAAAGAAGAGATAAGGATTGTCAGACTTTCTCTCAAGCCAATCAGCATGGTAGTTAAATTTTTTTGAAATCAAGGCAACCGAGGAACCAAAAGCATCGAGAACATCTTCAGGAATAGAGACAGGAGCAATATCAGTAAAAACCGCCGATCCACCATCTTCAATTTCAAATCGTCGATTGTGAAACAAATCGACCATCACGTTGTTAAGTTGGTCCATCAGATAAGGAACAAGACCTGAATCATTCGGCCGCCCTACATACGTACACGCATCCATTTCTCTGGCATAACGAAGCAGAGAATCGATTTCCGGCGACGTCCCAGACTCAAGCTTAACAAGCAAGAGTGGCTTTCTGAGCCTGATAGCATGATAAAGCTCTCTGCTAGTTCCTGGCCTCAACTCTGATCGTATAATTCCAATTACTATATCGCTTTGCGCCAAGTGATTAAGATAATAAGAGGATGATGGCTCAATGCTCGCATGAAACTCGATGGCAAAGGGCTTAAAGATATCCGATTTCAGCAAAGCGCAATTAAGCTCGTTCCTCAGCTGCTGCCAGCTAAAATCGCCTTCATCGCGCATCGAAGAGCTAACAAACACCTCAATACGGTCACGATCAATAACCTCAGCGTCCATCTTGTTAGCACCCATAGAACCTCCCAATCGAATAGACCCATAAAATATCAAGCGGCGCGGACCTATAGCGTTGGCAGCAAAACAATCGAAAGGTCTTGATGCGTAAGCACCTGGATCCGCCAACAACGACAGCCGCATTTCCTCATCGTATGACAGCCCAACACCCTAAATTTTTTCTTCGTGACAGTCGACGGATTTTAAAGTTTCAGCCAACTCGTTCAGCATAGTTGTAAGGCGAGCAATAATTCTTTTCGCATCTTCCCTATGGTCTTCGGTGACCACATCACCGTGAAGCTTATCGTATTTTGAACCCTTGCCGTGTGCCGCCCCCGCCGATCGGAGCTTCTGAAGGTCACGGAGGGGCTTGATGTCAGCCATGATGTTATTTGTGCCGAGATAGGCCTCCAACTTATTGAGACTCCCTTTTGAATCAGAACCCTTTAGAGAACTCTCATCGATGTAGTCGACAAAAGCTCTCGTGAGGGCCATAATCACGGCCTCAAATTCAGGCTCGCCATTACCAGATGGAATGTGGATTTGTTCAAGAATGCCTTCGTCTGCACGGTGGAAAGGCCTGAACAGCGCCAAGCCAAACCGTTTCCTCCATGCCTTATCAAGCTCCATGCGCGCCCGCATAAGCATGGAAACAGGGCCTGACGGATCCTTAACCCACATATTGAGCAAATCTGTCTTGAACACCTCATCAGAAATATGCTGGTCAACGGGCGACATCTCAAAAGAGAGGAAATGGGTGCGCTCGCTCTCGGGTAGGTCGCGCCCCAGATCGCCGAGATACACCATGACTCTGTCTGGGTCGACATTGTCAATCTCGCACCTCCACTGGCTCCCGCATGAAATGTGACGCTCGCTTACATCGAAGCTAGGGTCGTTCCTGTACTTATCAAGCACGGCGGGCTTGAAGAAGACGGGGGTTAAATAATGTGTTGCGTGAGGCTCCTTATCAAATTGGGTGCCAAGCTTATCCGGGTCGGATGTGTATCGAACGAACGAGCCGTCAGGCCGTTCGTCGATAATGAACTCGGGGTAATGTTCTTTTTTCTCATCGTACGGCCATACGCCGCAAGTCTCGACGTGGCCGGGTTCGATAAAACTTCGAGCGTAGATCATTGACAGCAGATAGTTTTCATCAGTATCGCTCGTGTACCAATGCCTGATATGGTAGTTCTCCCCAACTTCATCACGCTCCGCAATACACTCAGTGCTCCCCAGGGGAAAGCTGGGCGCAGACGCCAGTCGCGCGTCCACAAAGTAGACGAAAAGGCATTGCTTAGCCGCAATGAAGCGAAATAAATACTTGGTCCTGACGCGCACCTCGTCTCCAGCAATGTCGACAACTTTTTCTCTCTCGGCACACTTATCGATGCCGTAATAGCAACCGTCTCCGTCGCGGAAGAGTTCGAACAGCATGATAAATTCTTGGTTGACCAGAATTTGCGCTTGGTCAAGCGGATAGAAATACTGCTCGGCAACAATAAAGTCATAGCCTTCGTCGCGACCGTTATGATAAGTGGCGTCATCTCCATATATACAGAAGCCTGGTGAGAAGCTGGAGGCGTTCTTCAGCCAATCATCGCCTGCAAGGATCTCCTGCTTTCGTGTAAGGTCGGCAAAACAGGCGAAAACTGAAGGCCTTCCGTTAGCATCAGCATGATGCGAATAGACAGTCGTCCATGCTCCGGAAAGAGGGTTCTTAATCAGCTCGATTACCTTCTCCTGCCTGAACGGCTTAGCATCGAGCCCCAACTTGACTAAAACCCTTGAAACCGCTTCGTCCATATACACCTCTTACCACTTAGCGCCATCACCATTAATTAATGTGAGGATAAACCGTGAGAAATACTCGCATGCCGTAAAAGCATTTAAGGAAATTGTCCGCCACTGCAGGGACGAAGAAAAGCCACCAAAATGACAATCGGAGTTTTAAAGACAAAATGCCCAAGAGCAACAGCCATGCCCGGAACGCCATAAAGATCGACGGCAAATGGTGCCAGATGGACCTAACCTGGGACGACACAAGCGACAACTGGTACGGAGACCTTTGTTGACGAGCTGCTAAATGGCACAGAAACCATGCTCGGAAAAGGACTCCGGACTGTCCGAGAGCCAGATGCAGCGTCTCGCCGTAGCGCGCGCGGTTTATTCCAGTTCCCCAGCACTCCTGCTCGATGAATGTACCTCAGCACTCGACCCTAAAACCGAAAGAGAAATGCTGGACCGAATGCGCAATCTTGGCCGCACTGTGATCATCGTCACGCATCGGCCTGCAGCGCTGGAGGTTTGCGACCGGATAATTAGTCTCGAAGATACGCAATAGGAATCAGCAGCATCAGAACTGTCGATTTCATCGAACGGAATCACGCGCAGTGCGGCATGTGTTGGCATGGCAGAGCCCGGCATCCAATCACGGCGTAAGGTCGGCTGTTAGCAAATAACGGCAACGGAGCCCCTGCTGGCCCAGGCGCCTAAGCGCAATATGTCGGTACCGTTTCGCAATTATCAATAGCACTCAAACGCGCAAGTACGTATCAAATTTCATCTTAGCTCCAGGCAATGGCAAACAGACGGCCAGCCGTTATTTCCGCTGAATCTTAAGGCCCCTCCGATTACTAAGGAGGTAAGCATCTTTATGCTCCTTAGAGATTTCGAAGCTTGAGAGAATCTTATTCTGAGATTCAGGCGACCAATAAATATGAAGTCTTTCTCGCGCCCTCGTTATTGCCGTATAAAACACACTGTGAGTAATGCGCTCCTCAACGTCCTTCGTAATAATCAGCTTTACGGATGAGTACTCTAGTCCTTGCGCTTTATGGACAGACACCGCATACGCCACCTGAAACGGCACGATACAGTCCTCGCCAACATCCTCACCGTCTCGATCCTTGGCTTTCTTAACTGAAAAGCGCAGATACGTCTCTCCATCACGAAAATCTAAATACTCCAACCCGTCGTAATGAAGAACGGAAAGCTCGGAGGCGATAATGGGAACAGCAACCGTAAATTGCATCTCGTCTTTGGAAATTGCTTCCATTCCCACAAGACGCCCTTTTAGATTGTTATATAACAACGGATAAAACCGCTCAGACTCATTGAACAAAATTGGGTCGCCGACTTTATACGTATGATAATTCCAGACAACGGCCTCGTTCTTATTTCCCGACTGCAAGATTTTGTTCATATTATTAATGCCATAGAGGCCATCATAGTTGAGACATAAGACAATCTCATCATCATTCATTCTGCTAATTACAGAGTCATCAAGATTCGACGTAAAATCGCAAGAAATAAGAATTTCAGCGATATCAGGACTCACATTCCTGACAGCATGCCATAGTTTTAGCAAATCATCATTCTTCGTGCGCCATGGTTTATCAAATTCATGGATGCACTTATCAGGCAAGAAGTCTCGAGCCAATGAAAACCAGTTTCCAAACTTAATGGACTCAATCTGTCTCACATCGCCAACAAGCAATAGCAGTTTAAACCGATTAGAATCAATAATAGATCTCATATCGCTATTGCAGACAGTGCTGCATTCGTCAACGATTAAGATGTCGCAATCTGGCACACGATTCAAATACTTCGCGACGGTCATAAATTCGCAATTCTTATCATTTATTTTTCTTCTAAGACTATCTACGGCAGGATTTGTATTAGCGATAGCAAGTTTGCTTTCATTTTGCAGAAAAGCGCAAACGATGTTGACCATGGTTGTTTTTCCGGTACCAGCCGAACCGTAGATGAACGCGACGCTCGTTTCGGCAAACATGGACTTTAGAGCATCTATTTTTTCTGAATCATCCAACTTGCAGCTTGGATCTTTAAGCCATGATTCACATAAAGCAGTATAGCCTTTGACCCCGGCACCAGACAGTTTTAAAAGCCCGCGTATAATACAAGTGAGTTCGTCTTCGACTCCTTTAACAAATAGATGCCCGTTCTCATGCACGAGATCCCTTGAATGATGTCTAAAATACAAAGCGCTATTAAATGAAGCAATCAGTTCATCAACATCCGAGAAGGTTGTAATTTCGGTATCCCTAAGATACAGAGCATTAGAATCGATTGTCTCCGCGGTCACCCTACGAGCAAGAAAGTTATCTTCATACGGATCTGGATCAATACATTGATACAAATCCTCGACAGCGAATACATGCCCAATAAGACTCGTGCAATACGGCTGCCGATCAAAGGGGGCACAGCCGTTTTTCAAATAAAGGTTACCGAGACGGCTATTCGGACTTACAGTCAATTGTTCCTCTATAACCCTGTTACGAGGTTTAGACAAAAGATACTTTAGAACATTAGATCCATTTGAGCCAGCACTCAAAAACTCATGCGCAGAGCTAAGCAAGGTGTGTACCGGACAGGCATTTCCCGAAGATGCTATCTCCCCCATCACAGAAATAAACTCGTCATCAGGGAGTAGAGCAATGTCGCAAAGCGTCATCCCGGTATGGGTCATTAGGTTCATAAGTGATCTATAGCTAGTGTATTGGCCAGTAAGCCACACTGCATCAGGGCCTCTAAGTATCTTTATAAGATTATTCAACTCACAGGGGCGTACTGAAACCGCATATGCATCAACAATCGTAACAGGAAGAGTAAAGCCAAGACCGTCGATACTCGTGCGCTTAGTCGAAACCACCACTGAATAATTAGTGGGCATTCTGAAAGATGAATAAACAAGTATACGATCAAATTTGCTACAAGAATCGAATGCGGGGACAAGTGTCGTCTCATAATAGACAGAATCCCCAACAAAGAAAGGCTTAGCAGCTCTAACGTAAAAACGGTCCTTCTCAATTTCAACAGCATTGGCGTTCATGAAATCATTGATTTTATGAGCTATCTCTTCATGGTATTTAGTCAAACCGGGATCGGTGTCTAGGGGAATCTTACTCAAGTTGGCAAGAATTGTAAGACCAAGCTTATCGAATGCGTAACGTTTTAAGCACAGCAAATTCTCGTAATACTTCAACAAAAGGCGCTCTGCAGAATCTTCGCTTGGAACATAGTGCGAAACGACCTTCTGTAAATAATGATGGAACTTAGCAATAAACCGGGTCTCGCTGCTTCTGTTCATATCTTTAATAACAGCTGAACATAATTTAAAATAATCGCCTTCGATGGGCTTATTGCCGTAAGTTGCATACATTGCAATATGCTCAACAAGATGACGTAGGTAACCCACAACGTCTCTTGAAACAGCGGACCTGCCCTCAAATTCAAGTCGATCAATCGAATGCTCCACAGCGCTGTTTGCATTGCAAAGCTCTTTAAGAGGGTTTCTCATAAGCCTCGGTCCTCCATCGTAATTTTCGACCCCGCAATATGGCTTAACGGCCAAGAAATCTTTACATCGATTAAGATATCAATCCGATGTCCATCAATAATGATAGCCGCACCAAAACAACACTTCCGAGCCAAACGACGAAGCTGGGTAACGCATAATTTCTTTCGCAAATTGACAACCGTATAGCGGAACACGGCCCACGCCCCGTCATATGATTTCTAGCGACCAAACAACAAATCACCGACGAAGGGGCACGGACCACGTCTGCGAACATCGTATCAGTCGACGAGGAGTCGCTGCGCAACGACATGGAGGATCTGGTGAGGAAGACCGTCGAGGAGACGCCCAACGCGCTGCTCGACGAGGAGGCGTCCGAGCTCTTCGGGGCCTGGCGCTACGAGAGGGCGGCGGGCCGGGAGACCCACCGCAGCGGCCACTACACGAGGAGGCTCGTCACGGGCGTCGGAGAAATCGAGCTCAGCGTGCCGAAGCTCCGCGGGGCGGCCGCGAGGGCGGTGCGCGGCGGGTTCGCCGAGACGCTGGCCAGCACGGGATTCCCGCCTGAGCGCTGGCGCCAGATCAGGACGAACGACGGGATCGAGCGAATCAACCGCGAGATCAGGAGGAGGACGAGGGTCGTCGGGACCTTCCCGGACGGCATCTCGGCCCTCATGCTGGTGACGGCGAGGCTGAAGTACATAGTGGAGCACGAGTGGGGCAAGAGGAGGCACCTGGATATGTCGAAGCTGGACGAGATGAACGAACTGAAAGGAAAGTAGGAGGGCTAGAAGAGGACGGGGCCGAGGACAGCAAAATTAATTTGCAAATGAATCTTGACGGTACCCTCCCCAACATTCCCCAGAAAGTTCGCTGATGTTGACTGGGGTTCCCGTAAAATAAACCCAACAAAATATGTGCGGAGTGCTGGCCTGGAGCTGCCTTCGGACCCTATTGGCTGCTCACCGAGAGGCTCCGCTATGAAACGACCTATTTACTACCTGCTCTGCGCGATCGCGTGCACGTCCATGGTCAGCTCGACGATGCCCATGGCAGCCGTCGCGGAAGCCATCCAGCCTCAGGCAGCCGCCGAGCAGCAAGCGCAAGCCGACGCCACGAGCAGCGACACAGGCAAGGCCGAAGACGGCACCAACACAAATACGACAGCAGATACCGCAGAGGACAGCACCGCAACATCCACCGGCACCAGCGCCGTCAACACGGAAAGCGCCGACGGCACCGCCGCCGCAACCGGCACCCCCGCCCCATCCCTTCGTGCCCAAACCAACGGCACGCCCGAGGCAATCTCCACCACGTCACAAGCCGGCTACGCCCACTCAGCAACGGCAACCCAAAACGGCGTCACCTTCACCGTCTCGTGGAACGACGCCCCCGCGGGCACCGCGACGACCTTCCACGTAACCCAAGCCAACGGCTCGTCCCAGGCCAAGGCGCGCATGGACGTGCCCACCTATTGGGACGGCGGCAGCCAGGAAAGCGTCTGCGACCCGTCGCGCCCGGCATGGGGCAGCTACAACAGCCTGGGCACCGCGGGCCACGACTTTACCTTTGAATTCACGGCATCGGGCACGTACCGCATCTACTTCTACTTTATGGACAACGACAGAAACGATCCCCAAAACGACAAGGGGATCTACTACCTGCGTACCACGGCGGAGGTGACCGTAAACGACGCCGCCCGCCCGAGCGTCACGCAGATCGTCAACAGCGCCGTGGACCTGTGCAGGCAAGAGACAGACGGCTCGGAATACGACATGGCGCTTTGGCTCCACGACTGGACGCTCGACCAGCTGGAGTACGACCACAACCTCAACTGGTGCTCGGCCGAAAGCGGCCTCACGCGCCACCAGGGCACCTGCGAGAGCTACCAGCGCATCTACTCCAAGCTCCTTGACGCCGCGGGCATCGCCAACGGCCGCATCACCGGCAACGGCCACACCTGGAACGCCGTAAAGATCGACAGCAAATGGTGCCAGATGGACCTAACCTGGGACGACACCAGTGACAATTGGTACGGAGACCTAGACCAGCGCCATCTGTACTTTGGCCTGACCGACGAGCTCATGGCAATCGCCCACTCCGACCACACGGCCAACTACCAAAAGGCCGACTACGCCTACCGCTCAACCGACCTGTCCAACAATTACTTTGTGCGAAACGGCAAGGCTGATGAATGGGCCGAAAAGTATGCCGACCGTATTCAGCAGAACTTGGATGCTAAGGCAGAAAGCTTTTCTATTGATGCTGATAACCAGTCGTTCCCGCCGAGCATCTCGGGAATTCAGAATGGGATTGTTGCTTATGCGATGAATCTGAGGGAGTGGAAGACTGATGGCGCAAAAGTTGAGCTTATGGCGGCATCTAGCGTCACAAAAGAATCGAACAGCAAATGGAGCGCCAAGTACGACCTCACAGCAAGCTATGAGACCACGTACGCCATAACAACCATGCCGAAGGACTTTGAAGTATACAACGGAGCCCAAGCCGAATTCACCGTAACGGCACCAAGCGCGACATCGTTCCAATGGCAATGCTCCGACAACGGAGGTTCAAGTTGGTACAACACGGGTATAGGCGGCGAAACTTCCAGGCAGAAAACCCTGAGGTTTGCATCCAATGCCCAGCTCGCGAAGAGGCTCTACCGCTGCCTAGTCTCGTTCCCGAACAGCAGCACCCTCGCAAGCGAGCCCGCACGCCTCGTCCTTGTCGCCCGATACGCCATCAGCTCCCAGCCCGAAGACTGCACAACTGCCGCAGGGTCAACAGCGTTCTTCGCCATCGAAGCAGAGCGGGCTACTTCGTTCCAGTGGCAATGCTCCGACAATGAGGGCAGATCATGGTACAACACGGGGATCGGAGGTGAGACTTCCACGCAGGCGAGAATCGAGTTCACTGCAAGTACGGGATTGTCAAAACGCCGCTATAGATGCTTGGCATTCTTCCCTGATGGGACTAGCTCGGCTTCAAACACTGCGCAACTAAAACTAAGCGCTAACCAAATAACCGGGCAACCGCGAGACACGGCCGCCTCGACTGGATCCGAAGCGTCTTTCTCCGTGCGAGCCCTAGGTGCCATCTCGTACCAGTGGCAATGTTCCGACAATGATGGGAAGGGCTGGTACGACACCGGGATTGGCAATGCCGCCTCAAAGCTGCCTACGCTGCGGTTCACCGCCAGTGCCGCACTTGCGAAACGTCTCTACAGGTGCGTTGTCACCTTCCAGGATGGAACAACAGCTGCGACTCAAAACGCCAAACTCTCGTTATTGTCGAATAAAGAGAGGATCACCACGCAGCCGAAAGATTGCGCAACGAGCGCAGGAATTGAGGCCTCGTTCTCAATCGACGCTGAGCACGCGGCCGCATTTCAATGGCAATGTTCTGACAACGGAGGCAGGACCTGGTACAACACCGCAATCGGAGGTGTCACCTCGAAAAGCAGCACCATAAGTTTCACTGCAACCGAAGGCTTGACAAAGAGGCTATTCCGATGCTTAGTCTACCTCGAAGACGGTTCGACGCAAGCCTCCGAGGCAGCCAAGCTGCTTCTACGGTAAAGGCGATCTCATACTTTGAAGCGCCCGCAAAGCCGCTACCGGATATCACAGACCCCACGGCCACCGGAGACGTACAAAGTGTCACCAACCACCATGTCGCCCATGGGGCTGGCCAACATCACAGCGAATTCCGCGATCTCCTCGGGCATGGCGAACCTGCCAAGTCTGTTGTCCTCAGCAGAGATGCTGTCACCCTCCTCGACGCCAAGAAGAGGAGTCGCCGTGCTGCCGGGCGCAATCGCGTTGACTACAATGCCATGAGGAACGAGGGCGGAAGCCATGCCCTCAGTGATGCCCTTCAGACCCCACTTCGATACGCGGTAGGGAGACCATGCGGGCTCGTTGCCAGCCGAGGATGAGACGATAAGGATATGCCCATTGCTGACCTTATCGGAAATCATGCGCTTTGCAACAGACTGCACCATGAAGTAGACGCCGCGCAGGTTGATGTCCAAGATGCGATCGTATTCCTCAACTGAAAAATCGAGAAACCCGCCCATGGAGACGTCCTCGGTGTGAACGCCGGCAGAATTGACTAGGATATCGATGGGGCCGTAGAATGCCACCGCCTCGTCGATGACTTTCGAAAAGGTCTCTGGCTCGGCAAGGTCGACAACAACCCCGGCGCACTTCTCGCCAAGCTCTAACACCACCTTGTCGACCTTCGCGCGCCTAGTGCCGGCGATGACAACATTCGCGCCGTTCTTCAGGAACGCCTTGGCGACCGCCTTGCCGATTCCACCTGAGCCTCCCACAACGAGGGCAGTCTTCCCCTTGAGCAGGCATTCATCGCCGACGGTCTGCATCACAGGCTGTATATTCTTGGCTTTGAGAGCAACGATGCCCTGCTTGATTGCGTGCTTTAGATTCGCCATGCACCTACTCCTCGACATCCATGAACTTGCCTTTATCAGCCTCGAGCCCCTTCCGGTTTCGATCTATGACCAGCTTCGCGTAAAGCACGGGTGCCATGCCGCAGCATGCGATCTTTACCTTCTCGGAACGGTCGACTTCGCTGTTCTTGAACACGGACAGCCAGTTCTTCCTAACGTACGCTGCACATTCTTTCGCGAGCTTGCCTTCGGAGTCCATTTCATCCGCACCTATTATCTGAGTGAGTAGGAACTCGTAGTTTCGCCAGATATGCCAATCGCATGCGTGGCGAACCATCGGAGTGTCCAGGGTCAGGTTCTCTTTAATGAATTTAATATTTCCGAGGGCATTCTTGCCATTTTGAACGTTGTAGTTGGTAAGACCGCTCCCCAAGTTATTCAAACGGTAGTTGTAGACCTTACGTCTACCAACGCCCACATGATTAGAGTGCTGTGCAACCTCGGTAGCAAAGTACAGACCCTCGCCGAACCAAGGAACGGAAAACGAAATATTGTTGTCGACAACTACAGAACGTTTGTACAACTTATTCCAAGGCCCCAGCCGCATAAAGGGATAGATGATGGCAGAGGTGGCGCGCTCTGCCGACCAGGTCTCCCGGACGTCCTCAACAATCTGCTCCCTATCACGCGTTGTAAAGAGATTCACCGAGTAGGACATGTCGGAGCCAGTGCTCTCAGCCAAGTCGACCAAATATTCAACGCAATCGGGCTCCAGCCAGTCGTCACCGTCCACGATCATGAGATAGTCACCCGTCGCGACACCAAGTCCCGCATTCCTAGCGGAGCAAGTGCCGCCATTAGGCTTGTGAATAACAATAGCCCTAGGGTCACGTGCAGCATAGTCATCACAGATGCGACCACTGTCATCGGGAGAACCATCGTCAACGAGAATAATCTGGAGATTCTTGTGGGTTTGAACCTCAAAGGAATGAAGAAGCTTCGGCAGAAATTGTTCAGATTTGTAAACAGCGACGATGATGGAAACAGATGGCTGACTCAAAATAGGACCTTCCATTCATTATTCTAGCGAGCAAGACGGGCGGAGAACTCGCCAACGGTGTCACAAAGGAACTCCGAGGAGGACTCACGGTTGACGGCAAGCGACTCATTGACGCCCGCCCAATCAAAATCGTTGAGGCAAAGCTCTTCTGGCTGAAGCTCCGTGCTTATGCGGGAATCCAACCCGTAGCGAGAAAGAATTGCCTTGTTACGCTCCGCATACTGCTCAGGTAGAATATCGACAAAGGGCGTATTGAACAGCAACGAAAAAGCAGTCCCGTGGAATGAGTCCGTGAGCACGCAGGTGGCATTGTCAAACAGCCAAAGGAATTCGTGAAGCGAAGGGTAGAACAAATTCTTCCCCATCGTCTTACGAAGCGACGGACGAATGCTAACGACCTCGAGGCCGAGTGACTTGCATGCGGCAGCAGAATAGCGGTCGAATGCATCGCTTGGATGCAGGTTGTAGATCAGGCAATACTCCCCATTCACCCCGCGGGGCGCACGAGGCTCAACACGATCAAACCAGGCCTCCTTTGAGAGCAGGTGCACGGGGTCGACAACGGTTTGCGCCTCAAGTCCCATTTCCTCAAGAGTTTTCTGCCCACTTTCCTCGCGCACTGAAAGCCTATCAAAGCGCGCAAACGCTTTGGCGGCACGTTCGCGTTCGCGTGGATCGAGGCCATTTTTACCAAAGGAGGAAGAGAAGGAGAACTTGTAGGCATCGTCTGATGCGCCCTCCAAAAGGTAGGCACCCTCGATGTTTCCATCGGACATGATATTCCACACTTGGTCGCCTCCCACACAAAG
This sequence comes from uncultured Collinsella sp., assembly GCA_902405995.1. GTDB lineage: Bacteria > Actinomycetota > Coriobacteriia > Coriobacteriales > Coriobacteriaceae > Collinsella. The sequence continues at coordinate 60,894 of CABPCG010000009.1, forward strand.
GACAGGATACTCGGCAAGAAGCTTACCGAGCTCTTCTGAGTCGGTAACCCTACGGCTCTGCCTCAGCAAATCACTCCTCATCGCCTCGAACTTACGGGCACCAATCGCTTTTGGAATCGCACGAATCGGACCGAGCGCGCCAGAGGTCCTCATGGCATCTGCTAAAGGAAAGTCCCGGGGGATGCGGTAGTCAACATACTCAGCATTGATACCCATTGAGGCGAACGCATCCTGAAGGGCATATGCTTGCAGAATGGAACCGTAGTTCGGCACTGCATGGCGTGACAATATACCGACGCACTTTTTCATTTCTTATTCCTTACCTTTCGCAATCGGCGGTAACGCTTCGAGATGGAAACAAGTATCCGCGCGCGAGCCAAATGCGACTCACACACATAATTGCCTCAGTAAGGCAGCGGATAAAGCAAATAGTCTGCATGCTCGCAACCCCCATCGCAGACACGGTCAAGAGCGAAACGATGCAAAATACAGCAGACCCCACTGTGGTATAGGTAACCTCAGCGACTTTGCCAGAGGCACCAAGAATCGGCCAGCCGACCATCGTTGCATAAAAGGAAAACAGGAGTACGGGTGAAGCCCAGGCGATAACCCAGGAACCTGATAGATAGTCCTTGCCACCGAGCACGAGCATAACTACATCGGAAAGCGCTGCGAAAGCGATGGTGCCAATGAGCAGGACGGGTATTGAGACAAGAAGCAGCTTCCTTGCAAAACCGTAGTCACCCCCCTTGACCATATGTGGGTACAGACTGTTCACAATTGGCGAATAAAGGGACTGGATGGCATTAATTGCAGTCACAGCAAGGGACCAGTAGGAAATCATGGCCTTGTTGGTAATCACGATTCCAATCAAGAGCGTAGTGAAACCGGAAAAAACGACGGAGGCCATGTTCGAGAAACAATAGAGCGCGGAAACCTTCAGCTCTGAAAGCGCCTCGCATAGGGGCACGAACGTAATGGTGGTACCGAACATTCGCTTGGCGGAAATGAAAGACCAGGCAAGGGCAATAACGCTCGAAAGGATGTCGAGAATAGGAATCCACAGAATGTCATCGATAGAATGGACAACGATGAACGTCAAGGCAGTAGAGACACCCTTCGAGACAAAATAGCGAGTCGTCAATGGACCCATGTTTTCATGTCCCTGGAAAAGAAAGTCCGGAGCAAGTGCCTTACCGAATACAGCAACAAATGCAAACATGGTATATAGCATGTTCGAATGAGTAATGGGGATAAACCAGGCAACAACAACAACGACAGCGCCGGTCACTACACCAAGCAACAGGCGAGCCTCTGTCACAGCACCAATAGCCCGGTTCTCCTCTTCGACAGTCTCGGATTTTGCTATGCATTTAGTACCGGAAAGGTTGAAGCCAAAATCGACGAAAGTCTGGGCGAAAGTCATGAACGACACAACATACGCGTAGATCGCATAACCCTCCGGCAGAAGCACACGTGTCAGATAAGGCAGCGTAATGAGGGGAAAAATGTACTTAACAATCTGCAGTCCGTACTGCCAAACGACATTGCTGTAGAAACGTTTGTGTTGAGAACTCAAAGTGAAATCTCCAGACGATATAAGCTAGATAAGTTAATGGGAAAAGACGCACATATAAGGAACAACATGGCTGAAGTTCAAAATGCCATATAGATAGATAAAAACGATAATGACAAACATCGCATATAAGCTTTTTACAATGAGAATCGATGGACAAGTACCGCGATCGCACGAACAAAAAAGCCTTGGAATCGCAATGATACAGATCGACGTGAAGTAGACAGCAATCCTAGAAAACAGCATTACGTATTTAGACAAGACGCACACGACGACTCCAACCATCAAAAGGTTGAACAGGAATATGGTGTGCCTGTCTAACGTTATTGAGCTAACATTTTTAACCCAGAAAAATATTGCAAGACCAATCGAACAAATCAATAAATCGGCAACGTCCATGTTGCCGCTCGATAAAAACTGATTAGACAGATGTTCAACGCTTGCGTATCTTGCAATCTGCGGTGAAACTGCAATTCCAAAAGATAGAAGCGCGGAAGAGATGGCTCCGCCGAAAACAATGGCGCACACAAACGTGAAAAAGGATTTCAAGCTATCCGGACGCCACCCCCTCAATACAACCAAAGGAATGAAGAGCAGAGCCGTAGAGTGAAATAACGATGCCGCCAAAACAGCTATAAAAAATTTAATTGTATCACCTCGAGTAGCAAAAGGAAGAGCATTCAACAGAATTGCCGCGGCAAGTGCCTGCCTAATCCCATTGGATGAGAAAAAGAGAAAACCTCCGAACAAAAATATGTAGACACCCCAAATTGGTCCTAAAGATTGACTATAAATAGCTCTATAAACTAAAAAGACCGTAAGAAAGGAGGTAACGAAAAACATGCTGTGGTAATCAAGGCCGAATAAAATGAGCAATCTACAAAGAGTCACAAATCCCAACTCAAAACGACTGGCAAACCCAGCCTGTATTTCGTTGTAGCCTTTGACATAAATATCGTAGTAATCTGTTCCGAAACCTTCTCTTATACCAAAAGCAATAGCAACAGCTAATCCACTTAAGACAAAAAAACCCAGTCTCGGCTGTTTTAGGGTTCGTCTTTGCTTTAAATCGCATACCGAAAGAAAGGCAAAAAAAACTGAGACGAAAAAAAGGCAACTGTAAAATATCATTTGCCGATAACCTTTCCGGTCAATTTGCCATAAAAGCTGTATGCGAAGCTGTGCAGGGCAGGAGAGACCGCGAACAGAAGGCAGCGAAGGCGCCAAGTCCTGTCAACAAGCGTACTAGCTGCAACGGTCCAACACTGCTTTCTGGCTTTAAAAATAAATGCCTTTGCTGACTCTATGTCAGAGCATTTGGACAAATCGAGCCTTGAAGCTATGCGAAGCGAACAGAAGGCCTCAAAACATGCAAAGGCGTCAAAAAACTCAGGCTTTTCCCGCACAACCCGCCTAACGACATCAAGAGAGGCAGACATTCCGTCGAGCTGGGCATCACCATAACTCTTGATTGTGGTAATAGACCCTTCACGCGCCAGATAACCATATAGCTCAGCATCAAATATGCATGCTTTATCAATCGTCGAAAAAACAGTAGCCTCTACACCAAAATCTTCAAATAGCTGACCATCGGGAAATACCAAAAGCGGCAGAAGCTTCTTTGCATATAACTTTGCGCACGCAGAACCGGACTCACCATCAAGCAGCAGCAAGCTTTCAAGCAAACGGTCACCAGAAACAACCTCAACGGGGCCGAGCTGTCCACCCTTAAAATCTTCGGTACATGAAATTTTTTTATACTTGCAAGTAACAAGAGAAACATCGTTCTCAAGGGCGATCTCGACAAGAAGCTCAATCGTTCTTATATCAAGAACGTCGTCGCCGTCTACAAACATTATGTATTCACCGGTGCAGTGTTTAACGCCGAAATTACGCGCCGAGGAGAGCCCACCGTTTATCTTATGGAGAATTTTAACGCGCGAGTCAGCCTCGACAACGCTTTCGATTAACTCAACTGTGTCATCAGTTGAGCCATCATCCACAATGATAATCTCTAGGTTAGCATATGTCTGCACCAGCAGCGATCTTATGCACGAGCAGGCATAAGAACCCAAATTATACATGGGTACGATTACGCTCACGCATGGGCAATCAGATTCAGAAGCCAGATATCTCATAGAGTTAGATAGAACCTTTCGAAGAAATAGCGTCCAGGTACTCCCCAAGCTCTTCCTCCCAGTCGGGCATGTGGAAGCCCGCGGCCTCGAGCTTCGAGAGGTCGAGCGCGGAGTGGACCGGGCGCGGGGCGATGGGGTCCGAGGCGTTCGCGTAGTAGTCGGCGGTGCTGACCGGCACGACCCTCTCCCCGTTGCCGTTGGCGGCCTCGAAGACGGCGCGGGCGATGTCCGCCCAGGACTTCACGGCGCCGGAGCCGGTGCAGTCGTAGGTGCCGTAGGGGGCGTGCGAGCCCAGCACGTGGAAGATGGCCCCGGCCATGTCGCGTGTGAAGGTCAGGCGGCCCAGCTGGTCGTCCACGACCGTGACCTGCGTGAGCCTGTCCTCGGGGTCGGCGACGCGGTCGGACAGCC
>CABPCG010000010.1 GCA_902405995.1 uncultured Collinsella sp.
GCGTGAGCGGGTACAGGCGCGTGCCGGACCCGCCGGCGAGGATGATGCCTTTCATTGGCTATAACCTTTCATTTCTTGCTGCCCTGCGGCCAGCGCGATTTCCGAGAAGGCGGGCGCAGCAATCGACTCCGAAAGCAACGAACTCGCCAAGATTTCCCTCTCGTAGAAGTTGCGACGAAACCATCTTGGCGAGCCGGCTTCCTTCACCAATCTCACTTGCATGCATGAGTTCGTCTGCATGCGTTTCGAGAAAGAAGCCAACAGCGCGGTTGCGGGCAAACTGTTGGGATGGCGTCAAGTTATGCGAGTGATAGACCTCTGCACGCGGCTCGTAAGCCACCTTCAACCCTGAGGCGATAAACCTTGCCGCCATGAGCATGTCCTCGTTGGTGTTAACGTGCTCGAATCCGCCGCATTTGAGATATGCAGTTCGTCGATAAGCGGAACAGGCATCAGATGCAAAAAAGTCTTAATACCGAGTTTCTCGAGATCACATTTGGAACGAACGGATGGCCGGTCGGGATAGTTGAAACCACGCACCAGCTGTTCAAAACGTCGGGCATCCGCCTTAGGCAGCTGCCTGCCGCTTACGAGAGCGATATCGGAATCATCAAGCATGGGAGCAACAAGCCGCTCCAGGTAATCATCAGAAACAGGCACAGCATCTTGGGTAAGGAAGCATACAAAGTCACCCCTCGACTCCCTTAGTGCCATGTCTCTTGTGGTGCCGTGGTTGAAATCCTGGCGATCAATCTTCAGAAGGCGGACTCTTTTGTGCTGCCGGACCAGCTCTATAGTTTTATCTTCCGAAGCGGAATCAACGATAAGGATATCAACCGGCTGAATAGACTGGTGTTCGAGGGCAATTAAAAGCCCATCGATTTCATGCTCAGCATTAAGAGTCGGAATGATGACGGATATTTCCATCTATCGGCCCGTCCTCTCCTTGCCAAACATGGCGCCGAAAGTGCCAGCAAAACACTTCCAATCCATTCGGAAACAACGGTTCCGCACGTAATGCAATTCGATTTTTTGGCGCAGACCGCTTTCAAATGACGCATCGTTGCGATCCGTCGCCTGCCATAACCCGGTAATTCCAGGTTGAACCGAAAGAAATACAACCTTATCCTCATCAGAAAAATGCATTTCGAGTTCATCACGCGTAATGGGACGAGGACCGATAACGGATAAATCACCATTTAAAACATTAAGAAACTGCGGCATCTCATCGATAGAGCACTTACGAATAAACTGCCCGACCTTAGTGATGCGCGGATCGTTATCGACCTTGCGCTCAATTTCCCACTGATGCAGCTGCTCAAAATTTAAATACTTCTGAACATTGCCAGCATCGGCAACCATGCTGCGCAGCTTAAAGATCTTAATGACCTTGCCATTTTTGCCAATTCGCTCCTGGGTGTACAAGGGACTACCCGGAGACTCTAGACAAATCAGGACGCACACAAGACCCACTGGAATGAATAAAATAGCGATCGCCATAAGACTAAACACAAGGTCAAACAGCCTCTTGACGATGCGATACCCAAGCGTACCGCTCGGTTTTATCTGATTGAAAGCCAGCGCACCAACCGTTGATGTACAACTCTCTGTTACTTCTTTAGCAGTCACGATAAAACTTACGTCCCTGTCCCCAGGAACCCCCCCCCGTCCATGAATCAAAATGCGAACGAATTGCCGGTGCAACGTCTCCCTTACGTTTTGCTGGGCACGTCGAGCGGAAGTAACTCCCTAAATGCGGAGTCGCCTTCGCCCACGTCCACCAGGCACCAGCGTTTATGACGGTCGATCTTCTTTACACGGGCCTCTTGCCCCACCAAGGGACCCTGCTCTATGTGCAACACGCCGTCTTCTATGCGCGCAACGCTGTTACGCACCACGCCGTCGTCGTCCAGCACACTGCGGTACCAGCCCTGCGCGTCGTCCGGCATGGGCATGTACGCCCGCTCCCTACTGCCGGCGATGCGGCAGCCAAAGCTCAACTGGGCCAAAGCCCTATCGAGCGCGGCAGCATCGTGCGTAGCGACGAAGAAATATTCCTTGTACATGGGTTTGGTTTGGAGCGACCAGGCACCGTCCCGCTTAAACCAGAACTCCTTTTGCATCACAAAAGCGTCCTGCATAAGGTTGTGCGGGATAATGCGGCGGACCTTTTCGCAGGTCTCGCGCTCTTTTCCATGGGGGGTGTGAACCAGATACCAGCGAACGCGGCCGTGCTGGCTGCTGATGGTGGCGCCGTTAAAAGCGCCTGGCAGCTGCTCTTGGCGCCGTGCCGTCTGTTCCATGTTCTCGCCCCCCCTTGGCTTTGCGATGCACGCAAATGCAGGGGCGTTTAGAACAGGCTTCTCGCTCGCAGCTAGGCGCAGTCGCAAAAGTACAGGTTTTTGTAGAGGGGTATGGAGATGTATCTACCGGCAGGACATTTTGCGTAATCTGGGCAATCGCTGATTAATTGCTCGTATAATTGTCTATGTCGAAAGATACAAAAACCTGTACCTTTTTGTGCAACAAAAAAGCCGCTCAACCAGCGGCTTTTCTAATTTTGGTAGGAAAAAAGGCGACCGCCCTGTGTGGACGGTCGCCTTTGTTAATTGTTGTGAAGCTTGCCTTAGGCGCGAGTCTTAATCTCCTCGGTCACCTTCGCAACAAACTCATCGACACCCATCTGAACGGTCTCGTTGGAGCGATCGCGGACGGAGATGTTGCCGGCCTCGACCTCCTTCTCGCCCAGGATGAGCATGTAGGGCACGCGGTCGATGCTGCGGGCCTCGCGGATCTTGTAGCCGATCTTCTCGTCGCGGTCATCGCAGACCACGCGAATGCCGGCCTCCTCCAGCTTGGCGCACACCTCGTGGGCGTAGTCGCGGCTCTTCTCAGAGACGGGAAGCGCCTTGACCTGCACGGGGGCCAGCCAGGTGGGGAACTTGCCCGCAAAGTGCTCAATCAGAATACCGATAAAGCGCTCGATGGAGCCAAAGCACACGCGATGCAGCATGATGGGGCGCTTCTTGGTGCCATCGGCGTCCACGTACTCCAAGTCAAAGTTGAGCGGCATCTGGAAGTCGAGCTGCACGGTACCGCACTGCCAGGTACGGCCGAGCGAGTCCTCCAGGTGGAAGTCGATCTTGGGGCCGTAGAAGGCGCCGTCGCCCTCATTGACCTCGTAGTCCATGCCCAGCTTCTCCAGAGCGGTGCGCAGGCCCTCCTCGGCGCGAGCCCAGTCCTCGTCAGAACCCATGGAGTCCTCGGGGCGGGTGGAAAGCTCAACGTGGTACTTAAAGCCAAACTTCTGGTACACGGAGTCGATGAGGTTGACCACGCCCACGATCTCGTCGGTCAGCTGGTCGGGACGCACAAACAGGTGGGCGTCGTCCTGGTTAAAGCAGCGCACGCGGAACAGGCCGTGCAGGGCGCCGCGCAGCTCGTGACGGTGCACCAGGCCAATCTCGCCGGCGCGAATGGGCAGCTCGCGGTAGGAGTGCGGCTTGGAGGCGTACACCAGCACGCCGCCCGGGCAGTTCATGGGCTTAATGCAGTACTCTTCGTCGTCAATAACGGTGGAGTACATGTTGTCCTTGTAGTGGTCCCAGTGACCCGAGGTCTTCCACAGCTGCTTGTTCATGATGAGCGGCGTGGAGATCTCCACGTAGCCGGCCTTGTGGTGAATCTCGCGCCAGTAGTCCAGCAGCGTGTTCTTAAGGATCATGCCGTTGGGCAGGAAGAACGGGAAGCCGGGGGCCTCGTCGCGCATCATAAAGAGGTCCATCTCGCGGCCGATCTTGCGGTGATCGCGCTTCTTGGCCTCCTCCAGCATGTGCATGTGCTCGTCGAGCTCTTCCTTGGTGGCAAAGGCGACGCCGTTGATGCGGGTGAGCATCTTGTTGTCCTTGTCGCCCTTCCAGTAGGCGCCCGAGACGCCGGTGAGCTTAAAGGCCTTGAGCGCCTTGGTGTAGCAGATGTGGGGGCCGACGCACATGTCGATGTAGTCGCCCTGCTGGTAGAAGGTGATGCGGGCGTCGTCGTCCAGGTCGCCGATGTGCTCGACCTTGTACTTCTCGCCGCGCTCCTCCATAAGGGCGATGGCCTCGGCGCGGGGCTTCTCGTACACGGAGAACTTGAGGTTCTCCTTGACGATCTTCTTCATCTCGGCCTCGATCGCGGGGAAGTCGTCCTCGCTGATCTTGACGCCCTCGGGCAGGTCGACGTCGTAGTAGAAGCCGTTGTCGGTCGCAGGGCCGTAGGCAAAGTCGGCCTGGGGGTACAAGCGCTTGATGGCCTGCGCCATGATGTGTGCGGCGGAGTGGCGGATGACGTGCGTGACCTCGTCCTGCGGGAGCTCGGCCACCGAACCGTCATTGTAGAGTGCCTTCATGGGTATGTTTTCTCCTCTCGGATGCCTGGTGCAAGTGCGTGCGATGCGCTCGGCATTTTTGACTTGCATCATTATAGGCAGGTTGCCTTGGTATACAAGCGCCCGCCGCACCTTAATGGCACGGCGGGCGATTTTCTACGCATGCTTCATCGTGTGGGGCGGGGCTGCGGAGCGCGCGTGCGGTTTGCGGCGTGCCCGTGGCTTGCGGCCGGCCCGGCGATGGATGCGCTACTGGATGCGAGTTCGGCAGTAGGGGCAGACCTTCCAATGCGCATCGAGCGGGCGATGGCAGCTGGGACACACGTTGCGAACCTGGGTATCGCACACCGGGCAGACGACGAAGTCCCTCTCGATGGGCGCCCCGCACTGCGGGCAGGTGCCGTACTGGGCAAGCTGGCGCTCGCGCAGAGCCATGTCCAGCTCCTGCTCCTCGCGGTCGGACGCATAGGAGTGCGGGCGCAGGACCAGGTAGGCGATGAGGCCCACAAACGGGATGAGGGCGATGATGCCCCACGCCACGTAGGCGCTGGCGCCGCGGCGGCGAGCGTCGATGAACACATAGACGACCGACAGCACATACAGGGCGATGATAAAGCCAACGAAGGCATAGACGACGCCCATAAGCTGCGGCGACATGAGCTCGGAGATGTACTTGGACATTACGGGTACCTTTCGGAATATTAACAGTCCGGTCAAGTTTACCACGGGGTTTGTTTATATGGGACCACGGCTAGGGGCGGGGCTGGCGCGGACACAAACATCTCAATCTGTAACAGGTGGAGGCGAAATCCGGGTCTAGGTGTTACAGATCGAGACGAACGGAAGGGGCGCCAGACTAACGTCTCAATCTGTAACATCTGGAACCCAAATCCTCGTCTAACTGTTACAGATCGAGACGAACGGTTTCCATAGTTGTCGGCAGACGAGGTTGTCGACGTTACCGGGTCTCACCTCGTCTGCCGTTGGCGGGTGTTGCGGGGCTGTTCGCCGCATTGACGCCGCTCTGGGGACGCGCAGACCGTAGGATAGTCTTATTGACAGCCTGTCAACTTGTCTGGGAGGCACTGTGACAGAAACGTTTGATATCGCGATTGTCGGCGCGGGCATCACCGGATGCGCCATCGCGCGGCAGCTCGCGCGCTATGACCTGTCCATTTGCGTGGTCGAGGCGGCTAACGATATTGCGCTGGGCGCATCGAAGGCCAACGGCGGCCTGGTGCACGCTGGCTACGATCCGACACCGGGCACCGTAAAGGCGCAGGTCAACGCCCGTGGCTGCGAGTTGTACGGTACGTGGGCGCAGGAGCTGGGCTTTCTGTTCTGCCGCACCGGGTCGATGGTGTTGGGCTTTAACGACGAGGACCGCGCGCATCTGGAAAAGCTGCGCCAGAATGGCCTGGCCAACGGTGTGCCCGAGCTGTCGATTATCGGCCCCGAGCGCATCCATGAATTAGAGCCGCGCGCCAGTGCCGATGCAGCGTGCGCGTTGTGGTGCCCTTCGACCGGTTTTGTCGATCCGTTTGAGGTTGCCATCGCCGCGCTGGAGAACGCCGTGGCCAACGGGGTGACGTTTATGCGCTCCGCACCCGTGGAGGCGATTGAAGTCGCGGGCTCGGGCGACGACGCGCGCTTTACGTTGCCGACGCCCGCCGGAGACGTGCGCTGCCGCTACCTGATCAACGCCGCGGGCAACGGCGCCGCCGACATCTCGCATATGGTGGGCGCCGAGGAGTTCCAGATGGTCTGGCGTCAGGGCAACATCGTGGTGCTGGATAAGGAACCGCGCACGCTCATGCCGCTCTACCCTGTTCCCACGCCAGTGTCCAAGGGCGTTATCGTCACGGGTACCGTACATGGCAACACCGTGATTACAGCGACGGCTGCCGTGCGCGAGCCAGGCGACACGCAGACCTATGCGAGCGATGTAAACGCGCTCCTGACCGGTGCGCACAAGCTGGTGCCCGATCTGGACACGCGTCGCGTGGTGCGTGCGTTTGCCGGCGGTCGACCGGTCATTCGGGGAACGAACGACTTCTTTATTGGGCAGTCGGCCGTGGTGCCGGGGCTGTTCCAGGCGGCAGGTATTCAGTCGCCGGGCGTGGCGAGCGCGCCGGCCATTGCCGAGCGCATGGAGCGCGTGATGCGCGAGGCGGGCGTTGCTTTGCGCGAAAGGGCCGATTGGGACCCGATTCGCCGCGCGCCGGACGACTTTGACCGCGTGCCGCTTGCGCGCAAGGAAGAGCTCATTGAATCCGACCCCGCTTGGGGGCAAATCGTCTGCCGCTGCGAAACGGTGCCCGAGGCCGAGATTGTTGCCGCGATCCGACGCCACCCGAGCGCGGTTTCGGTCGAGGGCGTCAAGCGCCGCTGCCGCGCCGGCATGGGTCGGTGCCAGAGCGGCTTTTGCCAGAGCCGCGTGGTAGCGATCCTGGCGCGCGAACTGGGCTGCGACCCCAGCGAGGTGTTGTTGGAGGATGCCGGATCTTGGCTGGTCCAGGGACCGCTGAAGGGGGTACGCTAGGATGGCGACGTTTGATATGCGCGACGAACGCGCGGAGGCTCGAACCGCAGAGGTCGAAGCCTCAGCGCCCGTGCAAACGCAGGCCTTCGACGCGGTCGTTATCGGAGGCGGACCTGCCGGCATGGCGGCCGCGCTTGCCGCACACAAGGCCGGCGCACGCGTGGCCATCGTGGAGCGCGAGCAGCATCTGGGCGGCATCCTCCGCCAGTGCATCCACCCCGGCTTTGGCCTGTCGCACTTTAAACAGGAGCTCACCGGTCCCGAGTACGCGCAGCGCTTTATCGACCAGGTGCACGCAACCGACATTGCGCTGTTCCTGAACAGCATGGTGCTTGGGATTGATTCAGGCGAGCCTGCGGAAGGCACCGCGGTCCATACCGTCACGCTCATGAGCCGCGCCGGCATGCTGCAGCTCACCGGGCACGCCGTCGTTCTTGCCATGGGATGTCGCGAGCGCACGCGCAGCGAGATCAAGATCTCTGGCAGCCGTCCCGCCGGCGTGTTTACGGCCGGCCTGGCGCAGCGATACATCAATATCGAAAACCTCAAGCCCGGCTCGCGCACCGTCATTTTGGGCTCGGGAGACATCGGGCTTATCATGGCGCGCCGCTGCACGCTTGAGGGGATTTCCGTCGAGGGCGTGTACGAGCTCATGCCGTACGCCAACGGACTGCGCCGCAATGTGAAGAATTGCCTGGACGATTTTGGTATTCCGCTGCACCTGTCCACCACCGTCACGCGCGTGATCGGGCACGACCGTGTGGAGGCCGTCGAGGTAAGCCAGGTCGACGAGCACCTGGCACCCATTCCGGGGACCGAGCGCATTGTTCCGTGCGACACGCTGCTGCTTTCGGTGGGATTGATTCCCGAGAACGAGCTTTCGGTTGCCGCGGGCGTTGAGCTTGACCCGCACACGCGCGGCGCCGTGGTGGACCAGAGTCTGCAAACGGGCGTGCCGGGCATCTTTGCCTGTGGCAACGTGCTGCACGTGCACGACCTGGCCGACAACGTGACGACCGAGTCCGAACGCGCCGGTGCAGCCGCGGCGGCGTACGCGCTGGGGAACGGCGCGGATGACGAAGTGGGCGCTGCGGGCACGGGCTGCGAGCTCACGGTCTCCCCCGCCGGCATCGCAGGCTACGCACTGCCGGGCCGCATTACGACCGTCGGGCTCACTAAACTTAACTTCCGCGTGCGCCGACCCGTCGACGCCGCCCGCGTGCGCATTCTAGCAGGCGACGAGGAACTGTTCGCCGGCAAGGTCCGCCCGTTTAAACCGAGCGTCATGGAAAGCTTCCCGCTGCCGGCAAAGGTGATTCAGCATGCGCTCGACTTGGGTGTTAGCGAGATTGTCCTGTCCGTCGACCCCGTTGAGGAGGCGTAGAGTCATGAGCACAAACGCGATTGAAACGCTGCAGTTCAACTGCACCACCTGCCCATCCGAGTGCCTCCAGACCGTAGAAATCGAGCGCGACGCCAATGGCGCCGTGGTGGAAGTGCGCTCCGTAACCGGCAACAACTGCCCACGCGGTGATAAATTCGCACATCAGGAGCTCACCTGTCCCATGCGCGTGCTCACGACGACCGTGGCCGTCTCCGGCGGCGATGAGGCCCTGCTGCCCGTGCGCACCGCCGATGCCATCCCGCTGGCACTCCACGCCCAAGCCATGAACCTCATCCGCGGCGTGGTCGTCGAGGCCCCCATCCGCATGGGCGACGTCGTGCTGGAGAATCTCCTAGACACCAACATCAACCTTATCGCCAGCATGAACATCGACCCTGCCTAGGTAGCTCATTTGGGACGGGGCACTTTTAGCTACCCCGCTCCCTTCTTTTCGGTTGCAAAAGCGCCCTCTTGGCTGCTATCGGATTTGTGCCATTTCAAAACTACCCCGGTTTACGGGGCTGATTCGGAGACCCCCATCCATACAGGCATTTTTCGATTTTTGATAAGCCGTCTACCTGCGGTTTTAATTTCGCAATTTTTCCCATGGTCAAGCAATACAGGTCCAGCCCCGTAATCCGCCATAGTTTTGAAACCAGCCCATTTGGGACGGACCTCTTATGGCTACTTTTACCTATCATTCCGCATGTTGGACGCAGCTAAAATAGCCCGTCGCAAATTGACTACCCTGGCATTGGGGATACCATGGTGGCAACCTAGCGAAAGGATGTTTCATGGCACATGTCGATGACCAGCGTGTGGCGCGCGTGCTCGATGCGCTCGAGGCTCAGCACCCCGGCGCACAGCTGCTCGTAAACGACCCATGGTCGATCTATTACCTGACCGGCTTTTATGCCGATATGTTCGAGCGTTTTTGCGGCGTGCTGCTCGTGCGCGATGCCGAGCCGGTGATCCTGGTCAACGCACTGCATCAACTGCCCGAGTACGACAATGCCCGCGTCGCCTATCACACCGATACCGATGTCGTGGCCGACGCCATCGCTCGCGAGGTCGATCCGACCAAACCGCTCGGCATCGACACCGTCATGCGCTCCGGCTTTTTGATGCCGCTCATGGAGCGCCACGCCGCAAGCGAGTTTTTCCTGGGTGACTTTGCCGTCACTGCCGCGCGCACCTACAAAGACGCCGCCGAACAGGAGCTCATGCGCGTGTCCTCTGCCGCCAACGACGCCGTGATGGCCGACGCGATTAAGCTCGTCCACGGGGGTGTGACGGAACGCGAAATTGCTGACCAAATGCTCGGCCTGTATCGCAAGCACGGCTGCGAGGGCTTTAGCTTTCCGCCGATCGTGAGCTTTGGTGCCAACGCCGGCGACCCGCATCACGAACCCGACGATACCGTGCTCAAGCGTGGCGACGTGGTGCTGTTCGACATTGGCGGACGGCATCGCAACTACTGCTCGGACATGACGCGCACGTTCTTTTGGGGCGAGCCGGACGAGGAGACAACACACATCTACGATATCGTACGCCGTGCCAACGAGGCCGCCGAAGCACTCATCGCACCGGGCGTGCGCATGTGCGACCTGGACCGTGCCGCGCGCGACGTGATTGAGGACGCAGGCTATGGCAAATACTTCACACATCGCCTGGGCCACTCGATTGGTCTGCAGGACCACGAGCCGGGCGACGTCTCGCTCGTCAACGAGCAGGTCGTAGAGCCTGGCATGACGTTCTCCATCGAACCGGGCATCTACCTCCCCGGCCGCACCGGCGTCCGCATCGAGGACCTGGCCCTGGTGACCGAGAACGGCGTCGAGATTCTCAACGCCTACCCCCACGATCCGGTCCGTCTGGACTAGGCAATGCGGCAAAGGCGCTGTCCCTTTGCCGCATCCCACCAATACCGCGCCACAAAAACGGCCTATCTACTACGTTTAACCCGCATAGGGCGACCATACCCGCGTTTTCGCAAAATCCGCAAGCCGTCTACCTGCGGTTTTAATTTTGCAATTCTCGGTGTGGTCGGGGGTATTCGCTAAAACGTAGTAGATAGGCCCATTTCGTGGCAAGCGAGTCAACTCGGGGCACAGGGCAGCCAAAAAGCCCCGTCCCAAATTGACTGCTTTTGAGCTGCAGTGATATACGGACCGTTTGAGGCTTCTGGCTTGTAAAACAGTCCGTATTTCACCGCAACTGATGAGGGGATGGGTTAGCGCAACAGGCCTGCTACTTCGCCGGCTAGGGTGATGGTACCGGCGGCAACGAAGGACTCGCCCGCGGCATCGAAGGCAGCGAGGGCCTCGGGCACGCTCGGGTATACGCCCGCGAGCTTATCGGCATCAACGAGGCCGGCGAGCTCCTCCGCCGGCAGGGCGCGATCGGAATCGGTCTGTGTCACGACCACACGGGGGAACGCCGGAACCAAAAGGTCAACGATACCCGCCACGTCCTTGTCGGCCAGCGCAGCGCACAGCAGCGTGGGGCGATTCTCTACGCACGGATCGATCTCGTCCAGCGCGCTCACAAAGTTCTCGCAGCTCTGAGGGTTATGGCAGGCGTCGATCAGCTTGAGCGGATCAGTTCCCAGCACATCAAATCGGCCCGGCGTGGGGCAGCCCACAAGCGACACATCGAGCTTGTCATGATCGAGCTCGCGAGCCAGATACCCCTCGCAAAGCATAATCGCGCACGCAGCATTCTGCGGCTGATACGCCGGCTTGACCATGCTCGACGTATAAATCGCACGCGGCGTAGTGCAGCTAAACTCAACCGTATCGCCCACATGCGCCGGCACCTTGGTCGTGGCATGGTTCACCACCAGCGGCACGACGCCGCACTCGCGACAACGGGCATCCATCACGCGCTGAACGCTCGCCTCATGCGTGCCCTCGCCCAGTACAACCAGGCGTCCGGGCTTAATGACCGCAGCCTTCTCCCCCGCAATGGCCTCGAGCGTATCGCCCAAAATACGTGTGTGATCGAGCCCAATGCCCGTAATGGCAACGGCAACGGGATCGGTCGCGCTCGTGGCGTCCCAACGCCCGCCCATGCCAACCTCGAGCACGGCAACATCCACCGCGGCCTCGGCAAACACCACAAGTGCAGCAGCCGTCAAAAGGTCAAACGGCGTGATGGTATAGGCGCGCTCCCCCGCCGCCACACGACGGGCATTCACTCGATGCCCCGCCTCAACAGCGGCCGAAACGCCACGGGCGAATGCCTCATCGCTCACGACGCATCCATCGACTTCCATGCGCTCGGGATAGCGTACCAGCTGTGGCGACGTATACAGCGCGGTCTTGAGCCCCTCACCATGAAGAATAGCAGCCGAAAAACGCGTAGTCGAAGTCTTGCCATTGGTACCGGCGACCTGAATGCAATCGAAATACTCGTCCGGACGTCCCAGCTCATCAAGCATATCGACAACTGTCTCAAGCAGAGGACCAGCATCCCCAGAAATCCGCCCCGCATCGGCAGCCAGCCCAACAGCCTCATCAAACGAAAGCAACTCAAACGAGAAAGGAACGACATACGACCCAGAACGCTTAGCCATAACCCAAAGTCCCCCATTACATAAAAAGAGGCCCGTAATAAACAACGAGCCCATCCCATTCAAAATATCAGCCAAACACCGCTTTGCAGCGAGCTAAAGGCCACAACCAAGTGGCCCTAACCCACCAGCTGCAAACAACCACGTAACCGCTATGGGAGCGGTTTGGGGCTTTGCTCGATACAAGTTCCGCACGAGCCGAAGGCCACTTAATGTGGCCTTCGTGCGAGCAGGACTGTCCGCAGTAGCGAGTAAAGCCCCAAAACCGCGTCCCCCAGTAACGCCTACGAGAAGTCAGCAACCTGAGCAGTCAGCGCCGCCAGGATCTCCTTGAGCTCAGCTGCACGGTCCCTCTTCTTCTGGACCACCGCGGGTGCGGCCTTGGCCACAAAGCCCTCGTTGGCAAGGGTCTTCTCGCAGCCAGCAAGCTCCTTCTGGGCCGCGGCGATCTCCTTCTCCAGGCGTGCCTTCTCGGCCGAAAGGTCAACCTTGCCCTCGAGCACCACAAAGACCTCGACACCGCTATCGACCACGGCAATGCTCGCAGCCGGCTTCTCAACATCGGTGCCCATGACCAGCGAAGCGGTGTTCGCCAGCGGCTCAATCGTGGAGCGCAGGCTCTCGAGCTTCTCGATGTCCTCGGCACCGGCGCGCACGACCACGTCGAGCTCCGCCTTGGGGCTTAAGCGATAACGCGAACGGGTGGCACGGGCGGCGGAAACGACGGCACGGCACAGCTCAAACGCGCGCTCGGCGGGCTCGTCGACGTACTTGGCGTAGTCGGCGGGCTCGGGCCACTTGGCGATCATGAGCGCCTCGGCGCGGTTCACGTTGCCCTCGGCGTCCAGGTCGAGCACGCTCGCCGGCATGTTGTCCCAGATCTCCTCGGTGACAAACGGCATAAGCGGGTGCATCAGGCGAATGGAGGTGTCGAGCACAAAGATCAGGTTGCGCTGCGCCTGTAGACGGCCCTCGCCCTTCAGACGGGCCTTGGTGACCTCGACGTACCAGTCGCAGACCTCGTTCCAGAAGAACTGCTGCAGGCCGCGGGCCATGTCGCCAAAGGTGTAGTTCTCAATACCCTCGGTGACCATCTTCACGGCCTTGGCCAGGCGGCTGAACATCCAAGCGTCGGCCGGCGTCTCCACGACAGGCTCGCCGGGCGTGTAGCCCTCCATGTTCATGAGCAGGAAGCGGCTGGCGTTCCAGATCTTGGTCACAAAGCTCTTGGCCTGGTCGGTACGCGGGCTGTCGATGAGCTTCTTGGTCTTCTTGTCGATGTTCGCGTCAAACTTGACGTCCTGGTTGTTGGTGCACAGCGTGAGCAAGTTGAAGCGCATGGCGTCGGCGCCGTACATGCCAATGAGGTCCATGGGGTCAACGCCGTTGCCCTTGGACTTGGACATGCGGCTGCCGTCCTTGGCCAAGATCGTCGGGTATATGACGACGTCCTTAAACGGCACCTCGTCCAAGAAATACAGCGAACTCATGACCATGCGGGCGACCCACAGCGCGATGATGTCGCGTGCGGTGACGAGCGCCGTCGTGGGGTGATGGCCCTCGAGCAGCTCCGGCTTTTGCGGCCAGCCCTGCGTGGCGAAGGTCCACAGCTGCGAGCTGAACCAGGTGTCCAGCACGTTCTCGTCCTGATGCACGTGATGGCCGCCGCACTTGGGACACACATCGGTGTCCTCGGTGAGGGCGTCCTCCCAGCCGCAGTCCTCGCAGTAGAACACGGGAATGCGATGGCCCCACCACAGCTGGCGCGAGATGCACCAGTCCTTGAGGTTTTCCATCCAGGTGGTGTAGGTCTGCGTCCAGCGCGCGGGGTGGAAAGTGACCTTGCCGGAGTTGACGGCGTCGAGCGCCGGTCCCTTGAGCTTGTCGACGGCCACAAACCACTGCTCGGACAGCCACGGCTCCAGCGCGGAGTCGCAACGGTAGCAGTGCATGACGGAGTGGTCGAGGTCCTCGACGTGATCGAGCAGGCCGTGCTCCTCAAACCACTTGATGACGGCCTCGCGGCACTCCTCGCGGTTCATGCCGGTGAACTCGCCGTAACCCTCGACGACCACCGCGTGCTCGTCGAAGATATTGATCTGCGGCAGGTCGTGGGCCTGACCCATGGCGTAGTCGTTGGGGTCGTGGGCCGGGGTGACCTTGACGAAGCCGGAGCCAAAGTTGGCATCGACGTGCCAATCCTCAAAGATGGGAATCTCGCGGTCGACGATGGGGAGCTTGACGGTCTTACCCACGAAGGCGGCCTTCTCGGGATCCTTCGGGGAGACGGCGACGCCCGTGTCGCCGAGCATGGTCTCGGGGCGCGTGGTGGCGACGACGATGTAGTCCTGGCCGTTAACCGGCTCGGTCAGCGGGTAGCGCAGGTGCCACAGGTGACCCTTCTCGTCCTTATACTCGGCCTCATCGTCCGAAATGGCGGTGGTGCAGTTGGGGCACCAGTTGACGATGCGCTTGCCGCGGTAGATCAGACCGTCGTGGTACCAGTCGCAAAAGACCTTGCGCACGGCCTGCGCGTAGTCCTCGTCCATGGTAAAGCGCTCGTTATCAAAGTCGACGGAGCAGCCCATGCGCTTGATCTGCTCGACGATGATGCCGCCGTACTCGTGGGTCCAGTCCCAGCAGGCGTCGACAAACTTATCGCGACCGATCTCCAGGCGGCTGATGCCCTCGCTCTTGAGCTTCTTGTCGACCTTGGTCTGCGTGGCGATACCGGCGTGATCGGTGCCCAGCACCCAGCGCGTGGACTTGCCGCGCATGCGGGCCATACGGATGATGGCGTCCTGGATGGAGTCGTCAGTAGCGTGACCCATATGGAGCTTGCCGGTCACGTTGGGAGGCGGAATGGTGACGGTGCAGTCGCCCACGCCCTCACGGCGCTTGTAGTAGCCGCCGTCGAGCCACTTCTGCAGGATCGCCGGCTCGTTGGTCGACGGATCGTAGTTCTTGGGCATCTCTTCCATATATCTCTCTCCCTGTCCCGCCGGGGAGGAATGTAGGCCCGCTAGTGTCTGCATTCCTCCCCTTAGGTATCGATTACTTCAGTCTGATATGACTTCGCTGAGGCTTAAACAAACACACAGAATAACACAGGTAGTTGGGGTTATTGCGTATATATAAAATAGCCTCCGACCGCGGATGGTCGGAGGCTATTTGCAAGCACGTTTTTGGCTGGTTTACCCGTAGATGCGTTGGGGCTGTTCTTCGCCCTTAACCGCCGCTTCGGTTACGACGACCTTAGCGACGCCTTCCTCGCTGGGGAGGTCGAACATCGTCTGCTGCAGCACGTCCTCGCAGATGGCGCGCAGGCCGCGGGCGCCGGTCTTGCGGGCGAGCGCCATGCGGGCGATCTCGTGCAGGGCCGCGTCCTCAAACTCAAGATCGACATCCTCGAGCTGGAACATCTTGCGGTACTGGCGCACCACGGCGTTCTTGGGCTCGGTCAGAATCGACACCAGGTCGTCCTCGTCGAGCGCCTGCGTCTGGGTGACAACGGGCGTACGGCCCACGAACTCGGGGATCATGCCAAAGGCGTTGAGGTCCTGCGGGAGCACCTGACGCAGCAGGTCGTTCTCGTCGACCGAGGTGGGGCCGGCGATCTCGGAGTTAAAGCCCACGCCCTTGTTGCCCACGCGGTCGGCGATGATCTTGTCCAGACCCACAAAGGCACCGCCGCAGATAAACAGGATGTTAGTCGTGTCGATCTGCAGCAGCTCCTGCTGGGGATGCTTGCGGCCACCGGTAGGCGGAACGCTGGCCACCGTGCCCTCAAGAATCTTAAGCAGCGCCTGCTGCACACCCTCGCCCGAGACATCGCGGGTAATGGAGAGGTTCTCGGCCTTGCGGGCAATCTTGTCAATCTCGTCCACGTAGATAATGCCCACCTGAGCGCGCTCAATGTCGCCATCAGCGGCGTTGATGAGCTTGAGCAGGATGTTCTCCACATCCTCGCCCACGTAACCGGCCTCGGTAAGCGCGGTGGCGTCGGCGATGGCAAACGGCACCTCGAGAATGCGGGCGAGCGTCTGGGCGAGCAGGGTCTTACCGGTACCGGTGGGACCGAGCAGCAAAATATTGGACTTGGCGAGCTCCACCTCGTCCATATCGGTGTCGAACTGCGAGCCCATGCTGTCGTCAAAAGCGGACACCGCGGCGCCGCCCTCGATCACGCGGCGATAGTGGTTGTACACGGCCACCGACATGGCGCGCTTGGCGTCCTCCTGCCCCATGACATAGGCCGAAAGCTCGTCATAGATCTCGTGCGGCGTCGGCACGTGCGTGATGACCTGGCGGTCGTCCTCGAGCTCAAAGCCCTCGGCCTCGGGGTCCACGGCGGGCTGGGATGCAGCCTGGCCGTGGTCGTTGAGGAAGCCCGGCAGCTTGCCGTTGCGGGCAGCGTCCATAAAGTCCGAAGCCAGCGACTCCTCAAGGATCTCGGAACAGGCGGCGACGCACTCGTCACAGATAAAGATGTTGGTCGGGCCCTTTACGAGGCGACGGACCTGGCCCTGCTCTTTTCCGCAAAAGGAGCAGCGGATGGGGTTGCCGTTCTCGTCAAAGTTGTCCTGCATGTTACCTGCCATCCTAGGCATCCTTCGCGGCGAGATCTCGCGAGGTGACGATACGGTCAATCAGGCCGTAGTCGAGGGCCTCGGCGGCGGTCAGGTAGTTGTCGCGCTCGGTATCGGCCTGGACCTTCTCGATGGGCTGGCCCGAGGCATCGGACAAGATCTGGTTGAGCTCGCGGCGGGTCTTCTTGATCTCCTCGGCCACAATCTCAATCTCGGTCTGCTGACCCTGGGCACCGCCGCTGGGCTGGTGAATCATGACTTTGGAGTGCGGCAGGCAGAAGCGCTTGCCCTTAGCGCCGGCCGAAAGCAGCACGGCGGCCATGGACGCGGCCATACCGACGCAGATGGTGGAGACCTGCGGCTTGATGAAGTTCATGGTGTCAAGAATCGCCAGGCCGGAGTAAACCTCGCCACCGGGCGAATTGATGTAGAGCGAGATATCCTTCTCGGCATCCTGGCTCTCAAGATGCAGCAGCTGGGCAACGACCAGGTTGGCGCTGACGGAGTTGATCTCCTCGCCCAAGAAGATGATGCGGTCGTTGAGCAGGCGCGAATAGATATCGTAGCTGCGCTCGCCGCGCGGCGTCTGCTCGATAACGTATGGCACGAGGGCGGAATCGAACTTAGCGATCATACGCATCTCCATTTCTCTCTTGCGGACCAAATTGGTTCTAGATAAACGTACGGTGCCCGCATGCTATGCATTGGCTGGCACCGTACGAAGCAACCGGATAACCGGCTATTAACTTTACCCCATCACGGGCACATACATGCGCTCGCGGGCAAGGTGGCGAGAATTACTCGGCGTCCTTGGCGGTCTCGTCGACCTCGGTCACCTTGGCGTTCTCGACCAGGTGATCGACGGCCTTGGAGCGACGGATGGACTCGCGGACGGCAGGCATGCGGCCATCGGCGATGAACTCGGCCTTGGAAGCCTCGACGTCCTTGACGCCGGCCTTCTCGAACTCGGCGTTGATGTCGTCCTCGGTGACCTCGATCTTAAGTTCGCGGGCAAGGGCGTCGAGAGCCAGGGACTCACGGGCAACGTCGTTGGCCTGCTTGTGCAGGTCGCCGATGAACTGCTCCATGGTCAGACCGGAAGCGGGCAGCCAGGTGTCGAGCGTCATGCCACGGGCAGCGAGGTTGGACAGGAAGTTCTGGCCAAGCTCCTCAAAGACGGACTGCTCGTAGTCGGCGTCCATCTCGTCGAGCTGCAGGCGCTCGGCGAGAGCGGAGACGCAACGGTTCTCCTTCTCGGCTGGGAGGCGGGAAGCCTTGTCCTGCTCGATCTCGATCTTGATGGCGTCGCGCATGGCGTCGATGCTGTCGAAGCCAAAGTCGGACTTGACGAGCTCGTCGGTGAGCTCGGGGGTGTTGCGGACCTTGATGCCCTTGACGGTGACCTCGACGGTGTGGGTCTCGGCCTCCTCGCCCTCCTCGACCTCGTCGGTCCAGGTGACGGTCTTGACATCGTCAACGTTAGCGCCGATCAGGGCCTCGTTGAACTCCTTGGGGTTGCTGTCGCTACCGGCGATGAGCATGCGGCCCTCGGCGGCGAAGTTGTCGGCGTTCTCGACGGCCTTGAGGTCGACGGTGACGTAGTCCTCGGCCTCGACGGCGCGACCCTCAACGTCCTCGAAGGTGGCACGGTAGTTGAGGAGCATCTCGACCTGGTTGTTGATCTCGGGCTCGGTGACCTCCGCAGGAGGCATCTCGATCTCGACAGCGTCGAAGGAGGAGAGCTCAGCGGCGGGACGCAGGGAGAACTCGACGGTGTAGGTGTAGTCCTCGTGATCCTTAGCGAGGTCGAGGTCCTTGTAGTCACCATTCTTGGTGGGGACGATGTCCAGCTCGTTGAGGACGGCGGGCTCGTTGGCGGCGATCAGGTCGTTGGTGGCCTGAGCGAGGGTAGCCTCGGCGCCAAGAGCAGAGTCGATAACCGGACGGGGAGCCTTACCGGCGCGGAAGCCCGGGAAGCGGTACTTCTTGGCGGTGTCCTTGTAAGCCTTCTTGATCGCGGCGTCGACGTCGGCGGCCGGGATGGTGACCGTAGCGGTGAGCTTGGCGTCCTTGACGTCAGAAGCGGTGATGTTCAACACGTTCCTCCTCATACTGCCCAGCTTATCTGAGGTGCTGGTACCTTTATGCAACAAAGAGTCGCGACGGCCAGGGCCGACGCAGATGCGTTGGTGCGGGCGAAAGGACTCGAACCTTCACGGGAATCCCACCAGAACCTAAATCTGGCGCGTCTACCAATTCCGCCACGCCCGCATGAGCGCACAGACTAGGAATGATAGCAGATACGAACGGCAAGCGCACGCACACCTTTTACAGGCTCACGACCTCACCACGAGTGCGAAAGGCGGGTCGAGTTGCCCCGTCCCGCCAATTACGACTTGTTCGCTGACCCGCTACTCCCCCAGCAGCGCTTTCTCCGGCGTGATCGGCAGCGAGCGGACCTGGTGGCCGGTGGCGTGTGCGACGGCCGAGGCCACGGCGGCGAGCGGCGTGTTGATGACGACCTCGCCGATCGACTTGGCGCCAAACGGGCCCGTCGGCTCGTAGCTCGGCTCAAAGGCCACGCGAATGCTGCCGATATCCAGGCGCGTAGGCAGCTTGTAGCTCATAAAGTTGCCGGTGCGCAGGCGACCGCGGTCGTCATGCTCGACGATCTCGTAGAGCGCGTGACCGATGCCCTGGGCAATGCCGCCCTCGGCCTGGACGCGCGCGAGCGCCTCGTTGATCACGGTGCCGCAATCGACGGCAGCGGCGTAATCCACCACGGTCACCTTGCCGGTGGCCTTGTCAACCTCGACCTCGGCAATGCCGGCCATAAACGGCGGGGGCGAAACGGGCAGGCAGGCAGAGGCATGCGAGGTCAGCGCGTCGCCGCCCGCGATGTTCTTGACGCACAGGTTGGCAAAGTCGCGCAGCGTGAGGTAGCGGTTCTGCTCGCGCGCGGCACGCTCGTCGGACAGGCGCACGTACTGGCCGTCGAAGACCACGTCGGCGGCGTCCACGTCCCACATCTGGGCGGCCTTGGCGCAAATCTTCTGGCGCAGCTCGGTCGCGGCGTTCTTGGCTGCCAGGCCCGTCACGTACGTACCCGAGCTCGCGTACGAGCCGGCGTCGAACGGCGACACGTCGGTGTCCACGCCGCGCACCACGATCAGCGAGCTCTCCACGCCCAGCTCCTCGGCGGCAATCTGCGCCAGGATCGTGTCGACGCCCATACCGTTATCGGTGGCGCCGGTGCCGATGGTAATGAAGCCGTCCTCTTCCAGGCGCATGTCGATGCCGGCAATATCCACGTTGGAAATGCCCGAGCCCTGCATGGTGAGCGCGCAGCCCAAGGCACGCACGCGGTCGCCCAGGTCGACGGCCAGCGGCTTGTCGCGCCAACCGATCATGTCCATCGCGCGCAGCAGGCAGCGGTCGAGCGCACAGGCGTTGAGCTTCTCGTTGTAATACTGCGGCATGATCTCGCCTTCGCGCACGATGTTCTTAAGGCGCAGATCGGCGGGGTCCATGTGCAGCATGTCGGCGAGCTCGTTAACGGCGCTCTCCACGGCAAACTGGCCCTGGGTGGCACCGTAGCCACGATACGCACCGCCGCGGTTGGTATTGGTGTAGACGGCGTCCCAGCTAAAGCGGCTCGCCCTCACATGGTTGTAAATCGGCAGGCTCTTGTGGCCCGAAAGCCCGATCGTCGTGGTGGCATGCTCACCATAGGCGCCGGCGTTGGACAGCGTGTGCAGGTCGATGGCCGTGATGGTGCCGTCGTTCATGGCGCCCAGCTTAACGGTCATCTGCATCTGGTGGCGCGAGTTGCCTGCAGTGATGGTCTCCTCGCGGGTGTAGCAGCAATAGCTCGGACGGCCGGTCTGCTGGGTGACGAACGCCACGAAGATCTCGCAGCAGCCCGTCTGCTTGGAGCCAAAGCCGCCGCCGATGCGCGGCTTAATGACCTGCACCTGCGACTGCGGAATGTCGAGCGACTGCGCGACCATGCGGCGCACGTGGAAGGGCACCTGCGTGGAGGTGGTCACCGAAATGCGCCCGAACGCATCGGTCGTCGCAAAGGCGCGGAAGGTCTCCATGGGCGCGGTCTGCGTGGCCTGGCTGGTGTAGGTGCGCTCAAAGACGATGTCGCTCTGGGCGAAGGCCTCGTCCAGATCGCCATAATCGCTGGTACCGCTGCACACCAGGTTGCGCGGAGCATCGCCGCCCTGCGGGAACATAAAGGTCACGTCGCCCTCGGGGTGGACCACGATGTCGTTATCGAGCGCCTGGGTAAAGTCGAGCAGAGGCTCGAGCACCTCGTAGTCGACCTTGATGAGCTTGAGCGCCTTATCGGCGGCCTCCTCGGTCTCGGCGGCGACGATCGCCACCTCTTCGTTTTGATAACGGACGAGGTTCTCGAGAATCAGACGGTCGTAGGGACTCGGCTGCGGATAGCTCTGGCCGGCAATGGTAAAACGGCGCTTGGGAACGTCCTCGTAGGTGTAGACGCCCACCACGCCGGGCACCTTCAGGGCGCGCGACGTATCGATGGAGCGGATCTTGGCGCGGGCATACGGGCTGCGCTTAAGTTTGACGACGAGCGCACCGGCGGGCACCATGTCGCCCGTGTAGACGGGACGGCCCTCGAGCAGGGCCTTCGAGTCCTTCTTAGGCTGCTTGTGGGTAATCTGCTTGTAGGTGACGCCGTCAGAGCTCGTGTCGTTGACCGGCAGCTCGGTCATCTCGAAGCCCACCTGCACGCCGGACTCGTTAAGGAAGCGGACGATGGCGCGCAGCTGGCTCTCGTAGCCGCTGCAACGGCAGAGGTTGCCAGCCAGCTGGCGCGAGAGCTCCTCGCGCGTGGCGACAAGGCTCGGGTCCTCCTTGGCGGCGCGGGCAAGCGCCAGCACGTTCATGATGAGGCCGGGAGCGCAAAAACCGCACTGCTCGGCACCTTCGGCAGCCATGGCGCGAGCGAGCGTCTCGGACTCGGCCTTGAGACCCTCGAGCGTGGTGACGGAGCGGCCCTCGACGCGCGCGGCGGGAACCGAGCAGCTCAGCACCGGATCGTCGTCGAGCCACACCGTGCACAGGCCGCAGTTGGTGGTCTCGCAGGCGCAGCGCACCGACGCGCAACCCTGTTCGCGCAGCAGCGCAAAGAGCATGGTATCGGGGGAAATCTGAACCTTGACCTTGCGACCGTTGAGCGTAAAGGAAAGATCGATGAGTTTGGCAGCCATTAGCGCACCTCGCTAGAATCGACGCCGGGCACGCGGCGGCAGGAATACTCGTCCGTGGCAAACTTGGGGACCTGAACGGTCTCGAGCTCGCGGGCAAGCGCGGCCGAAAGCTCGATGCCAGCGGCGCGGCGCACGGCCTGGACGGCGAGCGGGGCCGAGATGCGGCGGCGGTAGTCGGCCGAGCCCCACAGGTTGGTGCCGTAGCCCAGCGCGCGTACGGACGCCGCCAGGGCACGCAGCTCGTCCTCGGAAGGCTGCTCGTTCACCAGGCCGCATGCCTCGCCCCGCAGCAGGGTCGCGCGCAGCGGGCGGGCACCCACGGTGACGTGCCAAGTGTTGTTCCACCAGGCGGCGGTGACGTTCAACGAGGGGAAGTCGGTCGCGGCCTTGCGCACGGCCTCGTAACTCGCACGGTAATCGTGCTTGACGACCACGACGTGCTCGATCACGTCGCGCACATAGCCCATATCCACGAACTCAGCGAGCGGCACGCGGCCGGCACCCGTCAGCTCAACGTACGAGTCGAGCGCCAAAAAGGCCGAGAGCACGTCCGAGAAACCGAAGCGGCCGTAGATGCTGCCGCCCACCGTGGCGGTGTTGCGCAGCTGCACGCCCACGATGTCGTGGACGGCAAACTCAAATACGTTGTTGACGAGCGCGTTGAGCTCGGCATGGCGCTCAAGCTGGCGCAGGGTGCACATGGCACCGATGCGAAACTCGGTCTCGGTCTCCTCGATCTGATCGAGTCCACAGGCCGAAAGGTCAATCGCCGTCGCCACGCGACGCGAACCCAGGCGCATCCAGATGCCGCCGCCCACAATCTTGTTGTTGCGGTTCTTCTGTAAGAGCTCATAGGCTTCGGCCGCGTTTCCAACACGGACGTAGGTACCGAACTTGAGCACGTTCTCCCCCATCTCTTTACTTGTCCAGTACCTCTAAGTGTACCAAACGAGGGCGCACGACCCTCACCACCATAGAAAAAGGCTCCCGGCAGGAATTGCCGGGAGCCTTAAGCGCATCAGCTGGTGCTGTGCGGAGCTATGTCGAGCAAAGGATTAGCAGACGCCCTGGGCAAGCATAGCGTCGGCAACCTTCAAGAAGCCGGCGATGTTGGCGCCCATGACAAAGTTGCCCTCCTGGCCATACTCCTTGGCGGTATCGTCCACGTTGTGGAACATGCCGCGCATGAGCTGCTCGAGCTTGCCGTCGACCTCCTCGAAGGTCCAGGACAGGTGCTCGGCGTTCTGGCTCATCTCCAGGCCGGACACGAGCACGCCGCCGGCGTTGGCAGCCTTACCGGGCATAAAGGCGACGCCGTTCTCCTGGAAGTAGGTCGTGGCCTCGATGGTCGTGGGCATGTTCGCGCCCTCGCCGACCACTTTGCAGCCGTTGGCGACGAGCGCCTGGGCGTCCTCGAGCAGCAGCGTGTTCTCGCGAGCGCAGGGCAGCGCGATATCGCAGGGCAGCTGCCACACGCCGCGGCCGTCGCCCTCGTGCCACACGGCGTTGGGCTTCTCATCAACGTACATGGCGAGCGTGACGCCCCTGTCGTGGCCAGAGCGCTTCTTGTTGTAGACGTGCTCGAGCACGGAGTAGTCGATGCCGTCGGGATCCTCGACCCAGCCGTGGGTATCGGAGCAGGCAAGCACCTTGCCGCCGAGCTGGGAAACCTTCTGGACGGCGTAGATGGCGACGTTGCCCGAACCGTGAACGACGACGTTCTTGCCCTCGAAGGAGTCGCCGCGGCTCTTGAGGTACTCGTCCACAAAGTAGACCAGGCCGTAGCCGGTGGCCTCAGTACGGGCGAGCGAGCCGCCAAAGGAGAGGCCCTTGCCGGTAAGGACGCCGGTCCACTCGTTGGTCAGGCGCTTGTACTGACCGAACAGGTAGGCAACCTCGCGGCCGCCAACGCCCAGGTCGCCGGCGGGAACGTCGGTGTTGGGGCCAATGTGGCGATAGAGCTCAGTCATGAAGGACTGGCAGAAGTGCATGATCTCGTTGTTGGACTTGCCCTTGGGGTCAAAGTCGGAGCCGCCCTTGCCGCCGCCCATGGGAAGGGTGGTCAGGCTGTTCTTGAGGATCTGCTCCAGGCCCAGGAACTTGAGCATGCCCAGGGTGACCGTCGGGTTAAAGCGCAGGCCGCCCTTGTAGGGTCCAATGGCAGAGTTGAACTCGACGCGGTACCCGCGGTTGACCTGGACCTTGCCCTGGTCGTCGACCCAGGGAACACGGAACATGACGATGCGCTCGGGCTCGACGAGGCGCTCAAGCAGAGCGGCCTCCTCATACTCGGGGTGGGCGTCGAGCGCCGGCTGGATGGTGCCGAGGATCTCGGTCGCGGCCTGGATGAACTCAGGCTGCTCGGGATAGCGGGCCTTGAGCTCGTCGAGAACTTTCTGCGTGTAGCTCATGCTTCCTCCAATTGATGGAAAAGAAAGGTGTCGTTCGCGGCGCCCCATGCGCCGTGAGCTTTATCGAGTATGGATAATATCGCACTGTTGCGGCAAAGTTACGAATAAGACCGCGGGCGGATGTTTCATTTTGATTACGATGCAGGTAGAAGCGTTTTTGAACAGCTGACGTACAAATTGCGTGTTTCGAAGCTGTTTCCCGCACGTTTCGAAACCACCACAAAGGGGACAGGCACCTTTGTGGTGGTTTTGGCGAGATGCGTTGGCGGGAACGGATGTGAATCGAACACATCCAAGACGTTTTGCACGCCTCACAACGGTTTTGAAGACCGCGGGGCCCACCGGAGCCCATCCGCTCCCAAACGTGGCGGTATTTTACCAAACCGAATATACCGCAACCGCAAAGAGGACCAAAGCAGTTCATTTGGGACGGGTGCCGTGCCACGAAAACGACCCATCTACTACGTTTTATTCGTAGGAGTCGACCAT
The DNA here is from genome assembly GCA_902405995.1 of uncultured Collinsella sp. Classification (GTDB taxonomy): domain Bacteria; phylum Actinomycetota; class Coriobacteriia; order Coriobacteriales; family Coriobacteriaceae; genus Collinsella. The sequence continues at coordinate 24,602 of CABPCG010000010.1, forward strand.
AACCGCTTTTTGGCAAAAATGGCAAGCCGTCTACGTGCTGTTTTGTTTTTGCAGTTTTTGGCATGGTTGAGGGTAGTCACTTAAACGTAGTAGATAGGCCGGTTTCGTGCCGAGCAGCGATGCGGAAACCGCTAGCGCAGCGATCTCAGACCGCCGGCCTCCTTGTCGAGCACTGTAAAGCGCACGGCATCCAGGTGCTCCAAGATGCTAATGGCTCGTTTGCGCGACACGCCCAGGGCCTCGCGCAGCACGCTCGTAGTGGCAGTGCCACCGGCAGCCTCGATGGCAGCTGCTACGACCTCACGCGCATGGGCCACGGCGGCGGCGGACAGAGCAACGTCGCGCTCGACCTTCACAATCGAGCGGTTGAGCGAAAGCTCGCGCAGAGCCCGCGTCATGGTGTCGCAATCGAGCTGCAACCACTCGCCCACCTCGGGCAACGTCGGTGCATCGAGACCGGCCCCGTCGAGCAACGCCAGGATGCGGTCACAGGCCTCACGCACCACGCGCGCGGCGGCGGCAGCGGAATGCGGGTCGAACACCTCGGCACCGTCTACGGCGCACACGCCGCGCGCACAGCCCTCGAGGACGAGCGCGGACGCGACGTCTTCGTCCGCTGTCGGCCAGGCAGCATGTGCAACCTCGCCCGGCGTGAAACCCGTCTGCTTGGGCGAGGCCCCGTGCATGGCGGCCAGCGTGTCGGAGAGCATGACGAGTGCGGCGTCGAGCACAGCGGGGGCGGCATAGAGCTCCTCGGTCGAACGCTCGGCATGAAGCGCCACGGCATCGCCCGAGGAAACCGTCCCGTGCAGGAGCGCGGCCGCCTCGGCGCCCGAAAGATCGAGAGCACGGGTTGCGGCCGCGGCAGGCGCGGGCAGGCGCTGCAGCCCCAGCCATGCGGCAACGGTGGCAGCGCGGTCGCCGGCATCCAGGGCCCCGAGCAGCGCGCGCTCGCCCGCGGAGAGGTCGCGCGAGCGGCGGCACCGCGAAAGAAGAACGCGACCGCCGCCGATAAGCGTCACCGGCGAGAACGCGAGCACGATGAGGCCGTCGCCCGATCGCACGGGAAGACGCTCCTCCAGACGGACCTGCACGATGCGGGTCTCGCCAGCCTCAATGGGTCCTTCACCCTCCATGAGCATGATACGGCCGAGGACCTCTGCCGTGCCCACCATCACGTGTACGCGCGCGCCGGACTCGAAGGGCACGGGCTTGGTGCCCACGCGCCCCAGATACGTGAAGCGGGCGATGAGCCTGAGCGTCGAGCCCTCGGCACCAGACCCGCAGAGGACCTCGCCGCGCGGAAGGTCGCCCGCGCCGTCGCCCACGATGTTGAGCGCCACGCGCTGTCCGGGCAACGACCGAGGAGTATCGCCATGCACCTGAATCGCGCGCACGCGGCAGCGCACGCCCGCGGGACTCGAAACGAGCTCATCGCCCACCGTCACGGGGGCATCGTGAAGCGTGCCCGTGACGACCGTCCCGGATCCCTTGATGGTGAAGCAGCGGTCGATGGGCAGGCGCGGGGCCAGACCGGGGCGCACCGGGCGGGATGCGGCATCGGCCAGGAAAGAGTCGATAGCGGTATCGAGGGCAAGGCGAACGTCCTCGACGCCCGCACCCGTGCGAGAGGAAACGGGCACCACGGGTGCATCGGCAAAGACGGTATCGCCGAGGAAATCCATCACGTCGAGCTCGGCGAGCTCCGCCGTCTCGTCATCGGCCAGATCGCGCATCGTAAGCGCAACGACCATGTGCGTCACACCCAACAGCTCCAGTACGCGAACATGCTCGCGGGTCTGCGGCATCACGCCCTCAACGGCCGAAACCACCAGCAACGCAACGTCCACGCCGGTGGCGCCCTGCACCATGGCGCGCAGATAGTGCGCATGCCCAGGCACGTCGACCAAGCCGACAAGCTTGCCGCTGGGAAGCTCGAGCTCGCCAAAGCCGAGCTCCGTAGTCATGCCTCGGCGCTTCTCGACCTCCAGACGGTCGGGATTTTTGCCAGTCAGTGCCTCGATAAGGGCCGACTTTCCGTGGTCAACGTGTCCTGCTGTTCCAACGACAACGGAACACTCGACAAGCTCACGCGCCGTCATCGACGCAAACCCGTTTGCACGGCATCCGCCAACGCAGACGCACACAGATCAAGGTCGGTGTCGTGCAAGAGCGTGCGAACGTCAAACAGCACCTGGTCGTGCCGCACGCGCGTCACAACCGGCGTATCGGGCTCCTGAACCAAAGCGTGCTTTAGGCCATCGGCGGATAGGCGCCCATCGACGGGACAGACGGCAACGCAAAATGTTGGGAGCTCGACGGTCGGCAGCGATCCGCCGCCGGGAGTAGAGACACCCTCGACAACCTGCAGCTCCACGGCCTTTTCGCACTGAGCCTCGCGAAGCTTGCGCAGTATGCGGTCGTGCAGGCGCTTGGCCTGACGCTCGAGCGGCGCCGGCGCGCCGGAAAGCATGTTGAGTACCGGGATCTCCCGATGCGCCGTATCGGATCCGGTCACATACAGACGCAAAGTGGCCTCGAGCGCCGCGAGCGTGAGCTTGCCGGGGCGAAGCGCGCGCATAAGCGGATGCGAGGCACAGGCGGCGATTACTTGGGCGCTACCGAGAATAATACCCGCCTGCGAAGCACCGAGCAGCTTGTCACCCGAGCACGAGACGACGTCAACGCCGGCGCAAAGCGAGGCGGACGTGGGCTGCTCCCCCGCATCGGCGAGCACCCCGTCTGCAAGCAAAGCGCCCGAGCCCTGGTCCTCGTACAGCAACAGCCCGTGCTCATGCGCCAGCGCGGAAAGCTCCGCCGCGGAAACCTCCTCGTGGAAGCCCTCGATACGATAGTTGGAAGGATGGACTTTCAGGATCATCGCCGTGCTGGGCGTAATGGCACATCGATAATCATCCAGATGCGTGCGGTTGGTAGAGCCCACTTCGACAAGCTTGGCACCCGAAGCCGCCATGATGTCGGGGATGCGGAAGCTGCCGCCCACCTCGACCAGCTCGCCGCGGCTCACGATGACCTCTTTGCCGCACGCATGCGCGGCAAGTACCAGCAGCACCGCCGCGGCATTATTGTTGACAACCAAGGCGTCCTGCGCCCCCGTGAGCGTGCGCAGCAGGCGCGCGGCATGTTCCTTGCGGCCACCACGTGCACAGGTCGCGACGTCATACTCGAGCGTGCTGTATCCGCGGGCGACATCGGTCACCGCCTGCACCGCTGCGGGAGCGAGCGGAGCGCGGCCCAGATTGGTGTGAATCACAACGCCCGTCGCGTTGACGGCGGGACGCAGGGTCGGCAGCGACAGGCGGTGACACCGCCGCTCGATAGCCAAGGCGAGCTCGCGCTTATTCCTAGCGGGGGCGCCGGAGCGAATCGCCGTGCGCTCGGCATCGAGCTCGGCGTCAATCGCCTCGCGCACAATCGTGTCGCCCGCATCGCCCGCAGCCTTCATGACCGGCCACTCCGCCAGCAGCTCGTGGACAGCGGGAATGGAGCGCAGGCGGTCGCGCACCTCGGCAGGCATGGATTCGCAGTCGCTCATGGAAAGCCTTTCGACATGTTCAATAAAAAGCAGGTCCCCTTTGGTCGTCATCGGCCAAAATGTGACGACGCGAATACAAAAGGGACAGGTCCATTATGGCAGCTCGCGACAAGACGGCGAAGCGCCTCGTCCAAAACCTGCCAAAATAAACCTGTCCCTTTTTGGTCGGTTAGGCCTCTTTGTTGGCGTAGATAAACCAGTAGCCAAGAGCCACGATCAGGGCGCCGCCCACAATATTGCCGAGCGTGGCGACCGAAAGGTTGAGCGCCAGGCCCGCCGCGTTAAGAGCGTCGGCGCCGGCGACATCGGCTCCATAGCCGCAGGAGTGCATCAAAATACCCATGGGCAAAAAGTACATGTTGGCGACGCAATGCTCAAAACCGCAGGCCACAAAGGCGGCAATGGGCAGCAGAATGCCCACGACCTTGTCGACCACGGTCTTGCCGGCGGTACCGATCCATACGGCCAGGCACACAAAGATGTTGCACAGAATGCCACGGAAGAAGATGGTGACGGCGTCGATCGTGACCTTACCGGCGGCGACGCTCACCATGGTGTTGGCGACCGCCTCGCCGTTGAGCTTGTAAATGGCTGCCATGTAAATCAAAAAGACAACGAACAGGGCACCGACAAAGTTGCCGATCCACACAATGGCCCAGGCCTTGAGCATCTTGACGAGCGCGATCTTTTTGCTCTTAAGCGCGCAGACCATCAGCGAGTTACCGGTAAACAGCTCCGCGCCGCAAATGAGCACGAGCACCAGCCCCAGGCAAAAACAAAGACCACCCACTAAGCGCTGAACGCCCCAACCGAGGGTCGCATCGCTCAGAAAGACCGTGAAGAACAGGCCACCGAAGGCAATGAACGCGCCGGCGAACATGGCGAGCAAAAAGGTCTTCGAGACCGGCAGGTTGGCCTTGGTAACGCCGGCGGCCTCGGTCTTGGCCTCGATCGCGGCAGGTGCCAGGCAATCGGGGGTGGGATATTCTACCTTGAAATCTGCCATGTCAGTCACTTCTTTCCTAATCAGCAGGGACGAGCATTGCCAATGCAAAGGCCCCGCGTCGGACGGTCAAAACAAAACAGGTCAGAAGTAAACGTACCTCTGACCTGCAAATTACTTGGAGCGGGCGACGGGAATCGAACCCGCGTCATCAGCTTGGAAGGCTGGGGTTCTACCATTGAACTACGCCCGCAAGATATGGTCGGGACGACAGGATTTGAACCTGCGACATCCTGCTCCCAAAGCAGGCGCGCTACCAAACTGCGCCACGTCCCGAAGGTGTTGAGCAGCTAAGGTCTAAACCTTGCGTGTCCCAAAGCGAAGGAAATTATAGGGGAGACTCCCCGCCTGTGCAAGCGACGATACCCTAGCTCCTCGAATGTGCGACAAACCGGCTGTGGAGCAGGCCAATCACAAACGCCACCACGGCAACCGGCGCCCATGCGGCTCCAATGTCGGCCAGCGGCAGCGCATCGAACGGCAGCCACACGCCTGCAAAGAACGCGTCGCGGATCGAGGTGATCACGCTCTGCACCGCGACAACGCCGCCGACACAGACCCACACCTGCGGATGCGCGTCGCAAAAACCGTGCACTAGGCCCATAAGCACCAGAACAATTGCAACAGGGTACAGGGCGTTGAGCATGGGCACCGAGAACATGAGGATCACGTCGAGGCCCACGTTTGAGAGCACGCACGAAAACGCCGCGAACACAAAGGCGAGTATCGCAAAGGGACGGCGCATGGCCTCCTCGGAAGCCTCTGCTCCCCCTTCGACCACATACGTCTCGCAGAAGTAACGCGAGCAGCAGCTGATGAGGCCGATGCATACGTTCATGCAGGCGAGGAAGAAGATCGCAAAGACCACGACCGTGCCGGCAAGGCCAAAGTGCATGGAGGCCGAGCGGGCGAGGATGGCGGCTCCGTTGGTGGCATCGGGCATCACGGTGCTCAGCTGCGTGCCGGCAAGCGCCAGACCGCAGTAGATGATGGCCATGAGCACACCAGCGATCACGCCGGAGCGCGAAATCTCGAAGGCCACGCGCTTGTCATCGGTAACACCCAGCTCGTGGATGGTCTCGGCGATGATGATGCCAAAGGCGAGCGACGCGAGCAGGTCCATGGTCTGATAGCCGGTCAAAAAGCCCTGTACGGCAGCGCCAGCATTATAGGGAGCCTGCGGCGCGGCAGCGGAGCCCAGCGGCGAGACCACAGCGGCACCCACGACCAATACGATAAGGGCAATGAGCGCGGGGCCCGTAATGCGGCCGAGCACGCGCGTGATGACGCCGGGGCGCAGCGTGAGCGCAAACGCGATGATAAAGAATCCAACGGCAAACACCAGGCGTGCCGTGCTGAGCGAGACGCCCTCGGGCAGCAGCGGCACCAGCATCTCGAAGGCCGTGGAGCTCGTGCGCGGAATGGCCAGGCACGGGCCAATGGCCAGATACACCGCCGCAACAAAGAACTCGCCAAACTTGGGGTGCACGCGGCCGGCAAGCTCGCGCGCCGTTCCGGCAAGCGCAACGGCGATAAAGCCCATGACGGGCAGGCCGATGGCGGCAATGAGAAAGCCAAGCATGGCAACCGGCGTGGCAGAGCCTGCCTGCAGCGCCAGCAGCGGCGGGATAATAAGGTTGCCGGCGCCAAAGAGCATCGAGAACAGGGCGATGCCGACGGTGACGACATGGTCGGAGCGCAGACCGCGCGGTGCAGATGAGGGCATAGGCACACCTTTCGGGTCGAAACAAAAACGGGACGGGCAAAATACCCGTCCCGCAAGTATAAACGGTCCAGCAGCTTTAGCAGACTAAATTGCGCAGAGCATCGATAGCCGTGTCGACTTCTTCGGTCGTGTTGAAATACCCAAACGAGAAGCGGACGACACCCTGGCGCTCGGTACCTAACGCGCGGTGCATGAGCGGAGCGCAATGGGCACCGGAGCGCGTCGCAATCCCCCACCCTTGCATGAGCGCGTCCGAGATCTCGGCAGAGTCGATATCGCCCACGTTGAGCGACACGATCGCCGAGCGCGCAGGTTGGTCAAACGCACCGTAAAGTACAATGCTGGGGATTTCGCGAGCGCCGGAGAGGAAACGTTCGGCGAGTGCGCGTTCGTGAGCTGCAATCGTCTCCACCCCGCCTTGTGCCTCGATAAAATCAAGGCCTGCGGAAAGGCCCGCTATGCCGTGACCGTTGAGCGTGCCCGCCTCGAGCCGCGTGGGCCACTCCATGGGCTGTAACGCATCGAAGCTGTGCACGCCCGTGCCGCCCATGGCCCACGGAGACACGTCAATGCCCTCCGCCACGGCCAGGCCGCCGGTGCCTTGGGGTCCCATGAGCCCCTTGTGGCCGGTAAAGCACACAATGTCGAGCCCCATGGCATGCATATCGATACGCGCCGTGCCGGCAGACTGAGAGGCATCGACGATCACCAGCGCACCGGCCGCATGGGCCATGGCCGCCACGCGCGCAATGTCGACCGCGTTGCCGGTCACATTTGAGGCGTGCGTCACAACCACGGCACGCGTACCGGGCGTGACTAGCCGCTCGAGCTCGTCGTAGTCGAGCGCGCCGCTTACGTCACAGCCCGCATGCTCAACGGTCACACCCCGCTCCGCTGCCAGGCGGTTGAGCGGACGCAGCACGGAGTTGTGCTCGAGCACCGTCGTGACCACGCGGTCGCCGGGGCGCACCACGCCACAGATGGCGGTGTTGAGCGCCGCCGTAGAGTTGGGCGTAAAGCACACATGATCAGCCCGCGGGCAGCCCAGCAAGCGCGCGAGCTTGGCACGGCAACCGTGAATCGTACGAGCGGCATCGAGGGCACCCGACGTGGCGCCGCGCCCGGCATTGCCGAGCGAGCACATCGCCTGCGTCACGGCATCGATGACCGTCTGCGGCTTGTGCATGGTCGTCGCCGCGTTATCCAGGTAGATCATCGCACGACCTCCCACATATCAATCACGGTATAGCCCTCGGTGGGAACGCCCGCCGCGGCGAGTTCGCCGCGCAGCAGCTCCTCATCGGCAGGCAACGCTTTCCACGCCAGACCACAGCCGGCAGCGACCTCCCCGGGCACGGGAATCGTTCGCCCGGGAAGGCCGCGCTCGATGCACAGGGACTCGCAGCCCATGGCGGCCGCCGTGGTGGGAAACGTGATGACAAGCGCCGGGCGCTTCTCCCTCATGGCAACTCCAACCAATACGCTACGGGCGCACGACGCGCACGGCCTGCTCCATCTTCTCCACGATCACATACATGTTCGTGACCTCGCCCACGGCAAGCTGGTCCTTAATGCCATAGTGGTCGAGGCAGGTGCCACAGGTGAGGATTTCGACGCCCTGCTCAGCCAGCCCCTTCAGGTCGTCGAGCACCGGAGAGCCCTCGACGGTGAGCTTGGCTCCGCCGTTGTAGAACAGCATGGTCGCGGGCAGCTCCTCCTGCTGCGTCACGGCAAAGATGAAGGCCTTCATGAGCTTGTGGCCCAGCTCGTCGTCGCCGCGGCCCATGCAGTCGGTGTAGACGGAAATGACGAGCTCGCCCTTGCCGGTGCTGGCACCACAGAAGGCAGCGCCATCCTGCTCGGGATCGGCCACGGCAATGGCGCCAGAGGTCGCCACGGTCACGTGCCACTCAGCGTCAGAAACCTTCTCGACCGAGGCCGTGCAGCCCTTCTCCTGCGCCATCTTGGAGATGTTCTTGACGGCGGTCTCGTTATCGACCGAGGTCACCACGGCACCCTCGCCGTCAAGCTGTTTGAGCGCCTTAAGCGTCTTGACAACGGGCAGCGGGCAGGCATCGCCCATGGCATTGACTTCAATTTTGGTAGACATAGCTACATCCTTTCAAAAGGGACCGCCCAGAACAGCAGGCGGTCGCATAAACGGTTTTCCTTAATGCACAACGCGAACAGCAGGACCGCCCGGCACCGGCTCGCACACGCGACCGATTGTGGCGGCAACGCGCCCCTCGGCATGTAAACGACGCGCAAGCTCATCCACATCCGCCGCGGGCGCCGCGATAAGCAGGCCACCAGACGTCTGCGGATCGTACAGCGCGTCGAGCATGCCCGGCTCCAGGTCCTCGTCGGCAGCCACACGCGGGCCAAAAAAGTCCTGGTTGCGGTAGGAGCCCGCGGGGATAATGCCCAGACGCGCCATGTCGAGCACCTGGTCAAAGAGCGGCACCGCCCCCGACACAAGCTCAATCTGCACACCTGAGCCCTCGGCCATCTCGCACGCGTGCCCGATCAGGCCAAAGCCCGTGACATCGGTGCAGCCGTGAAGCTCGAGGCCCTCGGCCAGACGAATCGGGGCCTCGTTGAGGGTGCGCATCGAGTCGAACATGGCTGCGGCCTCGTCCTGCTCGATGAGCTCGCCCTTAATGGCCGTGGTGATGATGCCAGAGCCGATCGCCTTGGTCAGCAGCAGGACATCGCCAGCGCGCGCGCCGCTGTTGGCGAGCATGCGGTCGAGCGAGACAAAGCCGCTCACGGACAGGCCGTACTTGGGCTCGTCGTCGTTGATGGTATGGCCGCCCGCGATGGAGCAACCCGCCTCGACGCACTTATCGGCGCCGCCTGCCAGAATCTGACCGGCAACCTCAACACCCAGGCAACTGGGTATGCAGAGCAGGTTCATGGCATGGCTCGGCCGCCCGCCCATGGCGTAGATGTCCGACAGCGAGTTGGCCGCGCCAATCTGACCGAACAGAAACGGGTCGTCGACCATCGGCGGGAAGAAGTCAATGGACTGCACGAGACCCAGGTTCTCCCCTACGCGGAAGACGCTCGCATCGTCGGAGGTATCGAACCCCACGAGTAGGTTGTCGTTATGCACATTGGGCAAGTCGCCCAGGACCTGGGCGAGGGCTCCAGGAGCCAACTTAGCGGCTCAACCGCTCGCGGCAGTCATAGACGTGAGCCTCATGGTGTCCTTAGCCATACGAACCCCCTTCCAACAAATCAACGACTTTAAGTATACGCGCCAGGCACACTTCCCAAGAGACCGCCGACGGCTCGAACGTCGAAGGCGGCGCCGCAAGCGCCTGCGCGATAGCATCTGCCAGCGCGCGCTCAAACAACGGAAGGTCGGCCGCCACGGGCGTGTCGACATCCGTCATACGCGGCGACGCCACCCACGTCACGGGAGCACCGGGAAGCATCGCCTCCATCCAGGGACGAACGCCGGGCAAATCGGTCGCCACAACTTTGCAGCCGCACGCGAGGGCCTCGATCGTCACGAGCGGCAGACCCTCGTAAAGCGAAGGCAGCACAAAGACGTCGGAACTGCGGTAGGCACGCACGAGCCCATCGCTATCCAAGCGCCCCGCCAGCGTCACCGGCACATCCGAGGCCGCGGTCAAGCGCTCGATACGCGCGTACTCGGCATCGTCCCCGCGGCCGCCCACAAGTACCAAGCCAGATGGGCGGACGTCATCGTCAATCGGCAATGACACGGCTCGAACCAGCGACTCGACGCCCTTTTTAAAGCAAATCTTGCCCACGTACACAAGCGATCCCGGCCGCCTCGCCACGCTTGCGTCGCGACAGAAGACGCGATGGTCGTAGCCCGTCCCAATCACGTGGATGCGATCGGCATCGACGCCGCACACCAGGCCAATCTGCTCAGCCTGCTCAGCATGGAGCGCAAAGACGGCATCGAGCCGACGAACCGCACTTACGATGCGATCGCGCTCGAGCGCATGCGAACGCAGCTGGCGCAGATCGGTCGAATGGCACACGGCAACAACCGGCACGCCCCGGACGCACTCGCGCGCCAATGCGGTCACCAGATACAGATGATGGCAGAGCACCAGATCGGGCCGAAACTCAGCCACCGCCCGATCGATTGCAGCAGCAAATGCCCGCTCAAATGCCTTGAGCATCGAAGGCGTCAGGTCACGATAGCGCGTGGAGGGATAGGGCATGACATCGGACATACCGCAGATGGGAAACGGCAGCTCGGGCGACTCGAACGGTACGGCAAACACGGCAGCACGCCGGTCCAGCTCGCCTTGGGTATCACCCGGTGCCGCGCCGCAAAGCACGGCGGCGCGATGCCCCGTCTCGATCTGTTCGCGCACGAGCGCGGCAAGGTAGGTGCCGCTGCCGGTGCTATCTGGTTTTTGTGCCGAGATATTGAGGATGCGCATGTCGCGGTACACCCCTAGGCCAAGGCGGCGGCGCGGACAGCCGCGCCGATCGCTCCGGCAAAGCGAGCCTGGGGCGAGGTGGTCACCGGCGACCCCAGTAGCTCGCCCAACCGCTCCACTACGAAGGCGTTCTCGCACAGACCACCGGTCAGGTAGTACGGGGCGCCCGCGGCCTGCCCGGCCATGGTCGCCACGCGCGAGACCACGCTGTCGATCACGCCACGCGCAATGTTCTCGCGCGGCTCACCGCGACCGATCAGGCTGATAACCTCGCTTTCGGCAAACACGGTGCACATGCTGGAAATCTTGGTAGGCTCGCCGGTGCGGGCGAGGTCTGCCATCTGCTGCTGGGTAATGCCCAGGCGGTCGGCCATGATCTCCAGAAAGCGCCCCGTGCCGGCGGCGCACTTGTCGTTCATGGCGAACTTGGCCACGCGGCCGCCCTTAAGCTGAATGACTTTGGTGTCCTGGCCGCCCACGTCAATCACCGTGCCATGGTCGCCAAACAGGCGCACGGCACCGGTGCCGTGGCAGGTGATCTCGGTCACGACCTTGTGCGCATAGGGCACGGCGACACGGCCGTAGCCAGTCGCGACCACGCGAACATCGTCGCCCGTCACGTCATAGCCGGCTGCGGCGAGCTCACCGCGTAGGCGCTCGGCCGCATCGACCGACGAATACCCCGTCGGCATGACGCAGGTCAACGCAATGGCGCTGTCCGTCTCCAACACCGCAGCCTTCGCGGCCGTCGAGCCTATGTCGATACCAATGCCAACCACGGCATCCTCCTTCTATGCGGCAAAGCAGCTATCCCTTTGCCGCATTTGTCCTACAGGGTTTCGATGAAGGCGGCGATGCGCGTCTCGATCTGGCCCATGTCGCCGTTGCTGTAGTCGGTCTCGATCTTCATATACGGAATACCCGCACCCTCGACAACCTCCTGCATGCGCGCACTCTCCACGTTAAAGGTGTGGCAGGCCTGCAGCACGCTCTCCACCACGCCATCGACGTGATACTTCTCGCACATGGCCAGCGTGTTTTCCATACGACCGTCGTTGGGCGTCATGACCGAGCAGTTGATATCCAGGTAGCGGTCGGCGATGGCGCGCAGGATGTCGGGAGCCTCCGGGTCGATCATCATGGCCGCCGTGCGCTCGCCCGAGCAGTCGTCCATGCACACGACCACACCGCCGTTGGACTCGATGGTGCGACCGATCTTGTTAATCACGCCGCCCACCGGGCAGCCGGTGATCAGAATGCGCTTGGCATCCGCCGCGACCGGGCGCTCGCCCGCGTCGTAGGCCTCGCGCAGCTTGGCGACCTTTTGCTCCAGCTGCTGCGTATAGGCCTCGATATCAAAGCTGAACGTACCGGCAAACATAGTGCTCATCAGGTCGACGCCGCTCATGGCCGCCGGCTGGTTGGCCTGGAGGGCAAACATCTCGAGTTGCGCCGCACGCAGACGGTTGCGGCGTCGGACGGCAGCACGCAGGTCATCGTCGGTAATCGTGATGCCGTAGAAGCCCTCGAGCTCCTCCTTGAGCAGGCGGCACTCCTCGTACCAGCCTTCACGCTCGTAGGCGCGGTCGCGACCCTGCGGAAGATGCAGAATGTGCGTGCGCTTAAGCTCGTTGAGTAGCTCGTACATCTTCTTCTTGCCGTCGCAGGTGGTCTCGCCGATGATCATGTCGCTAAAGTACGTAAACGGGCACTTTTGCGAGTAGGCAAAACCGTAGGTCGACTTGATGAGCGGGCACAGGTTTGCCGGCAGCACCTTCTCGGCCTCGGGAATCACCTCATCGGACGTACCGCACAGAGCCACGCTCGCAGCCCCCGCGGCATCGATAATCTCGAGCGGCGTATAGCTGCACAAAAAGCCGACCAGGCGATTACCCGCCTGCTTATAATCCTTGACGCGAATAAACGCCGCTTTGCGTTGCTCGTTGAACTCCTCAAACGTGCGCGGCAACGGCTGTTCCTCGATATCGGCCATAGTAGTTCCCCTCTCTTGCACCGATATACCGACAATTAAACAACAAATCAACGCCATACCCAAAAGGAAGCATCCTCTAGGGAATAGCGTCGATAAGCTCCTGCGTATACGGATCGCTCGGGTGCGCGATCACGTCCTCGGCCGCGCCTTCCTCGACAAGACGACCGTGGTAGAGCACGCCAATCCGGTCGGACATATGCCGAACCACACGCATATCATGCGTGATAAACAGCAGCGCCACGCCCGTCGTGCGCTGCAGGTCGCGAAGCAAGTTGAGCACTTGGGCCTGAACGGACACGTCAAGCGCCGAGACTGGCTCGTCGCATACCACAAGGCGCGGCTCGCAAATAAGCGCCCGTGCCAGATTGAGTCGCTGACGCTGTCCCCCCGAAAGGTCATGCGGATAGCGGTCATAATGCTCTGCCAGAAGACCGACCGAGGCCAGGGCCGAGAGCGCGCGCCCATGGCGCTCATCCGCATCGCGCACGCCGGCGATAATCAGCGGCTCCTCCAAAATGCGGCCGACACGGTTGCGCGGGTCAAAAGCCGTAGAGCTATCCTGGAATACCAGCTGGATCTCGCGGCGAAACGGCTTGCGTTCGCGCTCCGACATCGTGGCGAGGTCGTGCCCGCAATAGACAATCGAGCCGGAATCCGCACGCTCGAGACCACAGATCAGGCGTCCAGTCGTCGACTTGCCCGATCCGGATTCGCCAACCAGGCCATAGACCTCACCCGGCGCGATCTCAAACGACAGATTGTCCACGGCGGTAAAGATCTGACGCTTAAAACCTGAGCCCGGCATGGTATACGTTTTAGTCAGATGTGAGACCCTAAGCAGGGCTTCGCTATCAACAGCCATGGCACTCCCCTTTCTCGACAAGCCAGCATTTAGACCGGTCGCACGCATTCACGGCAACCAGCGGAGGCTCCTGCGCGCGGCAACGCTCGTCCGCCCGGGCGCAACGAGGCGCAAAGCGGCATCCACAGGGTATTGCCGTAAGCGGCGGCACTGTGCCCGGAATATCCGCCAGCGTGTCAACTCGCTCGCCTTCGAGCGGCGGAATGCTCGCGATGAGCCCCTGGGCATACGGGTGGCTCGGGCGCTCCATAAGGCCGCAGGCGTCGATCTCTTCTACGATTTGACCCAGATACATAACATGCACGCGCGAGCAGATGCTCGTGACGACACCCAAATCATGGCTGATAAAAAGCACCGCCATGCCCTCGGAACTGTTAAGGTCGCGCAGAAGATCCAAAATCTGTTTTTGAGTCGTCGTGTCGAGTGCCGTGGTGGGCTCATCGGCAATCAGCAGTCGCGGATGACCGGCAAGCGCCATGGCAATCATCACGCGCTGGCGCATACCGCCGCTAAAATCACTCGGATACATGTCGAAGCGGGCCGCGATATCTCGAATTCCCACGCGCTCCAACAGCGATAGAGCCTCGTTGCGGGCTTCGCGTCGGCTCACCTTACGGTGGGCCCGCACGGCCTCGACGACCTGGGCCCCGACCGTCATGACTGGGTTAAGCGAGCTCAAAGGGTCCTGGAAAATCATGGCGATGTCGCAGCCGCGCACCTTGCGCATCGTCTTGAGCGGACGCGCCAGCAGGTCCTCACCATCAAACACAATCTGGCCCTCATAGGCCATCTTCTGTTCATGCTCCAATAGGCGCATGACACTCTGGGCAAACACCGACTTACCGCAGCCGGACTCGCCAACAACACCAACGATCTCGCCGGCATCGATATGTAGGTTGAGTTTGTTGACGGCTTCCAGCGCGTTGCCATCGCGGCCCACAAACGAGATGCAGAGGTCGCGCACGTCCAAAAGATGCTGAGCCATGGGCTACTCCTCCTTCGCCTTGGGATCGAGGGCGTCGCGCAGACCGTCGCCGGCCAGATTGAGCGAAAGCACGCTCGCGATGATGGCTACTGCCGGGAAGAAGATCATCCACCAGGCTTTGCGCATCACGTTCTTGCCCGCCTGCAGGATGTTTCCCCAGCTGGCGTCGGGCGCCTTGATACCCAGGCCCAGAAACGAGAGGGCGGCCTCCGAGAGCACGGCCTCGGCAAAGACGAAGGTCGCCTGCACCAGGAAGGGCGCCATAACGTTGGGCACGATATGCAGCCACACGATGCGCGCGGTCGAGGCGCCCTGCACGCGCAGGGCCTCCACAAAGGGTTCCTCCTTGACCACCATCGCACGCGAGCGCACGATGCGCGCCATGCTGGGCGAATAGACGATGGAGAGCGCGATGATGACGTTCCAGACCGAGGCGCCCATCATGGCCATGAGTGCGATAGCCAAAAGCACGCCCGGAATGGACATAAGGCCGTCGCAGATGCGCATGAGAATATGATCGAGCCTCTCGTTGTAACACGCATAGGCGCCGATCACCAAGCCGAGCGCACTCGTCGCAAGCGTGACGGCAATGCCGACGCCAAGCGACACGCGCGCGCCCGCGATGACGCGGGCAAGTAGGTCGCGACCAAAGTCATCGCAGCCAAAGGGATGCGCGGGCGAAGGTGCCGAAAGTCGCAACGTCATCTCCTGCGCATTGGGATTAACCGTCCGCACCAGCGGACCGACAAGCGCGATCAGCGCAATCGCCAGGAAAATGCAGCCGCCGACCACAAACCCCTTGTTGGCAAGAGCCTTCTTAAAGTTTGTCATCATGCATCGCCCCATTTGCGAGCGCGCGGGTCAAAAGCGCCGTAGGCAAGGTCGACAGCCAGATTGATCACCGAGTTCAACAAGGCGATGACCAGCAGCACACCCTGAATCACCGGATAGTCGCGACGCTCGATAGAGCTCGTGACCAGCTGGCCCAAACCGGGGATGTTAAAAATGGCCTCAGTCACCACGGCACCCGTAATCAGGGTGCCAAAAGAATAGCCGATCGAGGTGAGAATCGGCAGCGCTGCGTTGCGCAGGGCATGGGACAGTACCACGCGAACCTCGGAGACGCCCTTGGCACGCGCCGTCTTGACGCAGTCGAGCTGCATGGCCTCGATCACGCTCGCACGCGTCATGCGCATGAGCAGCGCGGCCTGAACGCATCCAAGCGATATAGCCGGCAACGCAAGATAGCGTAAATGGCTGAACCAGCCCTTCGATAGCGGCGCATAGCCGGCCACCGGGAACACACGCAACGTGACGGCAAACAGCCACATAAGCATGAGCGCCATCAAAAAGCCGGGTATCGCCACGCCCAAAAGAGCAACGACACGCAAGACCGCGTCGGTGCGCGACCCATGTTTGAGGGCAGCGACGACGCCGCAGGGCAGTGCAATCAGCAGCGCGATGAGCTGTGCCAGAAGCGCGAGCGATAGCGTGGGGCCAAAGTGCTCGGCGATCGCCTGCGTGACGGGCTGGCGCATAAAATACGAATCGCCCAGGTCGCCGGTAAACACGCCGCCCATCCACTCAACGTAGCGCTGCGGCAGCGGCTCGTTGAGTCCCAAGCTATCGTTGACGCGCTCGATCTGGTCGGCCGTAGCCTCCATGCCGAGCATCGAAGAGGCCGGGTCACCCGGTGTGAGATAGATAATCAAAAACACGACGACCGAGATGATGAGCATCACCGGAACCATCGCGCCTATACGTTTGAGCGTGTACTTCAACATGCGAGGCGTCTATTTCCCCTCTGAACGTGGACAGGGCGTGGCGGCCACAGGGGACCAGACCCCTCCAGCCGCCACACCATCTATTGCATTACTCCGGACGCTTGGCGTTCCAGATGATGGCGCCGTCGAGCACCTCGACGTCCTCGACGTCTGCCTGGGTGCCCGTGATGGAAGCGTAGTGGCAAAGCGGCTCGATGACGGCGATCTCATAGAGGCGCTCCTGAGCCTCGGCCCACTTCTTGGCCGCGGCGTCGGTGTCCTTGGCGGTGCGGGTCTCGGCCACGAGCTTAAGCGCCTTCTCGTCGGACAAGCCATAGAAGGCCTTGGAAACCGAGAGGGACTGGGCCGGGATGGGCTTGTAGTTGGTGGAGGCCACAAAGAGGTCCCACTGCTCGGGCTTGCTGGAGCGGATGTCCATGAAGGTCGCGAACTCGTAGCTGTCGACCTCGGCGGTGAAGCCGGCCTTCTCGAGCTGCTCCTGCAGCGCGACGGTGGCGTTGTACATATCCTTGTAGTCGGGGGTGGTCAGCAGCTTGACCGTCTCACCGGCATAGGAGGTCTTGGCCAGGGCCTTCTTGGCAGCCTTGGCGTCGGCCTGGTTGAAGTACTTCTTGCCCGCGTCAGTCGCCCACTGAGTGTTCTCGGGGTTGCCAAGGTTGGGATCGATGTTGAAGAGTTCCTTCTCGCCATAGGCGGCAAGAGCGGCCGCCTCGCAGTCGATAGCCATGAGGGCGCACTTGCGGATCTCCTCGTCGGCGAAGATGCCCTCGTTCATGTTGAGGAAGGCGGTCAGAACGCCGGCGTTATGGGTGTAGAGCTTGACGTCGTCGTTGCCGTCGAAGTCGTGGTAGTTCTCGGTGGGGATCTCGCCAGCGATATCGTACTCGCCGGTCTCAAACCCGCTCACGCGCGTGGAGGCCTCGGTCACGAACTGATAGTAGATGTCCTTGGTGGGCGCGGAGACCTTGCCGGTGTAGCCCGAAGCCTTACCGTGGGCGGCGACATAGTCCTCGTAGCGGGTGAGATGGATGTACTGGTCCTGCTTCCACTCCACTAACTTGTAGGCACCGGTACCCACGTACTCGGTCACGCCGGTATCGCCCGCGGCCTCGATGACCTCGGAAGGGAAGATACCCGGATACTGGGAGTGGTTGCCCAGGATGATCAGAAAGTCGATGGCGGGCTCGGTCAGCGTGCAGGTGACCTCGTGGTCGCCCGAGGCGGCGAAGGTGGCGCCGGGCAGCAGGCTCGCGGCGCGGTCGTTGACGGTGAGCCAGCGGTTCATTGAGGCCACGACGTCCTCGGAGCCAAACTCCTTGCCGTTGTGGAAGGTGACGCCCTCGCGCAGCTTGATGGTGTAGGTCAGGCCGTCGTCGGAGACCTCATAGCCCTTGGCCAGCACGGGCCGGGGCTCGTAGTCGCTATCGAGGCCGAAGAGCGGCTCGACGACGTTGCAGATGATGTCCATGGTCACAAGCGACGACGTGGTGTGCGGATCGAGACCGTCTGGGCTCGCCGGGAGCGCGATTTGCAGCTCGTCGCGATACTCCACATCCTGGCCGGAGGCAGCGGCGCTACCGTTCTCGGCGCCCGAACCGCCGCAGCCGGTGAGGCCGAGGCCCGCCATGACGCACAGGGCAGCGGAGCCGGTCAGAAAACCGCGACGGGAAACGCCCGCCTTGAAAAGGTTGTTGTTCATTGAGTTCCTTTCGTGTCTGAACAAACGGACAGAATCTGCCGGGACGGAGAAAATCCCCGCCCCGGCAGCTATGCGAAGCCGATCGGCGCCCTGCGGTGCATCCGGACACCGACCGGCATGGCAGCAGAGAAATCCCTATCGCGTGGATAGGAACACCCGGCGGCACGACTTAACGCAGGGGCGGCTAAATCGTCTCGAGGAAGGCCTCGATGCGGGTCTGGAGCTGACCGGCGTCCTCCCCGGCGTAGTCGGTCGTGATGTGCATAAACGGAATGTCGGCTTCCTCGGCGGCCTTCTCGACCTGGAAGGACTCCATCTCATAGAGCGTGCAGAACTGCAGCGCCACGTCCACGATGCCGTCGGCATGCAGGTCCTTGGCCATCTGGACAATGTCCTTCATACGCTGGTCGTTGGGCGTAAAGACGGCGCAGTTGATCTTAAAGTAGCGCTCGGCGATGGCATCGAGCATCTCGTCCACCGTCTCACCGGACTCGTCGACCAGGTCCCTGTAGTAGCGCGAGCCCGTGCAGGACTCCTCGCCTACCACAACGCCGCCGGCTTTCTCGATGAGGTTGAACAGCTTCCAGTTGGGCACGGCCATGGGCGTGCCGGTGTACAGAATGCGCTTGGTCCCCTTGGGCGCCACGCCCTCGCCGGTCTCGACACGCTGCTCGCACTCAGCCGCCATATCGTTAATGGCTCCAGTCAGACGTGGCGTGTCGTCCATAAAGGCGGCCTGAACGGTCAGCAGGCTGTCAAGACCGCTGATGGGCGCAGGGTCGGCAGCGCGCGTGGCAGCGAGGCGCTGCAGGGCGCGACGCTTCTCATTGACGGCGCGGATGGCGGCCTTCAGACGCTCAGGCGTAATCGTGACGCCGCACTCTTCCTCGATCTTGGCGGCGAGCTTCTTGACCTCGGCCTTCCAGGTCACGAGCGTCGACTCGTCGTGTACGTTGGGAATATCCATGACGTACATGTTCTTTTGCGTGGCAAAAAACTCGTAGGCTTTCTTCTTGCCATCGCAGGTGTTCTCGCCTACCACCAAGTCACTCGACTCAATGTAGGGGCAGACCTCGCCCAGCTTAAATCCGGCAAAGCTCTTGATAAGCGGACAAGTGTTGCGCGGCAAGTGCTCCTCGACCTTGTCCGTTGCCCAATCGGCACCCGAGCACAGACCAACGGGAATGCCGTCACAGGCAAGCACGATCTCCTCGGGCACGTAGACGCAGAACGAGCCCACGATCTTGGTGGCCTCGCCAGCCTCCTTCTTGTCGAGCATCTCCTTAATGCGGCCACTATGGATGTTGGTGGCCACAAAGTCCAGGTAGGACGTGGACTTGGGGCGATTGTTCTGCGTCAGGAACATGTCGCCGTACATCTGGCCCACGGCGCCCAGCAGCATATCGTGGTCGGCAAGATTCATGCCGAGGCTCTCCCACATCGGATGGAAATCGAATTCTTCAGCCATGGCGGTTCCCCTCTCGAACCAAAAACGGATAACAGCGGTATCGATGCACGACGGGCGGCGATTGCCCTGCCGTGCTCAAACCCGGAATTTTGGGGAACCTGCTTTGCGGTTGACTATTTAGTTGTGCGTCGTCTCTCCCGGAGCCGTGAACATACCTGCTCATATGCGGCTCCGAGCGATATATAGGGCACGCGCGGCAACGCGGCAAATGTATGTCGTCTGCGGCATGTGCGCACCCTCCTTTACAAGTTGAGGTCAACTATATCAACGGTCATCGACCATGCGAACACCGTTGACATTCGTACGACAGCGTCGTGTGCCGCCTTTAATAAATTATTATCCTGATTGATAAGAGTTTGTCATCTCTCATTCGACGAACGGCAAAAACAAAGCCGCCGAGGCTTATATCCCCGACGGCATTACCCGGCGCTATCGACAAACCAAATGAATCCTGCTCGCATCAAAATGCATGCGCAAGGTCTCCCCCGCCTGCGCCAACTCCTCTACAGACACGCTCACCTTGTTGACCTTCCACTGCAGACGCGTGGGTGCATCAACACGTGGCACGTCCAACAGCACCAGCCGCTCAAAACGCGAATCACTCACACGGGCCACGTGCAAATCGTAGCTGTTGCGGCCCCGCTCGGCACGATTGTCAACATGGAAGTAACTTGCGCGAATCCCCAGGTACGCCACATCATCGGGAACCTCGCGTCCCACGTTAAAGGTCATGCCCCAGTCGAGGGCCTCAACCTCTTCGTCGCCGATCTTGCGCGCACGGCTCGTGTTCTTGCAGCCCGTCAGGCGCAGTGCCGCCAACGTCTGCGGGCGGCGGACCACGTCCTCGACAGAGCCGATCTCCTCAACATGCCCGTCGTGCATCACGCAAATGCGCTCGCACAGGCGGCATGCCTCGTCAATATCGTGGCTCACGTAGAGCACGGTACGGTTACAGACGTCGAACAGGTCGAGCATGTTCTGCTCAAGCGCGCTCTTGAGATACGCGTCGAGCGCGCTCATGGGCTCGTCGAACATAAAAATGCCCGGGTGTGCCGCCACCATGCGAGCAAGCGCCACACGCTGCTGCTGGCCGCCCGAGAGGCGCGCGGGATAACGGTCGGCAAAGTCGGCCAGTCCAAAGATGCCCAGGTAGCGCTCGGCAAGTTGCCTGCGCGCTGCGGCGTCACCTGCACCCTCAACGCCGGCGCACACGTTATCGGCCACCGTCATATTAGGGAACAGCTGATAGTTTTGAAACATCAGGGCGCTTTTTCGCTCCTGGGGCGAAAGGTTGATGCCCGCCGCAGAGTCAAAGAAGGTCACGCCGTTGACGACGATCTTTCCCTCGTCGGGCGTCTCCACACCGGCAATGCAGCGCAGCGTGCAGCTCTTGCCACAGCCCGAGGCGCCCAGCAGCGCCACACGCTCCTCGCCGGCCTCAAGCTGCATGTCGAGCATAAACCCGGGATAGCGTTTTTTGATTTCCAAAACGAGCGACATAGCTTATCGACCTCCCTGCGGTGCTGCGTCGTCGCGCATAAGCTCGGCCAGCGCCTCGCGATCGATGCGCAAGGCATCGCCGCCGACCGGGTCGAGCGAATCGGTCTGGCTGCCCAGCCGCTTGGCCTGCTTGCGCTCCGCACGGGAGAGACCACGCTCGCGATACTTTTGCGAATGCGCCGTGTACATGTTGATGAACAGGATTACCAGGAAACTAAACACGATCACGACGACGACCCAAAAGAGGGCCACCGAGGTGTTGCCGCCCATCCACTCAAAGTAGATGGCGATGGGAATGGTCTGCGTAATACCGGCGTAGTTGCCCGCAAAGAACAGGGTGCAGCCAAACTCTCCCATCGCGCGGGCAAAGGCGAGCACCGTGCCGGCGGCAATCGAGGGCCAGCCGAGCGGCATCATGAGCTTGGTAAAGATGCGACACTCGGACCATCCCAAGGTTCGCGCGGCGTCGAGCATCTGCGTGTCGAGGCTCTCGAAGGCTCCGAGTGCCGTACGATAGACGAGCGGGAACGACACCACCACGGCAGAGATCACCGCCGCCGGCCACGTAAAGACAATCGAGATGCCATGCGCGATGAGCCACTGGCCCACCCCGGTCGAGCGGCCAAACAGCATGAGGAGCAGAAAGCCACAAACCGTGGGCGGCAGCACCATAGGAATCGTAAAGACCGAATCGAGCAGGCCCTTGATGCGACTCGAGGTACCCATAGTCTTCCACGCGGCGAACAGGCCCAGCGCAAAGGAGATCAGCAGGGCAAGGCCACTCGTTTTAACGGACACCCAAAACGGGCGATAGTCGATGTCGCCCAAAAAGGAAGCCAGAGAGGTCAAGGGGCCCTGCTCATCCCGCAACGCGACAGACGACGCCTCTACCATTTGAGCGCTATCAAGCCAACGCGCGCCGCCCTTGGCATCACCCGAGGCTGATGCAATCACCACATAGCGGTCCCCATCCGCACCACGCGCATCAAAGCCATAGGTATACCCGCCGGCATCAAACGTTGTTTCCGCCGTGACATACCAAGGAAGATCCACGTCCCCTAGCTGCGCACCTCCCATGCAGTTTGCGCTGTCGAGCTCACAGACAAGGGCCTTGAGACCCGATACGCACTCGTTGTCCTGCGGATCCAATCCATACTTCTCGACTGCCTTGGGCGATATCCACACCACAACGCGATCGGCAGCGGGCGCCACCACAAGGTCCACGTCCTCGTCAACGGGAAACCGGTAGCCCTCAGGCTGGCCCTCCATGGCACGAGCGGTCCCCTTGGCCAACCGCTCAAAACCCTCGATCCCATAGGAAAGCCCATGAGCGGTCGCAGCAACCTGGGCCCCGTCCTCAGCGTCCCCAGCAACCGCAAATCCCGGCACCCAGCAAAGCGCGAGGGTCAAAGCACAGGCGACAAGCATGCGGAATCTTTTAAGCACGAAAAGCTCCAAGCGAATACAAGGACGGAGTGAAACACAAAACGATGGAATTATCGCGCCAAGCCGCACTACTCGGAAAGCTCAAAGCCGTACTTAGCCCAAATCTTCTGCGCCTTCTTGTTGGTCAGACAGAAGTCGATGAACGCCTTGGCCTCGTCGGCGTGCTCGGAGCTCTCGGCAACGGCACCCGGGTACACGATGGGCTTGTGCGAATCCTCGGGGCACACGAAGGCCTCCTCGATGCCGTCGTAGCGGAAGATGTCAGAGCTGTAGACAAAACCGGCCACGCAGTCGCCTGTGGACACATAGGCGGCGGCGGTACCAACTTTGTCTGCCAGTGCGACCTTGCCGGCGATCTCGGGTGCGTACTCGCCATCATCACCCTCGGTACCGGTGTAGAGGCCCACGGAAGCCAGCGCTTGGTTAGCATACTTGCCGGCGGGAACGGTCTTGGCGTCGCCGATGGCGATCTTGCCGTCCAGGTTCGCAACGTCGGCGATGGCCTCGACCTTGGTATCGGAGCCCTCGGCGCGAATGATCACAAGGTCGTTGACGAACATATCCTCACGGGTGTCGGTGTCGACGAGCTCGGCGGCTTCGGCGTCATCCATGGTGCCCTTGGAAGCGGTGATGAGCACATCGGCCGTGGCGCCGGCACGCATCTGCTCGACGAGGTCGCCGGAGGCCTTAAACTGCGTGTCGGCAAAGGTGGTGCCGGTCTGCTCGGTGTAAAGCTCCTGAACCTCGGGCAGAGCCTTCTCGAGCGAGTTGGCGGCAAAGACCTGCAGCTCGACAGCTTTCTTGGAAGATGCCTTAGCAGAAACGGCATCTGATCCGGCCGGCTCGGACGTCTTGCTGCCCGAACAGCCGGCAAGACCAAGGCCGGCAGCGGCGACAGCAGAGAGCGAGACGAATCCGCGGCGAGAAACCATATCGAACATGTTCAACCCTTTCGAACGATACACCCGGGCACCTCGCCGCAGGCTTTATTCTGTAATTAGATTATACTTCGGTGCGAATAATGATTCTGAGAAATTATTCTTGTCTGAGAATATAGTTTCAGGCACGCCTACAGAATGCCGTCCCCTTGGGCGCAAATAATAGGCGGAGCAGCCGTTCAGGTCGCCCCGCCGCAGGTAAACCGCTTAGTTGGTATGTCCGCCGCCCGCTGTCATTTGGGCTGCATGCTCCAGCTGGTCCGCTATGGCCTCCCAGCTTTCGCGGGCGGCCTTCGTAGAACCGGGAAAGTTTACGACAAGTGTATGACCTCGTTGCATGCAAATAGCGCGCGAGAGCATAGCGCGGTGCGTCTTGGTCATGGAGTAGGCACGGATCGCCTCTGCAATACCCGGCACATCGCGCTCGCAAACGGCACGCGTCGCCTCGGGCGTCACATCGCGCATCGAAAGCCCCGTGCCGCCGCAGGTGAGCACGACATTGGCGTGGCACTCATCGGCGGCTTCCACAATGGCATCACCGATCTCGCTGACGTCGTCGCGCACAACCACATGTGAGGCGACCGTCCAGCCCTGCGCCTCGATAAGTTCCTCGAGTGCGGCTCCGGCCTCATCCTGGGCAAGATCGCGCGTGTCCGAACACGTCACGATCGATATCTTCAGCTCCATAGTATTCCTCCTACAACACGGCGCCCTCAGGCAGGTCGACGCGAACAATGTCCACGACATCGCCCACCTTGAGGTCGCACGGTCCTTCGTCAACACGCAACAGGCAGTTAGCCCGCTGCATCGTGCCGAGCAGCGCCGAATTCTGCGTCTTGGCCTCGGTCACCAACAGCTCACCGGTCTCGGGGTCGCGCAAAACCGTGGCGCGATCGAAGAAGCGGCGATGCTGTCGCTTTTTCACGCCGTGCGTGAGCGTCGCCTGCTGCACGGGACGCGTACCCTCGGCAAAGCCGCGCATCTTGCGGATCGCGGGGCGGGCGAGCATCTCAAAGCCCACATACGCCGCCGCGGGATTGCCCGAAAGCCCCAAATACGGCTTGCCCCCAAGCAGGCCAAACGTGATGGCTTTGCCGGGACGCATCGAGATGCGGTCGAAGAGCACCTCGCCCTCGCGCCGGACGAGCGCCGTCACATAGTCGTAATCGCCCGCCGAGGCACCGCCGCTCGTAATGACAAAATCGCACTCCTGCACGGCGCGATGCACGAGCTCGGCGATTGCCTGCTCATCATCGGGAGCGATGCCAAAGAACACCGGCTCGGCGCCGGCATCGAGTGCCTCGGCCATCAACGCCGACGAGTTGGAGTCGCGAATCTGCCCGCGCGCCGGCAGCTCACCCGGCGCGACCAGCTCCGTGCCCAGCGAGATAATGCCCACACGCGGCGCGGCATGCACCTTCACGCTCGCATACCCGGCGCTCGCCAGCAGGCCTGCGCCGGCCGGGGCCACAACCTCGCCGGCGTGCATCACAACATCGCCGACATGGGCCTCCTCGGCGGCAGAGCGAACGTTCTCCCCTACCTTGGCAGGCGCCGAGAAGCTCACGTGCGAGCCCTCGTTGCCGTCGCCGTCAAGCACCTCGACGATCTCGTATTTCACCACGGCATCGGCACCTTCGGGTACCGGCGCGCCCGTCATGATGCGGACCGTCTCGCCCACGCCGACCACGCCCTCAAAGACATGGCCCGCGGCCTCGTGTCCGACAACGTCGAGCGTCACCGGCGCCTCGCCAGATGCCTGCGCCAAGTCCGCCGAGCGCACGGCATATCCGTCCATAGCGCTGTTGGCAAACGGCGAAATGTCGATATCGGCCACCGCGTCCTCTGCCAAGGGAAGACCGGCGGCCTGCCACACGGGAATCTCGACAACTTCGGTGCGATTCACGTGCGACAAGACGATCGCCTGCGCGTCCTCCAACGGAATGAGTTTCTCAACCATATACACCTCTAGCATGCTGCGGCGCGCAACAAAAGCGCCGATTCTTTATGTTTCTCTCAGTATAATCCCTCGACGCGCGACCGCGACTTGGCCTGTACCCGCAAATACATCTGTCGGCCGCAAGCCGCGAAACAAAACCAAAACCAACCCACCGGCTCGTCGCGTTTACCGCGTTTTATAATGCTCGTGTTGCAACCCAAATGAGGAACGTATGACTTTTACCGACAAACCCGAAAGCGCAAACGAGGCGCAGGATCATTCCCAGCCGCTCGACGACGGCGGCCTTTTCTCCCTTAACGACGTCATCATGGCAGGCAGGCAACAGCTCACCCGCTCCGAGCATCTCTTGGCTGCCGACACGCGCCGCAACGCCCGCAACCTACTCGCGAGCGCCAAGCTGCTCGTGCTCGTAGTTATCGTCTCGCTCGCCATGGGCGTTGCCGCTTGGGCGTTTTTGGCCTCGCTGAATATCGCGACCGACTATCGCGAGCACCATGAGTGGATTTACGCGCTGCTCCCCGTTGTGGGCGTTGCCACCGCATGGGTGTACAAAAACCACGGCCTCGCCGCCAAGCGTGGCAACAACCTGGTCATCGACTCCGCTCTGGGCACACGCCTCATCCATATGCGCATGGCCGTCCTCACCTTCGTCTGTTCCACGCTCACGCACCTAACGGGCGGATCGGCCGGTCGCGAGGGAGCCGCGGTGCAGATTGGCGGCACCATCGCCAGCAACATCTCGAACCTCGCCCACCTCAAAAAGCATGACCACCACGACCTCATGCTCGCCGGCATCTCGTCGGCCTTTGGCGCCGTATTCGGTTCGCCCCTTGCCGGAGCTTTCTTTGGCATGGAGATGTGCTTTATCGGCAAGATCGACTACACCGCGGGCATCTACTGCCTGGTCGCCTCGTTTACCGGCTACTTTACATCACTCGCCCTGGGTACCGAGTACGAAGCGAATGTCATTGCCAACGTTCCCAACATGACGCCCAAAACGGTCGTTATCGTTGTTATCAGCGCAATTATCTTCGGCCTGACGGCACGCCTCTTTGCCTGGTCGGTTCGAACAGTCAAGAACCTGTACGGTCGCTTTATCACCAATTACCTCATTCGCGCACTTATAGGCGCACTCGTGGTTTTGGCCGCCTATGCCCTCCTCGACGCCTGGGACTACGCCGGCCTTTCCACGTGGCTTTCCGGCGCCGGATTTGCAGGCAACACCACCCTGGCGGACGCAGTCATCAAGTTGGTCGTCACAGCGCTTACCCTGGGCGCGGGCTTCCAAGGCGGCGAGGTCACGCCCCTGTTTGGCATCGGTGCGGCACTCGGTGGCTGGATCGGTTGCCTTACTGGGCTCGACCCCAGTTTTCTGGCGGCTCTCGGCATGCTCGGCGTGTTCTGCGCCGGCCTCAACGTGCCCATCACCACCTGCATGATGGCCATCGACCTGTTCCACGGCACAGCCGCCGGGTTCTTTGTCATCGTGGCCTTTATCAGCTACCTAACCGGCGGACACCGCGGCGTGTACCCCGCCCAGCGCATCATCTCACCCAAGCGCCGTTCGCTTATTGTGGATGAGGGCGGTACGGTAGCGGATGCTATCGAGCGCCACAACGACCTGATAGAGTAGACGTTAGTATTCGCCGTGCAGCCACAATCGGGGGCAATTCGACCCGAGCGCGACCGCACCGTCACGTTATACGCCGGGAGTCGCCCCATGCACGCAACTGATTTTGGTCGCACGCTCATCATCGCCAACCCAGCCGCCCAGTCGGGTGCGGCGCGCGAGGTCGCTGAGCGCCTGCAGCGCTTTTTAGACATGACCGCGCGCTCATCCCAGTTTGACTTGGTACTGACCGAGCGCATGGGGCATGCCAAGGAACTTGCCGCACAGGCCCAGGGCTACCGCACCGTTATCGCTCTTGGCGGCGACGGCGTGATCCACGAGGTCGTCAATGGGCTTATGAAGCAAAAGCAGGACGCCCGCCCCGCCCTTGCCGTCCTGCCCGTGGGCTCCGGCAACGATTTTGCCCAAACGCTCGGTATCGATGATTTCTCCGGCAAGGATTTTGGCGCGCTGCTCACCTGCGAGCTGCAACGTCAGGACATCGGGCGCATTCGCTCATGGAGCCCTGCAAGCGGTAGCGGCGAGGCGACGGTCGAGTATTATGACCAGACGCTTTCGGTCGGTATCGACGCCGCCATCGGCCTGGGAACCACCGAGCTGCGCAAACAGACTGGCTTGACGGGCGCTCCGCTCTACACCCTCTCGGGCCTTGAGCAGTTTGGCCTACGCTATCGCAACTACCCCATGAAAGTCAGCTTTGACGGCGCGCCCGCCGAGCGCGTGCGGGCGATTATCATGGCGATTCAGCTGGGCCCCACCTATGGCTCGGGCTATCGCATCTGCCCCGATGCCGACCCCTGCGACGGCATACTCGATGTCTGCTACGCCTGCGGCCCCGTCCCCCGCGCCGTTGCCCTGCCTATGTTTCTTTCGGCCAAGGACGGCCACCACACCAAGTTGCCGCCGGTTCGTATGCGCCGCTGCCGCCATGCCGAGCTCACCTTCGAGCAGCCCGATTACCCCATCCAGGCCGACGGCGAGCCCATTGTCGCCTCGCGCATCGAGGTTGACGTCCTCGGCAGCGCCCTCCAAGTTTGGCACCCCGCCCGCTAGCAAGGCCAGCGGGACAAACGGCTACTCGTCGCTGCCCGGCTTGCGACGGTTGGCCTTTTTAATGGCGTTGAAGTGCTTGTCATTGAGCCTGCGCTGGCGCGATCGCTGTGGCACTTTGGTCTTGACGCGACGGCGCGGCGGACGGCCACGACGCTCAAGCTCTGCCCTCAGCTTGCGCAGACAGCTCGCACGATTCTGAAACTGACTACGGCTCTCGCGCGCCGCCACGACAATTCCCGTGGGCCCATGTTTCATGCGCACCGCAGAGTCTGTCGTGTTCACACCCTGGCCACCCGGGCCCGTCGCACGAAACACCTGAACCTCGCAGTCGCGTGCCAACTCCTCGACCGACATCTCGGCATAGCGCGCATACTCGCGCCATCCCATCTTGTTCTCATCCATATCAACACCCCCCATAAAAAAAATGTGACAAAGGGAAAGTCCCTTTGTCACATCGCATACCAACCGCTTGTGTTCGCACTTAGGCGAAGGTGATCTCGCCGGTATCGCAGTCCATATCGGCGATACGGGCCAGGCTCTCAACGCGGAAGCCGCGCTCGCGGAGCTTATCGCCACCGCCTTGGAAGCCCTTCTCCACCGCAATGCCAATGCCGGATACGTCGGCACCTGCAGCCTCGCAGATCTTGATAAGACCCTCGAGCGCGCAGCCGTTGGCCAAGAAGTCGTCGATGATCAGGACCTTGTCGCCCTCGGACAGGAAGCGCTTGCCAACGATGACCGGGTACTCCTTTTGCTTGGTGAAGGAGTAGATGGTCGTGGCATACTGCTCGCCGTCGAGGTTGATGGACTGCGCCTTCTTGGCAAAGACCACCGGCACGCCGCCAAAATGCTGAGCCGCGATACAAGCCATACCAATGCCCGAAGCCTCAATCGTCAGGATCTTGTTGATCTCGACATCCTTGAACAGACGGGCCCACTCGGCGCCCATGTGGTCGAACAGCTCAACGTCGCATTGGTGGTTGAGGAAGGCATCAACCTTAAGGACGTTACCGGCCTTTACGATGCCGTCATGGCGAATACGATCCTCAAGCTCCTGCATGGCGCAACCCCTTCTCGCGGCAACGATACCGCGCGATTAATAAACGTTGTTCGATAGTCTACCACGGACCGACCCCCGCCCGTCCCACAAGCCGCATCGCACCACAAACCAGTCTTTTTGAGACGGCGCGAATACGTGGCAGGCAGCCTCCCAACACGCTAATGGCGGGCGCGCATCCTCACCAAACGCACCATGGCGAGCGCAAAGCCCACAGCGGCCACAGCCATAAGCACGTAGAACACCGAGCGAAAACCGAATAGGAATACATCCGGACGGCCTGCAACGAAACTGGTTACGGCCTCGCCCATCGCCACGCTCATCTGCCCATACAGGATATTCGATGCCACCGTAATGCCCACTGCCATACCCGCATAGCGCGCCAGGCTACCCAGGCTGCCAGCAAAGCCGAGCGCTTCGCGCGGAGACGAGCCCATATACAGGGAGTTATTGGGGCTTTGGAAAATCGACGTACCAAGCGACATAAATGCGACACAGCACACGATCAGAGGGATGGAAGCGTGCTCGTCGAGCGTGCTTACCGCAAAGAGACCGCACACGTACACACCCAGGCCGACTGCCGTGGGGCCCTCGCAGCCAACGCGGTCCGAAACCGTACCCGAAAGCGGGCCGATAAAGGCATTCACCATCGGCAGCGCCAAAAAGAGTAGTCCAGAGATGTCGGAACCAAAGCCGTGAGCGTCCTGAAAATAGAACGGCAGGATAAACTCGGATGCGCCAATACCAACGAACACGATGAGCATGCAAGCAAGGTTGATGGTGAAGGCCGAATTTGCAAAGCAGCGACGAGCAGCCTCAATCAGGGACATGGGGCGCTCGCCGGCCTCCGGCTTAACATGCGGTAGTGTATAGAGTCCCACGATAAACGAGATGACGCCAATGGGCAGGTTGATGAGGAAGATGCTCTCCCAGGGAAAGCTTGCCACCAGCATGCCGCCCAGCACGGGGCCGCACATCATGCCGAGGGCCACGAAGGTCGCGAGAATACCCATGGCACGACCGCGCTCGCGCGCCGGAAACGACTCGGTGATGATACCCATGTTGTTAGCCATGGCCGCCGCGCAACCGACGCCCTGAACGATGCGTGCCAGGATAAGAACCTCGAGCGAGGCCGAAAGGCCGCACAGCAGCGAACCGACCGAAAAGACGATGACACCCAGCTGGAACACATTCACCTTGCCGCGCACGTCGCCCAGACGGCCAAACGGCAACATAGCCACGCATGTCGCAAGCAGATACACTGAGCTCACCAGCTGAATGCGATCGAGGCCCACGCCCAGCTCCTTTTGCATCACGGGCAGCGCCACGGTCACGACGGTCGAATCCAGACACACCATAAACGTCATGATGAGCACGGTGAACAGAATCGCCCATTTGTTCTTGCCATGCGTGTCGCCCTCTAGGGCAATGCGCTCGCGGCGCAGCTGCTCTGCAGTTTTCTCCATATCCATCCTTTCGAGTGGTGCAACGCAAAAACGGGGCCCCAATCGCCTGCGAACAGTCGCGATTGGGGTCCCGCCTACGGAATCGGAACGAAAGGTCACCGAAGCTTTCTGCCAGCATCGGCACCTTGAACGGAGCTAGCCTAGCACTGCTCGAGCGCCTGCTCAAGGTCGGCAATCAGATCGGCCGTGTCCTCGAGGCCGCACGACAGGCGCACCATGTCGGCGGAGATGCCGCAGGCGATGAGCTCCTCATCGTTCATCTGGCGATGCGTAGCGTTAGCGGGATGCAGGCAGCAAGTGCGGGCGTCGGCCACATGCGTGGCGATCTGGGCGAGCTTGAGGCTCTTCATAAAGGTCTCGGCCGCCGCGCGACCACCGTTAAAGCCAAAGCTCACAACGCCGCAAGTACCGTTGGGCATGTACTTCTGAGCCAGGTCATAGTACTTATCGCCCTCCAGGCCCGGATAGCTCACGAAGCGCACCTTGGGATGGCTCTGCAGGAACTTGGCAACGGCCAGGCCGTTCTCGCAATGACGCGGCATGCGCACATGCAGGCTCTCGAGCGAGCTATTCAGGAAAAACGCCGCCTGCGGGTTCTGCATGGGGCCGAGGTCGCGCATGAGCTGCGCGGTGGCCTTGGTAATGAAGGCGCCCTCGCGACCGAATTTCTCGGCATAGGTCACGCCGTGGTAGCTCTCGTCGGGCGTGGTGAGACCCGAGAACTTGTCAGCATGGGCCATCCAGTCAAACTGACCGTGATCGACGATCACGCCGCCCAGGTAGGCGGCATGTCCATCCATGTACTTGGTGGTGGAGTGCGTAACGATGTCGGCGCCCCACTCAAAGGGACGGCACATCACGGGCGTCGGGAAGGTGTTGTCGACCATCAGCGGCACGCCGTGGTCATGCGCGGCCTTGGCAAAGCGCTCAATATCGAGCACGGCAAGGGCGGGGTTGGCGATCGTCTCGCCAAAGACGAGCTTGGTATTGGGCTCAAAAGCCGCCTCGAGCTCCTCGTCGGTACAGTCGGGGGCAACGAACGTACAGGTCAGACCCATGCGCTCCATGGTATGGGCGAGCAGGTTATAGGTACCGCCGTAGATGGCAGAGCTCGCGACCACGTGATCGCCGGCACCGGCAACGTTAAAGATCGCAAGGAAGTTCGCAGCCATGCCCGAGCTCGTGAGCATCGCAGCGGTACCGCCCTCCATCTCGCAGATCTTGGCGGCGACCAAATCGCACGTAGGGTTCTGCAGACGGCTGTAGAAGTAGCCCGACTCCTCCAGGTCAAACAACTTGCCCATGTGCTCGGACGTGTCGTACTTCCACGTGGTGGACTGGTAGATGGGCACCTGGCGCGGCTCCGCGTCGCCCGGGCGATAGCCGCCCTGAACACATGTGGTACCGATAGTCTGCTCGCTCATATCTTGCTCCCTTGCCTGGGTTACGTTTTATTCGGTTCACGATACCGCTACCCCGCACCCCTCTCAACCCATCCCGCCGATAGGTTATGGGACAAATTAATCAGGTTTATTTGTCCCAAATCTTAAGAAAGTGTTCGATGGCGAAAAACAATGAGATATGCACTGCGGTCTCGATAAGCGAATGCGCCAGCAAGGGTACCATAGGCGGGTACACCGCAATCAAGGAGACACCGATGAAGCAGATTGATACCACTCAGCTCAACACTGCCACCTGCCAGGCTCAGGCTGCCGAATACCACGCCCGCAGCTTTAACTGCGCGCAGGCCGTCGCCTGCACGCTCGCGCCCGCCGTCGGGCTCGACCCCCAGGTCGCCTTTACCCTCACCGAGGGCTTTGGCGCCGGCATGGGCGGCATGACCGAAACTTGCGGCGCCATCTCGGGCGCCGTGGCCATCATGGGCTTTGTAATGAGCGATGGCATGGAAAACCCCAAGACCAAGGGCCAGACCTACAAACTGTCGCGCGAGATCGCCAAACGTTTTGGCGAGAAGAACACGACGACCGTCTGCGGCACGCTCAAGGGCGTCGGATCGGATAAGGGTCCGCTCCGCAGCTGCCCCGGTTGCATCGACGATGCCGTCGAAATCGCCTGCGATGTACTAAAGCAGCTCGCCGAGTAAACGGCAGCGACATAAAACGACAGCCGGCGCGCTTGGGATTCATCCAAATGCACGCCGGCCGTCGTCGTTAGAACTCAGCAAACTCGGGAGCGCTGACCTCAATCTCCTCGCGCCCCGCCATAAGCTCGCGCATCTTAGCGCAAAACGGCTCTTGCTCCCCCGCTTTAAACACCAAGTGAAGTGTCACAGCATCCGCGTAATCGGTATCCGAAACCTTGGCACCCGAATCCTGCGCCAAGCGAAGCACCTGCTCATACTGTGGATAGGCCACATGCACATCAACCGGCACGACGCTCGTCATCTCGACGATCTGCCCGGCCTCCTGAACCGCGGCCACCGCCGCCTGCGTCGCCGCGGTATAGGCGCGCACCAAACCACCAGGCCCCAACAGCGTGCCACCAAAATAGCGTGTCACTACGCAGCAAACATTTTTGAGCCCCGCACCGCGCAGCACCTCGAGCGTCGGCATACCACTCGTGCGGCTCGGTTCACCATCATCGCTCTGGCGCTCGCGTCCATCGACCAAAATCCACGCGGGAACATTGTGTCGAGCGTCATAATGACGCTTGCGAACCATCTCGATAAAGGCATTCGCCTCGTCCTCGGACTCAATATGGACCAGCTGGGCAATAAACCGACTCTTGCGGTCCACAAACTCGCCCGAAACCTCAATATTCGATTGCAGAGTAAAATAGCTGTCCAACAAAGCCCCTCAACAAAACTAAGCGCGGCAACAAACAGCCTCAATAATACGGCAAAGGCCGTACCGATTGTCAGGGTAACAAAAATGCCAAGTGGGCCTGTAAGCCGGGTTCTGTCGTGAACGGTCATTTATCTTGTCTGCACGTTACCATGCAGCTCCACGCACGCTACCCGAACGCGGACCGGGCCGGCCCATAGCGTTCCTATTCGCGCTTGCTCCGGATGGGGCTTGCCAAGCCGCCGTGTTGCCACGACGCTGGTGGTCTCTTACACCACCGTTTCAGCTTTTCCCTTTACGCCTTGCGGCGCAGGTGGGAGTCTTCTTTTCTGCGGCGCTTTCCGTCGGATCACTCCGCCCGGCCGTTAGCCGGCATCCCGCCCTCTGGAGCCCGGACTTTCCTCACGCGTACTGCAAGCAGCACATCGCGCGACCGTCTGGCCCACTCAGCAGTGCAAGAGTGTAGCACACCGTTACCGCAGGCAATGGCACAACGCAAACGCTCGACACGATAAACCAAGAACCGCCATGCGCTACAATGGTCCTGTCGATGGGCAACGTCGTCAGTCGAGACGCGACCGCGCTCCGCACCCCTCCGTCTACTCGGTGCGTTCCCGCCTCCTCCCCGAGGCGGGATGTCGGCTTTTTTCATGCACCGACAATCCAATAGCCTGTGGACAGCCCGGCAGCATTGCTCATCTCGGTGCCAAATGCAAAAAGGGACCCGTCCATTACGGACGGATCCCTTAAAACAAGTGATCGTCAAACCGATTTACTCGGCGTCAGTCTCCTCGTCCTTCTTCTCGGAAGGCAGCGGGGTAACCTCGATCTCGACGCCCAGAGTCTCAGCAGCGGACTTCATGGACAGGGAGATACGACGACGGTCGAGGTCGATCTCCATGACCTTGACCTGAACCTTGTCGCCCACGTGGGTAACCTGAGAAGGCTGGTCGACGTGCTTGTTGGCCATCTCGGAGATGTGCACCAGGCCCTCGATGCCCTCGCCCAGGTCGACGAAAGCGCCAAACGGGACAAGCTTGGTCACAGTGCCCTCGACGATAGCGCCGACGGGGTACTTCTTGACCAGTGCGCGCCACGGATCCTCGGTGGTCTGCTTGAGACCCAGGGAGATGCGCTCGCG
This sequence comes from uncultured Collinsella sp., assembly GCA_902405995.1. GTDB lineage: Bacteria > Actinomycetota > Coriobacteriia > Coriobacteriales > Coriobacteriaceae > Collinsella. The sequence continues at coordinate 59,103 of CABPCG010000010.1, forward strand.
GTTGAGATCGACGTCGAGAACCTCGACCTCGACCTCCTGGCCGACCTTGACAACCTCGGAAGGATGGTTGACGTGGTTCCAGGAGAGCTCGGAGATGTGGATGAGGCCGTCGATACCGCCGAGGTCGACGAAGGCGCCGAAGTCGACGATGGAGGAAACGGTGCCCTGGAGACGCATGCCAGACTTGAGCTTGGACAGGATCTCGGAGCGCTCGGCCTTACGGGACTCCTCGAGCACGACGCGACGGGAGAGGACGACGTTGTTGCGGTTGCGGTCCATCTCGATGACGCGGGCCTCGATGCGGGTGCCCATGTAAGAGGTGAGGTCCTTGACGCGACGGAGGTCGACGAGGGAAGCGGGCAGGAAGCCACGCAGGCCGATGTCGAGGATCAGGCCGCCCTTGACAACCTCGATAACCTCGCCCTCGACGTTCTCGCCGGAGTTGAACTTCTCCTCGATGCGGTTCCAAGCACGCTCGTACTCGGCACGCTTCTTGGACAGGACCAGACGACCGTCCTTGTCCTCCTTCTGGAGAACCAGAGCCTCGATGGGATCACCGAGTGCAACGATGTCTGCAGGGTTAGCGTCCTTGCGGATGGACAGCTCGCGGACCGGGATAACGCCCTCGGACTTGAATCCGATGTCAACGAGCACCTCGTCATGCTCGATCTTAACGACAGTGCCGTTAACGAGATCGCCCTCATCAAAGTCGGTAATCGTACCGTCGATGAGGTTGTTCATCTCCTCCTCGTTGACATCGTCAAGAGAGAAAATGGACGAGTTCTGAATCTCACTCAAAGGTGGACCCCTTTCGAACTACGGGGCCCCGATTGCTAGGACCTACAGAAGGGTGCGACAAGCACACAACGTTTAGGAACACTCGGGAGCCGACAGATACTAATGTGACGCTTATGCAATCACGTTCGTATAGGTTACGGGGAAATGAGTTCGATTTCAAGCGTGAACTGCGATTTTTTACTCGTGTGGAGACTTTTTCGTAATCTTATGAACACACGTCTCCGCAACTTGACGATAACCAGCCAGGCATTCGGCTTTGGGGTAAAGTATCCGGAGCCAACGATTCTAGATCGATTTTTCGAGAAAGGTGCCCGCGTGCTCAAAGCAGTCGTTTTCGATATGGACGAAACGCTTCTTAGCATCAACCTCAACGCGTTCATCCTTCGATATTTTAAGGATGTCTCTTCGATGCTCGCGGATATCGGGCGCCGCAGCCGCGGTGGCACGATGGCACGCCTCGGCACCATCCTGGTCGACCTCAACGCCAATCGCCGCAGCAGCACGGACAATCGCACCAATCTTGAGTTTTACCAAGAAGAGGTCGAGCGCCGATGCGGCATTTGCCTCTCGGACCCACTTATCTACGAGGCGTTTACCTACTACGACCGCGAAGTTCTTCCGTACAAGAATGACGATGTCATCAACGCCCACGCCATGCCGGGTGCGCACGCCGCGCTCCAGGCCGTACAGGACGCTGGGCTGCGTTGCGCGCTCTTTACCAACCCCAGCTTTCCCCAGGGAGCCATCGAGTGCCGCATGGGTTGGGGCGACCTGGCCGACGCCCCCTTTGAGCTCGTCACGCACATGGGCAACGCCACGCGCTGCAAGCCCGATGCCACCTACTATCTAGAGCAACTGCAGGTCATGGGACTCGAGCCGCATGAGGTCCTCATGGTGGGCAACGATCCCAAGCGCGACTTCCCGTCCCCCAATTGCGGCATCCAAACCGCCTATGTGGGCCAGGGCAAGCCCAGCCGAGCCACCTGGCGCGGAACCATGGAAGACTTCGCCCGCGACTTTAACGCCGTAATCGAAGCCTTCTACGAACACCAAGTAGCCAACGAACTGTCCTAGCACACTTGGGTTTTGCCGATCATAATGTTGAGGATCTCGACGTCGGTATCTTTCATGCCCACACGGCCTACGTAGCCCATACTGGCGATTGTCTGCTCAACGGTATCTTGGATCAGGCCCTCGCCGGCGCGGAAGCCGCGACCCTGCATGGCCATATCATGGCCCAGAATCGCTGCATCGACGGCAGCCGAGATCTTGGCGGCACAGCTCGCCTTGGCGCCGTCGCACACGATGCCGCCAACGTTTCCGAGCGTATTGGAGACCGTCGCACCGATTTGCTCGCGCGTGCCACCGCACAGCCAGGTAATCGCAGCGCCGGCGCCACACGCGGCGCAAATAGCACCGCAAAACGCCGAGAGCGCACCGATATAGCTCTTGATATGCACGGCAATGAGATCGGACAGCATCACGGCGCGCACCAGGCGGTCGTGGTCGCAGCGCAGGTACTCGGCATACTCCATAACGGGCAGTGCGCAGGTAATGCCCTGGTTGCCCGAGCCACACACAATGGCGACCGGCAGCGCGCAGCCGTTCATGCGGGCGTCGGACCCGGCGGCGGCACGGGCACGGGCACGGCAGGCAACGTCATCGGCACGAGCACCCAGCAGCGTACGGCCAACCTCGGCACCCCAAGCGTGCGCCAGACCCTCGGCGCTGATCGCGCCGTTCAGCTCGATCTGACGCTCAACGGCAGCGCGAGCGCCCTCAATGGCGCCGTCCTCGATAAAGTCGACAATGGACTCAATCGACATGGGCGTATCGGCATTATCTGCTGCCCGCTCGGCCACCACGCGCTCGGCGCAGGCGGCACACTCCCCCGCCGACTTGCCGCACACCGGAATACCGTCGAGCGTATGGCACGTGACATTGGTGTGGTGGTCGGTAATCTCGACGACCGCGGTATGGCCCCCGGCCGTGGCAGTCACCTTGATGTAGAGGTTGGGCACACCCTCGACAAGCGATACACCGCAGTAACCGGCATCGGCGAGGAGCTCGGCCACGCGAGCACGATCTTCGTCGTTAACGCTCTCGAGCACCTCGAGCGCGCTCTTGGCGTCACCGCCCACGGCACCCAGCACGGCTGCCGCTTCAATACCGTGCATACCGCCCGAGTTGGGCACGGTCACGCTCTTAACGTTCTTGATGATGTTGCCCGAGCAGGCAACGTCCATATGATCGGGTTCGCAACCGAGCGTCTGGCTCGCCAGCGCCGCTGCATAGGCAACGGCAATAGGCTCGGTGCAGCCGAGCGCACAGACAAGCTCGTGGTTCAAAACATCGCAAAACGCGGCATCACGAAGGGAATCGGTAGGCATAGGTATCTCCTGCTTACATAACGAACTGGGCTCTCGATAAAAGTTAGCTCTTTTATTTGATAACAATGCATCAAAAACCGCAACCATAGTTCCGGCAGACGGCGCTCGAGCGCAAACTGACGGCATTCATTCATGAGAAGCCAGTCTTGTTGCCTGCTAAAGCGTTTGACCAAAAAACGCTCGAGCGTTTACGCAAAAGTCGCGCTATCATGCAGACGAACGCGGTAAACACCTTTAGCATTTGCGCCGCACAGACCAGAGAGGAACCATCCATGAAGATCGGTATCGGTAACGACCACGCCGCCGTCGAGCTCAAGAACATCATTTCCGAGCACCTGAAGGAGCGCGGCTGCGAGGTCGTGAACTTTGGCACCGACACCTCCGAGAGCTTCGACTACCCCATCGCCGGTTACAAGGTGGGCAAGGCCGTTGCCAACGGTGACGTCGACCTGGGTATCCTGATCTGCGGTACCGGCGTCGGGATCAGCCTGGCTGCCAACAAGGTCGAGGGCGTACGCGCCGTCGTGTGCTCCGAGCCCTTCAGCGCCAAGCTCTCGCGCATGCACAACAACACCAACGTGCTCGCCTTTGGCGCCCGCGTCGTGGGCTCCGAGCTCGCCAAGATGATCGTCGACGAGTGGCTCGACGCCGAGTTTGAGGGCGGCCGTCACGAGCGTCGCGTTAACCTCCTCAACGAGATCGACCACACGCGCGGCCTTAAGATCGTCGACGAGGCCTAAAGATTCACAAAGCCATACGCTAACGCCAGCCCCCGCCCGGAAGAAACATCCGGACGGGGGCTCTTTAGTAGATTTGTGGGGGTTTACCAAAAGTCTACTTCGCCTTTGCCACCAACAACATCAAGGACAGCAAAGCCAAACTGATGGA